>NJBF01000005.1 GCA_003144275.1 Candidatus Heimdallarchaeota archaeon B3_Heim
TAACACTTAACCCACATTTAGGGACCTTAACCCCAGGCTGCGTTGTTCCGCTTTCGGTCGTGAGGCTTACCCCCACGTACCCGTCTGCCGGAGTCTACGTAGTCGTCGCATTCGAAGTTTGAAAGAGGCTCCGAGATTTTACTCTCCGAGATACTCAATCCGGGCTCTACCACGGCAACATACTCGTCCGACGCTGGACTATGGTCCACTTCTGCAGGAACCAGCTATCACGGATTTAGATTGGTCTTTTGCCCCTTCACCCAGGTCATGGGAGCCAGTTGCACTTGAGCATCCGTTCGCTCCTCCACGGCTCTTTCGAGTCGCTTCAAGCTGCCCAGGCGAAGATCAATCCGTTTCTGGTGTTACCCCTGTGACTCCGCGCATTTTCATACGCCGCACCTCGCCACCGTGTAGGTGGTTGTGTGCTTGTCGCTTTCGCTGTGACTCCGCGGTTTCTCCGCTTAATCTTGCCACAGAGGCAAACTCCCCGGCCCGTGTTTCGAGACGGAGAGGGTGACCCCGATCCACTCCGATCACTTCTGCTGTTGCCAGCGATCATTTCTCGGAGTATCGACTCTTTCGGGCCACACACGTCTATAACCATGCAATTTCAGGGACTTTTCACTTCCCTCTCGGGATACTTTTCAACTTTCACTCACGTTACTAGTTCGCTATCGGTCTCGAGGTGTATTTAGAGTTGGCAGTTAGTGCCTGCCGGCTTCACGCGAAATATCCAATCCACGCTACTCGGGACTCTCCTACGGCTGTGATCGTTACGTCTAGGGGGCTATCACCCTCTATGGCACAACGTTCCAGGAGTTTTCAACTTCTGATCACAGGCGATGATGGAGGTCCTCACACCACATCTCCTACCCTTCACAGGGAGGATTCAGTTTGCTCTTTGTCCCGTTTCACTCGCTGTTACTCGGGGAATCGCGATTGTTTTCTTTTCCTCCGCCTACTAAGATGTTTCAGTTCGGCGGGTTCCTTTACCTTTCGGTATAACATGACTTATTAGTCCATGTTCGGAAGTCCGATTCGGAAATCTTCGGGTCTCAGCTTACTTGCAGCTCACCGAAGCGTATCGCCGCTTGTCACGTCCTTCATCAGCACTTCGAGCCTAGTCATCCATTGCACGGCGTAGTGGCAGTCTGGTGTACTTTTAGCAGTCCTTTATCGTCTAGCCTAAGGATCGTTATAATATGTGTTGTTCTTCAAGATATTCTTTCTTTTTCTAAGAATATTTATTCTACCAATAGATGTTTTTTTCTTCCCTTTGGTTGATAGTTTTCTGTCTACAGCGTTTGAACGTCTTTCTTTGTCAGGGGGGTTCGTGTTTTGACCTTGCAAAGGTATATGTTTGGTAACTCGTCTAGTTGACTGAGATTTTAGAATATTATTGCTAATACTGCTATTATTCTCCTTCATCCTTTGAGTTTGATAACCCTTGAGGGTGGCAAGGGTCTCTAGGTACATTACTCTAGTAATATATCTATTAAGTGATCGTTGCCACCGAAAGAGTTTTCGGATCCGGTTTCGTCGCCGAATGTAGATCCAGCCAGATCGTTTAGTACTTATGTTTGCACATGAGTGCTATCCGTCCTGTGTTTTTATTAGGAGGTGATCCAGCCGCAGGTTCCCCTACGGCTACCTTGTTACGACTTCAGCCTGCTCAACGAACCGACCATCGAGTACAGTATAAGCTGTAATCTCTGGCAGGCCCGTCTCGCGTGCTGCGACGGGCGGTGTGTGCAAGGCCCAGGGACGTATTCAGCGCGCGGTGTTGACGCGCACTTACTAGAAATTCCAAGTTCATGTGGGCGAGTTGCAGCCCACAATCCCAACTGAGACTGGTTTTGGAGATTGCCGTCACCTTTCGGTGTTGGAACCCTTTGTACCAGCCATTGTAGCCCGCGTGTAGCCCTGGGCATATCGGGGCATACTGACCTACCGTTGGCCCTTCCTTCCTCTCACTTTTGCGCGAGCAGTCCCGCTAATGTCCCCGACGACCTAGTAGGTCTCGCTGGCAATTAGCGGTAGGGATCTCGTTCGTTGCCTGACTTAACAGGACACCTCACGGCACGAACTGACGATGGCCATGCACCTCCAGTAACGCATCAAGCAGTGTCTTCAGCAGGACAATCATCCACGTTACGGCCCAGGTGAGTTTCCCGGAGTTGAGTCCAATTAAACCGCAGGCTCCACTTCTTGTAGTAGGCCCCCGCCAATTCCTTTAAGTTTCATTCTTGCGAACGTACTTCCCAGGCGGCTCATTTAACGCTTTCGCTTCGGCACTAGGTAACGTCTTGCGTTACCTAACACTTAATGAGCATCGTTTACAGCATAGGACTACCCGGGTATCTAATCCGGCTCGCGACCCTAGCTTTCGTGCCTCACAGTCGGACCCGTTCCAGTGTATCGCCTTCGCCACCGGTTGTCCGCGATGGATTATCGGATTTCACCCCTACCCATCGCGTACAATACACCTATCCCGGTCCCAAGACGCGCAGTATCCCCTGCACGTGCTAAGCTTAAGACCTAGCATTTCACAGGGGACTTACGCTGTCCTGCTACGCACACTTTAAGCCAAATAATCATGATCACCACTCCAAGAGCTGGTTTTACCGCGGCGGCTGGCACCAGTCTTGCCCTCTCGTTATTCACCATGCGTTGTATACATGGTAAAAGTAGACCGATGGGTCTACACTCGGATTGACCGACTCACGCTTTCGCGCATTGGTCAGTTTTCGCGCCTGCTGCACCCCATAGGGCCTGGCCCGTTATCTCAGTGGCCATCTCCGGGCTACCGCTCTCACGGCCCGTACCAATCGTAGCCTTGGTGGTCCGTTACACCACCAACAAGCATAATCGGACGCAGATTCATCCTTGGGCGCCGTAGCTTTTAGTGTTAAGCCATTCCAGTACAAAACACTTATACAGAATTATACCCAGTTTCCCGGGGGTATGCTGTACCCAAGGGTAGATTATCTACGCGTTACGGAGCAGTTCGCCAGGCAAACGAGTTGCCTTAACTTGCATGACTTAATCTCAATCCGATAGCAGTGATCTCCGTCAGGATCAAACGGAATTACACGGAAGTTTGCGTTGCTATTTTACTTCTTTTGAGGAATTTTATTTGCGGTGGTATTATTACGAACCCTCTTTCCTGAAGAAAGGGGTTTTTCATTTGAATTACCCACCGTTCAGTTGTTGTTGACTTCAACTATCAGGGAAAAAAAATGTATTTGATTTTTACATTCATCTATCGTTTTTCCTTGAGCTTCTGATCTTATGTCTGTACGCTTTTTAGACGACGGTCGAGATTGATCATTAAAAGAGGATTCCTGTCACCAGGACGACCTGGCGTTTGACTGCTGATTCAGTCCAGTCAACTAATACGACTTTCGCCGTATTATCCAAGATTGGTTATTGATAGTTCTTGGTCGCTCCAGCTACGCTTAACCGACGTTTTACGGATTACGTTTCCTAACCGCTGGTTGGCTGTGAGGCGTGTGTGTATCTCCATTTTTATTTTGATACGCACAGGAATCAACACCAATCGCTTTCTCACTGATGCGTTGGTGTCTTTTTGATTACTATTTCTGAGCCCACTTTTCGTTTACAAAAATGTGCCCACATCTGCTAGGCTCATTCTGCTATATAAGATTATTCATGTTGTTTTCCGCTGTGTTTTGCAGATAGCCTTGAATAGTCTTGGTTCTTGCCGAATGGCCTTTGCTCTTGCGATTTGCAAGCAAAAAGAGCATAATGTGAATGATGTTTTAAGACTATTTTTCCTGTTACTGGGATTCTGGGTGTAATTTCCTTGTCTTGTGTAATTCGGGTGGGTTCTCGTTTTCTTCTCCGATTCGCTTGTTTTCCTCTGTTTTCTTCCTCTTCTGTTTCTCAATTTGATGTAAACCCTTAAAAATCCTGATATTCTGATTTAGATATTATAGGAAATTCTTGTTGAGAGGAAGAGCGAATGCAGATTAAATCTAGAGTTCTAATTGTTTTTCTACTATTTTTACTGTTTGGTCATTTGTATCTCTCATCTGCTAATTCAGACGACTTAGAATGGAGGGTTAACGTTGGAGATACAATGACTTATGTCTATACTAAGGTCTATGGTTATAATGTTAGTGATCCTGACCCCACATATGTAAAATACATGTCTGTCACAGCTATTAATGGAACCCCTGTCGAACTTGCCTATACCAGTGGTACGAAGTTTTCTGTTGAAATTATTCAGATTGAGGGTCAATATGCCACGACTCAGATCACCATGGACGGTGTCACCTACGAACCTGAATACGGTAGTTTCGTCTCACAAACCACCGACAATCTCACCTATTGGGAAGATTTAGTGAGGAGACAAAACTCAAGCTCAAGCTTCCTAAATGCCAATATCTCGTTTGATGGTTACGAATATATAATTGAAGGATTAATTTTTTTTCCCCAATTAAATGAATCGTGGAAGTCAATCTATAAAAGAAATTGGAAGACTGGTTGGTATACTTACATCCATGTTGTCCAAGATCAGAATATCTCTGGAGAACTTGTTGTTATTTCTGAGCTTGAACTTATGATTGACTCCAGTAATGGAATTCCCGGCTTTACCGTGTTTTCTTTTATTTATTGTTTTCCAATAGTCCTCATACTCACCCGACATTTCACAAAGAAGAAGTTTTAGAGAGTGAAAAGATCCTTTAAAAATCTATTACTACTACCACTAAGAAAATAGAGGGATTACTTCCCTCTTTTCCTTCTGAGACGAATTACGATTCCTAATCCTATACTACTTAGGATGCTTACTGGAAAACTTGTTGCGCTTGTTGTGGTCGTTGGAGTAGTCGTAATGGTTGTTGTAGTAGTACTAGGATACTGGATTTCGTTCACTTTATCGAATTTTCCAAGCCAGAAATCTCGATATCCTGCTCCTGTGCCTCCATTTTCGACAAACGCCAGTGCGACTAATGCTTCACTGGACTCAGACCCTTCTACAAGTACCATATCAACAATTCTCTCGCCTTTTAATTCTTCACCATATGTTACATGTCCTTGAATATTTCCTGTACTATTCAGCCTAAGGATACACATATTACCTGTTTCAGAGCTGTCACTAAGGGAACCAAATGACCCTCCTATGTAGTAATCGCCTGTTGGACTTTGAAGACATACTGTAGGTGTATCATAAGATGTTCCATCGAAAGTTGTATTCCATTCGATATTTCCATTTGAGTCGCATTTGATTATCCAGTATTCTTTACCAACGCGATAATTATCTGCAGCCGGATGACAAGTGAGTAAAAATCCACCATCTGATGTCTCTATCAGATTCCTTTCCCATGTAATAAACGACTCTGTTCCTTTTGTATATGTTTGATCCCAGAGAACTGTTCCATTCTCGTCGATTTTCAATATCCAGATAGAATGAGGATGGTCAGACAATCCACCCATAAGATAGTTACCATCGTTCAAAGGAATAAGGGATGTTCCTTGATCATATCCTTCCCTTCGATATGTTTTATTCCATTCCAGATTCCCATTACCATCAGTTTTGAGAAGCCAATAGTCTGTATCCCAACTTTCTGTTGATGCAAATTCTGATTGTGTTGCTCCACTGATCAAATATCCTCCATCCGTTGCGGCAACAATTTGGCTTCCATAATCAGGTCCATCTTCTGTTCCGTTTATTGTCTTGTTCCACTCTTCTGTTCCATTCTCATCTGTCTTCAATATCCAGAGATCCCATGTGGAGGAATCAGTACTAAAAGCAAGACCTGTTAATGCATATCCTCCCTCTGGGGATTGTGTTATGCTTCTTATATGTCCTTGGGGTTTCGATTCAGGGGTGTAACTCTGATTCCATTTTTGAATCCCTTCTAAATCGACTTTAATCAACCACGGTATTTGAACAGGGCCTCCTCTATCACGTGATCCTGTAAGAAGATATCCATCGGATGTCACCAGCAATTGTGTCGGAGCATCTTCCTTCGGAGACTCAAATACTCTCTCCCATACGGGGGTTATTGTTTCTTTCCCTTCGATTTCAAATATTGGCGTTAATATGACTGTTATCAGAAAAAACCCACAGACAATTAACCCCAGCTCATATTTTCGCTGATTTTTCCTTCTTATACTCATTCTTATCCCTTTCTACTGATTGATTTTTGAAAAGAAGAGAGAAATTACCTCCCTCTTTTCTTTCTGAGATGAATTATTGTTCCCAGTCCTAAACAAATTATGATACTTGCTGGAAAACTTGTTGCGCTTGTTGTGGTCGTTGGAGTAGTCGTAATGGTTGTAGTAGTGGTAGTAGTAGTAGTCGTTGAGGGAATGTAAGTATAATTCAGCTGAGCAATGAAGACATCTGACGCACCATTCCAGGTCGTATTCAGAGCATTTGGCGTTACTGGAAAATCACTTGATTGTGTAGATCCTACCATCAACATAGTTTTTGAAGTGAGTGCTATCACTTCTCCCGCATCATGTCCATCTGCTTCTCCGAGAACCCCGAAATCATCGTTGTCACTACCTCCGAGGTAGGTAGAATATGTTAATTCTGTTAGTTCAGGGTTGAGTGCAGCTAGAATATAGTCTGTAAGCCCATTCATTTCCTTATCATGAGCGTTTGCAGTGGTTGGAAAATTACTTGATTTGGTATACCCTACAATATAGGGATCGCCTTCTACTGACAATGTTATCCCGCTTGCGAGATCTTTGTTTGTTCCTCCCAGAAAACTTGATGCTAAAAGGATTGATCCATTTTTTGCTAATTTTCCCACAAACAGATCATAATTTCCCTGAAAATTCTCTCTGAATGAATTACTAGTGGTTGGAAAATTGCTTGATGCTGTTGTTCCCGTAAAATATAGGTCATCATTAGCATCTACTATCATTCCTGTCAGCTGCTCCCATTCTGTTCCCCCCACGAATGTTGAATAGATGAGGGTTGACCCATCTGCGGCTATTTTTGTAATATAGAGGTTTGCATTACTATAAGTCTTATCAAAAGCTGTGGCTGTTATGGGAAAATCGCTGGACAGTGTTGTTCCTCCCACTATGATATTCTTTTCACTATCTAGTGCCACTCCCATACTATATTCTTTGCCGGATCCTCCTAGAAATGTCGAATATAACACTGATGACCCATCAGGAGAAATTTTGCTAATAAATGCCTCTCTAGTCTGAATTGTATTATTTATTGCGTTTGGGGTTAACGGAAAGTCCGGGGATTCTGTATTCCCTGTTACATAGATATTATCCTCATTGTCCAGAACTAAGCGATTATTCCCTAAATTATTGAAATCAAAGTCGTTTCCTCCGAAATAAGTTGAAAACATTAGTGTTGAACCATTTTCAGCAAGTTTTGTTAGGAAGAGATCTTGATTTCCGTTATATGTCTCATTTAATGCTCCTGGTGTTACCGGAAAGTCATCTGATGTTGTTGTCCCATAAATCACTATATTATTCGCACTATCAACTGCGATGTCTAGCGAATGGTAAGAGACACCTGTCGTGCCAATACAATTATCATCGTCGCTTCCACCTAATACAGTTGAGAAAATCAGTTCTGTCCTGTCACTGGACCATTTACTGATAAATACATCGGATTCACCATTATGTGTTTGATCATACGCCGTTTCAGTTGTGGGAAAGTCGCTAGAATAGGTTAATCCGGCCAGAATAATATTTCCTTGATTATCCTGAGCTATACACAGGCCATGGTCATTTCCTATTCCACCAAAAAAACTTGAGTAGATTAAACTGCCTGCATTTACACTTCCTTCTTGGACTTGTGACTGATCTTCTGGATAAAGAATAGATGTTTCTCCTGGAATCAAGAGGAAGAGTGTGAAGAATAGTATAGAAGTTATTATACTTATTTTTTTGCCTTTAGCATTCATTTTTTCATCACATCTTGATCAATTTCTTGTTACCGTCATGTATGACTAGTGGGGATAAAGAAAATATTCATTTATATTACGAATCGTATTCTTCTCCTTCTTGCTTTATTTTTTCGCGGTTGATACTTATGTTCATCATATTTTTTTGCTATCCGAGGTGAAGGAAAGATGGGAGAAATATTTACTATTTCTTCCTTTTCCGATATATAATTCCTTCTTTCTTACCTAATATTTTTCGATATATGGCTAAAATGACCATTGTAGATAATATGGGGAGAGTAAGTATGTTTGAAGCAGAATATACTGTAGTTATTCCTTGCAGATTTGATCCGAAACCTGTCTCTGACGATTCTTTTTCAAACCTTTCATTCTTCTCTCCTTCTCCAAATCCAATCCTCTGTTCCCATTGAGAAGTGCCTTGTAGGTCAATTTCTGTTACCCAGATATCTAGAGATGCCCCCGTTTCAGGATAAGTAACGCTTACGGTTCCTGCGAGTGTAAATTTTTCATTTCCAGTCTGGATAACTGTGTAAATCCCTAGTTTAGAATATTCAGACATGTCACTACTATCTGATAAGGTCTTATTCCATATGACTCTTCCCCTATCATCTGTTCTTAGAAGCCAACCGCCAAAACCAATGATATATCCTCCATCTTGAGTTGGAGTGAAAGCGTGCTTCGTCCCAGGAAAAATATGACAGTATTTATCGTCAAATCTTCCACCCCAGAAACATGGTCTTCCAATCGAATACGCTTTATACGATTTATACGACTGATTCCATTCCATTAGTCCAGTTTCATCTATTTTTATCAAAAACGGAGCGTATCCTACTGGATGACAATACTCTATGCAGTGGAGATAACTCTCACCCATAATAATGTAACTGTCATTTAATTGGGTTACCCCACTAATTTTGTAATAATCCTCGTCAAAATAACCTGTATAAATAGAGTTCCATTGTAATTTTCCTTCACTGTCGACTTTAGTGAGAACCACTGAACCACTCCTATACTCTCCCTGAATGTAAGAGCTACCCACATATGCTCCCAGAATATATTCCTCATCTTCATTCTGGAATACTGTCGAGGCATAGATAGAACAATTTTCTTCATATCCCAGTTGTATACTATTGTAGGTTTGATTCCATTCCATCACTCCCTTTTCATCTGTTTTAACAATGAAAACTTCGAAAAAACCTGATTCAGTAGAATTTGAACAACCAACTAATATAAATCCCAGGTCAGGGGTCTGAATAATGTCTTCACACCATTCATTTCCCCCTCCTCCATATGTTTGGTTCCAAATCACCTCTCCTTGAGTGCTTGTTTTTACTAACCACATATCAAGTCCACCTGCTCCAATTGAACCCGTAACTCCTCCAAAAGCCAAAGCACCGTCATTGGTCTTGATTAATTTTTCTATTCCGTCTTCACTATCTCCTCCGTATACTTGAGTCCATTTTATTCCTTCTATGCTCTCTATCGCTGTCATAAAGGCATTATTTTTTCCATTTCCTATTGAACTGGTGCATCCTGCGACAATAAGTTCACCCGAATTGGTTCGAATTATAGAGGAAGCCCATTCATCATCTAAAGGTATAAAATAGGATTTCATTGAGACAAGTTGCCCATTAGTCTCGTATTTCATTAAATTAACAGTAGAACTGTCTGTAACCAAATAATTATTTCCTGAAATGATATATTGATCACTAGAGGATTTGAGAAGATGAGTGATTTCCAAATCCTCGATTTTTTGCCTCCATATCAGCTCTCCTCCTGCAGAGAATTTTACAAGATAAGATCTCAGGTCTCCACCCCAACATCGAAATGCCACAAGAATATCATTTCCATCAATTAGGAATGGAATATAATCTACATAGAAGAAATAATGGTCATAAATTGACGTAGGATCCTGATCCCATAATGTGCCCAGTAGAAGGGGAAGATCGTAAGCTTTTCTCCACATTAAAACCCCATTTGCATCAATTTTCGCCAACCCAAAATCTTCGGTAATATATGCACCTCCCCCTGGCTTAAGTTCAGATCTGTATTCGAGAATCAATTCCCCGCTGTAAGTTACTTGTATACCTTTAAGACAAAGCTGTTCATTTGGTTCTCCGTATCTCTGGTTCCATTCAATACTTCCTAGGTCGTTCAATTTTATTACTTGTATTTGGTAATCCTCTGAATTTGACCCATAATACAATTCACCTTTTTCTGTCTGAATAAGGAAGTGGTCTTTCTTTGGTTCGGGACCTGCCCACTCATTTATTGAATTAAGATCTTGTTTCCATTGAACGGCTCCACTAGCGTCCAGCTTTAATAACCAGGTAGATCCAGTAGTCTCACGATCATATTTATTCTCAGTCCAGGTCTGCCAATAATTTGTGTAACCCCCAAGAATTATTCCCCCATCTAACGTTGATAGAAGACCAAAAAGTCTAATCTCACATGTGGAGTTTCTAGAATACGTTTTTTGCCAGATAATCTCTCCATTAGGATCCGTTTTTATCACCCAAAATTCAGAATATCCAGTAGAAGTGATATCATCAAATGAGCTTGTTATTCCATTATAAGCCCCTGCAATGGCATATCCACCATCAATTGTTTGAACCGCAGACGGATCTGAATGATATGTCCAATTATGGAGACCGTAACTTCGAGACCATTGCGTTTCACCTGATTGATTTGTTTTGAGAAGCATTAAACTTGATATTCCATCAAAGCTGCTCTCTTCACAGAATACCGCAATTCCTTGGTCCTTTGTTTCAATGAGATCTGTTGTAATTACTGTAGATGGTATAAGAATAGAATTTTGTGAGTTAATTTCAAAATTCGTTATGATATGTTGGGGATTATCCTTCGGGGGTAGTGGTGGAATTAATAGAACAGTAAGAATTAGTGGAAAGATAAATACAGTAATCTTACGATTTTTAATTTTGCTTTGATTCTTTGGCCTTTCCAAACACATAGGTTTAGAGCTTATTAATTCCTTTTTCTTGCGATATATACTTGTCATTCCAACATTTTCTCCACAGTACTGAGGAGTATTTCTACCAGGTCTGTGGGACGCAAACTTCGATTCTCGATCTCGATATTCCTCTCTTTGAACTCCTGGAGGATACTCTCCCTACAATACGAATATTTATCACATTTTACACAATCACCTTTATGATCATACCAGACCTGAACTCCATTCTCAGGTGAAAAGGTAATATAGGCCTTTACATTGAACATATGACTTAATCCCCTTGCATACCCGTGTTCGGGGCTTATTACCTTTAATGTAATCTTATTCATTCGTGCGGCATTTTGAAGTAGTGCTTTCACTCTTGTATTTGCTTCTGTTAATGTTTTACTTACCATTCCGGGTGTGACGCTTCTTTTCGCTGCAATTTCTCTCCCTGTTAGTTGTCCTCGTTTCATTGTCCATATTTCTATTTGGGTATCTGTGGGATATTTGACTTTCTGTGGGTAGAAATACATAATTTACCATTTTGGGTAAACTTATATATAAGGTTTACTACTTTTTGTTAGCTATTATGTGTTCCTGCAAAAGGATGCGATAGTGAAGATATGACTTTGGTCGTAGGTGATTCCCGAAGTGTAATTTCGCTTCCCTCTGTAATGCTCTCTTTTTCTGCTCTCTCTATTCCGAATTTAGCAAAGATGAATTCATCTAATGTTTTCATTTCTCAAAATACGTCCTTTCACACGAATTTTCTGAATTGATCTGACTAGAAAGAGAAACGATTACATGGGGGGATGCTACTCCTTCCTTCTTAGCATATGACCCCAGGAGTCTCTGTTTCCGCTTTCTGATACTCAATGATTTTTGTTGGAAAAACCAATAAGCTCAACTCATTTTCTGCTAATTACTGGTTAATATCATGTTACAGAGTTCTATTACTTCCTTCGAAGATGAAGGAATCAGTCACAGCCTTAAAGAGGTAATAAAGAATAATCAGTACGTCGCTGGCTACTGTGCTTCATTACTCTATGTTATGAACGGTTTAGCTGAATGTGTGGTTATTACTGAGTCCCTTCATCGAAAACACAAAACACTATTAACTCAAATGTGCTTGAGTGAAGCCATTCCTATCTTTACTTCCACAGACGATACAAATAAGTATATCCCTCCTGAGATCGAGGTTTTGACGGTTGTTATGCAGAAATAGTTGTTGGAACTGAGAGAAGCTGATCTGATTACTACAATTACTACTGAGGGGTGTTGTTTCTTTCTTTTTCTACTAATTACTGTGAGTACGGTACCCAACAAACAGTATATCTTAGAAGCTGGCTTTCATCTTTCTTTCCGAGAATCAGGTAGAGAGTGAGTGGACAAAGGAACTGCAATAATAAGTTCAATAACATTTGAAATATTATAATTTTTAAATTGATATAGGAATATTGCTTATCATCATTAAAATCCAGATAAAATTGCTTCGTAAGATTTCTCATACCTAGTAGTAGTACAAACTCTTCTCCCCGAAAATGTTCAATGAGTGTGCTTAAAAATTTCAGAAAGGATTGTTTTTTCAGTATTTGATAAGATTAAAGGCCCTACCGTTATTTATTCCACCATGAAACGACAGGAGAGGGCTAAGAAGGTTGCTTCGAGGTCTTTTGTGGCATTAGGGTTTTCCAATAAGGATTTCGATATTACTGAATTGACTTTACCTATTTTATCTGATAAGTCTGTGCAAACCGACATGGCTTTTAGTCTATTTTTTCGATTACCCATTCAGGAAAATCTGAAAGAAACCGAACCTGCGGTTGCTTGCCTTTCTTGGATTGTCCCCATGAATATGGCTACAAATTTTTATGTAAAAATCCCATCAATTCGAGCAAAGGGGGGAAAAATCATCGAAGCAATTCAAGCAAACGTGAGAGATCATGGTATTATAGAATCTGAACTAACTCGTCAAATAATAAAGGGAATTGCGACTATAGGCTCTGTAACTTCTAGAGAGGAATCCCAAGTGATAATCCGGTCAAAATCAGACGTACCAACTCTTAAAGCAGAGTCCGTTGGTGCTGGTTTTACCTTTCTAAGATCGATTCCTAAAAAAGCTTTACATTTTTTAATGCAAGGGGCAATTCTTGGAGAACCCATCCTCATTATTGGTGATAAATACACTTTCAATGTGGTTTCCGACACCCTGCTGCTATTTAATCATCAAGGTGTTTCAAGGAAAATATTTCTGGAAGATCAGCCTACAATTCCTGGAAATAATCATGCGGTTGGAATTCATCCTAATCAGAAACTGTCAAAGAATATCAAAGATTCATACTATCTAACGTACTCTCTGGACAAACAGCGTATTGAACATAAAAGTAAACTCAAAGAATGTGATTTTGCTAAACAA
This sequence comes from Candidatus Heimdallarchaeota archaeon B3_Heim, assembly GCA_003144275.1. GTDB lineage: Archaea > Asgardarchaeota > Heimdallarchaeia > Hodarchaeales > Hodarchaeaceae > Hodarchaeum. Next base: position 13,280 of record NJBF01000005.1, read on the forward strand.
TGGACTTCAAACCTTTTCAAGGTTTCTTCGATTGATGATATACTAATAAATTTTCATTCTTATGTCGAAACGAAAATCCAGCCTTATGTCTCTCAAATTATTGACTTGTTAGCTCAAAGCCAAGATTCCAAACAGAACATCGCGAATACTAAGGCTTTTCTCTTAGATTTACGTAAAAGTTTGTCAAAGAGTGATTATGATTTTGTGATTGAACTAGCAATTCGAAGCAATCCAATACTTGAAGACTTCATGAGAAAGGAACTTTTTGCTGAACAATTTGTAATTAACGGATGGTAAAGGAATAACAATTTTAAACTCAAGTAAGCTACACAGGATTGAGATTTTATGAGGAATAAAGAATGACTGAATATTTGATATTTGATTGGGCATTTCTAGTTGCAGCAATTATTTCTGGGTATTTGAGCCTTCATTTATTTCGGAAATATCAACAAGAGAAAATGACTATTTCTCTTTGGTTTTTATTATTATTTGCTTTTTCGACATTAGGCTATCTTCTCACATGGTATGGTCTTTCTTCTACTGCGAGCTATGACGACATACCTTTATGGGTTTCACTAGTTTCTAATACCGTCTTAATTGGATCTTCATCTCTTGCTTTTGCCATTTCGTTATTGTTATGGAAACAGGATAACCGTCTCCTTATAATTCCCTTCGTCATTGCGATAATAGATTTATCAATAGTGATCTATGCGTTAATTGAACCCTCGATGCAGGATATGGCCACAATCATTCGAGTTCTTGGTTTAACTGTTGTTTCCGCTCCTGTCCTCGTTGTATTCTTCTATTTGTACCTTAAAACCAATTCAGGTAAAAGTTTGAGTTTTAGTGTCGCCTGGCTTGTGCTCCTCGTTGGAGGTTTCAGTGGAAGATTTTTAGGTATGGATGTAATAGGAATAGCGTTGATAATATCTGCCATTATCTTACTATTGGGTATGGTTGGTTTTGTTGATCGAGTCATATTACGTAATCCCACATAAGGAAGCAATCTTAGCTATTGATAAATAGATAGAATCCTGGAAGACTGAATCAGGAAGTAGCTTACATGGTAACTCCGAGTTCGACCACCACTGTTCGTACCCCAGGTTTCTCTATCGTATTTTCTCTCCTGATTGTTCTTTCGTTTACAATTCGCTATAGAAAACATTTGATTTAACAAATCTTTCTTCCTTTTTTCTTCCCCTACCACGACTAGATCTTGTTAATCATTCCATAGAAACTATTTTAACCCCTTTTTTACTGTATCCCCAGATACTTAGATACGAAGAACTTAATGGATGAATATTAACAATGAAAACATCTAATATGAGAATTTCTCTTTCACTTATCTTTTTAATGATTATTTACACGTTTAGTGGTTGTACTGATATTTTAGGTACGTTTGAACCTGCAGGAGAAAAGGATCCTGTAACTATTCCCAAATCTACCTATTCTACGTTGATTTTAGATATAGATCTAGGAGTGGGATCGATTACATTTGATGTTATTCCGACTGCTACTTATCTCGTTGATGTTGTTAATGCCGTTTCTATTCGAGAAGGCTCTGATGGTACTTTAGATGAAGCAAAGGCGGTCATCTCTTCCGAAATCAATACTGATACCATGAAAATCTCTTTCGACTCGGGTGATGATAATATACAGGTGGATTACAAATATGATTCGACGATTAAAGTGGCCAACAATATTTCCCTCCAAATTAATTTTCTCGCTGCAACGGGTGAGATCTTCGCGGATCTGACTGATAAATCTGTAACTGTTTCCTCCTTTTATGTAGAGGCAACAACTGGAACGATTACTCTTAGTTTGGGAGAGTTTCTGATGTTTGATTCATCTCCTACAGTTAAAACGACAACTGGTAATCAAGATGTTACTGTAACGAATCTGAAATATGTTTCTACCACCACTTGGTCTATTACGGGCATGACTGGAGGTATTAATCTGGATTTGACTGATAATTTGCCCCAAAATTTGACTGGTTCTACCACCCATCTCTTCAATCTTGACTGTACTACAGGGAGTATTGATGTCATATCTGATCTCAGTTTGGGTATTGGTCTGCAAATTACTGCCTCTGTCACGACGGGAACGATTGATGTTCCTGGTTCAGGTGATTCCTACACTTCCCCCAATTTCGCCTCTTCCCTGTTGAAATATGATTTTACTATCATCACCACAACTGGTGGTATTACTTTTACCGAGGAAGGGTAGTTTACCCTTCTTCTAATATTTTTGTGCTATTTACTCGATTTATTTCCCTTATATGAAGGTTAATAAAGTCCTAATTAGGTACTTCTTACTTCTCCAGCTTTCTAATCTTGAATCGAGGTTTTTATCTTTTCTTCCTGACTTGATCCCTTCCCCACCAACCGTAGTGCGGTGTCTATATAATCAATTACTTTGGATTGTTGCATTCGTTCAATTAATGGCGCGTTTTGTTCTGCTAGTTCTCTCCATTTTTGTAGCTCCGTTTCTATTTCTTGTTCTTGTCTTTCAATCCTGTTCTGATAACTTTCAAGTTTGTTTTCATATGCTATGCCACGAGCTCGTTTTAATACCTCCATGGCCTGATTGACATTCCCAGTAATTAGCTGTAATTGACTTTGGATTAGTCTTACTTCGATTTCTAATGTGTGGGCTTTTTGTTGTTGAGCTAAATCGTCCAGGCGTAGTATTAATTGTTGAATTTCTGCCAGCACCTCTTCATGACCTGAACTGGACACTTCCCAGATTAAGAGTTCTAACAGATTGAGCATGGCAAACACCGATAAATCTAGTTCAATTTTCTCTTCATTCGTGATTTGTTGGAAGATTTCTTGCGCTTTTGCCTTCATGACTGCTCGTGGACTTTTTTTGTAAATGATCCCTTGGGCAAGTTGGATTTGCTGAGTGATTTTAGGATCTGTTGTAGTACTCGTTAGTTGCTTTAACTGGTGGAGATAGCGTTGAGCTGCCTCTAATTCATCCAGTTCACTATTTACTAACACTAAATAGTAAAGTGTATCTGCTGATGTTAATATATCTCCGTATTTCTCATGTAGTGCGAGACTGGTGTGAAGTTGTTCTCTTGCTTGAATATAGTCTCCTTTTTTCATTAGAATTGTGCCCATTGTTAAATAAAAATCGTGTTGGAACCATGAGGATTCATGTTTTTCCATCAATGCCAGACCACTTTCCATCAATTTCAGAGCTTGGTCAAAATCTCCCCTCATGGAATATAGTTCTGCCAGATTCGCTTGAACATAGCATGTGGTTAACCCTTCGCCTCCAAATTCTTCTCGAAGTTCTTTACTTAATGTTAACGCCTGTTGCAAATAATTTACTGCAGGATCCAGTTTTCCCATCTGGTAGTAGATTATTCCTATTAATTCTAATGCCCAGACATGTTCTCGTTTGTTTTTTGATTTTTCTGCATATGTTAAACTTTTTTCTGTCCAAAATAGGGCTTTTTCATACTCTGTCTTCGCATAGTATATTTGTGCGAACCAACGTAATTGTTTGACGATTCCTTTGTGATTTTGAAGTTCCTCCATTAGAGTTAATCGCTGTTTTGCATACTTTAATGCTGTTTGAGTATCTCCTTTGTTAAGATAGGCCCCTATTACCGCATTCCATGGATATGGCCAATAGAATCCTTGTTGTTGCATCACATGAATACCTTTTTCGGCAAATCTTATTGCTTTCTCAAATTCTCCCTTCATGAGAGATATTGTTGCAAATGCATTATACACTCCTACTGTTAATGTATAAATCTTATGTTCTTCAAATGAGGGTAGAGATTTAGTGAATCCCTCAATACTCTTTTTAAAATCGCCCTTAAACCAATGACTCCCAGCATTTAAGAATGAACTAAATGCTTGCCCGAACACATGATTTGTACTGTTTAATCTTTTGGGCTTCTTCAACTCTTTCCACTTGGTCATGAAGCCATCCTAATCCACATCCTCCCAATGTGAGTATCGATGCTGGATATCCTGTTTTCCCAAAAGTGCGTTTTTCCATCTTTTTTCACCATCATAGGCTATAGAATGATCTTTGTATTCATTTTTAAGCTTGGCATATTTGAATTTATTCTTGTCTCTGCCGATTAATGCTTCAGATTTATTTTCGATTTTCTAACAAAACTATTTGAATTATTGATCTTCCCTCGAGCTCATCATTCATTGGAGAGTTAAAATGAAAAATTGTACGAAATGTGGGCTGGAAAACCCTGATACAGGTCTTTTTTGCATGGGTTGTGGCGAACCTTTTACTCAAGAAAAGGTTAGAATTACTTCTCCTTCTGCTCCTTCACCAGTTTATCAACCAATTAGTCCTTCTTCCACACCTGCTTATCAACCTGCTCGTGGAAATTTTCCACAATTGATTTTTCATGCAAACTACCAACGTTTACTAACGGGAAGCTTATTCTTTGCATTGGGAACTGTATTTTCTTTTTCGGTGGGGATTTTCATCCCACCTGAAGATAGTCTTAGTGCTCAGATCGCGTCCCTCATTAGTCTTGTTTGTTTTGCTATTTTCATCTACAGCATTTATTCTTTTTCCCAATTAGAACCTCGATCTTTAAATGACAAGCTTTCCCGTGTCCCATTATTTTTTGGAATTTATATGCTAGCAGATTTTATTTCTTCGATTTTCTTTAGTTTGCAGCCTCAGACCATTGATCTGTCCCTTCCTGAAGGTAGAGAATTTTTATTCCAAGCTTCTGGAATCATATTGATTGAGGTAGTTTCTGGAATTTTTCTATTTATTGGTGCCCTCAAATTTACTAGTTGGTTCAGAGATCTTGTGTTGATGTTAAATGCCCCTGATAAAGACTCTACAAATCGTATAAAATGGTTTGCTACCTGCACATTAATTGGAAAGGGACTGTTGCTGATTTTCTATATCATACTCATAACGGCCTCAAGTACTCAGTTAGATTCCACTGCTGAGAATGCTATAACTTTTTTTAGTTTAGCAGCTTTTATTCTCCTCGCGGCATCCGTTCTCCAAGTCGCTGGTGGGTACAAGGTGTATTCCGTTTTAAACAATATTCGTCGGGGTAAGTATAATTCAGCATACCAGCAACGAATCCCGTCCAAAGACTAGTCCAATAGAAATTCTGCTATGTTAAATTAAGTATGTAAAGAATCTTCACTATCAGTCACTTGATGCCTGCATTTTTTCTTCTTGTCCTGGGCCTTTAACGAGACGGAGTGCGGTAGCTAGATAATCTTCGACCTCTGATTGTTGTACTCGCTCGATTAGGGGGGCATTTTCTTCAGTTAATCTCATCCATTTTTCTAATTCGGTTTTTATCTTTGCCTCTTGTTTTTCTATTCTTGCTTGATAATCCTCCATATGATGATCACTGGCTTTCTCCTCTGTCAATTTTTGGTGATTATAAAGAAAAGGAGAGATGTGTATAATGACGATTTTATGTCTTCTATGACTCCTCAAATCACCACATTCATATCAAGTTTAGAGACTCATCCTCGAGCTACTGAATTAATTCCTCTGGTTGAACAATTGTTGAATGTGGAGGATTTCTCTGTGGAATCTCAACTTGTTGCTATTCTACTCGACATTTGTGTAGATAACCCGGCATTGATCACCGAATTATGGCTTTTACGTGGGACAATTCTTTTAGAGGAAGGACTTCTTACTCGCGCAGTCACAACCTTTTGGGAGGCGGTTCATCTTCAACCTGAGGTGCCAACCCCGTGGGATCAGGTCATTGCGGTTTTTATTCAGAGAGAAGAATTAATTCATGCTTCTTTTTTTCTTACTAAGGCTCAACTTCTCTTTCCTGACAATGAAGATTTCACCTCTTTACTCCTACAAGTCTCCCAGCAAATACCGATCACCCTTCGGAACCCTCTAGGTGTTTCTCACGAGAGGAGGAATAATCACGAACAATCCTCCTCCACTATTCCTCCGATTGAATCTAATTCTTCGATTTTGGATAACCCACCTGATATTTTTCCCGTCACATTCCATAATCCATGGAAAATGATGCAGGAATGTTTTAAGGCTAGTTTGTCCTCTGCTAACCAGAAAGATCAGCAATCATTTGTAACTTATGCCCATTCAGCCATCCGAGAACTCCTGGGTCTTGATGGTAATTTCCGTGATGGTTTAGATCAAGTGCTTATTCGCCTTCAGCTTACTGATTATAAACAGCCTCTTATGCGAATGAACCATATACGTAATCGTGTTGCTCATGCTAATTATATTCCCCCGAAAAAAGAATTACGTAAACTTCATAATTTAGTTCAAGAGATTGTTCATCAGTATGAACTTCGACATACAGGTTAATTCTTGCGAATAATGTGGATATCATCCACAAAGTGATGGACACCTGGAGCAATTGATTTTATTACACGTTGTTTGGTGTCTTTGAGTTGGAAATAGGGAAATTTTTCTAAAATTAATTTTTCGATTGTTTGGCGCCAATTGAATGGTTGTCTTGCTGTTGTCAATCCATGGGTATGCACGATTCCCCCTTGATCTTGCTTTAGGGCCTGCAGAGCAACTTCTAATTGTCTCGGAGTCAATTCAAAATACCCCATCAATACTCGATCCGCCCAATTTATGGGAGTATGGGTTTGATTATCTCCGAAAATTGGTTGATAACGCTCTTTTAGATGATTAACCTGAATATTTTTCTCTAAAAATGAATAGGCATAGGAATTAATTTCGACCCCTTTGACTTCTACTGTCGGGTGATGAACACTAATAGGTACTGACAAATTTCCGACGCACGCAAACATATCAATGATTTGTTCCCCTTCTGTTGTTATTTTTATTAAGCGTTGTCGTTCTGCATGATTTCCTGTTGAAAAAGTAAGTCGTAATGCGTCTATCCAAAATTTACATCCAAGTTCTTTATGGAGGGTTACTGTGTCGGGGTTCCCTGCTAGTACTTCATACCCTGGAGTACGTATAGTCGTGGTTGTTACGCCCACTTTTTGCATTATTGTGGATAGCTCGCTTATACCAGATAAATAGTTTTGGCCTATTTTTTCTTTCCAGGGCCACAAACTTGTATGCAGCTCAATAATTCCCACCGTCCCTATTCGTCTCCAATGTTTTGGAAGACGAGCGATTAATTCTGTAGGAAGATACCCTTCATTCTCTACAGACTGTTTTATATATTCAAAAGGTGTTTTTCGTGGGCTCAATATTTCCGAAAACCTAAATCTCCTGCGATTTCACGGATGCACCTACGACAGATGTTTAACCCATATTTCCGAATAATTGCTCTATGTGTTCCACATCGGCGACAGGTACGTGCACCTTTGCCCATTGTTTTCTGTGTTTCAGGTGTTTTTTGCATGATTATTCGACTCCAAGATTGTATTCATGTTTAAAAAAGGCAATTCCTTCTTCTTTTGAGATTTTATGTCGCATAGGTACTTTATGTGGGCGAATACGTCTTTTTTTAATTCGGAAGCCATTTCGTTCAAGAACAACCGTCGTATTGAATCCATGCACACCAATTTTTGGATCATATTTGATGTTGGGTAAATTTAAATGATCATCAATTCCGAATGACAGATTCCCATGCATATCAAACTTTTTTGAAGATACACGATCTTCAATTGCCCAAAGTGATTTTTTCAAAAATTCTTTTGCGAGTTCACCCCTTAATGTCGTAAAAACTGCAATGGGTTCATGTTTTCGTATGGCAAATCCTCTTACCGATTCTTTTGCTTTTCCTTCTGCGGGGACTTGTTTGGTTAAGGTTTCACACAGTTCTCGCGCCTTTTCCAGTTCGGGACCAGAGGCTCCAACGCTGAAATTGACGCTTACTTTCTTCACTAGGGGTTTTCTCATTGGGTTGGCTTGCCAATCTTTAACATATTTTTTTTCTTCTTCCGTTAATGGAACGGGTTCTCGTTCTTCTTCAACGGATGGTTTTCCTCTACGACTCATCTTTCGTCTCTCCGGTTGGCTCTGGTAATGCTACCATTGCTTTATCTATACCCACAATGAAGATATGTGTGTCAGATGTCTTTATTTCTCCTTCTTCTGTTTGGATAGTAATTGTGCGCATTTTTCTTCCGAGTTGGGATTCAATTTCGGTAATTTTTCCCTTCAGACCGACATGTCTGCCACCTGCGATTAATCCAATATTCCCTTCCGCGAACGGATAATGTTCGACGACTTCATTTGTTTCTAAATTGTATAAAATGGAATCTTTGGGTGAAATTTCCTGGACTGGTATGGTTGGTTCTTCTGTTGGATTTACTGCAAGAGTTCTTCCATCATGAAAAGTAAATTGGGTTAATCCTCCGCGTAATGAATTTTTCTTTTTTACCTGGAGGATTTTCAGTTTTGCTTTTTCCTCAGTTATTGGATGTAATGTAAATAATCTCTTTCCTTGATACGGAACTAGGCGGAAGAATTCTTGTGTTTTGGTGATTTCCAAGACGTCCATTGGTCCGATGGCGAATTTATAGTCGGTTCTTACTTTTCCGTCTACTTTTACCACTTTCTTCACGAGAATTTTTTTGACTTCATTCAGTGTTTTTGCATACCCTAAAATCTCTCGTAATACAATACCTAATGGAATCGCGGTTTCATATGCTCCTCGGGTGGGGTGGGGTCTTATCGTAAATTTACCATGTTTTCGTTTGATAGCGTATGTAATAGGGGCACTTAATCGTTTGCTATGCCTTGTACTTCCTTTACTTCCCATAATATTTCTATCCTTTATTCTTCCTCTTCTATCTCACTGATTACTTCACTTATATCCTCATCATCGATTTCTAGGACTTGTTTGGCTTTTCTTTCTAAACTGGCTTTTCGCTTAGTTCCCACCTTCCCAAACCTACGAATAACGACTTTGGATGTATGAATTGGATACATAATTTTTGATTTATCCGCTTTCTCACGTGCGATACCTTCAATATAGAGTTTTTGATTTCTGTAATCAGCGGACTGTACTTTTCCCTCTGTTCCTACAAAGTCTCCAGCTGTCACGTACACCGTATCCCCCTTCCGAACTGATATTTTTTTGACTTTGTATTTTTTTCTTAATTCTTTGGAGACACGGACTGACATGAGTTTGTGTCTATGAAATGAACTTGCCTTGTTAATTCGATTCCGTTGTTTGGACGGATTCTTGGTTTTTAGATGAGAGCCCATGATTATTCACTTATCTTATGAAATGATTCGTGCTGCGCTTGCAATTCGTGGCCAAGCATCAGCTGCTTCCTTTGATACGGTACCTCGTATCTCACTCCCACGCGGTTCCCCAGTTTCATTTGTGACTACAACGGCATTATCTTCAAACGATATCCAGCTTCCATCTGCGCGTTTGTATGGTTTTTTCTGACGGATGACAACCGCATGAACAATTTGCCGCCGTAACTTTGGTGATCCTTTTTTGACTGAACATACAATCAAATCACCCACTTTAGCTGCCGGTTGTCTTCTTAATCGTGTTTTATGTCCTTTAACACTGATAATCATGACCATTCTGGCACCTGAATTATCAGCTACAGGGATAATGGCCCCAGTAGGTAAGGCACGCGTTATTCTGCGTGTAATCAACCGCATTGCTCTTCGTTTTTTCATGAGCTTATTCTCCTAACTCAATCTTTTCTATTACAACAAATGATACTGTTTTGGATATGGGGCGGCATTCACCAATTTTTACACGATCTCCAGTTTTCACATCTATACAGGGGGGATTATGTGCGTGCATTCGTGAGCTCGACCGACCGTATCGTTTATATTTCCTATTTAATTCCAACTGTGATCGTTCAACAGTTACCGTTTTGTCCATCCTGTCTGCAATCACATCGGTTTCAATAACTCTTCCACGAACGGACAATGTGCCATGGAACGGACAATTATTATCATCACATGTCCTTTTTGGCAGAGGGGCTATCCCTATTTGCCTTGAGTATTTTCGTTTCACCATTTACGTTTCATCCTATGTTTTATACGGTCTTCGTGTCTGCCTTTCAGTTGATTCCCGTGAATATTGATTTTTTGATCATTAATTTGAATTTGTATTATTGCTTGATCCTTGGGGATTATTTTAACCCCTTTCTTGGTCCTTATTCGTATTGTATTTTTTGACTCGTTCAGTATCTCACCCGTATAGGTATTACCATAACAGGTAATCTGAGATTGGATTCCGATCAAGCGTAATTTTGCTATATTCTTCTGTATTACCTCTTTATGATTATTAAAGGGGCTGACCTTCTTCTTTACTAATGGTATAAATTCGGGCGATGGTTCGACGCAGCTCGCGAACTCGTCCTGCCGACTCAATTGCTCCAGTTTGAGCTTTTGATCGTAAAGTGAGTAGCTCAGTTTTTAGTTCCTGTAACTTTTTTTCCCTTTCTTTGGCGTTCATTTCCCTGATTTTTGCTTTTCTCAGAATTGCCATGTCTTTATTCTTCCTCTTCTAAATCTTCTTTTTTTAGCAAACTTTCGTCTGCAATGTTTTCTTCAGCTACTGTTTCGGGGACAGCTACGGCGTCTTTTTCTTCGGTTGGTTCAACATCATCTACTTCGCCTTTTGTTTCGTCAACTTTAACTTCATCAACTGGCTCAAGAGCGTCTTCACTTTCTTCTTCAGGAGAGCCAAATACATCTGGAATCAGTTCTGCATAATCTGGTAACACTGCATCTGGTTGCATAATCTTAACATGTACTCCGATCACCCCTTGTTTGAGTGTTACTTCTAATACTGCTTCGTCAACGTAAACTTCAGCAGGTTCTCCACATTTTGCTACAAATCCCTCTCTGAAGACTTCTGTTCGTGCTCGCTGAGATGTTAACTTACCTTTAATTTGGATTTCACATCCCCGTGCATTGGCAGACATTATTCTGCGCACTAATGCATATCCTGCTCTACGGAAGTGAAAACCTTTCTGAATCTGAGAGATCAATCGTCCTGCCATTACTCGTGCATTCAAACGAGGTTCATCCAAATCTCGAACTTCGAGTTGTGGGGTTTCCAAACCATATTTATGCTCTAAAGTTTCTGTTATTTTTCGGATATTTCTTCCTCGTCTTCCTATAACCATACCTAATCTTACCGCATGGATTATAACTCGATGGCCCATTGGAGTTTTATGTATTTCAATTGCTCCCTGACCTGCGAGTGTTAATTCACGGTTGAGGTATTCATTGACTTGAACATATTTCAAGTTCCTTGTTATAAACGCTTTCTGTGCAGCTATGATTATCACTCTTCTGTTACTACAACTTCAATATGTGTTAATGTATTATGACTTGGTGAGGAACGGCCATGCGCCCTAGGGGTGAATCCTCTTATTTTTTTGCCACGCTGGGCAGCCATATGGGTAATACGTAATCGACTGACTTCTAACCCTTTAAATGACGAATTCTGTTCTGCATTTTCCAGAACACGTAGGATTTCTTTTGCCGCTTTCTGAGGATAACGCCCTATAGGCCATTTGATTAGATCGCTTCTATGGGGTACTTTTTTCCGATAGCGTCTGAATGGCACACTTCTTTCCAGATTTATTACTTGCCCAAGATATTCTTGAGCTGTTTCTAGATATTTTCCCTTGCATTCGCGACAAATCTCGCGCGCATGTTTAGGAGAAATGCGTAGATTTCGGCCTGTAGCGACGGCAGTTCGATCTGCGTCCAGTCCAAAGACTGAGATCTTGTACTCTGGCAATTTATATTCAACCATTATTATTATTTGAGAGTGGAGATGTTTTTCCTGTTATTTTCTCCTCTCTAGCCATTTCCTTAAGGTTCTGGCGTATTTTTGACATTTAAGGTTACATTTAGAGGATTATAAAAAGTATCTCCTTCCTCTGTATGTATTATTCATTGATTCTTGGTATTTTTTTGGGATGTACGTGCTTTTTACTTTACCAATGAATAAATCGTCAATTTTTTCGTTATGAAATTTCTCCATTTTGACCTTTAGGCTTACACAAAAAGAAATATTTTCCTATTATCTTACTTATGCTAAGATTTATTTATTCCTGTTATAATATTGTATTTTACGGTATAGCCTCATTTTTTTAACCCCATCTTGCTCTCCCCTTAAACAAGTATACTTGTGATGTATCATGTCCTCCCGTCGTGTTTTTCAATATCGTGGATTTACGTTAGACGAACTCAAACAAAAATCTATGGATGAATTCATTTCATTACTTCCTTCAAGACAACGTCGTTCTTTAACTCGTGGAATGAGTACTCAACATATTAAACTTATGGAGAGGATCAGTGCTTCTAAAGATTCAAAGCGTCCTGTAAGAACCCATTGCAGGGATTTCATCATTCTACCCGAATTGATTGGTGCCATTGTACATGTTCATAATGGCAGAGAATTCCTTAGAGTTTCCCTTATTCCTGAAACACTGGGACATTTCTTGGGTGAATATGCTCCGACATGTAAGCAAGTGAAACACTCCGCGCCTGGAATTGGAGCAACCCGTGGTTCGCAATTCGTTCCTTTAAAGTAAGGCATTTTTCTTTCTATCTATTAACACTAGTCCAGTCTTTTCCTGGTGTTAAAAACTTTTTATATTATTTGATTTTTATCACAATTTTTCTAGTAACTTTGGGAAATTTGTCTTTGTAAACGCGCCAATTAAGAATTTGGAAAAGAAGGGGGCTTTGCACTACTTTCTGTATTAGTATATTTATTTGATTAGTAGTTCAGAAAAGATGGTGGGCCGGAGCAGACTTGAACTGCCGACCTCCTCCGTGTCAGGGAGGCGTCATTGGCAGACTGAGCGAACACCGATCAGTTTACCGGACTAGACCACCGGCCCTTTGATATTTTTTTGAGTATTGAACAATTATTTTCTGTTATTTCACAGATTAAATATGTTATCTTGTTTATTCTTCTGCTGTTCCAGTAATGACTTTTCCACCTGCAGATTCAATTTTTTCTTGTGCTGTTAGAGTAATTGAATTAGTATGCAAATGGATCGGATGAGTCACTAGCCCTTTTCCTAAAACCTTAATTGGCCCCAATTTATTCATATCTACTGTGATTGTCTTTCCATCCTTTTTAGCAATTTCTACAGCCAGGAGGAAATCAAGTTGTTCATTTATTTCTCCAACATTAATAAACATAGACGCAGTTGGATTGGGAGCGGTAAATCCTTTCTGATCCAGGATCATCTGGCTAATTTTACCAATTCTATGATGTCCTTTACTTCCTGCATTGCCTACTCCTCCTCTGGAACCACCTTTTCTGTGACCTCCTGAAATTCTTCCATAACCATAAACTCGGCTCCCTCGTTGTTTACGTGTTTTTTTTTGTCTTCTTACGGTCATTGCTAGTCACTTCACGCCATTTTTGTGATTAACTTATCTATTTCAGAACCTCGATATCCTAATGCTCCCCCAAGCGTAAATGCATATTTTACTCCCTTGCGGTGGTGTCCTTTAAGAGGGGGGTGCAGACGGAAGACTGGTTTCAGCCCCTGGATATCAGAGAGGTTCGCTTCAAAGTTCAAGAATTTTGTTACAAAATTATCCAGACTAGAAAATTCTGTGTTTTCCTTGATGTATTCCTCAGTAATTCTCTTATTACCTTCTATTCGTCCACGTTTTAATAACAATTCACGTACACTATCGTGAGAAAGCTCTCCCCATGCGATAGTATCTTTCGCCTTTTGTAACATTCCTTTATATGTGGGACGATCGTCAAGAATCACACAATGATTTGTTCGATTAAGACGTAATAAGTGGAGTGTTTTTTTCAAAGAAGAACTTCTGCTTACTGTTCCTCGTACTCTTATTACTGCAATTCGTTTATTAGCTTCAGGAGTATTCATAGACACTATTATTCACCCCAATCTGAGATATGAGAAATTTCGTAAGTGGATCGTAATGCTTCAAAAATGGCTTTACAGAAGTTTTGAGTTGTTCTTGTATCTCCAAAAGTCTTACTCCAGATATCTGAAACTCCAGCCAACTCTAAGACACTTTTGGCAACATCGCCAATAACTAAACCTAGACCTTTTGGTGCAGGTTTAAGTATGACTCTCACACTTCCTACTTTTCCTTCAACTTGAAAAGGTATCGAATGTGGATTTCTACATGTACATTCCCAGCTCCCACATCCTCTTTTCACTGGAACGATATTTAATTTTGCAAGAATAATTGCGTTTCTAATTGCTGTTCCGACCCCAGCTGCTTTTGCTTGAGCAACACCGACTATACCATTTTTATTCCCAACTCCAGCTGTAGCAATAAATAATGTTTTCCGACCTGCATCTGTTTGACGTTGTACTCTCCCAACATCAAGAACTGTTTCGGTCAGATTAGGGACAAGATAATCAACGATTTTTACATCTTCAATTTTCAATGAATCACGAAAAATGTCATAAATCGAGGTAATTGTCCCATCTTTTACCAACCGTCCAACTTGTGTTCTGGGCACCCATGCCTCCAGATCGGGAGCGGATTGTTCACGGTCACGACCTCTTCTTCGACCTCGTCTTTGACTTCTACTCACTTTTCCACACTTCTTTAATCATTTGTGATAATTTAAACTTTGCTTTGAATTTCTTCTTTTGATTGAGTAAATAGTTTAGTCATATTTACTGGATTAACCTTATTCTTTTTATATTGCGAAAACTGCCGATCGAATTTGTCTTTATCATCGTCTTTGAGCATTTTTGCATAATTAACGATATGTTCACCATTGATTCTTTCTTCTGTTGGAAAAACCTTATCAGAATGGGGGATTTCGAGCCCTGAATCAACTAGTCCTTTTAAGACTGCAAATACTCGTGATCCATACACAGGTGGATTTAAGCCAATGTCAAAAATAACATTTGAAATTTTTACTTTTTGGGCTTTCTTCCCTGCTAATAACCCTGTTAGATAGGCGCTTGGTAGATTTGAAGTACCTGCTGACCATTGGTAATTTTTTAACTCCCTAGAATGTGCCGAGGAAAGAGTGATGTCTCCTTCAATCTTGGGTTCTACAAATTGTACTATGCAGTGATTATTAGATAACCGTACGGCTGCACGAACCTTTTTCCCCGAAACTAATCGTCGACGGAGATGATAATTTGTTTTTCCTTCCCTTCTACGTCTGAATGGTACGCGATAACGAGCATTTCTTGCCATTGGTTTATCTCCTTTTACCTTTGGATTTTTTAACAAAACCAGATTCATGAATTGTGTTTCGAAGATGTGCTACGCTTCGATACGAATTTCCTTTAGCTTTTGCATATAATTGTCGATAATTTGTAGGTGAGATCAAGTTATTATCTCGTAAACCTCGTAAATATCTTCTTTGACTTCGAATTTTAGCAATCCAAAGCTCTTTTCCCGGTTGACGAGCTCCCTTTCTTCCTTTTCGACTTCCATGCCCTCTTCGCTGACCTCTTTTCTTCTGGATTGTAATTAATCGTGCACGACCACGAGAAATCCCAACTATTGGTTTTTTACGGATTATGTGATCATCGATTAATTTTCGGACGTCTTCGCGAGTTAAAGCAAGAGAAAGATCTTCTTCAACATCAGGATCAATCCATACGCGATTAACGCCAATACCCAATATTCTTGCAGCAATTTTCTTTTGGGGAGTATAATTCATTATTCTTCACCTTGGTCTTCATCGGAAGAAATATCAAGATCATCTATAGCAATATCATCTAAAAGATCTTCATCGAGTTCTAATTCAGCATCAAGATCTCCTAGGTCAATTTTTACTGAAATTGGATTTAATATGTGAATGTTTAGTAATTCTGCTTCCATCAGTATCTTTTCTTTCTTTTTACGTCCGATTGTTGCTGAAATTCGTCCGACCTGTTGTTCAGGGTCGATCAAGGACAGGTCTACTGAAGAAGTAATGAGGACCTCTTCTTTTCCCGAGGCTAACGTATAACGAACCTCTTTAGGGCTACGAAAACCGATTTGGGGTGATATTGGCCACCCACCTACTTTTTCTCGAACATGTGAGTCAATCCCACGCGCTCGTCTCCATCGTTCTGGGACTCGGTTGTACCGCCAAGATTCATATCGACGGAAATTTGGCCTTTTACGTTTTAGATTTTTTCGGATTCTTTGGAGACGAAGTATCCGTGAATCGGTTTTTTCTTTTGTAATACTAGTCATTGTCATTCTATCCGATTTTTAAACGTGGGGTTGTCATTGAATAATTACGAGTAATATCTGGACTATTATTTTTCATAAATGAGTAATATAATCCTGATAGCATATCTTTGTCTGGTGACCCACTGTTGAGGTTCAACCAGAACGCCGAGGAAGCGACTATTATCAGTCTATTTAAATTATACAGGAAAAATAGAATTTTTCAGAATATCGTTTAGCAAATGAATTTCACTATTATACGTTATTTTAATCTTTCTGTACGGATATGTAGTCGTTTTAATTAATAAAATAAGATGGTATGTTTATTACACATCATTTTCTTTGCACCCATTAATTTAAGTTCTATTCGGGTTACAGATATTTTATTAGTTTTAAGTAGACCAATAGATTTGCTAATCATTGGAGTAAATAATGGGCTTTTCTCCAATATAAAAAGGGAGAGATTTCACCAAGATTATTCAGTTAACGCTCTACACCTATTGGGGGGAATGCACTTTCTTAATATCTATTTTTCTTTTTAGTATGGAGAGGAAAACGTGGATTATCATATTAATGCAGTCAATCAGCCTCGATACCTTCAAATTTCAAATTAAATGGATAATTCACTTCCCATGGATAATATAGAACCTATTTGTGGAATTTATCTCTTGAATGTAGGGTCTCTGAATATAGGATTTAAATGATTGATAGCTAGGGGGAGTACTACGTAATCTAATACGCTGAATACTGAGCGAGAGTTACACCTTCATTTAATTAAACGTTTATCGAATATCCGTGGTTAACGCATAACTTCCTCCTCCATTTGGAACATAGTTTGAAATATCGGAAAAACTTCTGAGAGTATAGATAGATCTGCATTAATTTCCTTTTCAGTCTAAACATTGGAGAAGCTCTTTTAGTCGGAGAAGCGATTAATTTTCCAACATTTTTCCAAATTCGGAACCAAAAACTTTCCATTGATGATATCAACCCTAATTTTGCAACCATGGCTGAGAAATATGCCAAGACTTGGATATCGAAAACGAATAGAATAACTAGGCTATACGTTCTTAATTTCTT
This sequence comes from Candidatus Heimdallarchaeota archaeon B3_Heim, assembly GCA_003144275.1. Lineage (GTDB taxonomy): Archaea > Asgardarchaeota > Heimdallarchaeia > Hodarchaeales > Hodarchaeaceae > Hodarchaeum. The sequence continues at coordinate 30,428 of NJBF01000005.1, forward strand.
TTTATTATAGATATTTTAGTGATTATTGGGGTAAAACATCTTATTTAAATATGTCCATGTAAAAAGCTTTGAACAGTCAAAATAATCAACAGTTTTTGAGATATGATTTATGGCTCTCATCAATTGGTTTTACGCAACGTTTATTGCAAGTTTTTTAGCTTTCGCTTCGGTAGGACTCATCATACTATATTTACTTTTTTATCATGATGATGAGTTTGAAGAGGATGATTTAGGTTAATAAAAACTAGCCGTTATGATCTTTCTGATTCAATTTTTCTGTTTGTACAGCACTTGAGCTATTTAATTTTTAAGTGGTTTTACTAGGTTCACGAGAAATTCATACGGATCTTTTAATGAGACAGAAGAAATATCCAAGACGAAACCATCTACTTGCAGTTCTAATGCTCTTTCAATATCCACCTTTTCATGAACTTCAAAACTAGAAAATACAGAAACTTTGGAGTTTTCGATGCGTATGCGTTTGACGTGATTTTCTATCATTTCAGGAGGAATTTTAGAAAGAGGGGTCCCCGTGGGGGACATGTCAGGTAAACTGATTACAATGGCGTTGGGATCAAACTTTGATAAGGCAGCACTAATAGCAACATTTTGAGAGTAAACAAGAGTATAGAGCCGATTAGTCCTCGAATCCCTTACATTTTTTTCCAGATCTCGCATAGGTATCGAATCATCGTTAAAGATCAGTCCTTTAATATCGAGCGATTTAAGAAATGCAATTGAGTTTTGAAAATAACTCTGTTGATTCCCTGAATGATAATGAAATTGTGAAAAGAAAGGAATATCAAAATCGTTTTGAAATTTCGCCAAAAAAGGGAAAGGAGGACACATTCCAATTATAACCCCAAATTCCCCTGAAATTTTCTCTACAATTTTTGCTAGCTGATTCCCCTGTTCCTCAAATATCCCTTGGTAATTGGTAAAATCCAAAATAAAACTAGGCTTGTCTTCCTGTGTCATCATTCCAAGAGCTCCGAATGTCGTTGGATTTATAATTTCATATATTCTTATCATCGGAAAAATTCTGAGTAGTTGTTTTAAATTTTTTTGATCATGCACAATCTTATAATTGATGACCATTGTAATCCTTATTTCTGATAAATGAAACTGAAACAACACGACAGTTTAAGTCAAATACAATGAATTTTTCATTGAATTAAATATAAACAGGAGTCTTTTGGCTGGTGAATTATTGAATTAAAGATACACTACCCTCTAAAAATATATAGGAGTCATATCTTTGGCCTTACGTAACTCTTAAAGATTACGCATATTCTCGTCCAAATATACTGCTTTATAGCTATAAAGACAAGGAGCTAATGTTGTTTGAGTCGTCGAGGTCGGACACCTAGAAGAACGGTAGACAAATGGTCTGCTAAAGAATTATATCAGATTTATAGTCCCCCAGGCTTTCTTGAAGGGGATGAAAAAATTGTTGGTGAAACTATTGCAGATGATCCAGAAAAGATAATTGGTCGTGTTATTGAAGTTTCTCTTGCTGATATAATCAATGATTATTCAAAAATGCATATAAAATTAAATTTTCAAATTACTGAAGTAACTGGAAACGTAGCACGAACACGGTTCAAAGGTCATACTTTTGCAAGAGATTACCTTCGATTTTTAGTTAGAAGACGACGAACCAGAATTGATAGTATCAGTACAGTTAAAACTAAAGACGGTGTACCCTTTAGAATTACCGCTACAGGTTTTACATTAATTAGATCGACAACGAGTAAAAAAGATGCAATCAGACGAGAGATGCTCGATATTGTAAAGGCAAGAGCCGAGGAACTTGACAGTTTAGAGTTTATCCGTGAAACCACTAATGGAAAATTGGGGTCACAAATTTATTTTAAATGTAAAAATATATATCCACTTAAAGGGGTCGAAGTACAAAAAAGTAGACTCTTGACACCGATTTCAGCCTAGAGCGTCGCTAATTTTCCGAAGAATTTGGTCGTTGAGATTATAAGAGTCGAGTAGGTCTACTACTGTTGCATTAGCCGTATTAATACTAGTTAAACCTTCAATATAAACTTCCAATGTATTATCATAGTGTTGTGATGTAATTTTCATTGGTGGATTAGCCAGATTATCTGGATTTAAGGAATCATGGATTATTTGAGCTTCCTCTTTTGACTGAGTAACAAATACTATTTTGAGATCTATCCTATCAATTACCAGTTTCTTGACTCTCCAGTAGCATGTTATTGAGATGATTTTTAAATGAACTCAGCTCTTTCTCAATAAGAATTGCGCCTGCTGCGGAAGAATGCCCTCCTACTTCCGTGTCAAGGTTTAATTTCTTAATTCCTCGCTGTAAAAGCTTATCAAGTTCGGTTTCATTGTCTGAAGAATGTGCTTTTCGGATACTAATTTTTACTCTAGTCTCGTCAATTTTCGCGCAGCTTAGAATTGGCTTCGCGCTATACTCTTCCATGGAGGATAAAATTGATGTGATTGGTCCAATAATATTTTCTTCTATTCTACTCCTTCCATCTATAAAGTAAAGAGCTGATAACTCTTCAAGATTATTGTCTGATAAAACCCATTTTATTCCCTCGCCAATTTGCTTTGAATATGCCTTTAATATTGGTTTTAACTCTGTAAGAGCTTGATTACGATCTCCCATACACAGTGCGATTCCAACATCGGGACGGTTCATCCGTCCACAAGCGTTTAGTCGATTAGCAAATACTCGAGCATCTTGTATCTGGACTACTTGCTCCTTCAATAACTGGTAATCATGCTTGTATATTACTTTTGGATCCACCAGATTTCTAACGATTAATTCTGAAGCTAATTTTTTCTTCTCTTCCTCGTTTAATTCCAATACAGTCCTTCGTCCAGTCTTTCCGGTGAATGGTATTCCTATCTCATTGAGGAAATAGTGAATCGCAATTTCTTCATTAAATTCCTCGATGTTTAACCGTTTTAAACAGCTGATTAAATCTCGAGTTCTGTCGTAGAACCAAACAGAAACAAAATCTGTACATAACTGGTTATCAATGGCATCTTTTACGATTTTCTGATTTAATCCGATTAATGAAGAATGTTCTCCCTGATCCTGACGGTCTCCCAATGCACCAATAATTGCTAAATGAGCTAAATTAGTATTTGATGAATTTATATAAATAGCTACGAAATAGGAGACTCCAGAACCACTTACCTTGTTTGATCCATCAATAGAATAACAATGTGGATTTATTAGATGAACATTCTCTTGTAATTTGCATTCACTTACTAAAGAATGATGATCTAGTATGTAGATCTGTATCGATGGATCCCATGTTTTAAAAGCTTCAATTACACCTGACCCCAAATCGCAAAATATAACTAGTGCGTTCTTAGGTAATGATGCACCAATCACGTTTAATTGTTTGATTTCCAATCTTTTTAGAATTTTAAGCTGAAACGGTATCTTTTCTCGTTTGAATGCTATTGCTAATATTGATGCTGCTGTAAGTCCATCTGGATCAAAATGTGAAAATATATACAAAGGAGACTTGATTTCTCTTTTACAAATTTCTTCTGCCGCTTCTTTACATGCAATCAAGAATTCTTTAATTTCCTCCTTCATAATTGGATCCACTCCTAGTGGATAAAGAATACAAACAATTGATTATGTCGTTACAGATTTTTTTGAGGTGTTAAATCGTTCAATCTTCTTTTATCAGTTTAAATCATTCCTTTATCTATAAGCGTCCGGAATTCTTCAAATGATAACTTTCTCCCCTCATCAAATTTCTTTTTGGCGTCCTCAGTTTTTTCCTTTATTTTTTCTCGTCTCTCGGCATTTTGCTGTTGACGCATATTTTGCTTATTCTTACTAATGCTATGTCTAGTTTTATTAATCTCACGAATATGGGTAAGATATTCATTATGTATTAAGTTTGCTTGTTCTTTTGCATCTAAAAATTGAGCATGTAATTCATCTGCTTGTTTCCTTAGTACATCAGCATTTTTAAATGCTTGAATCATAGTTTTGTGATGAAATCGACTTTCATGTGCATGTGTCCGAAGATCTCTGTCTAAACCTCTTAATTTCCCTTTTAGTCCTCTTATTCTATTTGAGATTGTATGTAAATCTCGTGATAATACATCTGATTCACGAACTTCTCTGAATCTAGATTCTAAGCGTTCAATCTGACCAACGATATCTCTTTCATCGTTAATTGCTAAATTTGAGGTTGTTTGAAGCTTCCATTCGAGATCCTGAATCTGATTTCGGATTCTTTTTGCAGAAAAATTAGATTGACGTCTTGTTTGTGTCTTTTTTTCTTGAGCGTTGTTGAATTGCTCCTCTAGTCTTTGTATTTGTTCAGTGAACCCTTCAATTTCTTTTAATAGGGCATTTTTCTTTTCTTTAATTTCTGAGATTGTTTGATTACACTGATCACGTTTCTCCCTCTCATCCTTTGCTGTTTGAATCAATTCTTTGACTTGCTCATTCATCTGATTCCTTTTATTCGCAATAGTCGTTACATTTCTATTTAGTTCTTCTCGTTGTTGCTTAATATCACGAGCATTTGATTCAATGTTCGATATTTTAAGGAGTAACGATTCTATATCCTGTTTTTCCAAGGGAGAACCTTCGATCAATTTGGGTACGCTTAGTAATTGAAAATTTGTGTTTTAATTTTGATAATAAGATTCAATTAGGAATTTTCCTAATTTAAGCAATATATACTCGTTTCTAGCGTAGATATAACGTTGCTTGAGAAGGTTCGTATTTGAATTCTGTTTCAAAAATCCCAGTATTTTGATAATACTTTACTAACCTTCTTATTTTTGATTCAAGTAATTGTAAGCCTCGTCGTGAACTCTTATCTTTCTTATTTCCACCTTCCAAATGTTTACGAAGGTTTAATGCACGACGAACTAGATTTAAGAAATCTTCAGGCATCTTCGGTCCTAAATTATTCTCTTTCATGATTGATGTAATTGATTTAGAACAGATTTTTTTTACGCTTGGAATTGCATACTCATCCCTTAGAATCAACCCGATCAGAGCAGAACTCAATCCCTCTTTAGCTTTCTCAAGAACAAGGTCTTCGATCTCTTCAGCCGAATAGGGAACCCACTCGGGTGTTTTTCTCCATATAGGTCTGGTAGATCCGCTTTTACCTTTTCTCCTTGCGTGCATTCTAGCCATTTAAATCTCCACTAGATGATTATATTGATAATTTAACTTCAAAGACGTTCTAATCGTTTAATGTTGATTAGCAGTCAATCTGAGGAGATTTGAATTAATTGATAAACCTTCTTTCTTAGACTAAATTCTCTTGACGAATTCTGAGGGTGTACAGAAACTAGATAAATCCTATCTGCTCATCTAATTCTTATAGAAAATCAACAAATCATTTTTATTTTAATTCTCCAGCTCATTGCTTTAGACGAAGATGATAAATTTCTCTAATATTACACTTGCTTCCTATGAAGAATTGTGTTTTCTACTGGATAACGGGTATCCCAAGAAAAGTGCTTTAACATTTGTCGCAAATCATTATAACTATGATGAAAACGAGAGATTTATATTAAATCGCGTTGCAGTTCCCCGTCATTTGGTTGAGAAAATCAAACGTAACAAGATTGCAGAGCCAAGCAAATTAGCTAATCAGGTTTTCACTATTGATATTTATAATCAATTTACGACGTTCCAAACGTTATTCAATAATGAACCCATAATTCTCTGTCGTGATGGGGTATTTCGAGATATATTTTCGCTTTTGCATTCAAAGAAGGAATTACTTTTCCGAAAAGAAATGATAAAGAAGTTTCTGTTTAATGTCTTTAAACTAAAGCCCCATTATATCTATCTATATTTTGATAAACAAAGGAGTAAGAGTGGAGTTCATTCTACTAAATTTCAAAATATTCTAGACAAATTCGAATTACCAGGAAGATGTATTGTTACGAAATCGGTCGATCACTGTTTGAAGGTTCAAACCGATGTTATTACATTTACACATGATTCAATAATCTTAAACGAAGTTCAGGCAGGTTTTGATTTTATTAGATGGTATATTGAGAATAACACCGTGAAAACCCAGCTAATTGATAGGTTTTTCAATTATCACTTCGGTGAATAAAAAATCTCAGTTAGAAAATTATTAAAAGATCTAATGTATTTTGATAAAATGAAACACTAAAGAATAACCCCCCTTTAAAGGGAACGTAGCGAAGCTAGTGGACTCGCTAGTTTCTAGCGAGACCGGACAAGTATCGCGCCGGGCTCCAGAACCCCCTGTGAACTCCACTGGGTTGACTGAAACTCATGATGAAGTTCTGGAAAAATGAGGAAACTCGGTGTCATTCTTGCATGTCGCAAGGTGAACGAAAATCGCCAGTTCAAATCTGGCCGTTCCCACTTCCTTTTTTAATGAGATTAAATCTCTCTCGAAAGACTTTCTAATACTTCTACCATAATGTCCAATAGAGACATTGTGCAAATGGAGAGATATCCGAAACTGAGCAATTAATCGATTTTAATTTGTTTAAAAACGATTTGATTATTGAGGAGGTAGTTTTAGAGAAAGAAAGCCAATAATGAGAGATTCGATATTTTAAGTCTTTTTTCTAAAATCAGGAGTTTATAAAAGATGCCCCCAGATGATGGTCCAATCGGTCTTTAGGAATCCACAGGTCGAATTACCTGGTTCCCTTCCTTTTTTTTTAGAATGAATCTACAAATAAAAAGAAATATTATTAACTCGCCAATATCGATGGGGATCTCCATTGAAGGTTTTCACTGTCGAACCATTGATATCTTAACCTTTGGGGATATAAATACCCCATAACAGGCCAAATAGTCCATTTCATTTCCTTTTCAATCCATTGTACCCATTCTGGCCACAGTCGTACGTAAAGATATAGATTTTGATCACTAGTAAACAATTGACCAAAGGGAAGCCACTGTATCATTCGTAAAAGCTGTTTGTTAGGTAGTACCGGTAGTTTAACGAAATATGTATCCAAACTCCATTCATTAAGAAGCCTATGAGACCTGAAACTAACATTCAACACCATTTTACTTTGTAGATCCCTAATTAAAGATAAATACTTTGGAGTTAGTAGGAATGAAGATTGTAGGTTTGAAAAATTAAGAGGTAAATTCTCTTGAAACCTCACAAAATAGTTTGATTAATTCCTCTGGTTGATCATGTTGTTTAAAGTTCCAAGTAGAATCAGAGGAGGGAGAGAGAAAAAACTGGGGTAAGTTATTTTTTCGCTTTTTCCTTGGATTTTTTGTTAGTAATCGCTTAGTTAATACCTTGCGTTGCGTTTTATTTAAATCTCTCCAACCTTTGTCAGGTCTATAAAGAGCTAGAGAATGATGAAGATGAGTTAAGTTAAGATTCATCATTTCATGTATGATTATCTTTCCCTGTCTATCTTTTTTTTTAAAATAAGCTTTTAGCGAATCATGACATGTAATAGGGGAAGTTAAAAGCCCGATAAATGAGTTAGAAGTTTCTCTTATATGTAACACATTGCTATTGCAAAGGAGAGTATTTGCACTGTCATGCAAATCTACTACCTCTTTGAGAGAGATATTCTCTGTTAGTTGAAAATTGATGTAAAAATGCTCTAGATCAAAAGCGTGTCTATAAAAGAAAAGAATAATTCTTATGTCAAGAAGTTTGAAGAATGTAGAAACGTCAGGAGCAATTTTTGTCCTATCCCTATTCTTACAATAAACAGTTTTAACGTGTAGAGGATCTAATGCTAAATATCCACTGTTATTAATCTCAAAAAATAACAATTCCACATTTTGAAGCTGTTCACGTGAAAGAGGAACTTTGAATCTATTATATCTATATTGTAAGGATTCAAAAGCATCTATATCCAGTAAGGAGGTATAATTATGCACTAATTTGAAAATGGCTCTTAAATTATTAATAATATACGTGTAAAAGTCCTCAGCATGGTATTTAGCTTCCTTCAATATCAAATTGGCTTTTGTACAGAATTCCCGAGAAAAACATAGGAATGGAGTCTGTAGGTATAGATTTGTTCCTGTATTTTCTTCAATATAATCGTCGAGTCGAGTTATAAGTTTTTCACGTTGGAATTCGGCTTCTTGGTAATGCATAAGAACTGATGTAAATTTAAATAGAATTTCTTTTTCAATTTTTGTATAATTTTTTGCGTATAAAGAGATCCTACTTAGTATTGTGTGAATATTATTCCTTAGGATCTCATAGCGTCGAACCACTCCAGAACCTGTCTTAAAGTTATAAAAGAGATTTTTCTACCCTTATTAACGAGTTTATTCTGGATATATTTAAACTTTTCATATATTTATATAGGGCTTATAAAATATAGAGAATCGTTACTGAAATAAATATGGACATTTGAATTAAACCAGCCTCTACTACTATTCTTATTCTTAAGGATAGTATTACATTTTTATCTTGTCTCTATTAACGAAAAACAACTAAGTGAAGAAGTATATAAACCAAGAATTAGGAATTTATCCAATTCAATCTATTTGCTTCAATTTTGATCTGTGAAATGCGCCCTAGGAATTGGTGAGTACTACAGTAAACAGATAAACATCATTAGGAAAAAGCATAAAACAGAAGAAAAGCAGTTCTAGTAGATAGAAAGGCTTCTTTGAAGGCAGAGAAGAAATTCTTGAGCTGCTACCAACTAATAAATCTGAACACATTAGTAAATTCATAAGAACGCACTTGGAAGTGACAATTGATGCAATATTTACACGCTGCACTAGTATTACACTCATCAGGAAAAGGAGTTTCTGAAAAAGGAATAACAGCAATTATTAAAGCGGCTGGTGACAAACCAGACGAAGCTAAGATTAAGGCTTTGGTTTCAACACTTGAATCATTAGACATTGATGAAGCCATTAAAGGGGCAAGTTTCATGACAGCAGCTTCACCTGGAACCACAGGCGCAGCAGATACTGGCAAGGAAACTGTCGCTAGTACAACAGAACCTGAAGAAGAAGAGGAAGAAGCTGGGGACGATCTCGGTTTATCTTCATTATTCGGTTGAAAACTTTCTTTTAACTCCTTTATATTCCCTACATGGGCATTGAGTGGCTCATATTCCATAATAGAGCCATTTTCTCTTTCTTTTTACTCTTTTCAATAGAATTTGACTAGCTTTATACAACTTTACAGATATTCAGCTTGTTTAAAGTAAAAAAATTCAAATTTCATTGGGATTAAAGGAATCAGATCTAGTAAAGATAAACTAAAATCAGATAAATAAAATGAAAAATATAGGAGTTATGAAAAGAATTTTGCATAATAAGCAATAAGTTCTTATCAAGTTATAATCATCTATGACTATAAATAATGTTAAGGGCCGATGGTGAAGCTGGTATCACGCCGCCTTCGCAAGGCGGAGATCGCAAAAATGCGACTGTATCCCCCGAGTTCAAATCTCGGTCGGTCCACCACATTCATAGTAACAGAAAACCTTGTATGGAATGTAAATGTCAGTTAAAGAAGAGACCCATAGAAATGAGCTATTAAATAGTGCCAAGCTGGAATTCCGCAATGCTGGGTATACTCTGAGTGATAATGATATTAGCTCCTCCTCTTTTGACTTCATAGTGAAGAAGAAGAAAGAAATTCAGACACCTTTGATACCAAAAAAAATGATCATTCGTGTATTAGCTGAATTAGATTTGTTTAAAAGACACACATCCCAAGAACTTCAGTTAATTGCCAAATTAATTCAAGGAAAACCTTTACTAATAGCAAAATTTGCTACTGGAAAAAGAATTAAACCAGCCACACTTTATAGACGGCACAATGTTCCTGCTATTTCGTTACAAACTCTAAAATCTTTTCTTCAAGATGAATTATCCAAAAAATCTCCACAAATTACTAAACTCACAAAGAGAGGGGGTATCTTTGTTAATCTATCAACTTCACGCTTTGTTGAAAGAAGAAAACAGCTTGAGTTGGATATTAGTCTTTTAGCTGAAAAAATTGGGGTATCACGTCAATCCCTCTATAAATATGAGCGGGGTAAAAGCTCACCTAAATTAGATAGTTACGCTCGTATCTTAGAGATCATGGGTATTGATCTTGAACAGCCGATTAACATATTTGAAAAACCTAAAAAATCTACAGATGACTTAGATTTTACAATCAAAGAACTTTGTAAACCTAAATCACAACGGCAAAAAGAAATCACAGGTTACCTTCAAGAAAAAGAGATCCGGATTTTATGGTTAAGACAAGAACCAGTTGATGGCATCATTGTTAACGAACAAAGAGAGATTATCGACAAGAGGGAAATAAATCCGGGAAACTCAATTGTCACAGGGGTTTCTTCAACAAACGAGGAAAAAGACCATGATCGTCTCCTCTTACTAAACAAACTCGCACGCTTCTTAGGAAAAAAGGCAATTTGGTTTGAGGATGAAGAGTCTGACAAAGAATCGAAATTTATTAAGACTACGGATTTTTTTACAATATTGACTATTTCTGATTTAGAACATATGGGAAATGAAGAACTATTAAAATCTTTGAAATTATCGGGCACTTCTCAACAAACTAAATCCAAACGTTGAGAAGGATTCTTGAATTCATGACTATATTTGTCAGATAATGCAGTAAAACTGCGTTCTGGACAGGATGAGTCACACATCCGCTATCCGGCAGGTTAGCAACAAGAGAATTGTTGCTTTCCATTGGGACTACTTGAATCAGACCTGCTTGCGACATCCCGAACACTAGGGAATTTCGACCAGATTGGGGCATTCTTCCATTACCTTTGACGGGTAACTCGTCTAACGAAGTTACAAGGGAATATGACCTAAGAGCTATGTGTATTTTTTTGTCATCACTTCGGGGTTGAAGAAGTAAAGGAGGGAGGCCCTTTAATGATGTTAGAGAGAGAAGTCAGCAAATACGAGAAGATTTACTTTGTCAGACAAAAATGATCCTACTTATAGAAAGGAAATTAAAACCTATTCATTTGACCCCGTATCGTACAATTACAGACATTGTCAACCCTGAATGGGAAGATATTAAGTTTCCAATAAAATTTAGGGAAAAACATCAAAACCAACAAAGATACTTTGATAATCGGTAAAGAGATTTGAATAAATAGTCTTGGATGATTGATAGAGGAATATAATATGTCTAAAAAAGAAAATGAACAAGAAGAAACAAAAGGGTCATCAATACCGTGGATTCCAGGCTTTAAAAGGCCAACAATTGATTTTAAAAGGCCAACATTCGAACTTCCCTATGAGGCACCTCATAAATACATTATATTCATTATCGTTCTTTCTACTATATTTATATTGGCAGGAGGTATATATAATATAGCAGAAAATCCTTTACCTATGGGACAAACATCAACTGCGCTCGTACCTGTATTCCAATCGCCGAGTGAACAATTTCTGATAGAGTCTCTGATTGCTGCTCTTTTTTTTGGCCTTGGAGCAGGTGGCCTTTTCATGATCAGGTACTCAACACGTTTTGCATATGATGCTAGGACATCCATCACCCTCTTAATCCTTGGAATTACTCTTACCATCGTCGCTGCTGGTGGGACTGTAATTATGTACGACTTCAAAACAAGCTAGAAAATTCTAATCGTCCGTTTTGCCGGGGTTTCTGTCTCTAACGAGGTTCATTCAGATCCTCAACGACCCGATAGCCAAGCGGACGGGATTATAATTAATAATGCCCTGTATTACGGCGCTGGCCTTGAGACCTCAATATTCAAAAATTCAGGTTAGATAGCCAGTGTACATTATGTACTCGAGGGTTCAAATCCCTCCCCCGGCGTTTTAATATGAATATGGAGGGAATATTCATCCTAGCATCGATCACTCATAATTTAGATACTACTTGGACGATAAAGGGAAGCTTCTAAGGAGGTAGAACGAAAACCAATAATCCTTTTAACCCCAAATTATTCACCCCAACTGAACATTCTAGCAACAAGAATTGCATGGATATACTGGAGAAAGAAATTTTGGTATCCGTAGCGCGTATTCGGTTAATGAGCACTGATGTTGAACAATTAGACGGCATTTGTAAAGAAATGAAGAGGATTGCAGACAAGTCTGGGGTAAAAATGAGAGGCCCAATCCCTTTACCAACAAAGAAATTACGATTGCCCGTTAGAAAATCGCCCAGTGGACAAGGAACAGCGACTTGGGAGGATTATGAACTTCGTATACATAAAAGGTTGATCGATATAGATGCCGATGACCGGACTATGAGACAGATAATCCGATTAAATGTTTCTCGCACTATTTTTGTTGAAATTGAATTACGTACTTAAACTGAAGGAATAGATTATGACTGCTTCAGATACCATGAAAATATTCGGACTATGGGATTCCCAAGATATTGAAGTTGCCGACATCAGTCTAAAACGTTATATTAATCTTGAAGAACGACTTTTGCCACATAGTTCAGGGCGACATGAGCACAAACGATTTCATAAGTCATACGTCCATGTTGTTGAACGTCTTGCAAATAAGCTTATGAGTCCAGGTAAAAATACGGGGAAGAAAATTTTAGCTCTAAATATTGTTAAAACCGCCATGCAAATAATTGAATTGAAAACTAATAAAAATCCAATTCAAGTTATTGTTGATGCTATTGTAAACTGTGCCCCTAGAGAGGAAACAACTCGAATATCCTATGGAGGAATTGTCTATCACACTGCGGTAGATAGTGCACCGCAGAGAAGGGTAGATGTGGCACTTCGATTACTTGCTAATGCAGTAAGAAGAGCCTCATTCAATAATGTCCGTGCAGTTGACGAAATATTAGCCGAGCAATTGATTCTCGCTGGTACAAACAATACCAACTCAAGCGCGATAAAAAGAAAACAGGATATCGAACGTGTAGCCTTAAGTGCGCGGTAAAAAATTTACATCCGTTTTCTTTTTTATAACACACATATTCGTGTAAGTTTTACTGAATATCCGCTTAAGCCTTTTTAATCAAAATGGTCATTGGAAATTCTAATTAGAAAATAATTCGTGTACTATTCCCACAGCGATTGTACTTCCAGAATGCCGTAAGATTATCCGTCCTAATTCGGCATAGTCTGTGAATTTTTCTACTACAAGCGGAGTATTAATAAGTAAATCCACTTCTACTAACTCCCCCTCGAACGCTATAGTTATCCGTCCCTCAAATTCTCTCTGTAATTTTTTATATTTGGGACTCTTATTCAGAATTTTCGTAATTTGCTCAATCTGAGCAGTAGAATAGGACGCACCACAATGGAAGACTACTGAAGATCCTGGAACAAATGTACCTTCTAGAATTAAAAGGCGAGAGCGAATTTTAACGCCGAATTGATATTCTGTATTTTTCGGAGCTAAAACTATTCCTTCTCCCAAAATATCTTTGGGTAAATTCCTTAATAATACTGATCCATGTTCTCCTGGATTTAGAGCTTCTTGTTTTTCATCCTCCACCCATAATTCTTTGATTTCTGATTCTATCCCTTGGGGGAGAATTTTAACTTTTTCACCCGATTTAAGTTGTTGACTGAGTGCTTTTCCTAAGAGAAATGTCCCAAATCCATGTCTCTCAATAATATCGTAACCAACGAATCGCATTTCCATATTTTTCTCATACTTTACTCCTTTCAACGAATTTAAAGCTTCTAATAATGTATAACCGTCATACCACTCCATTTGACGGGAGTGTTCTGATAAATTCTCCCCAGCTAATCCGCTAATGGGAATAAATGGAATACTTTCAATTTGTTGGGTCCAAGGAGATTGGATCTCCCGAAAGAGTTGTTTTATTTTATCAACTGCCTCGTGATACCGATCTTGTCTATACTCGACTTGATCCATTTTATTGATAGCAATGATAACTTGATTGATTCCCAATACAGAGGCTAAAATAGCATGTTCTCTTGTCTGACCTCCAGGATCTTGGTAACCTCCTACTTTCAATCCTGATTTCAAATCATTGGGGACAGCACTAATTACCAAAACACAAGCGTCAGCTTGAGAAGCTCCTCGTATCATATTCTTTACAAAGTCCCGATGACCAGGTGAATCAATTAGCATAAATTTTCTTTGCTCTGTTTCAAAAGGATAGAAGGCAATATCAGAAGTAATACCTCGCTGCTTTTCCTCAGGTAGCGTATCAAGTACGTAAGCCCACTTCCATGATTCCATTTGATGTTCAATAGCCTCTTCCTCCAATTTTTCTATCGTACGAACATCAATAGCGCCGATCTGAGATAAAAGATGACCTAATGTTGTAGATTTGCCATGATCCACATGGCCAATCCATATTAAAGATATAGTTGGCTTAGAATTAACCATAAGTATCACTGCCTGAAATTAGGCTGAAAGGAAAAAAGAAAAAGAAATTGAGAAAGAAAAAGTTTAGGAGGCGTATTTATTTCTTTCGACTTTTTGGACTACTCCAACAGCAACTGTTTTTCCTGAATCGCGGAGTGCAAATCGTCCAAGAGCTGGAGTTTTGGTGATTGGCTCCACCACTAAAGGTGTTAAAGGAGTCATCCAAACCATACCCCTCTCACCTTGACCCAGATTATCCTGTTCTTGAACCGCAGTCACACGGCATGCAACTTGTGCAGTTCCACAGTGAACCACAGGAGAGTAGTTTTCATGAATTCCCCAGGCTTCGTCTTTCTTCTTAGCTTTTTTACCTAGTCCTCTGACCACGAGTACCAATGATAAAAATCCGTCCACATTTGGTTTTAAAGCTTCTGCTGGATCCGCCGGATCACTCACGACAGCACCGCGTATAATATCATTCGCACCTATATTTTTTGTTTTAATGTTGAAACCGATATTGTCTCCTGGCATTGCTTGCGGAATATCTTTGTGAAATTCTTGAATTGACTTCACAGTAATTGGTACTGGTGCAATATCTTGTTTTGTAGGGGAAATTACCATCTCTGAATTCGGTTTTAGTACTCCAGTAGAAAGTCTTCCAGTTAGGACTGTCCCTACGCCACTTATATTGAGTGTTTGTTGAATTGGTAATCGGATTGCTTGTTTTGCCAACGCGTCTTTACGAATGGCTGGTGATTCCAAAACATCAAGCGAATCAACGAGGGATGGTCCATCATACCATGATAAACCTTCAAAACCTGCTTTTATGTCCTCAATCTCTTTTTGTAACGATTCAATGAATTCAGGATCTGCATTTCCAGCTTTTGCTGCAGATACATGTCCTTCTAAGTTTTTCACTGAATTTTCTTTAGAGAGAAGATTCACACCTACTAATCCACTAGTGGGAACATATTTAATTGCTTCTAAACGGGCCTCTTTGTTCTCTATTTGTAATGCGGACATTAATTGAGTAAAGATAGTATGAATTGCAGTTTTGATTTGCTCATATCTTTCCTTACCCCAGTCAACAACGTCCATTTTATTGATAGCTACAACAATATTTGTAACTCCAAGTGAAGTTAGGAGAAGCATATGCTCTGTTGTCATACCTATAACGTTAGCATATTTTCCAGAAGCGGTTCCAGCGACTTTGGTTCCGTCTTCGAATTCTCCTTTTCTTGCAGATACAACTAAAATAGCGGCATCTGCTTGAGAAGCGCCGGTAATCATATTTTTTATAAAATCACTATGGCCTGGAGCATCGATTAAGTTATAGATGAATTTCTTGGTCTTAAATTCTTGGAAAGATATGTTAATTGTGAGACCTCGTTCTCTTTCATCCATCAGAGGATCCAAAATCCAGGCGTACGACCAGCTACCCATGCCCGTAGCTTTGCTTTCTTTATAGTATTTTTCAGCAATTCGCCAAGGTTGTCGTTTCTTTTTAGGATCATGTATCTGACCTAGTAAGAACAACATGTGGCCAAGACCGGTAGATTTTCCGTGATCAACGTGTCCTGTGACCACTAAATTCATTCTTTCGAGATCTGCCATTATTATTCACCAGAATATTATTTATTTACTTTTGTATAGGATTAATTAAACACAAAATATCATTAAAATTGGTTTTAATCCTAAGAAACAGCGAAACAAAAAACTATTTATCTCATTTTGCTTTAGTTTGCTAGCAAATATTCGTACTAAAATAAGAAGATAATTGAATTCTATTTTACAAACAGCTAACTTCTCTAAAAATCGATAATTCGAACTCTAATCTTTGATAAAGCATCATTCGGCTCATTTTTTTATAGTCTTCCGAGCAAAGATGTCCTCCATATTTACCAGAGACGGAAAATATTCAAGTTATACTTTTACAATATGATTCTTGTACTCTTGAGTATTTTTTCACAGAAACTGGGAGAGAAGTCTGACTTCAGCTTTTTTTGGGATTCTATAAAGATGGGGCAAGTTTGGGGGATGAGGTTATATAAGATGAGCCCCCCGCAAGATCACCCACCAGGATTTTAATTGAAAAAACTTTACTAATTTTGAGTAACTCTCTTTTCCTCCTCTTTTTTTATTCTTAGATGTAAATTTTCAGATAAACAGATTGTATACAGAGCTTTTTTCGACTAGTATAACTGGACTAATGGTTTTGCTAATAATAGATAATGTTCTCTCAGGGTAAATTCAGCAATTTCTAAGATTTCTGATAATTTCTTTTGGGTCAGTACACCACGTCTACTTTGCCTTAAGTAGCACTCAGGAAAGACCTTATGCCTTGCTAATAGAATATCTGCTGCATTTATCATTGCAGCAGCCAATATGAATGGATTCCGTCCACCTCGTTTTGTTAACGGGAAACGATTCAGCAATTGTTTTGCCACAACTTTTAGATACTGAAAAAATTCCTCACGATTACTGGTCCTTTTTAGTATAGCACTTCTAAGAAGATAGTCTTTCTGAATTCTTCCTATTATCGCATCAAGGTATTCTTCAGACTTCACATGCCTGACTCTAATCTTAACATATTGTCGTATTAAAGATGCTGATCTTATAATGTCTTTACCTGCTATTGAGTACCCGTTGATTTGTACTGCTTTTACTAGTCTATTTAACTCAATATTTTCTTTTCTTGTTCGTACCGCTAAATATAACGCTCCCATTATTAGGCAAGATAGCTTCATTTTCTTTTTTAACTGGAGGTGAACTTTTTGGAATAGAAAGAGGGTATCTGCTTTTGTAGCGTCGGTTAATTCAAGATTACTACAAACTCGGGATAATAAACTGAATCCTCTATATTCTCGCTGACGGCCATTGAAATGTAAGTAGATGTCATTTATTGACTTTAATCTCCGATATTGAAGTTTCTTTGCAAGCGCCAATTGGGTACCAGAGGAGTCCACAAAATTTTTTTTTTGAAAAGATCCAATAAATGTTCCTAGGGTTTTCATTCTGCTAGGTTGTTCGCTTATTGAGGCATACTGACTTCCATAGCTACCTTCGGAACTTATTAGTTGAATAGGCGGTTTTTCATAGATTTGCTGGGCAATTAATCCACAATTTACACATACAACGTCCGAATCTGTTTGTATTAAATTTCCATTGCACTCTAGGCACTTATACTTCATCATATTCACAGGTAGAATACGATATATACTAATATCTAAACTAAATATAGAATGAGAGACATATATGAAAATGAAGCTCTTTGATTTTACCAATCAACAGGGCAAGCGTGCTAGTATACAGTTTCATTTATATTCAAACGAGAAGATGGGGGAGAATTATTATGAAAATATAAAAGGCAAACACCCCCCAAAAAAAAATAACTTAAAATGAATTATTTCCGCAAATGATAATGCTAGAGGAATAAAACTGATGAAAAGACAAGTGGAAGGATCAAAAAAAGGAAAAAGATTTCCACCCAGAAATAAACAGGGAATAGGTAAAGTTCTTGTCTTAGATTATTACCCTCAGGGTAAATCATTAAGTCGGAGATCTGCTGAAGCTTATAATCCGTTGGCAGTTGTAATTTCGATCAATCGTTTGGCGTTTTTTGATATAATTCTTTCCAGAGGAAAAAATATTCAAGCAGGTCAAACGTTAGATGTTTCTGCAATAAAATCAGATTTATTAAAAATAAATAGAATAGGATTTAATGAATTATCAGATTCTGCTGTGGATATTCTTCCTGAAATGATTAAAAAAATCGTAATACTATCAGAATCCAGATTCATCAATTTTTTAAATCATGCTCGTCCATTAACTACTCAAATGCATCAACTTCAACTATTACCAGGCATAGGAAATAAACGTCTTTGGCAAATTCTTGAAGCACGAAGAAAAATAGAATTCAAAGATCTCGATGATTTCACAGAAAGAACTGGGATCTCGGATCCAATTGGCTTATTTTCAAATCGAATCCTACAAGAGATCCAGGGAAAAGAAAAATATCAGCTTTTTATCCAAAAACAGAAATGATTTAGTTTGAACCGCTTCCACTTTCTAAACGAGGGTGACTTGAAGAATTACACTCAATCAATACTCACCGATTACGCTATCACTCCCCATAAACCACATGGTCAAAATTTTGTTGTTAAAAAAGAACTAGTTGAAAAGATCCTTTCATCTGCACAGATTAAAGATAATGAGACAATCGTAGAGATTGGGGGAGGTATTGGAACTTTGACCTACTATTTATTACAAAATGCAAAAAATGTTATAACTTATGAAATCGATCCGATATTGGCTTCTGTGCTTAAAAAAGAATTTTTTTCTTATAATAAGCGATTAAAGGTTATTTCAGGTGATTTTCTCAAAAAAAAAGATATTCCCAAAGGAAAAATCGTTTCTAATCTTCCATATTCAATTTCCTCCCCCGTAATATGGAAGATTTCAAATTTACTTGATCCTCCCAAGGTAGTAGTACTTACCCTTCAGGAAGAATTCGCTAATCATCTGTGTGCAGAAGTAAGTACGAAGCAGTATAGCAGATTATCTGTCTTCTCATCTTATTTCTATAAATTTGAGAAAATTACTACTCTTTCATCTGATTATTTCTTTCCTAAACCTCAAGTATCTTCATGCCTTGTGCGAGGAGTACTCATTGAATCATCAGATATCGTTAGAGAAAAATCATTTTTTGTTTTTTTAACGGCACTTTTCTGTCGAAAAAATAAGAAAGCACGTAATAATTTGATGGTCTATCAAAAAAAGCTGGATTCTAGATTCAGAGTTAAATATCGAAATCTTCTCGATTCCCTAGAATTATCTCAAAAAAAGCCGATTCATATTTCACCTGATGAAATCGTAGCATTTTACTTAGATTACCGTCAGATGATTGAGGAGAATTTTGAAATTAAGAATTTCAGCGATTTTATTGAATAAAAGGATAAATTAAGGGAAGTCCCGCAAAAAAAAATGGAACTGTAACAATCATAAATGTAATTCCTGTAGCTACAATATTTAACTCAATTTCTTTTTTATTCCGAACCATCCTATCCCCAAGACGAATTAATAACATTATAAGTGAAATCGCTCGGACTAACCAAGCGATTAAGACTAGCAAAGTCCATAAGATCTGATCTCCAGATTCGATAAGAAGTTGCCACCCTCTTATATAGTCGTCCCACTGGCTTAAATAGTAAATAAGCATCTAAAACACCATGAACAAACCAATATAGTGTGTACAGTCTTACTTATAATCTCCCAAATTCATTGAATAAAAACAAATAGTGGATTAAAAATCCCTTAAAAGATTTCATCTTGATGGATATGAAGTAGTTCTTTTAGATCAATCTTATCCTTTCTTTATCGATACAGAAAAGATGTTAAATGGATGGATTTGTGAAAAATAGTTGGGGTTGGTTTAGATGAAATCAATCACAAATCTCCCCTTTTCAGACTACGTGTATTCTAGATGTACAAAGCTGCTTGAATTCTCTAACATTTGGAATTCAATTAAGAGATTATTAATTATGGTGTTCCGATATTATATTAATTAGCGAATGTTTCCATTAAATCGTCTTTAATTCATTTTAAACAGATAAAACACCAATTCACTCAAAAAGAAACCAGATACAGAAAAAAACATTTAAAGATAACTCAAGTGTTGCCAAACTGGACATAATAACGTAATTTTACCCTCATGACGGATAAAGAAGAATTATCCTCGTGTAATTTTACGTTCAACCTTAATAGATTATATTAAATTAACTAATTAAGCAGCAGGTGGACAATAATGGAACTAGAGATAATAGAACAGCATGAGAATTATGTGAAGTTTGTTCTCTCTGGTATTACTCCTACTTTCGCAAATACCTTACGTCGACTTATAATAAGTGAGGTACCGACTATGGCGATCGATGAGGTAATTATCATTGAAAATACAACCCCTCTTTACGACGAAATTGTAGCACATCGTCTTGGTCTCCTACCTCTTAAAACAGATCTAGCTAGTTACGATTTACCTACAGAATGTGAATGTGGGGGACAAGGCTGTACTTCATGTGAAGTATCGTTAACTCTAGAGGTATTAGGAGAAAAGGATATTGAAATTGTATATTCAAATAGCCTATTATCGCAAGATCCAAAAATTGCACCAGTTTTCCTGAACATCCCGATTTTGAAAATGGCAAAGAATCAAAAAATCTTTCTCGAAGCAATAGCAAGATTAGGGCGTGGAATGGAACATGCAAAATGGCAACCAACATCTACAGTTTCATATAAATACTACCCAATTGTCAAATTCAATGAAAAAAACTGCACTTACTGCGGGGAATGCGTGGAAGTATGTCCTCGTGATATAATTAAAATTGAAAATGGAAAAATTTACGCAGAAAATGTTATCAACTGCAGTCTCTGCAATCAATGTGTAGATATCTGTGAAACCGATGCTGTTTTTGTCTCAACAACAGGAACAGACTTTATTTTCACCGTGGAAAGCACAGGTGCTCTCAGTACGAAAGATATATTACTTAAGGCTCTCAAAATATTAAATGAGAAAGCAAACGAATTTAAAGTTTATGTTGAAGAATTTTAGAAGGGATATTGTTGAAAACAGGTACAAGAACTGACCCAAACAAAACTTCATTAATTAGATCAATTAATCAGGTAGGGATACAGAACAAGGCGAATATTTGGAGAAGATTAAGTAAAGAACTCTCATCTGCTAACAGAAATCGCATTGCAATTAACCTATCTCATATTAATAGAGTGTCCTCTCCCGGGGATGTAATAGTCGTTCCAGGAAAAATCCTAGGAGCAGGAATATTAAGGCATAAATTGAGTATAGCCGCAGAAAGTTTCTCTGAATCTGCAAAAGAAAAGATTCTTTCAATAGGTGGTCAATGTCTATCGTTTGAAGAACTTATTAAGACCAATCCAAAAGGTACCAATGTTCGACTACTGAAATAACAAATGGAATGAGGAAAATGAACGATATTACAATTGATGACTCAAAAATCATAAATGCTGAAGATACAATTATCGGACGATTAGCTAGTATAGTAGCTAAACGATTATTATCTGGGGAAAAAATCATAATAGTAAATGCAGAGAAAGCCTTAATTTCAGGCAATCCTGGTTCAGTTGCTAAAAAATATCTCGATCGGTATCATATTAAAACGAAATCAAATCCTTTGCAAGGTCCCTTCAATCCTAGAAAACCTGACCAGATATTAAAAAGGACCGTAAGAGGGATGCTTCCATACAAAAAAAGCAGAGGTAAAGAGGCATACAAGCGGTTAAAGGTATTTAACAGCTTACCAGGATTATTTAAAGATCAAGAACTTGAAGTTCCAAGTGGTACTCTGCTTAACAACCCAAAATCCTCCTATATATCATTAGGAGAATTGAATAAAAAGATATGAAGGGATTATTTTGAAAAGTCTACTACGAAGTGGAAAACGAAGAACGGCAATTGCTCGTGCAATAATCAAAGAAGGAAAGGGTAGAGTATTAATTAATGGTAAACCTATAGAGATTATTGAACCAGAATTTGTGAGAATGAAGTTACTTGAACCACTATATTTTCTGGATAAGAAAATCAAAAATAAAATTGAAATAAAGGTTAAAGTTAAAGGTGGTGGGTTTATGGGTCAGGCTGATGCCGCTAGAACTGCAATCGCTAGAGCAATTTTAGCTTGGACTGATTCGGAAGCATTACGTGTAAAATTCATGAATTATGACAGACATATGATTGTTGGTGATCCAAGAAGAAGAGAGCCAAAGCATTTCGGAGGCCCTGGAGCACGTGCAAAATATACAAAGAGTTATCGATAATCCATAACCTTTATTTAATCAAGTATAACGAAGATAGATGTCATTTTAGTGGAATATTGTTGGGCCCATGGCTTAGCCTGGTTAAAGCGCTCGGCGTTCAGAAGTTTTTCTGGACGGGTGATGCTGATAACGCAACTGGTTTCCCAGGCTGCCGATAGAAACCGAGAGATCCCCGGTTCAAATCCGGGTGGGCCCACTTCCAACTTATTTGTTGAATAAGAGTCACTTTTTACCAATAATGTCCAAAAATTTCATTTTAGACTGTGACATTCCTTAATAACGTAATGACAATCCGTCACGCAATGTTTGTCCCGTGATTCAGTCTTTGATGAAGAGATTCTACAACTGAAAAGTGATTTCTCCCCGAATCTCCTTCAAAGCTATTAATTTCGAGTTGTTTTTGTATTAAAACATGCAATAATTTAATAATTTGCTTATCGAGATTATCAGAGTTGTAAGAAGCAATGAACTGTGCTAATAAACAATGGATTTGATGAAAAGACAGATGTCTTAGAAGATCAGATAATATAGTGTCTTTTCTTTGATCGTCTTCACCATCAACAAGTTCACTAAGAAAAGTTGCGAAATTCTGATTGACTAAAAGTTTTTTACAAAAGCTTGCCCTATCAACGCAATTCTTTGTTTTAATTGCCTCATCCACTGAACTCCGAGAAATGTTACATAATTCCCTGCAAATTTGATTAAATTCCTGGTTAATTGAAACAAAATTTGGTGAATCAGGATTATGTTCGCTCAGAGCGGCTAGAGGTGGTATGAATTTGTCAGAATATTCTACAGCATTATTTCCCACATTTATGGTATTTAATTTTTGTTGCAAGTTTGTAATTCCCTCATTATCCGAAATAGAGTTAAAACCAACAAGTTTATACCGAATTATTGCGCGTAAAAGAAGATTTTCTTCAATTATGTCAGTAAAAAACATATTTCTATCGGTAAAACACATTCTCCCGAAAAAATCGAAAAATGATCCTTCTTCAAATCTAATGAAAGAATAGAGCTGGATGGACTCAAATTTATTTGATTTTTCCTCAGAACTTGCTTGAGAATTATAATTTATGACATGTGTATAATTTTTCGGACTTTTTAAGGGAATGTTTTGTTCTTTTTCTGGAATGATCAAATAACGCCCTTGTTTTATCGTACGATAATCCCCCATCCTCTTAAGCGAATAATTTAGAAATCCTTCTTTTAGAGAAGAGGCAGTGAGTAGCAGTAAATTGGGAAAGATTGTATCAAGTAATGGTTTGGCCTCCTCTATGTACCTAGATAATTCAATTTTTGAATTTGAATAAAAAAACAATCTTAATCTATTATTAATTCCATCTATTTCAATTGAATACCTATTCAACCCATTTAATAAATCTACCCCCTCAACAAAAACATCTGATACTGAACTACACTCAAATATACTTAAGTACAAGTTGAATCGGGGAATGAATAGCACTTGCCCTTCTTTAATTGTCATTAGAGTTTTTTTTTTAGATGAAAATATATTCAGTTCATAGAAAATCAACAGACATGCGATTGCAATGGGAATTATGTTTCCAATTATCAATGTGAACATGTAATTTGAGGAATATTGAGTTTCTTCAGAAAAAAAAAAGGTGAACATACTAATAATGAAAAGACATCCAATAAAAAAACTGAATAAAAATACTCTCCAGATTTGATTTTTTTCTCTCAAGATCATTATAGTTAGCTCACAGAATAGAAGATTGTCTTTTTCTTATGAACTTAAAAGCCAAAATTGCACAAATTGACATTAGAGAGAATAACGATGGGAGGAATAACGAAGGATCTAGTTTCTCTCTCATAGGTTGGGATTCCAATTCAGATTTCAAATCAATATTAAAGGAATTTTCATTCCCAGCCCAATCTGATATTATAACTTTAATCACCCCAAATTGAGAATTATTTCTTGGAAGTTCAATCAGATGATGATTTGTGTTTAAAACCGATGAATTATACTGAATTCCGAGATATTCACCGATTATTCTTTGGACTCCTGATCCTGACTCAGGTTCAGCTGTGATTATATGAAGATTGATAGTTTCGTCGTGGGATTCAAGATAAAAAGAATAATCAGGAGGATAGGGATCAATGATAGTAAAGAATTGTCCAAGACTTGTAGAAATGGCTCCATTTGGGAAATTTAACTTCAAGGTTACAAAAACAGATGAATTCCATTTGAATCTTGGAAAAAAGGCTTCTACAATAAATGTGTTATTCGTAAGGGGAATTATAGTTGTATTTCGACACTCAGATCTAGATTGGTTCGAAATTGTATACGAAACCGAATAGGAAAACTCGCTGGAAGAAGTGAATCTCCATTTTCCAGTGATAAAGGCGTCATATGCATAATTCTCCTCAAAATAAGTCAGTATTTCGATATTAGGGATATCAAATTGGATCTCAAGATAGTAGTGGACAATTATCCCATTAATAATATTTAAGAATTTTAAGTGAATATGTGTGTCTATTAGTTCGACTTCAAACTTATTTGTAATATCTCTTTTAAGAAAATCTCGTAAAATGATTTTACTCAAAGGAAAATCGAGGAAATCCAAATCCAATACTATTGTATAATTAGAAATTGTAGAACTCGAGAAACTTTCAATATGTAAATCATAACTCGAAACGCCTTGCGAGACTGAAAAAGTAACAGACGGCCCCAGAAATTCCACGATTAAAGTATCATTATTCGTCGGAGAACTGACAAGATCCCAAGTAATTAATTGATCTGTGACTTCAATCTCTAAAACAATATTATTTCTCATTAAAAAGGCAGAAATTGGAGTACCTTGATAATTATCATGGGAAACAAACCATTGAGAACCATTAGTAGGATACATAACTTGGTAAATATAAAAAAAACTCTTATTACTGACTATCGAAGTTTTCATAATTTCATCGAGATATGGATGAATTCTGTCAGTCTCGGTAGAATCATTAGATATTGAGATTGTAAAGGTATTCATCTTAAGTATGATATTTTCTAATTTCGCAATGATTATTAGATTTAAAAGGTTTGATGTATGGTAATTTCTAGATGATATAATGACGTCAGCATACCCAAAATCATTAGTTGGACACTGATGAATCAAGGTACTGTTAACCCAGATCGTCAAATCCACCCCGGATAAGGGCCAATTCGTACCGCCCTCTTGTGGACTTATAAATACATTTACTCGCAAAGAAAGATTACTATCAGGATTTTGTACATCTGGAATCCCTTGAATATCCCAATCAACAACTATGGGGTAAATCGTTATATTCATGTATTTTGATGCAAAAAAATCTCCACCATTTGACGCAATAATAGTGAGATTGCTCTGTTGTGGTGGCCAAACGACATGGTTTAATGTGAGATGGAAAAATCCATTGATAGATTGACTTAATTGATGGATAAACTCTCCCATTACTAGAATAACCATTGTTGACTCTTCTAAATATTTTAGTCCATTCTTTTCCAGTGAGAGGTTCAGAAAGATAGGATCGTATTGGTATACCTCAAGAGCTTCAGGTGTGAAGAGATTGATACGGGCGGAGGTTTCCTCCCCCGAGTGAATGTGAAGTATTTGCTGATATATTCCAAACTGATAATTAGAAGACAGATTGATTAGTAGAGTAATGACTCCTAATGGATAAATATCATCAATACTTATCATGGAAAATATGAAACTACCATTCAACAAACAGATCGTAGTATCATGATGAAAAACTGTATTATTCATTAAATAGAGATGCAAGACTCCTGTAGTTGGCTGTAATAAACTTCCTAGAATTTGAATCTTCTCATAATATGAGACAATGGTTGGACCTTCAATATTTTTTATATAGTTTGGAACCCAGCTTTGTAATAAAAAAGTCTCAAGATTTTGAATCGAAAAACAATATAATTGACCAGTCAAATTATCAGAGGGGATTTCTAAAAGTCCTAATGTTTCAAAAGGTATTGAACTGTTTCTACCATTGAGGAGGATCCAATCCAAGGGAAGAGTTATGAATAATCGACTAGAAAGAGTCTGAGAAAAAAGTTGGGGAATAGATAGATTCAAATTGACTCGCATAAAAGTGTTATTCCAACTAATCAGTTGGGGTCTAGTAAAAACTTCAATACTTCGTGTTATAACAATATTGAACATCGTTATCTGGTAATTATACCACAAAGTATTTTCTCTGGCTTGAAGTGAGATATTACTACCAAGAAATTCATATTTCAGACTTCCATTTTCACTCTGAATTTCTGTTTCGTCAATAGTGTATATTACTGCACTTTCATTAGGAGACAATATAGTAGTATAATTAATCACCTTAAGGTCTAAACTAATGTGAAATTTAGGAACAAATGCAAACATATAGCAAAACACGGTTTCTAACCGAGAGAACAAAGAATATTCGGAGGGGAGGAAATATTGCGTAATTAAATGTGTAATATTATAATTTTTGAAAATCCAATCAGATTGGTCCGTTTCATTACACAGAATATATAATGAATTGGTACCAGGTTTGTAAACATTCTCCTCAACAGGAGTTCCGAAATAACTACCTTTGTCAGCAATTATGAAATTTAAAGAGGCATCATTGAACCTTAGTTCCAAAACTAAGGAATGAATTTCATTAATCAACGTACTATCTATGAAAGGAATTCTATATTCGAATAATAATTCTGTTGAGAAATTACATGGTGATGGGTTAGCTGTTACATTAAAATCAGTATTTGTTACTCCTGACACTGGAGTAACATTATTTTCTGAAAAATTCAGACGATAATACGGAAAAAATGCAGAGAGATTTTTAAAGATTTCTACATCTCCATAATTAGGCTCAATATCGTTTTGCCAAGAAATTCTCTCTTCTGAGACTCCAGAATGAATGAGGAACGATGATGATAGCGGGGTTGATTCTACAAGAATGTTACTAGTTTCCGATGTATTAATCGAAAAGATTTTTTTACTAGTAAGATCAACACTGGTATTTTGTTCACAGGAATATGGGATTCGATTATTGTTTGTAGAACTGGATTGAATGCTTGGTTGAATGTCAGGTAACTCATCTTGAATGTTGGTACTTGAAGCCAACGACATTAACCTATTATCAGGATCGGTCATTCTTATTAATGAGGATATAGGTGAATTATTTGTGGTTACAAGTATGGGTGATACAAACAAAAATAATATCACGATAGAAAGACCCTTATCAAGAACAAAATGACCAGCTCTCATTTAAAATAGAATCCTACCTGAAATCTTATTTCTACTTAAGGATCACAAACTAGATTTAAAACAACCCAAGAATTTATGAAATTTATTTTCTTTAGAAAGACACCGTCAGGATTTCTCTAGCAAGAATAAATACAATCAAGAACAGCATAAATCGTGAAATACGAAAGATGACGCCTTGTGTTGACTTTATTTTGTATTTAGAGCTGAAATTAAAGTATATAGGTAATATACTCATTAAAAATCCAAGGGAAATGAAAATAGGGTCAAAATTTGTAACTATACGATTCTTGAGATCAAATCTTCCAACAGAATAGGATATCAATTGAAAGAAAGGACTGGCTCCAGCTATAAATCCTAAAGAAATAAGTGAAAATGTTTGTATGATTGTAGTCTGAAATGATGTTGCTTTTACTCTAGCGTTTCCAGTGCGAAGTAAGTTCCCAGTTTTACTCATTTCTTCTGTTATCATCATTAGCTTCGAACCTGCTAGTTTTGTGTTAACATAACTAAATTTTTCAATCAAAGTAAGGATTTGAATTGTTCTAGATGAAAAAAATTTCCTAAGAATCTCAAGCTCAGTAAAAGAAGTGCGTTCTATACCTAGACGAAAAGGAATAAGAGAGTCTTTCATTGAGGAAGTGAGGTCCGCAGTCGAATTTGTGATATAAATATTTAAAGCTTTATTCAAGCTTTTTGTATAGGACACTCCTGATGATAAATTTTCAGCATGGATCATTAAAAATTCAATCGTCTTATTGTCAGTAAAGGGTAAGATCAGTGAATGACTGGTAAATATTGATAGATGTTTATCAGGTCGAAATATAAATGAACCAAAAAAAACCGTTGCTATTAAAAAGATTCCAATAATATAGCTTATCTGGCCTGAAAGCAAGAGGAAGCATAAGATCACTGGAGGACTTAAGAAAATTAATCCTGAGAAAAGGGAACCCCACGTATCCACTTTATCAGTTTCTTCCGTAATATATTCGGAAAGATGATTTAGAATCATATTTGTTGATAGCTGTGCGACCTCAATCCCAGTTTCCCAAGTATCAATAACGTTGAGAAAAATACGTCTTAACTCTCCAGAAATCTGACTATTAATTTGAGATCTAAGAGCATCATTGAGTTGTTCCCCAAAATGCGATCTAATCAGGCTTTCACTAAATATATCCGAGAATATTAAATATTTACCTGTTATAATAAACTTAGTCGCCTCTTTCAGTGATTTTGATGTTTCCAGAATTATTAATAACTCATGTAGTACAAAATATCCTATAATTTCAGCTTTAATCATATAATTTTTGAAATCTTGATGTATGAAAAGAAAAAAGAGACGTAAACACACGAAAAAGAAGAGGTATTCTAGGATCAGGTACTCGATTCTAATAAGATCCGTCATTATTTGAATAAACGTAAATCCTATAAACATTACACTAAGAATGGGGATTAATGTTTCTATCTGACTTCTAGTAATCAGATATTTAGATTTCCAGTAATGAGAGTAATTTAGTTTCTCAAAAAAATCTAATTTCCCGAATACATGATTAGTTATGACATCCATCAACTGGAATTCCTCAAAAATTCTTGGTTATTCAGTAAAGTATTATTAAAAGTTAATATATAAGGGATCATTGGATTTAACTCGCTTTTATCTCGTTTGTTCTATACAGAAATTTCATAATGCGTAACAAAACCTTAGCTATATTCCTTTTCAATTTACAAATGCTATCTGATTATTGATTCATAAGAACCTAAGAATGCATAATCTAAATCAAGAAAAATAAAGGTAAGAAAAGAAAAAAACTCCAATATTATCGAGGTGAAAATCAGGAGAAAGATCTATCGGAAAATTTTGATCATATTTGGGTGTTATTAATTGTATCTTCTCGATAAGAATATTGATGGAAGTGCCCGTTTTAGAAGAGCAGACAAAGCATATTACCACTACGTGTCCTATTTGTGGAAAATATGAATCTATAACCATAAATCTCACAGAATTGGAACAAGCGAGAAACGATCACTCTCTTCTGACGAAAGCAATTTCTCACGCCAAAAATGGCCATGTATTAACCTTATATATAGATGGGGATGGTCTTGTCAGAAGAAAATATTGTTTTGATTTAGTTCGTAAGAATCTCATTAAAATGGATAAATTTGCTCCTGGAAAACTTGATAATTTATTTGAGAAAATGATTAAAGACTCAATGAGACAGAAGAAGTAATCTTTTGTAAAATATTGGAGGAAATACTGGTTGGTATTAGTTGATTTAGTTATAAATCAAAAATCTAGCATGTTGATTGATTCTTACGAATTTTGGTGTTATAAAGCATCGATAAAGAAGAACAAAATTACGTCGAAGATTGAATATCAAGTTGTTTATGATGAGAAAGTAATGACGGAACTGAAAAAGTTTAATTTGTATGAAAAGGTGATGAAAGACACCATAAAAGAATTAATTGTGGATAAACAAGATTTCATAACCCTAGATGAACTACTTTCCTTTGTATCAGAGCTAGGAGGAAAGACTTTTGGTTTTTCAAAGCATTTAATTATTCCTGTTCTTTTCAGAATTCTAAACATGGAGAGAATTGGATCCTTGCTAGTAGATAACCAAATTGATGAAATATACCTGGACTCTAGTAAATCTTATTTATACATTGATCATGCTCAGTATGGTAGGTGTTCTTCCCAAATTCGGTTATCCAAAAAAGAAATTGACTCTTTTATACATAGGGTAGCTCTTGAGAACGATTTTAATTTAAATCGAGAAAATCCAACAATGAAGGGGGATTTTGTGACTAAGCTATTTCATACACGAATAACAGTTGATATACCACCTTTACTGATAGATGATATTCATTTAGATATACGGAAATTTCGTCATCACAATTTTCATCTTAAGGATCTGATTGATATCGGGAGTATCACGAAATCTCAAGGAATTTTTCTAAGTATTATAATGAGTAATTTAGTATCCCTCTCCATTATCGGTCCTCCAAACTCGGGAAAGACAACTCTGCAAAATGCTCTATTAGAATTTATTCCTTCTCATTTCAGAGTTTTATCTGTAGAGGATGTACTAGAAACTTCAAGTTTGAGGCGTGGTAATCAAGTAAGATTTAGGCTTGGTTATGATCCTCATGAAAGCAATATCTATACAAAAGCAATGGAAATTCAAAAATTATTGCATAGAAGCCCTGATTATGTCAACTTAGGAGAACTTTCTACAAAAGATAATTTTATAGCATTCTTGAATGTTCTTTCGGTTGGTATACCCTCGATCCAGACAATTCACGGAAAAGACCCTAATTATCTGCTCTTACGATTACAAGATATATATAAAATTCCTATAAATCTTATTAAAACGTCATTCCCTCATGTGTTTGTTGAGATGGATACAGTTTGGAGAGAAAACATCCGTAAGAGATTTATTATTAGAATTGCAGAGCTAACTCCAGAAGGAGATATCTTAACAATTTCTGATAGGCAAAATGATCGATTTAGCGACTCACAGATTAATACGCATTCTTCTTTTACCATTAATTATCTCGAAACAAGAAATTTGGACATGATTTGAAGGATAAATCCTTCACCTCAGATAAGGGGGTATTTGGTTTAGGAAGTACTACTTACGGATATAGAATATTTTATGGTTCTTATATACAAGTGAAACAATAATTTTTGAACATGTATCGATTAAGTCATAAAGACGAATTAAATTCTTATTTAATACTCTTAGGGAGGCAAAAAATTCTAATTAATGACATTTTAGATGTTAATCAAATTGAGGGGATTTCTTCATCGATTATTGGCTTATTCGTTGAAGTTGTACCCTTTCTTCATGTGATTGCACTTCTAATATCATACGTATCTTTGATATTAGGAGGAATAACATATTTACTAGATGAAAGGGAAGAAAATGGGAAGAAAATGATCATCCGTGCACTTAGTGTAATTATATTATTCATTTTCATATTTAATGATTTTTCTCCTAAGAATAATATGAATTCGCCAAATCTTGAGCAGCTTGAATCTTTTACATCATTCGTTAGTATGTATCTCGTATTTATTCTTGCTACACTATCTCTAATTTTTCTCATTGGCAACTGTGGGTTATATATTATTAATCCAGAAAAAAATTTTGTGAAAAATATAAGGAAAAGTATAATTTGTCTTTTAGCTGTCATTATTCCCCTTGGAAATAACTTTCCTAATTTTCCCACATGGAAGTGGTAATAAAATGCTAGAAGTAATAGTAGTTCAGATAATTAAGGAAATTATTTCGATTTTTATCTCGATACCTTTTGGACTCCTTTCACTTACCTTTGGGTCGATACTCTATGTTCCTACTGGGACGAAATTTGGAAAGTATGCAATAATATTTGGATTATTGATTTTAACTCTCAACGTGTATGTTGTATAAACACAATTTTATCATTTAGAACTAATATAATTGGATTAAATCAGGGTTTGGGATTACTAAATACTATAGTAACTCTTAACTTCACATCAAATCGCACTGTATTCATCAGATAACAGAAAAAATATAGGAGGAATTTTATTTGCTTTAAGAAGATCATTTTCTGTGATCAA
The DNA here is from genome assembly GCA_003144275.1 of Candidatus Heimdallarchaeota archaeon B3_Heim. Classification (GTDB taxonomy): domain Archaea; phylum Asgardarchaeota; class Heimdallarchaeia; order Hodarchaeales; family Hodarchaeaceae; genus Hodarchaeum. The sequence goes on from NJBF01000005.1 coordinate 62,421, forward strand.
TGACTCACTCAGAGTTTCGAAATCCTTAATGAATCAAATTCTCTATGAAACTACATAAATCATTTTTAAATTTGCATTAGTTGATTAATGCTCAAATTCTGTGCGAATTGCTCAGATTAAAAATTTCTAATTACTTTCTAATCCAATAATTCTTACTCAGCTGATACTATGACTGGGAGAATACACTATGTGGACACCAGAACTTAAAAAAATTAGTCAAATCCAATTTGGTATTTTATCACCTGATGAAATTCGAAAAATGGCTGTTACTAAGATCATTACAGCTGATACCTACAATGAAGATGGTACCCCTATCGAGGGAGGACTAATTGATCGACGACTTGGTACAATAGAACCTGGTCAGAGATGTAAGACGTGTGGAAATCAAGTAGGTGATTGTCCAGGACATTTTGGTATGATTGAACTGGCTCGACCAGTTATCCATGTTGGCTATGCAAAATCTATAATATACAAACTCCTTCGATCCACTTGCCGTGCTTGCTCAAGAATAATTCTTGATTCAATTACTAATAAGAATTACCACAAACAAATGGATGAATTTGCGGAAAAAGAAGATCTCAAATCGGCCTCTGAATTAATAAAAGAGATAATTAAGGAGGCAAAAAAGAAAGCAGAGTGTCCACACTGCAGCCAACCTCAATACAAAATTAAGTACGAAAAACCAACGAGTTTTTTTGAGGAAACACCAGAGGGATCTGTAAGAATAACTCCTTCAGAAATTCAGAAACGATTCGAAGGTATCCCTACTTTGGATTTGAGATTATTAGGAATAGATGCACATCATTCTAGACCGGAATGGATGATCATTTCAGTATTACCTGTTCCTCCGGTATCTGTACGTGCATCCATCACGTTAGAATCCGGAGTTAGAAGCGAAGACGATTTAACACACAAATTAGTAGACATTATAAGAATAAACCAGCGATTAAGAGAAAATATTGAAGCTGGAGCCCCTCAACTCATTGTAGAAGATTTATGGGAGTTACTCCAATACCATGTAACAACTTTTATGGATAATGAAGTTGCAGGTATTCCCCCAGCTCGTCATCGATCTGGAAGAGCACTTCGTACTTTAACTCAACGATTAAGAGGAAAGGAGGGCCGTTTTAGGGGAAATTTATCAGGAAAAAGAGTTGACTTTTCAGCACGTACTGTTATTTCACCTGATCCTAACATTTCTATTAACGAAGTAGGCGTTCCAGAGCAGATAGCTAAAATTTTAACTGTTCCCGAACGTGTAACGGAATGGAATATTGAGGAAATGAAGGAACTGGTTATGAATGGTCCAAACCCCGACATTGATGAGAAAAAGGGTGTTTCACAATCCGGATCTAATTATATAATTCGTCCAGATGGAAAACGGATCGATCTAAGATTCGTCGGAGATTTAAATAAAACTGCAGAAATGATTGATCAAGGATTCATTGTCGAGCGCCATCTTCGTGATGGGGATATGGTTCTTTTCAACAGACAACCCTCCCTTCATCGTATGTCAATAATGGCTCATGAAGTACGAGTAATGCCTGGCAAGACCTTCCGTCTGCATTTGTGTGTTTGTACCCCTTATAATGCAGATTTTGATGGTGATGAAATGAATTTGCATGTGCCTCAAAGCGAAGAGGCACGGGCAGAAACTAGAGTGCTCATGCGAGTTCAGGAACAAATTCTCTCTCCGAGATATGGAGGCCCCATTATTGGTGCCCTGCATGATTACGTCTCAGCTGCTTTCTTATTAACAAGGAAAAAGACATTAATCTCGAAAGAAGATGTATGGCAGCTTTTACTGGCAGGAAATTATGATGCCGAACTTCCTAAACCTGCTATAGCATATCCAGAAGAATTTTGGACAGGAAAACAAGTTTTTAGTTTATTATTACCTCCTGATGTCAATGTAACAACAAAAGCACGCACCTGTCGAAAAAATGAATTATGCAAGAATGAGCTTTGTGAATATGACAGTTATGTGTATATACGAAATGGTCTTCTACTCTCGGGTGTAATCGACCGACGCGCGATTGGAGCTGATGAATCAGAAAGCGTTTTGCATGTAGTAGTGAAAGATCACGGCAGTGACCGAGCACGGGAATTTCTAGATTCACTAACCCAAATGTTACTAGAATTTCTATCTCATGAAGGGTTTAGCCTTGGTTATTCAAATGTTAATCTTCCCGACGAAGGTAAGAAAAGAATCAATATGTTAATAGAAGAAAAAGAAAACGCTGCAAATGATATGATAGAAGCATATCGTAGAGGAGAATTAGAGCCTTTACCCGGAAAATCTCTTGAAGAGACTCTTGAAATGAGAATTATGAGTATTTTAGCTAAGGCAAGAGATAGTGCGGGTAGAGTTGCGAACGATTATATGGGAATCTCAAATTCTGCAGTTGTTATGGCTTCAACTGGAGCCAAAGGAACACAACTTAACATTGCACAGATGGCGGCGTGTGTTGGCCAACAATCAATTAGAGGGGAAAGAATTTTGAGGGGATACAGAAAACGTGCTTTACCTCATTTCAAAAAGAATGATATTGGTCCTGTTGCAAGGGGTTTTGTGCGTTCAAATTATAGATCGGGATTATCACCAACGGAATTTTTCTTTCATGCACAAGGTGGACGTGAAGGACTCGTAGATACAGCAGTAAGAACCTCTACAAGCGGATACCTTCAAAGAAGATTAGTAAATGCCCTTCAAGATCTGCATGTCAACTATGATATCATTGTTAGGACAACTGAAGGTGATGTAGTTCAGATGAAATATGGAGAAGATGGAGTAGATCCTATGAAATCGTACCATGGAAGACCAGTAGATATCGATACGGTCATTGAGGAAATCATATCGTCCGAGGAGAACTAAGGAGGAATTACCATGGCAAGTCTATCAAAAGACAAAATTTATGCCCTAATAAATGAACGAGAAGAGAGGTTTCCTAAAAGTATACGAACAGATCTTTTTAATAAACTTACAGATGTTCCTGATCTAAAAGAAAAACTTGTACGGAAAATTCTCGACTCAGTTGAAGATGCTTACCTACGTTCCTTAGTTGAGCCTGGTGAAGCTGTTGGAACCGTTGCAGCTCAATCAATCGGCGAGCCTGGAACTCAGATGACCTTGAAAACTTTTCATTATGCGGGTGTAGCCGAACTAAATGTAACATTGGGATTACCAAGATTAATTGAAATTCTTGACGCACGAAAAAATCCTGCTTCTCCTTATATGACAGTCTATTTGGAAAAACAATTATCAAAGGATAGAGAGAAAGCGCAAGAAGTTCAACGTATGATTGAATTATCAACAGTAGAATCGATTAGTGATGATATTACTGTTGATTTAGCATTAATGCAAATTAAAATAACCCTGAATAGTGTTTTAATGTCTGATAAAGGAATCACTCCTGATTTAATTGTTGAAAAATTATCAAAATTAAAAAAGGGGGAAGTTCTACAGGATCAGAACGAAATTATTGTAGATTCCAAAGATTTAACGATTGATGAAATCTATAAACTAAATGAAAAAATCAGGGATCTTAAATTAAAGGGGGTTAAGGGAATTACAAGAGTTATTATGTCTAAAGATCAAGAACTTGATGAGTGGGTGCTATATACTGCAGGAAGTAACCTTCCCGATGTGTTAAGCATATCGGGAGTGGATCCTACAAGAATTAAAACGAATCACATCCAAGAAATTCGTGATACACTAGGTATCGAGGCAACACGACAGGCGATTATCGATGAAGCCACAGCTGTTTTACAGGAACAAGGGCTTGATGTTGATATAAGACATATTATGTTGGTCTCTGATATAATGACACAAGACGGTAATTTACGTCAAATTGGACGTCATGGAATTAGTGGAGAAAAAGAAAGCGTCCTAGCAAGAGCTTCCTTTGAAGTTACCGTAAAACATCTATTAAACTCTGCAGCAAGAGGAGAACTAGATAAGCTCAGAGGAATTACTGAAAACGTAATTATAGGACAAATAATACCGCTAGGAACAGGAACAGTTGATTTAATAATGTGGCCTGGATACCAGAAACGAAGCGATCAAACAGAGGACGAATAAATATGAAACCAGATATAGAAAAAGCTATAAATATGGCAATGAGTACAGGAAAAGTAAGAATGGGTTATAATGATGTGATAAAAAGCGTATTAAATGGGAAAGTAAAAGCTACGATTGTTTCAAGCAATTTACCAGGCAATATTGCAGAAGAATTGAAAAGAAGCTGTGAGCTTTCAAAAATACCAATAATTTCATATGAAAAGAGTGGAAAAGAGTTGGGAGCCGTATGTGGACGTCCACACAAAGTATCAACAATCGCCATCTTAGATCCAGGAAATTCAAAGATTCTTGAATATATTGAATAGGAAGTTCACTTTTGTCTAAGATACGAATGTCGCAAGATGAATTGAGCTTAATATCGACATTAGAAGGAATAACAGGGGCTCTAGCTATCGACTGTATTTGGGAAAAAGAAGATAACAGAGTTATCTTTATTGTTCGTCGAAATGACACAGGAAAAGTTATTGGAAGGGGAGGAACTACAATTCAAAGACTTCGTGAGTATTTCAAGAAGAATATTGAAGTTGTGGAATATTCAGAAAGAATCGAAAAATTTGTAACAAACACATTGGCACCTGCAAAAACAAAAAACGTTGAAATTATTGAAAAATCAGGTCGGAAAACCGTGATCGTTACAGTGATTCAAAGAGAAAAAGGAAAAGCGATTGGGAAAAATGGTAGAAATATACAGCGGTCACGTTTGCTACTAAAAAGACATTTTGGGGTAAATAATGTAATTATTCAATGTCCGAATTGATCTAACAACGTGAAGGTAAAGCCAAACTGTTCAAAAACCTAACAAAAAACAAAGTTAAACACGTTTATTGCGACTTTAAACAATATATCTGAGAGAAAACAAAACTCACATTCATCTACAAAGATTAGGCGAGAAAACATGACTGGATTGAAATCACCACGGGGCGAATTCGCAGCAAATAAGCTGGTCAAGAAACGGAAAAAATTCCGATGGAAGAGTACAACATATAAGAGAAAAGTGCTCCGTTTGAAGGAAAAATATGACCCTCTTGAAGGTTCTCCGCAAGCTCGTGGGATTGTGATTGAAAAAGTTGGTATTGAATCAAAACAACCAAATTCAGCTATCAGAAAATGTGTACGAGTTCAACTTATCAAAAATGGAAAACAAGTTACAGCTTTTGTACCTGGAGATGGGGGATTACTATTTATTGATGAACATGATGAAATTTCAATCGAAGGGATCGGTGGAGGAAAAGGAGGAGCCGTAGGAGATCTTCCAGGAGTACGATATAGAGTAGTCCATGTCAACGGAGTAAGTCTAAAAGCTATGCTCTCGGGAAGAAAAGAAAAACCAATGCGGTAGTTTCTGTCGCTAATAAACTCATTTCTTTTTATGAAATGAGGGGGAGAGAAATATTTTTAGTAATATCTCTTTAAATGTTAATTTGTACAGATGTCATTCCCTGAAAAGCGTCAATTTGTTCTTCATTATCCTAAAAAAATGAATTTATTGAGAAGTGAACATGTATTATTTAATGAAATCAAGTCATTAGTAAATAATATTGAACCATTCAAAAATCCCAAAATAGGTTTAGAACAATATTCACTCCCAAGTGATCTAATCGCGTTTATCCTCATTCTAACTAGGAAGAATTTAATTAATAATAATATTGTTGACTTAGGTTGTGGTACTGGTAGGTTTACTCTTCCGATATCAAAATTTTTCTCTGAAAGAGTCATTGGGGTTGATAGTGATTTTTCTGTCCTTAATCAACTTCGTTCTGCTATGAATAAGCTTCATTTGCATGTTGATCTTCTAAATACTTCAATTGAATTTGTAGAACCAAGTAACTGGAAAAATCTCTTCCAAACGACTATTATGAATCCTCCTTTTGGAACTCAGAGGAGAGGTATTGATCAAGTATTTCTCAGAAAATCACTTTCTTATTCTGAAGTAGTAATTTCTTTGCATAAGACAAGCACTAAATCACGTAACTTGTGGAAAAGAATTGCATCTTCTTATAATAAACGATCAACAATACTTGCTACTATAGAGTTTTCTGTACTTCGAACATTTAAATTTCATCGCCATGATCAGCATAATGTGAAAGTAGATCTTATCCGATTTTCCAATAAGGATTCTAGTTAAAATTAGAATTGATTACTATATAGGTCCAATCTGAAATCTATCAAGGACTAATCTCTACAAGAATTACTTAGTAAGGTGATGAAAAAAACGGTTCAATCTCTAGTAGAATATTAAAATTATTCCCCATTACCTACCATTGGGATTAGAAATGAGTAAAAGACTTGTAGAAAATTCAACTCAAAATCGAGTTGTACCAGGTGACAAAATTGCCGTCATAGAGGAATTTTTACCTGACGAGACATGCTTTGAGCAGGATGGAAGCATATTATCTATGACCACTGGTGAAGTAATAACTGACCTGAAAAAACATAAGATCACAGTAAAACCAATTAAAAATGTATTTGTCCTCAAGAGAGGAGATACTGGTGTTGGTAGAGTTGTATATGTAAAAAAACAAATTGCTTCTGTAGATATTCATATGATAAATGATACAAAAGTTCCTTTACCAATGAATAGCATCTTGCATGTATCTGAAGCTTCAAGAAGATTTGTTAAAAATATGTACGAGGTAACCCGTCCTGGAGATTGGCTTAAATTTAGAATTGTAAGGAGGATGAAACCTATATACATCAGTCTGATTGGTGAAGGGTTAGGAGTAGTAATTGCTCAATGTAATCACTGTGGACACGATTTAGAATTCTACAGAAGAAACGCCTTGAAATGTCCAAATTGTAGCCTAATTCAAAATCGAATAACTGCAAATTCATTTGGGAAACTAGTAACCTCTTTTACGAGGACTTCACAAAATGAAACCCGATGATAAAAAGTTTTGGGAACAATTAACCGATAATAATGATCGCTGGCGCAAGAAAAGAAAGGGAAAAGAAGATTTCCAGACAATTAATGCAGTAATTGATAGAAATACAACAAAAATATTATCAGGTCTTCAGAGTAAGGGGATTATTGATTCTATTTCCGGAACAATAGCATCTGGTAAGGAATCGGGAGTTTTTCTCGCAGAACTCGGCTCAAAAGGGAAATTGAAATGTGATGATCTCTCTATAGAATCACCAATTGTTATTAAAATCTTTAGGACTAGTACACTGAATTTCAGGACTATAGAAAAATATATTTCAGGAGATATTCGGTTTAGGAAGTACAGCAAAAAAACTAGAAGTTTAGTGAAATTATGGGTTGAGAAAGAGTATAGAAATTTGAATAGAAGCATGCTTGCTGGAGCTAACGTACCAAAACCTATATTAGTGAAGAATAATGTACTCTTAATGGAATTAATTGGGCAAAACGGAATTCCTTCCCCTTTACTAAAAGTAAGTCCAAATGAAGCTACTCAACCAATGATGAAAGCAATATTGGACCAGATTAAGATAGTTTACCAAAAAGCTGGGCTTGTACATGCAGATTTATCTCCTTATAATATCTTAATAAAAGAATCTACTCCGTATCTAATAGATATGAGTCAAAGTGTAACAACTTCTCATCCAAAAGCAGAAGAATTTTTGGAACGAGATTTAAACAATATACTTTACTATTTTTCAAAACGAGGAGTTAAAACACCAGAAGTCGAATCTGTTCTTGACTCAATTGTTGATAATGAAACGAAAACCGATGAGGATATGATCTCCAGACAATAGATATGAGGAAATGATTTAATGAGTATCTCATGCCGAATAAGAATCCCAAGAAGTAGGATAGGGGTATTAATTGGAAAACAAGGAGAAACGAAAACAGAAATAGAATCACTTGCTGGAGTAGATATACAAGTTGATAGTGATGATGGATCTATAGTGATTTTGTCCACTGAAAATACAATAGATCCAACGTACGTTTGGAAAGCACGAGATATTATAAAAGCAATTGGAAAAGGTTTTAATGCAGATAAGGCTTTTTATCTGATTGAGGACAGCACTTTTTTAGAAACAATTCAGCTAGAAGGCTCTAAGAATAATATACAGAGATTAAAATCTCGTTTGATCGGAGAGAAGGGAAAAGCTAGATCTATGATTGAGACTGGAACAGATACGTATATTTCAATTTTTGGATCACATATCTCTATAATTGGAGAAATAGCGGAAATTCGTTCTGCAAGAGAAGCTATAGATATGTTAATCAGAGGATCAAAACATGGAACAGTCTATAGACTCCTAGAGCAGAAACGTTTCAAATTAAAGCAAGATCCGATGAGAATTTGGAAAGATCCACCTCCTAAAGATAATTGAAAGCTTTTTAAAACACAACTAAATAATCAGAAATCAAGTCATTGGGCCGATAGCTCAGCTTGGTAGCAGCGCCTGGTTTGCATCCAGGAGGCCGTGGGTTCAAATCCCACTCGGTCCATATTATGCTCTTTTAATAATTTTCACTTTGCAAAACAAATCTACGTAATTTTTGAGAACAGCAAATAATTTCAAATAGCCGATAGGTATTTTTAAGACAATAGATAGCGGTTTGTAACAAAAAAGGTCAAGATGAGCTGCATCTAAGCAAATAAAGATCCAAGTTCTCGTAATAGCTCATCTGCATTTATCAAAAGCCAATCTAGAACTCCTGTAACGATCGAAAAAATGAGTAAAAAACCGAATAAACTCAATCCTATCAATATTCCTTCTTCCACAAGTGGGGAACCTCTTCTTTTAGTTCGTATTCTTGTTTTTATTGAATGAATTCCTTTCAAACTATTATGCCTTTTCATCATTCCACCATGAGATCAAGAAAAACATTCTTTATAATATCCCTAAATTTAGGGTTTTTTTAGGAGTTTAAATTGGACTCAATTACTAAGGAATTAGGTGTAATTATTGCAGTTAGTTCCTTCGAAAGAAAAAAAACCATTGAAAATAGTCCTTTTGGGAGAAGGGGGTGTAGGAAAAACAACAATTTCGAAATCATACATCGATAATTATTTTTTCACAAAATCGAAACAAACAATTGCAGTAGAGTTTCATTCAAAGATTATTACTCATTCTGATAAGGGAGTGAGCAAGCTACAGATCTGGGATCTTGGTGGTCAAGAGCATTTCAAACACATGGGAGTCTTTAGTGAATTTTGTAAGGGCGCAGATGCTGCATTACTTTGTTTCGACCTTACTGATCTTTCTTCATTATTCAATCTAAGTGAATGGCTTGAGTTTATCACACCTGCTATTCCCCGATTTTTAATTGGTACAAAATCCGACTTAGCAACTCAAGATGAGAAAAATTTCGATTTAGCGAGATATATTCAAAGGTTTAATTGTATAACTTCTTTTAAATGTTCAGCTAAAGATTTAAAATCGGTTATGGATATTTTTGAGAAAGTTCTATTGGCAATCGAAAGAAAAAACAGCAAATTAACGAACATGTCTTCAGGTTCAAATACTCAATTATCTAATAAACTATTAGTTTCATGAGGAATTAACGATGCAAAAATTATTGAGAAAAACGATAAATGCGCGATCTTCGCGGATACCTAGCGGAGTAATCGGTTTTGACAACCTTGTAAATGGTGGATTTAGAGAACATTCGGTCAACGTGATTATTGCGGATCCTGGGTGTGGAAAATCCACTTTTTGCTGGCAGTATTGTTCATCTGATCTACACACTCCAGCTCTCTATGTGTCATTAGAGCAAAATATAAACTCGGTATTAAGAGACTGTAGTGATATCGGATTGAAAAACTTTGGTGAAAAATACAGAGAGGGGAATTTACAATTCCAAGTTGCTTTTAATGTCGACTCAGAATTAACTTCAGGAGAAATTGGTTTAAGATTTTTTATGAATGAGCTCCCTAAATATCTTGAAGTAATAAAAGAAGCCGCTTCAAAATATTTGGGAGGAATACGTATAGCAATTGATCCTTTGACGCCATTACTTCTAGAAATTTCAGACCCTAATCAACAGCGTAACGCAATCAATCGAATTTTTTCTTCTCTTAGAGAGATTGGAACAGCCGTAGTCACATTAGAAAAAGGGTTTGGAGATGTCTTAGCTAGAATCCCTCTTTTTCTATCCGATTCCATCATAGAACTAGAACATATTGGATTAGGAGGCATCTACAATCGAACAATGAGTATTAGAAAATTTAGAGGATCGTCACACTCTGAAACTCCTCAACCTATCAGTTTTCAAAAAGAAAAGGGATTAATCGTTCATGATATCTCCAATAAGTAATATGGATGATCAGGCTTTAAAATTATCCAGAGCAATCTCATCAATCCAAATAGAAGCTGACCATCTTTTTAAATTTCGAGATGTAAGAGCAACAATTCTTTTTCGCTTAGATGGAAGAGCTTTAACCGCTTTTTATGATCCAAAAACTTCTAGTTCTATTCTAACGGTTATTAAATGGGTTAAAGACATTATTTCAAAAACAAAAGAAGAACTCAAACATGGTGCAAGATCTATAAAATATAATAAACAAATAGATCAAAATGAAGCACTTCCAGTTTATTTCTACCGTACTGGCAACTCAGGGATTTTAGTTGTGATATTACATTCTAGGGCGAATACTGGATTCATGGAAATAGAGATGAGCAGAACTGCGAAGCGTTTAGGAATAATAATAGATAGAAAACAATCAATAGGTGATTTAGAGCAATGAAAACTTCCGTTGGACTATGTATAAATCACGATTTAAAATTCGCAACGAAGACAGCTCTTCAACAAGCTGAAACAGAGTTAAATACAGAACCAACTGGAATTCTTTACTTTACAGGATCCCATCCTGGTGGTAAGAAAGTATATAATCAATCTTTAAAGATTATCAAGAAAAAATATTCAACTATTCCTTTAGCAGGATGTTCGGGAACTGGAATAGCGAATAGTAAGGATTATGGTCTGAAAGGAGCTGCAATCATGCTTTTTTCAGGTATATCGGTCAGTACACATTTAATTAAGCGTTTCCGTCTTAGGACTGGAACCAAAACCAAAGAAATTCTAAAAAAATGTATAAACATTGAAAATAAAGAATTAAAACAGAATTCTTCTACAAGTTTCATCTTTTTTCCTCCTGGTCTAGGATTTCCGAAACTTATGGTAAATTTAATGAATCATAGACTCGAAGGGTTTAATCCATTTTTTGCCTTAAATAATCGAATCTGGAGGGATGTACCAGCTCTTTCCCGGTTCACAGGAAAAATTGTTAATTTTCTCATGAATCTCTTTGGCATTGGAATATCATATTCATCAGCATGGCCCTTATTTCAAGAATTATATCAACGAGGTATTCATTATACCGGTACATTTGGGGTAGATCCCATTTCAATGAATAAATCTTATCAATTTTACAATTATAAAGCATTTAAAGATTCTATGACATTTATATCACTTAGCTCTCCTGATTTAAGATTCATGAGCAAAACTGATACTGGAGCAACGATAGATTTCCGGAAACCTTTCTCTCTTGACAGTTATTTGGATGGAGGATTTATTCCGCGGATAGATGGTCAATGGGGAGCAAAATCTTTACTTAAAATATATGAAATGGAGAATACTCCAGAAATTCTTGAAGAATGTACCCAAAAATATTTCTATTACCACCCCTTTAAGCCTTTATGTATCTTAGACGATAAGAAGAGTCAAAATTTATATGGACTTTCAATAAACCCAAATCTTAATCATGCTTTAATTACTGCACCGAATCAGGTTGCTAAAAAGCTATATGTTAATCATAAAGATAAATACCAATCGTATATCTGTAATCAAAGTGCGGTAACAATTGAGAATTTACTAGATGAAAGCTTATCCTCGTTAGTTGGAAACAATACAAAATTTGGCCTATTCTTTGATTGTGGTAATCGTGCAATGATTGTTGGAGATCGATTTCAACAGTATATGGAACATTATGCCCAGATATTAGGAAAAATTCCGTATCTTGTCATTATATCTGGAGGGGAGGTTAACTCTCAATCATTCCCCATTGTTAATTTCAGTTTAGTCTCTAGTGTTGCACAACAGCTTACTCCTGCTTAGTCAAGAATTTTTGTTTATGAACAGGAGATTAAACAAATTGTTATATGTTGATACCTTATTGGGTGTAAAATATTATCCGAAAGAACTGAAAAACCTCACAATGAGGTTTTTTAGTCTTGAACTCATCATTACAGTAATTTATCTTAGCCATGCATGGATTTCTTTATATTATATCTCAATTCTTGGATCATACGCACTTTTTGGTAGTATCGTAGCCATTGGTATGTTCTTTGGGATTGTATTAGATCTTCCATTAGGGGTGCTCACTGACAAGTTTGGTCAAAGAGGGGCCTTTTGTGCGGCTTTAGGATGTTTAACGATTTATTACCTAGGATTAATTTTTGCTACGAATTCGTTTCAGCTATTATGTCTTGAAATATTAGTAGGGGTATTTTCTGCCCTTCTTTCAGGTTCATTTATTGCATGGTTTCTGAATTCTTGGGAGAATCTCGTGGATAGAAATGAAAAAAGTGAGATACTATTTCGAAGTACAATGGGCAATGTAAAATTCGTTAAAATGATCGCAGTTTCCTCTTTAACTATTTTGGGAGGAATTTTATTGTACCAAGTGCATCTAGCTCCCCAATTGATATTTTTATTACAGGCATTTATTGCATTAGTGGGTTTCATTCTTGGATTCATTATTATGGTGAACTATAACCCTGTAGGGAGGAATATAGGTCTTCGTTTAACATCTGAGAATAATAAATCCCATCCTTTTTCAAATATTAGAATTTTGGGGAATAATTTACGTATAAAATACCTCGCTGTCTCACCCTATTTTCTTAGTTTTGGGATCCTTAGTTTTACTTCACTAGCTTTTACAACTATTGTTTTTCCATTAATTATTTATTCCTTATTATCTTCTGATAACGTTGTGAATGGAGAATATGTCAAAATTGATTTTAGTTCACTCGCTATATTGATTATATCTTTAATTAATTCTATTACAGATTTTATATACGGAATTTCAAGTAGGTTTTCAGGTAGATTCACATCATTTATTAAATCTCCCCGTCAAGGATTAGTTGCATTTTATACTCTGAATTTCCCTCTAGCTTGGATTTTATTTTTCTTTATTCTCCTAGTGAATATCAGTTATTATTGGCGACTGATATTTATAATTATTATTTTCTTGAGTCGGCTCATTATCAGTGGGTTGACCTCAGGACTTCATTGGCATTTATATTACGATATAACACTATCAGAATATCGAAGCTCTCAAGAATCTTATTTGAATACGTTATCTCTCACAGTCTCTATAATCGGATTTAGCATTCTTGGATTAATTTTGGAGAAAATAGGATTTTTAGAAACGTTACTATTTCTTTTCATGCTTAGCGTTATTGGAATCCTCCTTCTGTTTAAAGCAAAGGAACCTGGATCAAAAAATTCAACAAACCTAAGGAACTCAAAATAACAATCATGAGGACAACAACTCAATCTATTACTCAAATAATACCTTGCAAAAAGAGAAAAAAGAAGGAATAGGGATAAGTTTATTTCTAGCTAATCCCTAGGAACCCACGTAGAGCAGGATTCATCTCAGCGACCCGTTCTTTGCTAATTAGTTCAAAGTATTGCCTCATAATACTAACAGAGAGGAGAATTCCCATACCTGAACCGATTGCCCCTAAGAAGTCAGCAAAAGCGGCAAGAACCCCAATGAAAAGGCCACCGATAACTGCGATTGTCGGGATATACATTTCAAGACGTCGTTCAACAATTTTTTTGCTTCGTCTCCATCCAGGCATCTGCATACCTGATTGGAGAAATTGACTTGCAACATCTCTTGGGCCCATACCCGCTGTCTCCAACCACATCATAGAAAAGACCACTGAAAGGAGAATCAGAATGATAGCGTATATTAAGGCTCGTGTGAGAGAACTCAATGGATCTGCGAAATTAAAAACACCTTGATCCCCAATTAATGAACGCGGAGGTGTTAAAAAGTACACAAGTCCTCCTATTGGAACATATTGATTATTTGCAGCATCCAATCTAAACGTTCCAAGAATTTGTGTCAATAAACTTGTTGAATTTTCACGGCCAGAGCTATTCCAAATCATCTGGGCTATAAAGTATATATCTGCAAATACTGCTGAGGTTAGAATTACCGGGATATTTGAGACGTAGAGTAATTTTATAGGATAGGTAGACCTAATTCCTTTATATTGAGCATAAGAAATTGGAATTTCTATTCTCATTGATTCAAAATAGATCACAATAACGAAGACGACAAGTGTAGCGATTACTGAGAGGATAGACAAAGAAGGTAAATTTAAATTGTGGGCTGGATTGGTGCTATACCTGAAAAACAGGTTTCCAAAAGCAGATAACGGTCCTTCTTCTCCTAACCAGTAAATAAATGCTAGAACAATTCCACGTGCAGAAACTATTCCATTTGGCCCTTCCATAATATTATTTGGGGCAAACAATCCTTGGAAGATCTGTAATCCGACTCCTCCAGCAATAAATAACGAAATTCCTGAGCCTAACCCCCAGCCTTTTTGTACCATCTCATCTAACAAGATAATAATAATTCCTGCGGCTAATAATTGTGAAATAATCCCGACTTGAGAGCTTAGAGATAGATCTGTTCCATAAGTTCCACCTATGAGAAAAGCGCCAGCCTCTATGATTGTCATCAAAACGGACATAACTTTCTGAGCGCCAGTATAGAGGGATCTTTCCTCTGGGTCTCCCATATTGACATTAATTATCTTTGAACCAACCAAGATTTGCATAATTAATCCTGCAGTTACTATAGGCCCTATCCCTAGCTCAGCAAGTGATCCCTGTGTGGAAGCAGTAATAGTCCTCATAAAAGCAAAAGGATCACCTTGTCCTAAATCCGCACCAATAATCGGTGTAGAAGTCATAACAAAATATATTATAAGGGCTGCAAAAGTCCAAATCATTTTTTCATTGAAGTGAACTTCACGAGTAGGTTTTACAACCTCAGGAGTAATTGACATAAAGGGTCGAACAGCTTGTAGAAATCTGGATGTCATTAAGAAAACCTCGAAGGTTAAGTCCATCTATCAAGTTCATTCAGGCATAGAATACTATTCTAATGTTATCTCAGCACAAAAAAACTTGTTTTTAACCTTATGTGGACGGAGATTTATAATTCATTTATTTTTTTTCTATTACCAGATCTATTTAATATCAAGGAATCGCCAATTTAATCCTAATTTTTACCTTATACAGTAAATAAGGCATGATATGAGCCAAAAAAACTGGCAAAGTATAGAAGGGAAATACTAAAGAATGAAGGTAATTTTACATTCCTTAAAGGACCATTTAATATCAATTAATGTTATCGTATAGTGAAAGTTGGCGATGTGTTGTTTTAAAGTCATTTTTATTAGCGAAATTTTGGAAATTTACTAATTAAACTAAGAACAAAATATTTTACACTCTGAAAAACGAGAACCATTCAGTATTATTCCTTAAACTTAGGGAGTAAAGTTAAAGATTGCACAGAAGCTTAATCTAAAGAACCCTAAAGTTGATTGTAAAGATATAACGGAGTTTTTATAAATGAAGAAAATCCTAGGAAATGGTTTGCGTTTTTTACTACTCGCCATAGTTATTACTTCGACATTCTTGATCGCTAATCCTCAAGTTAACGCTGGTGAGGCGAGTTCGAGCACCGATTCAGTGAACACAAAAAACAGTAATTTAAACATCACAGATTTAATGTATTTCGATGTTACTGAATTTACTAACACAAGTCATCTAATTAATGTACATCGAACAATAACTGCAAACCAATATGGATATACTTCATCTAGAACAGAGATTCAGATATCAAGCAATAGTTCCACTGAAATCAACGCTTTAAATTATATTCTTCCAACAAGTGAGTATAATAGCTCCAAGTATTTCAAAATTTACTCACAGAATGATACAGAGACTGAAAACACTGAATATGATGTTCACATCGAAAATCAAACAACAGAAATTGTTATAAAATTCCCTTCAGTCGGCTCTGATGAAACAGTAACTCTAATTATGGATATAGATCATCCGAACGCAATAACTTATGATCAAAACGATGAACTTGTGGAGTCGGAATATCCTTACCATTTCAATTTAAGTTTTTTACCTTTACTTACCATTCCCATTACTTCTTACACTTTAGAATGGATGGTAGGAAAAGACATTAGTATTAATATAAATAATGAATCATTAAGACCAACAGAAGCAAATTTTACTGGAAATGTTAATCAAGAATTAACTACTCTTCGTTACGAGGAAATTCAAGAATTATCATCAATTAATCGGGAAGTTCTAAATCAGTCGGAACATGGTAACTATAATCTTACAGCTCTAGCAAATCGGAGCTTTATTCCTTCTTACCGACCGAATATTGCTCAGAATTTAACAGAGAATTTGACATTTGACTATTTCCAGGTTGCTGGAACTTTTATGACATTCACTTCTTTGGTGACCACTATTGAAGTATCGGAGTGGGGAAAAGTGTTCACCACGCAAGAAATACGTCTAAAAAATATAGGATTACAATCTGGACCTGTCCTATCAACCGCACTTGGAGGGGCAACTTTTCCTACTATATCATTTAACGTCCCAGATTCTGCGGGGAATATTGGAGTCAAAGATAACTACGGAAATATCACTCCAGTTGTAGATGCAGATCCAGAAACACAGAAAAAAGTAATTGAGTTTAGACCAAGAATCCAGATAGAACAAGGTGCAGAGTATCAGCTCCTACTCTCGTTCACACAACCATCAACTAAAGTTCTCAACAATCTCGGTGGGGGAAAAGTACAACTATTGACTGGTCTATCAACGAGCTTCAATTGTACTATTCAAGAGTACCATCTTGAATTACTATTCCCATTTGGATCATCCATATCCAGAACAAAAATTATGGACGCAACATTTGAAAGTTCATTGAGAAGTCCCGTTTCTGTTTCCGCTATTCAGAAAAGACAATTCTTAGGTCTATTTAATAGTAGAGGATATAGATTAAGTTTTGAAGAATTTACCCCGCTTAGTAATAAGCAAATTACAATAGAATATGGAATAAATCCATTGAACCAACTTTATACTCCAATCTCTTTTTCATTATTCTTTTTATTAATTGGTCTAGCATACGCTCTTGTTAGAAACCTTTCATTTGGATATAAACCCTCGAAACTCGCACTTGAAGAAATACCACTAGATTTGATTAAAAGTTTCGTTAAATCGTATGAAGAGAAGACAGCAATTCGCGAACAAATACTAAGATTAGATCGTAAACGAAAATCAAAAAATATTAGTGCCCGAGAATATGAACAGACAAAAATAATTCTCCGAAATCAACAGCAACAGAATGATCGGACAATTGTCTCTGTTTCTCGCAAACTTGCTGAGGAAAATCCTCGTATACGGTTGTCTATGCGATCAATTGAAGTTGCTGAGGCGAGTAGAGAAGATTACTTGAGTAATATTGAGTCATTAGAGAAGAAGAAAACACAAGGTCGGATTGGAAAAGAGGCTTATGCTAAGTTAAAAATCGATTATGATAATAAACTTAGAAAAGCAAACAACGAGATTGATAAAGTTTTAATTGAGCTAAGGAACTTACTTACGAAATGAGGTAGGATAATATTCCCCCAAAGATCGAGATAAATAGGGATCTTTGTATTTTATGCTGGAAGTGCACTAAAAGCTGTCCAGCAGAAATCCTCATCTCAAATTCAAAGAGGAAAAATGAAGGAAAAGGATTTCTCGAAATTATCTCTCCAGAGAAATGCTTTGAATGCCGTGCTTGTGAAATCGTCTGTCCTGTAAAAGCCATAAAAATTTTCGCTGATCTAGGGCAATATCACATTCTAATAAAAAAGACCTGAATTTTAGAATCATATTGGTCAAAGTGATACAGGCTTTCCGTTTTTTAATATCTCATCTGGAATCTTTTCTTTATTTGTAAACAAGAAATTTCTATCTTCTTCCATATCTCGTAAATCATCAGGAAGCATGATTGGTATGGTTTTCTTGATAGGATAATATCTGGAACATTTATTACAAGTAATCAGACCTGTTTCAACTTCTTCTTTATCTTTTTCAATAATAATGAGCTTAAGTTCTTCGTTCTTGCAGATTGGACAAGCTAGTATATCCATTAAATCCATCTTCATAATAAGTCGTACTCCTTTAGTAAAATAAACATAATCAATGGTAATCACTTCAGACGGCTCTTCTTGAGTTCATCGTTGTTAAGACAACTCCTTCGGGGATAACTTCATCATAAGTGAAAGAATTCTCATCTAGAGAATAAATATACGAGTCTTAAATTCAATTGACGGGAAGAATTATGCTACTAATAAGTTACTGGATAAATGAGTATGAGAAGTACGAAAAGAAGAATCATAATTGTAGAAATTATTAGCCACTCACGGAAATGTCGCTTTTGGACTTCCTGCTTTGATAGAGAGAGCAGCTGGGAACGAAAATTCCATGTAAATATCAGAAGTATCGCCACAAGAAATATTGGCATGAGATTCTGCACAGTTTGATCAAGAATGAAAAAATATAATGAAAGTGAAATGATAAGTAAAATTCCGTAACTAATGATTGAAATATCTAACAGTTTAACTGATTTGGGTAGGTTAGACCAGCCTTTAAAATCGGAACTCATTGTATGTTCACCAAACTAAGCAGAAAGACGTTTTTTCATGAGTTATTTAGTATTTTCGTTCAAAAAAGAAATACCAAAACAGGGAACAACTTGCATTGAAGAAATTTGGGATAGCTTATTAGGTCCTAGCAATAAAAATTCTAATTTCATGCTCTGTATTTCTTAAGTAATTTTATTTCATTTCATAAAAATCTTATCGAGTTCCAATTTAAAATGACTGGATTGTTTCTAATGACTTACATATTTGATTGGGGCTCTTAAACCTCCTCTTTAGTAATATATTGTAGTCATATCATTGAAGAGAGAATATTTTAAATATTTACGCTGAAAATCACCTATCAAACAAGATCAAAGAGAGGTTTACCATGAAAAGGATAAAAGCACTAATACTAGGAGCTGCTGGAAGGGATTTCCACAACTTCAATACATACTTTCGAAATAACGAAAATTACGAAATCGTTGCTTTCACCGCTACTCAGATACCCGATATATCAGATAGAAGATACCCCCCTACACTATCAGGTAGCCTTTATCCTGAAGGAATACCTATATATCCAGAAGATGAATTTGATGATCTTATTAAAACCCACAACATTGAACAGGTTATATTAGCTTATTCAGACTTATCTTATGGATATGTTATGAATTTAGCGTCTAAAGTTCTTGCAAATGGAGCAGATTTTCGAATTTTAGGTCCGAAACATACAATGATAAAGTCTAAATTACCTGTAATTGCGGTACTTGCAGTACGAACTGGGTCAGGAAAGAGCCAGACTACTAGGAAAATAGGAAAGATATTACGAGAGCAAGGTAAAAAAGTCGCTGTCATTCGTCATCCGATGCCTTATGGGGATTTGGAGAAGCAGAGGTGCCAAAGATTTGACTCTTATGAGGATTTAAAAAAATATGAATGCACAATTGAGGAGATGGAGGAATATGAGCCTCATATTAATGAAGGAAACCTTGTTTTTGCTGGAGTAGATTTTGAAGAAATTCTTCGTGAAGCAGAAAAGGAAGCTGATGTTATTCTATTTGACGGAGGAAATAATGATTGGAGTTTCTATGACGCTGACCTAACAATAACAATTGCTGATCCTCATCGTCTTGGTCATGAGAGATCATATTTTCCAGGTGAAGTAAATGTACGGAGAGCTGAGGTTGTTATAATAAATAAAGCAGGAACCGCACCACCTGGAAACATTTCAAAACTCAAGGAAAGTATTAAGGAATTAAATCCAAAAGCACTAATATTAATTGCGAACTCGCCAATCACTGTAGAGGATCCAAAGTTTATTTTAAACAAACGAGTGTTAGTTGTCGAAGATGGCCCAACCTTAACACATGGTGAAATGAAATATGGAGCGGGTCACATCGCAGCAAAGCAATATAAAGCCAAAGAGATAATCGATCCAAGACCTTTTGCAATTGGAAGCATTAAAACCACTTATCAAAAGTATAAGCATTTATCAGATGTTTTACCTGCAATGGGCTATGGTGAAAAACAGATGAAAGAATTAGAAGATACTATTAATGCATCTGACTGTGATACAGTGGTTATCGGTACACCAATAAATTTAGGACGATTGTTATCTATAAAAAAACCATCCATAAGAGTAACTTATGATTTAGAAGTGCAAGGTCAACCTTCCCTAAAAGAAATCATAACTGATGTTATAAAGAAGAGATAGAATAATAGTAAGTCTCTTCTTTTAAAATTCTATTCATATTTCACTTGACCTAATAAGTGAAAAAAGGATTTTAAATAGAGAGAAACTTAATAAGTCTCCTGTGTTGACACTACGACAATGTATAAGCCAATAAGGGCTAAGATGGCACCTACAAAAGCAATAGCAATCCCTACAAATGGAGGGGAATCATTAATCATCATCCAGATTGCCAGAATTACACTAACGATAAATCCCAATCCACCGATTATTGTTGCATTATTGCCTTCATTGTAGCCAAAACTCTCACGACTTCCATAACCCATTCCTAAACCACCGACAATACCAGCAATCCATATAAAGAATAGCTCAAAATACTCTGTCCTAGCATCAGCAGTTACGATAAAATCTAAGCGAAATACAGCAATAGCAGTGACCAGAATACTAAAACCAAAAATAATTGTACCTAACAAAGTGGGAGTTTTCATATCAATACACCTCAATAAATCGAAAATTATTCCTTAACAAAATTCATTGGAAAATTCATCTTTTATTTGTTTTTGTTTCAATACTTAAACTTAATCCTGAGGAATTAATCTGAAGTTTATTAACAGTAATTAGTGATAATTCGAGAATAATTGATTATTTATCAAATAATTCTTTGAATCCTTAGGGAAATAAGTGAAAACTAATTTATATCAGTGGAGAACAGATTATCCCTTTAGAGGATTGAGATCCAAAAGCTATTTCATATTCTAATATTTTGCTCAATTACATAGGTAGAATACTATCAATAGGCACAAAAAGGGCCCGTGGCTTAGCCTGGATTTAAATGCTGGATGTACCATGGTGAACACAGCAATGCTAGACAGAGTACTGCGCTGCGGAAAGACACATTAATTATGGTCTTGAAGATACGCAGGGGTCATGAGTTCGAATCTCATCGGGCCCGTTTCACTTTATTTTTAGGATAATACTTTAATAACAACAAAATTATCCTCGAACTCTGATTTCTCAACAAGAAAGTTTCAAAGAATGATGAAATAAAGACGGGAGAAGACTCACAATAATAATATATGAGCTAGATGTTATGATGAGTTTTATCTTCTCGAGTTTCTCCTTAGCATGAACATGATGTAGTAGCTCTTTCGAGTTCCAATTCACTATAATCCTGAACCCAAACCATTGGGAAAAAAAATGAGCACTTTTATATCTAACATACGGAATAATCTCCATCGGCAATTTAAAGGAAAATATCAGAGAGTACGATGTATCTCCATTCAGGATATTCGAGATAGTGACGAAATTGAACTAGAGATGATGAAACAAAATGTTGTTGTCCTTTTTTTTAGAGAATTTCGTATCACCAAATCATTAGAAGCAAAGCGATTCCTTCAATCTCTTAATGCCCTTATTCGCCAGTATAACTATGAAATATTGAATTTGGGTAATTTAGATTACCTGTTATTATTACCTGAATCTTTTGAGATCTCAGCAGAATCATTAATTCTATAGATAAGAAAAATAAGGAAGATTTATACTTCCTTTAGATTCATTCGAACAAGAAAAGCGGTTGATACAAACAGAATAACAACTGCAATTAATAGTCCCCATTGGGCTAAATTTGGAAGAATTGGAGAGGGAAAGGGACTTTTTAGATAAATTCTACCCGCAAAAACTTGAATTGGGAGATAGCCAATGCGATTAGCAATGAAAATAATGTCACAGCTTCCACTACTCAATCCTTCGGTATCAATAGTTCCAAAGAATTTGGTTGAGTTTAATGGGTCAACATTCATTATCCTTTTAGTCAGAATCGATCCCGTCCGTTCTAAGGCGATGAATATTTGAGTTTGAGATAAGCTCTGATTTTGAGAATTCACTAAGGTAACGTTTCCGCTTATTGTCACTCCCAAATTAACAGATTGTCCTTCTAGATCAGTCCAAGGATTATAAAAACTCATAATTCCTGTGTTACGGCCAAGCCATCTAATCGAATTTATAATTAAATCAGAATTATCAATAAAAACACTTGTTGAATTATCTAGTGGCTCAATATACGTATCGTTAAACATATCAACGGAGCCAATTGTAAATATTCGACCACCATTCTCGAACTCCAAGGTAGAGGCAAAAGTATTATTTTCTGACGGTTCTTCTGTAGAATCCTTCAATAGGAGAGGATTAAAGTAAGTAATTGAGGGAGAAACATATGATTCCAATTTTGATGTATTGAAAGATATACCAAGTGCATTAGGAAGATTTACTTGTGAAATGTTTTCCGTAATAGGTGTAATAGGAGTAGTGAAATTACGTGCTAAATATTCATAGGGTATAACAATATCTCTGTTATCTCTCACTTCAGCTGGTATAAGAGAGCTAGAGAGATTAAATGAAAGTCCAAATCTATCTAGGATATCATTGGATTCCACAGTAGTCTGATTCATATAACCTGTAGCAACAAGCATTGAGTTTCCATCTTTAATGAATTCCTCGACATCCTGAATTTCTGAATCAGTATAAGATGAAGTTGGAGCCAAGACGAGGAGGACATCGATTGATGTTAGAGCTTCCTCATTTACATTCTCACTGAGAAACTGAACATCTTGAGTTGGACTAAATATTCCATTTAGTAATGTTGTAAGGTTACTTAGCTGGCTTTCAGAGATATTATTGTTATGTGCCATATCTATACCGATCACGATATCTGATTCGAGAATTGGGGCTCCCGCACCCATGACAATCATTGAGGCTGAGTTGTTATCCTCTATTGTAACCGCAGTTAGAAATATGACAAACATAAATAAGACGTAAGTATTTTTCAGTTTTTTCAATGTTTATTCCTCTAATGATGGATTATTTTAATTCAACGATTCAACGTATCTCTTGAAGGAGTTTATGCGACTAGAGCGATTCTAAAGACGTTTGAGGTCACTTTGAACCCTCTTTATTGACTTTTTTATGTTATAGGTCATGTTAATCTTTCATCCGTGGAGAGATCAGCGGTTCACTTATGGAACTACAGTTCGATAGACCAAGAATTCTCCAGCTGTAGGGCTATTTCTTTTGATTTTTAATACATCGCCAACTTTTGCGCCTAAAAGTTGAACTGCAGGATCTTCAGCTGAAATTTTGGGAAGCTGATATGTAAATATTGAATATTTTTTCTCTAATTCTTGAACTTCCGATTCAGTAGCAAATTCATGAACTGGAACGAGGTAATGTTTAAAAAGATTGAAGAACGGAAATTTTATCGAAAAAGTTTCGATATCTGCTGCTTTGGCTTCTCTTTTTGCATAATGAGTGTATTTATTTAATGCAAGCAGCAAGGCGTAATTATACCCCTTCTCCTCAATTTCTTCCTTATAATCCCTTAATTCACGAACACCAACGACTTCTTTTTCTGGAATTCGCACTATAATCGTCTGGCCTTCAGAATTTTTGCCAAAAATATCATGGTATTCTTCATTCTCAACTTCAGAAGTTACTTCAAAACCTCTAGTTAGTAGAATGGACTTTGCACCATCAATAACTCGATCTTTACGCCCAGTCAAATGTATTAAACCTCTAAAAACAATTCAAGGGGACTTTTTAAAGCGGGGTTTTTTGTTTTTCTACTAAGAGAATTCAACTGAATTTAATTCTAAAAAATATCACACATCTTCAATTATATAACTAGCATCACTACGATATCTTAACAAAGGACAAAAACTGTTACATCTCATACAGTGAATACATTTTGAAGTATCGACCTTAATCTTCCCATTTCTAAGAAATAACGCATCTTCCTCACAATTATAAATACAAACACCGCATCCATCACAATATGTAACACGAAATATAGTTTTTATAAAATCTATTGCTTTAGCATCTATAGAAGCCTTGAAATTATCTCTAACAATGACTGATCCATCCCGAAAAACATCGGTTCTGTTTCCTCTGGAATCAGTGCTATGGAGGAGATCCAATTCTTCATTAAGTTGTGTTTCTCCAACAATTGGAAGCAATTGGTTAATTAATTCCAATTCAAGCAATTGGTTCGCTGAAACATAGCTGGAAAAACCTCCCAAAACACAAGGAGAAGGAGAACGAGTCATAGAAAACTGGAGTTGTGAGCTAGGCTCTGACGAGGAATTCTTAATTTTGTATTTAATATTATTTCTTTGAAGGAGTTTCAAAATTTTCGCTGGAAGAATCTTCCATCTCCAGAGACCCCAGGATATGTATTGTTTTGGAAAATTATTTACTGATTTAATACTTGATAATCTTTGGGTTAATTGTTCAAGCAGAATAGGATGAGTCTCTTCCATTATAGAAAAATCAGCAAGCGAGGCAGCTGGACAGACCCAACAGCCAATTCTGATAAAACCCTTGGTATATAGTGGATTGAGAAGCCCCATTAAACCCCGAGCTTCAATATACAAATAAACCTCAAAAGCACTCCAATTGTTAATCGGGGAAGCGGAGACTTGTTTAGGGATCCAAGGATTTTGAGATACACGGGGTTCTTGGGATCGCCCAAACGACTCATACCGACGTTTTCCCAAAAAAGTTAAGACTTGATCATCATCGGGAAAGTTTTTTTCTAATATAGAATTTATCGGAGCAAGTTTGGACGATTTACAACACCAGCGTGAGTTTCTAGTCGGAGGACCAAACTGTTCAAAACGCTCCCAAAAATCCCAAGATTCATTTTCATCAACCAGTACTTTTCGTCCATAAGTTTTCGAAATTAATTTAACATTCTCGAGTGTTTCGGGATATTCTAATCCTGTATCTGCAAAAATTATCTCATAGGGAACATCAGATTGGGCAATAAGGTTTAGAGTCGCAAGAGAATCTTTACCTCCCGAATAGGCCACGACGATGTTGTTGAAATCCTGAGCTGTCTTTTCAATGAAATTTATCGCTTCGTCTTCAATGTATACTAATGATTGACGATTGGCTTTAATCATTTTCTCCCATGAAGAATGCGATATTGGCTCAACCATAAGTGATTTTTTTCTATATTTAGTCTTAATGGCAACACCACGAGGCGAGTTAAGCATAGTTTCTCGATCCATCTTTGCTAAACCGACGGCAATGACCTCGTATTGACAAACAATTATTATAGGATCATTTAAATTAATATTTCCATGCACTCCTAATATACCTGGTGCAAGGACTGAAGCTCCTTTTATAATTGGTTCTTTTGCTCCGATATCTACCTCGACCCAATTGGATGCGCCACTATGCCAAAGTTTTTGGGCCAGAGCAAGTTTAGGTACCAGTTCAAAGTTCTCTTTAAGTGGATTAAATCGAAGTAATCCGATCACTCCCCCAAGATAATAAATTTCATCCATTCTATCAACATAAGGCACTTTGTTTAGAAGAAGAATCTGATTCTTAATCATATTTTGAAAAATCTTGGCCGATTCTACTCCATATTGGTCTTCCACCGCTTTAATTAATTGTGACAAATCCCCCTCGAATGCAGGACGAATATCTCCTGGAGGTGTGACCTGAATCTTACGCCCAGACTTTCCACAGCTACTACACTGTTTACGTATCAAAGGAACCTGGCATATATCGCACCAATGAAGTCGTACCTTACCCAAGAATGGAATTTTCAAAAATATCTCCACAACAGAATTTTAATCTTAGAAATAACTCATTTATATAGAAATGTTAACGTATAAAGCCAGAATAGAGCTTAAAAATCTAATATAAAGATTTTTAGTATCGTTTTAAGTCAATTCTGAGTAAAAGATGTAACTCAGCAATAAAAGGTAAATGATCTGAAAAAGAGAAATACTTCCTATAAAATGTTAGATTACTCTGAAAAAGAGGAAGAGAAAAATGGCTAGTCCTTTTTGTGAGATCTGTGGTACTTTGATAACAACTCGAAGAATCGGATCAGAAAGAAAATTAATGTATTGGTGTCCCAAATGTCAAAAAGAAATATTAGAAAGCAGAAAGGTGGACAAAGTAGCATTTCAAGAGACTACACTCATAAATCACAATGTAAAAGATAAAACACGAATATTAGAAGATGAACCTCCACCCATTCCAAAACTAATGACCCAAACTTATGAACAACGAAAAAAGAAACGATGTCGACATCCTCAGGCGATCTTTCAGGGTTTCTATCAATTTTCTAGCGGTGATGAAGCTTCACGAAAATATTGGTACTGTCCAGATTGTGGTCAGGTTTTTCGATTTTCAGGAAAAGTGATAGTAAAGAGCCATCGCAAACTAATCCACACAGAAGAAGAGGGAGAAAAGTTAGACAATAAATAAAAGGGAAATAATCAAAGAATTTTCAACTTATTTCCAAGTTCTTCAAATGCCCGAAGTCCTTCATCCAATTGTTCCTTTGTGAGAGCAGTATTTGCCTGTACACGTATCCTATCTAAACCTCGTGGAACCATGGGAAAAACTATTGGCAGGGCAAAAATTCCATAATCACTATACAGTAAATTTGATATTTCTTTCGCTTTTAATGGATCTCCACAAATAATAGGGATTATTGCTGTAGTGGATGCGTCTGTAATTCCATGATTATAACCCATATCAATAATCCTCCTTTTAAAGTAGTTAATATTGTCCCATAATCTCGGTACTAAGTCTGGTTCCTCATCTTCAATTAAGTCCAAGGCTTTAATAGAAGCAGCTGCAGTTGCAGGAGGGTGACTCCCTGATAATAGATATGATCTAGTCTTGTTTCTGCACCAAGTCACCAGCTCCTTTGATCCAACAATAGATCCGCCCATTGTACCAAAAGCCTTAGAAAAGGTTCCCATTTCAACATCTACTTTCCCTTGTAAACTATAATGATCTACAAGACCCTTCCCCGAATTATTTCGACCAAGTACACCATCACCATGTGCATCGTCAACATATATCATTGCACCATAGGGGGAAGCAATTTTGTATATCACATCTAATTTAGCTGCATCCCCGTCCATCGAAAACACACCATCCGTGATCAAGAGAATCCTTCTTGGATTCTGCTTATCAAGCTCAGCTATAACCTTTTCCAAGTCACTCATATCATTGTGTTTATAAACAGCCCGTTTTGCTTTAGATAAGCGTACTCCGTCAATTATCGAACCATGATTCAGCTCATCTGACAATATTATATCGTTTTTATCAGGAGCTAGCTGGGGGATGATTCCTTCATTAGCAGCAAAACCCGCGGAAGTGACAAAGCCGGCATCTTGTTCTTTGAATTTAGCAAGACGTTCTTCCAGTTGTACATGTAAATCCATATTACCTGCGATTGCTCGAACAGATCCTGAACCAACACCATGCGTTTTAACCGCCTGAATTGCTGCTTCCTTCATTTTCGGATGATTACTTAATCCTAGATAATTATTAGAACATAACATAATGACATTTTTTCCCTCAACATTGCACACAGTATCAGAAGCTCCTTCTAAAGTCCGATGAACCCATTCCCTACCTGCATTACGAATTTCTTTCATTTCAGTGACAAAAAAGCTGTTTGGATCTCGTGTCATAGATTTTCACCTGTTGTTCGGAAGAAAAATGGACATTCCTTTTTTATTTTTCTCAGCTCTGTATTCAAATTAAAGCAATCTTTGTTGTAGAACGGATATTGACTTTGATTTATTAAGTATTTTTTGTTTTTTAAGAAAATAATCAGATTTTCCAATTAAACAAATTTAATCTGTTCCCCTAACAATTCAATTAAGAGTTTAATTACAAAAAATGCAGTGATGTCTGCAGTATCAAACAGGGGGTTATATTCTACAATATCCCAGCTAAAATTTTTCCCAGGAGGAAGCGCATTAAAGATTCCCAAGAGTAACGTAACTAAGTCCCGACTAGTAAGTCCGCATGCTACAGGATTACCGACTCCAGGAGCAAAACTCGGATCAAGGACATCTAGGTCAATTGAAATATGAAAATACTGATGTTTTGAGGCCAATTTCTGAATCAAAGAAGTTCCAAAATCAAATAAATTTGCTTGATACTGAAGGGAGGATGTAGAATACAATAGCATATCTTTTTGCTTTGCGTATTCGACCTGTTCGCTTAAAAAATCACGGTATCCAAGTATAGTTGCTCCGTCAAAGGTTTGTAGCTCAGAGAGTCTTTTGAGCGAACACGCATGAGAGAAACGAGACTCATTTACTTCATCATAAAGGTCTAAATGTCCATCAATGTAAATAATATGCACAGGAATGTTTTTATTCTCGAACGCTTTTCCTACGCCAATAGTAATACTGTGATCACCTCCCATTATAAGAAAAGGTTTTTGAAAAGAAATTAGATCAGTTACACCTTCGCTTACGCGTCTTAAACTTTTTTCAATATCGGTATTAATAATTCCAATATTGCCCCAATCTTTAAGACGAAAATACCTTGTTAAATCTATCCCTTTTTCTGAAACACACTCAAAATTTTCTGATTGAAGTATTCTTCTTAACGAATTTGGACCAAAACGGGCTCCTGGACGATAAGACGAGG
Source organism: Candidatus Heimdallarchaeota archaeon B3_Heim (assembly GCA_003144275.1). Classification (GTDB taxonomy): domain Archaea; phylum Asgardarchaeota; class Heimdallarchaeia; order Hodarchaeales; family Hodarchaeaceae; genus Hodarchaeum. The sequence goes on from NJBF01000005.1 coordinate 91,325, forward strand.
AAATATCTAACGGAACTCCTATTAAATTATAGTTTGGGATTTCGTCCTTCCAATCATATTTAATAAGCCCACAAAATGATTGTGGTTGATGAGATACAAAATCTAGATTACTCACGAGGGATCACACAAAAAGACTTATCTAATACAAATATAAATAATATTTCCTGATGAGACTATTCTGTATTGTAGTACCCCAGCTAAGTACAAGTAGGAGCCACTTAAGTCTTGCACTCAGAAAAAAAAAATATGGATGAGGAAAAGTATTTATTGCTTGAGTATCAAGAAAAAACACTATTTTTCAACGGATTGAACCTAGAGGAGCTTCTAAAGAAGTATAAGACACCATTATTCATATTTTCTCAAGAAATTCTAGAGCTACAATATAAAAAAATTCATGAAACATTTTCTTCTCTTAATACTCAATCCCTGAAGATTGCATTTTCAGTGAAATCTAACCCGCTCCCTGAAGTGGCTCAAACATTTATGGAAAAAGGTGCTGATTTTGAAGTTACTTCGATAGGAGAAATAAAACACGTTATTGCGAATGGAGGGGAACCAACTAAGATTATATTCACTAATATCGTTAAGGATAAAACAACGGTAAAGTACTGCCTAGAAAAAGGTGTTGGTTTGTTTGCAGTTGACTCTTGGAGTGATATGAAAAACATTGAGGAAGCTTGTAAGGCATTACAAATAAGAGCAAACGTTCTATTACGTGTAAATCCTGGTACACAACTGAATGATACTTTATTTTCATGCACAGGTGGGAATAGCAAAATTGGTATTCTAATACCAGAGACTTTCGAGGGAAAATCCCAGTTCAACAAAATTCTCGACCATTGTTTAAATTCTGAATGGCTGTGCTTTCAAGGTCTCCATGTTCATTTAGGGAGCCAAATTGTAAATTTAGACCAATACAGGGATGGAATGAGAAAAATAAGTCTTCTCATAACCCAAATCGAGGAGAGAGGTTTTGAAATTAAGATCCTTGATATTGGAGGAGGAATTCCTATACCCTATGGAGAAAAGAATGTACCACCAATCGAAAAATTCAAAGATGTAATTCAAGAGGAATTTAATGGTCAATTATCCTCTATTATACTAATCCTTGAGTCAGGAAGATATTTAACAGCCCCTGCGGGTGTTTTAGCACTTCAAATCTCAATAATTAAAGAGAGAGAATCTAATCTTAACATTGCTTGCGTTAATGGGAGTTTTTATAACACTATACCTGATGCTATTATCGCAGATTGGCATTTCCCAATTAAAAAGGTGAAAAAAAATATCAATACACCAATTATTCCTTACCGAATAGTGGGTTCATCTAATGATACTTTAGATTATTATAAAGGAGCAATAGAAGGAAATAACTTGGTTTTATTATCTAAATTAGAAGAAAAAGATTATATCGTGTTTTTACAGGCTGGAGCATATTCAATTTCTTTTAATTCAACGTATTGTATGGAAGAAAGACCTTTAGTTTATTTTAATTTTAATACAAGTAAAAAATGAAGGGGCCTGTGTTACTTACAGCAATATATCGAATAATATGCAATAATAATATATGAGATTTGTGAGAAAAGTGACTCAAAGAATTTGAGAAGGACATTTATCTGTACCAGTGAGCCCCTTAGTCAATATAAAGACAAGAATTTAGAATTTATTAATATAATAAATGAGATTTACCGATTATGAAACTACACAAAATGAAACAGGTAGACATTAATCCAAATATGAGTGTCTCTGAACTTTTAGATTCTATGAAAAATGGAGGATTTACATGTCGAAAGGTGGGACTCGCTACTGATCTGTTTTTGGAAATGATTGAGGATAAATCTTGTACCATATTTTTAGGTCTCGCTGGCGCTCTCATACCTGGTGGAATGCGAAATATCCTCTACAAAATGATAGACAACAAGATGGTTGATTGTATTATCACTACTGGTGCAAATCTAAGCCATGATCTATTGGAAACTTCAGGAGGATCACATTTCCATGGAAATAGTCAACTTGATGATATAAAACTTAAGGAACTCGATGTTAGTAGGATTTTTGATACTTTTATTTCGTATGAATCCTTTGTAAAATTTGAGAATTTAGTTCAGAAGATTTTAGATAATATTCCTAAGGAACCGATGAGTACACGCCGATTTATCTATGAAATTGGACGATATGTCACTGATCCAAATTCAATTGTCAGATTAGCACATGACAAAGAAATCCCGATTTTTGCCCCATCATTTGCTGACAGTATGTTAGGTGTCCAATCTTGGCTTTTTTCGCAAATTAAACCGTTAAATATTGATGTATTGAAAGATCACACTGAATTTTCAGAGATAATTTATGACTCGAAAAAAATGGGAGCAATGATTCTTGGGGGTGGCGTTCCAAAACACTTCATCATGAATGGGTCTCAATTACATGATGGACTAAGTTATGCAATACAAATTACGATGGATCGACCCGAACATGGTGGTGTGAGTGGCGCTTCCATAAAAGAAGCCGTATCATGGGGAAAAGTGACATCTGATGCTAAATGGATTGATATTATGGGTGATGTCACCCTAGTTCTTCCACTTTTAGTCGCGGGAATCCTTTCAAGGCTTTGAATACGAGGAAATGAATAGTTAATGCTCAAGGAATATCATATTGGTATTGATGATACTGATTCTCATGAAGGTATGTGTACAACATATTTAGCAACCCTAATCGTTGATTCATTGGAGAATCATGGAGTAGAATTCCTTGACTTCCCGAAATTAGTCAGATTAAATCCTAATATTCCGTATAAAACCAGGGGAAACGGTGCAGTTTCAATCAGTTTCATTTCAACGACACATAAAATAGAAGAAATTTGGAAAGAATGTATTAACCTTGTTAAAATCCATTCAGATATCAAAGCTGAGAATACTGATCCTGGGATAGTTCTGCAAATCGGAAAACCAGACCCAAGAACTAAAAAAGTTTATTATGAGGCACTTTATACAGTCATCTCATTAAAGAGCATGCAACATATCTTGAATAATAATTTTCAGGGACTTTACTATTCCATAAAAGAAGGAAGAGGATTAATCGGAGCATGTGCGGCCATTGGTGCGAACCTATATTCTGATTATACATATGAATTCATTGCTTACAGGGATCCAAGTATTAAAACATCTAAACGGATGATTGATGAAAAATCGGTTATTGAGGCTGATCAATCTAATCCCTTATCATTTGGGAATTATGATTATGTACACAATCAATTAATGATTACTCCACATGGACCAGATCCAGTCTATGTCGGAATTAGGGGAGAAACTGCAAAATCAGTTATTCAAATGTGGAACGAGATAAAAATACTAGAAAATATTACTACGGTTATGTTGTTTAGATCAAATCAACATACTCAGCCTCATTTTCCCAAGGAATTTACTGGAAAGGATATTAAACCATATTATTCTGTAAAAGTTAGAGGAGTTGTGGATTCGACCCCTCATTTGATTACTGGTGGGCATGTTATAGTTTCTATAGTTTCAAATGGAAAAACCGTAAATTGCGCGGCCTACGAGCCGACTAAGAAATTTCGAAAACATGTAAGAGAATTGATTGCAGGAGATGAACTAATGGTCTATGGAGGGGTGAGACCAGCTTCTGATGAATATCCAATAACAATCAATTTGGAACAATTCGAGATTATTAAACTACAACAACAGATCGCACGAATTCCTTTGAAATGTCCTCATTGTGAAGGCGCGCTAAAATCTCTTGGACAGAACCAAGGATTTCGTTGTAAAAGATGTAAATATCAAATAGACAAAAAAGAAATTGGATTTCAATTTAAAAAGCGTGGATTGCATTCAGGAGTGCGATATGTCATACCAACTTGCGCACAACGCCACTTAACTAAACCAACTTCGCGTGATGATAACCTGCAATTTCACTTGCCTTCAGAAGAAAGTTTTCAAGAGGAATTTCATGATTTTTTGAAGAATCGAGAGAACTTATTAAAGCACCCTTTAATTTGAGGTGAATCTTGTGAAAACCAATTCATTAATCAAAGCTGAATTTGATAGGGCATGGAAAGAATGGATACATGGTCATGATACAGAGGCTGCTGAAATTTGGTATTCAATTCTTCGGAAGTATCCAGAATCAGAAAATGATCAGATTTCGATTGATGCAGTAAATTATCTTGCGATGTACGAAAGAATTTGGGAAGGAAGGATAGAAACAGAAATAGATATCATTAAAAACAGAAAAAACTCAGAAATAATAAATTACTCAAAGGGTGCAGCTGATTCTTTAATAGAGATCGCCCTCAGATCTAAATCTCAGGAGGATGCGCTTAATGAGTTTCAGGCCGCTCGGGAAATATATGAGCGACTCAATGATAAGGAAGGATTAATTAAATTAAATTATCAATATGGAATGTATCTGGTCAATCGCGGTATTGGAAAATTCGGCCAAATCTTTAATAAATTCCAAGTTGCACTACAAAATGCAATTGAAACAAATCGAAAATATTACAAAGCTCAAATTCATCATGGAATCGGAGAGGCATTCCTTCGTTTAGAAAATATAGAAGAGGCAAGTCACCATTTCGACATTGCATCTCAAATATATCACTATTTAAATAATGAAAGAAAAATCCTTGAAGTTCTTGTATCTAGAGCTGATGTTGAGTCACAGAATCAACAAACTACCTCATCTGAAAAATTAGTAACTCTATATGATGAGTTTACTAGTCGAAAAGAGAAAATAAAGGATAAAGTTCCAAAATCCGCTTTATTCAGTCATTTATCTCGATTTTGTGATTTATTTCTCGATTTTGAAGACTATAAACACATAAATACTCTAGTAGCAGAATTAGATGCAATATTAAGGCAAACAAATATTAATTCCAGCTTGTACTTTCAAGGAAAAATGTCCTTAGCTTTAATAAAAGGAAATATCCAGCTTAAAATGCTGAATTTTACAAATGCTGAGGATTTATACAATTATATTCTTCGTCGAAGAGGAGAAGCAAAAATCACAGATCTTTATGGGGCATTAATCAGTTTAGCAATAATTTCTCTCTATAAATATCGTATTTTTTTCGATACGGTTCATCTATCTGAGGCACAGAGCTTAATTCAAGACGCTATGAAAATCTCTGAAACAACTGATCACGTACGGGGATTTTTACGCGCGAGCGTCGTAAATGTGATGTTGAAAATATCTGTGGGAGACCTTGACGAAATCGATGAGATGGAACGAATCATCAAATCAGCTCAAGAAAAAGGCCTAGTAACCGAGGCGCGTAGAGCTCAGAAGGAAATTACCAGGCTAAAACGTATGATCCGAACTCAAGACAAAAGTGATGATAGATCAGTAGAAAAAATTTTGAAATATGCACTAGAAGCAAAAAGACTGGTATGGAAAAATCAATAAACCTACGTTCGTGGATGTGTAAGTATTCAATTTTCAGATCGACATCCAAAAAAGAAACTGTTTAATTATCTTCATTAGTTTACCACTACGGATCTTTGTGTCTTGTTGTAACTCCGATACGAGAACATAAAACAGAAAAATAAAATCGTTCTTACGAAGAAGGACTTTGGTTTATCCTCCCTAGTCCTGAAAAAGACGATATCGAAGGAATTCACGATGTTTTTTCTTAATAATGTTGGCATATTCTTAGCTGAAACTTTAAATACATTCTTAACAACGTTGGCATCTTTTCCCCCAGAAAAGCCGCCCTTCTCATCAATTTTCATTCTAATAGTATCGTTCTTTGTGTCTCTCGGGTCTACTTTAGTGTCAAGATATATGATAGACATAGAAAGATTAGGTACCTTAACGAGAGAAACAAAAAAACACAATAAAATGCGAATGGAAATGATGAAAACAGCTGACACAAAGTTAAAACTGAAGTATGAAAGAAATGCGAGCAAGATGAAGAAAATGCAATCAGAATTAACAACGATGAGAATGAAACCTTTACTCATTACATTTCTTCCCCTAATGTTATTTTTTGTTCTTCTCTCTAATATTTACAGAGGGGGAGCGATCCCTGCAGTTATTCCGTTCGAACTACCGGAAAGCATACTTCTTAGAATAGGCACATACGAAGTTGTGGATGGATGGGGAAAAGTTTTTCGTCCTGATTATGTCTGGTGGTATTTTGGAGGCAGTATAACATTTGGATCAATCTTTCAAAAACTTGCAGGCCTACAGCCTGATTAATTATTAAAAAGGTGAAATATAATGACCAAGAATATCATAAAAAAGAAAACTCCAGGCGGACAAGTCGTTACCCACAAAACAAAGAAGTCTGCATCGTCTTCTCACTGTCGAATCTGCGGCATTTCGCTGCGTACAAACAAAAAAACCAAAACAAAAAGTGGGAAACGAGTTGCTAGACCGCTTAGTGCAGAGCTTTGCCCAGCCTGCTTGAAATCCTCAATACAAATGATTGAATTATAAAAATTTTAGGAATAACCAGCGAATCAAAGATAGAAGTGATAATAACATGAGCCCAGGAAAAAGGAAGAAGAGGATTTCATGCAAAAAATGTGGAACAGAAATTGACCCAGTGAAAACCCCTCCATTAAAAACATGGCAATTAGTAAGCCCAATGCCTGATAAAGAAGGAAGGGTTACCCTTACGATTATGGGATCATTTAGATGCCCGGAATGTAATGCTTCGGTTCGTGCAGCTCTTAAAAAGGTAAAGGGAGATGAAATGGGTTCAGGTACTTCAAAAAAGGAATCCCTCATTCAAGCAGTAAAATTAATTGAAAAACCAACCCCCATTGATGAAATAGAGATTCAGGGAATTTCCTCTCAAGCAGTAAGAAAAGCTATTGAGACTCTCATCTCCCAGAAAAGTTTGAATGGGGAAGTAAAAGACGGAAAATTTTATCCTGAATAATCTTTTCTCAAAATATCATTTTAAATCACTTCTCTTAGGAACATAGTTCCATAAGAGCCTTTGGGCAAACTAAAATGAATCTGGACATCGTCATTTTTCGCAAGATTAGATGTGATTTTAACATCGGAAGGCTTCACGATAGCTGCTCTTTCAGTTCCTTTAGAACTCAATTTTTTTATTTCGTGATTAAATGATTTCAAATTTAAGTTATCAAATGCGAGAAAATCCTGTAATAAGGATTTAATCTCCAGCGGTAACGTTGACATATTAGTAGAATAACCTATTATTGGTAATCTCAATTGTGATAAGAGTTCATATCTCTTTGTATGAAGTTTACTTAATAATTTGTTGAAAATAAATGATTGATAAGCAGAAATAGCCAGACGTAGAAAATAGATTGGGAAAGATCTTATTATTTTCTCTGGAGAACTACGTTTCATTAAACCTGAAAGCATCCTTCTTTCAAATGAATATGTGTAAGGAAACAGAGCGTATATCTCGGCTAGTGATTCTTTCTTAACATACATCTTTCGGAGGCTTGAAATCTTTTCATTCTCGAACTTGGATTCTGTACCTAGATATGAATCTATCGCAAGGGAGTATTTTTCTTGGAGTAAATAGCGACCAAACTTGTGAAGTATAGGTCTTTTCGAACCAAATCGCTGAAGACCATAAAAATTCAAGAATCCATTTGATTCTGATTCTGAACAAACAGTTTTCCATTCTGAGTGATTCACATTTCTCTGAGTGTTGCGAATCCGTACTTGAAAACGATTTCCGACAAGATCACCAATAGAAATTCCAAATTTTTGTCTAATGGGATTTAGAATTTTTAAATTAGGGAGATTTATGTCCCCTAAGCATTCCTTTTGGCCAGACCAGACGGATATCCTCTGAATAGTTTCTGCATGCGCATCTTTTAATCCCGCATAACCAAAGTCCTTTTCATTGTGATGACAGAGTTTACTAATTCTCTTCAATGCTGAATTTGTATCTAATCCTCGTTTCCACAAGACAAAATGAACATACATCCCCCCGACATCCTTTCCGATTTCATCTCCTGTGTAAAGAATCTCTCCATTTGGAAGAATTTCGTGTACAAGAAAATCTTCTGGAAGAAGCTTGATTATTCCCCCAACGCCAGCAAATGTTAAATTATGACCTTTAATTCCGACTTGTTCCTCAAGTGAAGCGGATTCAGTCATTATTTCTCAAAAAAACTGATCATAGGAACCTGAATTAATATCTTCTATGACTTTCTTGGGCTCTGAATCATCTACAGTTAAACCAATCGAAACACATGTTCCTACAACTTCTTTAACAGCAGCACGTAAATCAACGGCTAACATTGCATTCTGTTTCATTTTAGCAACTTTAACACATTGGTCAAATTTTAAATTACCAACCTTTTCAGAATTTGGTGTTCCACTCCCTTTCTCCACTCCAGCCTCACTTAATAGTAAAGAAGATGTTGGGGGGACTCCGACAGTAATGGTAAAATTTCGCTTATCGTCTACTTCAATAACGATTGGAACTTTCATACCCTTAAATTCTTGAGTTTTTTTGTTAATTTCATCGATAACTGCCTTGATATTTATACCAAGAGGGCCGAGAGCTGGACCAAGTGGTGGACCAGGGGTGGCTTGCCCTGCATCAACTAATGCTTCAACTGTTTTTACCATTTTGCTCACAAGTTTGATTTTAATCGAAAAAAAGCCTATATCTTCGAAATCGATTGATATGCTTGATATATAAGGGAGATTTGGTTGACAAATTAAGATTTGTTATTTTGATACTCTACCTTCTGATATAATTGACTCGGCTCATATTCAATTAAACTAAGAGATTCACTAAAAGATAGCATAAGCATCTAAAGAACACACAATTTTTTCTAAATATTACTTGGTTTCTCGTTTACAAAAGAGGGATAAAGACCTCAAAACACACAAAAAATAAGTCGAAAAATCCTAGAAGCAGTCTAAAAAATCAAATAAAACCCAGAAAAATAATCTGAAGGAATTTAATTATGTCTTATGCACCAAATCAACTGGAAGAAGCAATATCCAAAGCCAAGACTCTAAGTGAGCAAAGAAAACAACGGAAATTTACTGAGACCGTTGAAATTTCAGTAGGCTTGCGTGATATTGACTTAAAAAATCCTACGAACCGAATAAATATGGAAACCTTGGTTCCTAACGATTTGGGAGGTAACATTAGTGTTGCCGTCTTTGCTGAGGGAGACCTCGCAACAAAATCTAAAGAATCAGGATTACATACCTTAGGTCGAAAGGAAATAGAACAGTTATCAAAGGAACCTAAACAAGCGAAGAAATTCGCTAATCAGTATGCGTTTTTTCTTGCTGAACCACCACTAATGGGTGTTGTAGCGAGATTTTTAGGAAAAATTCTTGGACCAAGAGGTAAAATGCCAAAACCTATACCCCCAAAAGTAGATATCGATAAGTTTGTGGAACGATATGGTAGAACAGTAAAACTACGTTTAAAATCTACCCCAGTTATCAATGCAAAAATAGGGAAAGCAGATTTAGATAATAAAGTGTTAACTGAAAACGCCAATGCGATTATCCAAACGCTTACAAGTAAATTGCCCAAAGGAACGACACAGATCAAAACAGTAACCATAAAAACAACAATGGGTCCTTCCACAAAAGTGGATAAGGCGTAAGGAGTAAGAAAAATGGCACGAAATAAACCGTTCCCTAAAAAAATCCGATTGGGAAAAAAAGGCAGAGAAAACCAGAGTGTTCCAACTTGGGTAATCATGAAAACTTCTCGACGTTTTACAAATCACCCTAAGAAGAGACGGTGGCGTACTACAAAAATCAAACCATAAGGTGAAACAAAATGAGTGATACATCAGCAGATTCCATAATAGAGGAAAGGATTTACACCGTACCTTTTAGTAAGGTGGTATATGGGCGAAAAATCCCACGTAAGAAGAGAACCCCAAGGGCAATGCGTCACCTTAAGGCATTTATTCAGCGTCATCTTAGAAGTGAAAATGTTATCATTACCGCTGAAGTCAATGAATTGATGTGGACAAGAGGAATCCAACACCCACCCCGAAAAATACGTGTACGTGTAGTAAAAACAGAAGATGATATAGTTACAGTCTTCCTTGCATGATAACTTGAGTTTCTCTGGTATAGAGACTCGAAAACATATCGAAAATTGTAGGTGGTTAGGTATTGGAAATTGAATTTGCGGACTTAAACGGCAATATCCATATAGGTGTTTCTATTCTTTGTACAGAGAACTATGCATTAGTTCCTATTGAAACACCAGACACACTAGTCAGGCTTATAGGATCTACAATGAAGGTAAAAGTTGTTAGACTGGCTGAAAGGATTATAGGCTCTTTAGTTGTAGGGAACTCTAATGGTTTCATAATTTCTAATGTAATTACTAAAGAAGTTGTAGACCAAATCGAATCTACAGACCTTCCTGTTTATCAGGCTCCAGAATTTTTCGCGTTTGGCAATGTAGTTTTAGCAAATGATTACAGCGGATTAATTTCACCAATTGTTCCCCCCTCAATTCGTGAAAACATCCAACGAATCTTAAAAGTTCCTCTTACGTTGAAAACAATAGCAAATTCGGATTTAGTCGGAAGTTTGGGGTATATTACAAACTATGGAGGTTTAATCACTCCACTCGCTAATGAAGAGGAAGTAAAAGAGATTAAAAATCTTCTAAATCTCCATGAGATTGGGGTAGGAAGTGTCAATAAAGGATCAGAATTTATCGCCTCTGGAATTATTGGAAACTCCAAAGGTATGCTAATTGGACGAGAAACAACGGGTATCGAAATCATGGAAATAACAAGATGTTTCTCATCATAAAATCGAAAATAATAAAGTTAACATGATTAAAAAGTAGAATTATAAAGCAAATCAAAAAATAATAGAGGTTTACAAAAATGTCAAATGAAAAATCTGTGAAAATATTCCGAATTTCTGGATATTTTAAACAGAGACGGGAAACTACACCATTTTCCAAAGAATACTTAGCTTTAACACAAAGAAACGCAACAGATAAGCTGTTTTCTCAATTTGGTAGTAAAAACCGTCTCAAAAGAAACCAAATCAAAATCCAGTCCATTGTAGAAATCACAAAAGATGAAATTAAAGATCCATTAATCGAAAAAATCGTCAATAGTGATTTCACCATCCCTGTTGAGGAATGAGAATGGCAACCCCCAATTTGCCTCCAGGAATCTTACAACGAGTTCAAGTACTTCAAGCTGAGATAGAACAGCTCCAACTAAGTATCAATGCCATAGAACAACAAATATCCCTCATTAACAGAGCAATGAACTCAGTAGACGGTTCGATTCTTACTCAAGAAGAACTAGAAGGAAAAAAAAGTGGAGATGATATTCTAATACCAATTGGAGGGTCAAATTATATTCGTTGTTCAGTCAAAGACCCAGAAAAGGTCTATATCTCACTGGGATCTGGAATCAGCAGACAAACAACCATAAAGGAAGCAATAAGCAGAAATAAAGAACAATTAAATAGTCTGAATTCTAATATGAAACAATTAAGAGAGCAGTTCAATCAATTTTCTCAGATGTTAAACATCAAGAGAACAGAATTGGTGAAAATTGCACAGGACTATCAAATCCTTAGTTGAGAAAAAGAATGTTGTTGAATGTTTTAATTCACGTGCTGCATGTAGGATGATGTAGAGATGTCTTCGCTTAAGAAAGGGGTGGGATCACTCAAAAAGAAACTTTCTTCCTATGAAATCTCGGAAAAAAATGTGCAGCGAGCAATTAGAGATTTTAAACGCTTATTAATTACTAATGATGTGTCAATTGACGTTGCTGATGCAATAGCAACAGATTTAGCTAAGAAAATGATGGGGAAAAGGGCACGCAGATTTAGTGACCTTTCAAAATTACTTCTTGAGTTTGCAGAACCAACTCTAATTAAGATCATTTCTCCTACAAGATCAATCGATTTAATAAATGAGATTGTTGAGAAACGAAAAGAGACGGAACATTCTCTGACGAAAGATCCAATTGTAATTTTACTATTGGGGATAAATGGAACTGGCAAAACAACTACAATAGCGAAATTAGCATACTTATTAAAAAAGAAAAAAATGCGTGTTATTCTTGCTGCGAGTGATACATTTCGATCTGGTGCCCAAGAACAGTTAAAAATACATGCTGATAAGGTAGGTGTTAAGATAATATCTGGAGATTACGGGAGTGATTCAGCTGCGGTCGCATATGACGCTATAGCACATGCAAAATCAAAATATGCAGATGTGGTCATAATCGATACTTCTGGACGAATGGCCATTAATAAAGATTTAATGGAAGAAATGAAGAAGATAAAACGTGTCAGTGATCCAGATTATATCATTTTAGTTGTTGATGCCCTTGCTGGTAATGATGCAACAAAACAAGCCGCAGATTTCCACAAAGCTATTACTTTAGATGGAGTTATATTATCTAAAATGGACGCAGATGCAAGGGGAGGGGCGTTAATCTCAGTAACGCATGCTACTTCTGGTGTACCAATCTTATATATTGGGACGGGACAGAAATATACAAATCTAGAGAGATTTGACCCAGAAGCCTTCGTACGGAAAATCTTGAATTAATTTTCAAGAGGTTCGTAAAAGTACTAAGACAGTTAGTAATCTTTGAATTCGATTTTTGAATCCTTGTCAGAGATTTTTTCTTTCAAAGTATCTGCTTGAGCTTTTGTTTTTACAAGCAGAGCATTGAGATTGTCTTTGGTTAGATAATTTGACTCAATAGATAAGCCAAAAGCTTGACGTACCGCATTCCCTAATAAGATCGGAATAGATTCTTCTGAATAATAATTCACACGTGAATCAACCGCTAACGCCATTGCATTCATGTAGGCTTGTTGTAGATCGGAAATGATTTGATCCTCGTCAACTTCAAGGATACTCCCATCGATTACTTCATCGCCCTCGATTACTTGACTTATTCGCAAGTTTACGCTGAATGGTTGAATACCAAGCCTTGTAAGTACTGCTGCATGAGTTTCAGATACGGTATCTCCTACAGAGAGGACTTTGGCTGTCTTTGTGATTCGTATTTTACCTTTTTCAATTCTTGTTTGTAATCCAATCGATCCTAGTTCACTGATAATTGGTCCTGGATCAAGATTAGTTACTCCTTCGGGGATTAATACTTCTACAGGAGATATTTGACCCGCTTTCGCAGGAGCAGGAACAGAATTTTTACTTAAAAAGCGCTGTAGTTTGAAAGGACTCTCATTAGAAAAAATTAATGCACATGAACCATTGATATGAGAGAGAAATTGATCTACAGTCTTTTTACTTGTTTTTGCTTGAAGTTTTTCCAAAGCAATTGTTTTCAAGGTATTTTTTGCCACTTTAAGTGTTGCATTAACCTCTCCTGATCTTAAAGAGGTTCTTATTCCCTGAATAGCTTTAGAACTTATTCCACTCAAATCAGCAATACCTATGACCGAATTCTCTTCTGCTAATTTTCTAATAGTCTCAATTTGGGATTCTTTTCTAGTCAACCCGCTTTTTGTTTTTGTTATTGAGATAGCCATAATATTCAACACACTTTCGCTAATTTAGCAGTTAGAACTCGAAGTACCGAGACTCCTGCAGAATGTCTTCTTCGTCTAGGCTTCCTTTATTCACGATTAATAAGCTAGGCTCTAGTAGTTAGGCACAGTTATAGCTCAAGTTCAGTCTCGTCCTCTTCTTCACTCGGTTGGATCAATTTTACAGAATCAGCATGAAGTACTATTGGAATTGTAACACTACTGGTTAATAAATCAACAGTAATCTCCTCACGAGCTTGATAAATAAAAGAAATTCGCGCTTGACTCCCTTTGAAGGGGCCTTCTGTGATTTCGACTATATCTCCTGGCTTTAATCCTTCTATTACTGGAGTAGGAACCAACTGATTTTCTAATTCAGAAATTGGAACACGACCCAACTGTTTACTGACATAATGGACATTATCAACCGCTTTTAAAATGTCTTGAATATTCCCCTCAATGAACAGGTACCCTTGAATCTCAGTAACAAGAACTGTATTTATATCGAAACGATGAACATCAGCATATTGTACTAATGATTCTGCGGCATTGAACTCCTGGCCTTTTTTCACCTTATAACAATATATACCATATTTTTCTAGCATTCTAACCACATAATTTCATATTAAAATGAGTTCAAAACCAGATTTATCTATAACTCACGGCCAAGCAATACAAATATAATAAAACGAATGACAAATGCGATAAACCCTAATATCGCCATTCCAGCGATTGTTATTTTAATAACTAGTGATACTTCTGACCGATCAGGCTTTTTAGCAAGCCTCATTATTCGCAGCGCTCTTTTGTAAAAACTTGCCGAACCCATTCTACTATTATCGATTCCCATAATTACCACCTTAATTAATACGTACTATCTGCTAAAACAATTTGAGGCTTTATTGTCAGAGCCATTAATTCCTGCAACAGCAATTTAAAAGCATAAGATATTGCAATCTTATAAATCCCAGTATCTACATTTCCACAAATACTGCAATAAGTTTGATCCTTTTTACGATCCCAAGTAGCGATGACACCACAGGTCTCACATATAAAGATCTCTGTTTTATCAGACTCCTCAAGTAATCGTTCTTTTAATAATAATGCCGCTCCGTGCCCAATCAAACAATCACGTTCCATTTCTCCAAATCTAAGCCCTCCTTCTCGCGCGCGTCCCTCTGTAGGCTGACGAGTGAGGATTTGAATGGGACCACGTGCCCGTGCATGAATCTTATCAGAAACTAGATGATGTAACTTCTGATAATAAGTTGGTCCGATGAAAATTCGTGAGGGAAGTTTCTGTCCTGTCATACCATCATACATAACAGATTCTGCGTATGGATGAAATCCTAATTTTCGTAATCTATCTCCAATATCTTCTGGATCTGGGGATTCAAATAGGGTGGCATCAATTTGATTTCCTTCGTAACAAGCAACAATCGCACTCATACATTCAATAATTTGCCCAACAGTCATACGACTTGGAATGGCATGTGGATTAATAATTAAATCTGGTACAATACCTTCTTCTGTAAAGGGCATATCACTCTGTGGAACAACATTTCCAATTATTCCTTTTTGACCGTGACGCGATGCAAATTTGTCACCTAATTCAGGTACTCGTTGATCACGAACTTTAATTTTGACAAGCGTACTTCCTTCAGAAGTTTCCGTTAATATTACAGAATCCACAATACCTTTCTCTCCATGACGAATAGCAAGACTTGTCTCTCTTCGCTGGGGAGTGGCCGACTCAAATGAATCAAGTTCTATATATTCTTCTAAGAATCGTGGTCTGGAAGTTCGCCCAACTAAAATATCTCCTCCTCCAACTTCTATTTCAGGTTCAATGATTCCATCTACCTCACTTAAATGACGATAGACTTCTTTTGCACGATATCCTCTGACACCCTTCTGTGGGATTTCAAACCTGTCTTCTTGTCCCCCTAAATATTTCTTCTCCTCACCCACATAAGAACGGAAGAAATGACTACGTGCTAGTCCTCTTTGGACACTGGCACGATTTAGAATAATTGCATCTTCAATATTATAACCTTGAAAACTAAGAATAGCCACTATAAAATTCTGTCCAGCAGGTCGATCGTTGAACCCAATAACTTCCATAGGTTTACTACCAACTAAAGGAATTTGGGGAGCTTGTAAGATATGAGCACGACGATCTGTTCGGAAATAGAAGTTTGAAGCATATAATCCTAGAGCTTGCTTTGTCATTCCCGCTTCATATGTATTACGGGGAGATTGATTATGTTCTGCATAAGGAATGATTGAAGCACATATACCTAAAATTGCTGATGGAGAAATTTCTACATGAGTATGATTAGATTCGATATCATCTAACGTCATGGCAATATAAGAATTTTCTTCTTCCTCTGCATCAAGGAATTCAAGTACACCTTCTCTTAACAAATCTGAAAACTTAATATCTCCCTTCCTTAACTTCTCAATGTGGCCCATTTTCAGTCTTGGAACTGAGGGTTGATCAGATTTTTCAGAAGGATCAAGGATAATAAGTGGTCTACGTACACGTCCTTCATCTGTATTGATTGAAATAACATGATTTTCCTCGAAATAAGCAAGATTGATTTCATGATATAGTTTATTAGTTCTTCTAGCATTCCTAATTATTGTAAAAGTTTCAAGTGGATCTCTAGTAGTACCAATAAGATTTCCGTTTAATAAAATCTGAACACCTTGATGATCAATGGCTTCAGCAACTGGAATAGATTTACAATTTTGATAGATAAATTCTTTAACTGGTTCGTCAGGTGTACCGATTGAAATATACGCTTGCATCGCGAGATTTTTCACTAGTCCACAATTGGGACCTTCTGGTGTTTCATTAGGACATATCTTACCCCAATGAGTGGCATGTAAATCTCGAGCCTCAAAGTGAGCCTGACTTCGGATAAGAGGGCTAATAACTCGCCTAAGATGACTGTAGGTAGACATGTAATTAGTACGATCTAATAATTGTGACACTCCAGCTTTCCCACCTACCCAATTACCTGTCGCGAGAGCATGCCGAATTCGTTCAGTAATAACATCGGCTCTCATGGCTACACGTAAATTGGGCAATTTACCTCTTCTCGCGCCTTTTTCCAGTTGATACTTAATATCACGATATAGGGAATGGAAGGCAACGCGGAAGAGACTTGTTAACATTTCACCAGCAAGTTTTAATCGTTTATTCGCATAATGATCTTTATCATCAGCTTCAATCCTTTTTAAATTTAGTTTAATTACTTTTAGCGCCATTTGAGCAAGATAAAGTGCTTTTTGTTTTCGGTAACTAGCATTCTTGCCTACGTGCGGTAGGAGATAATTATCTAACACCTGTTTAGCTCGTAGAATTCGATATTGGCGAGTTTGTCCCACGGCAACTCGTTTACCAATAAAATCTAACGCTTCTTCCTGATCTACAATTTCTGCAGCTTCTCGTAATGTAGGTAATAACTCCTGAATTAGCTCAGGATCATTACTGACTAAATTAGCGATATCTCTATCTATTGTAACCCCCAATGCCTTGATTAAGACAGCTAAAGGAAGAGGTCTTGGAACACTGAAGAAATTTACAAGTAATCGTCCATCCTTCCTTCTCTGAACAGATACCAAGGATCGAAAACCTGCTACGGTGCTGAATACTTTAGCTACCGCGGTTGTAGAAGATCCTTTCCTTCCTTCATCAACTAATACACGATTTGAAACTAAATATTCTTGAGTTACAATTACTCTTTCTGATCCATTAATTATGAAATAACCACCAGGATCTTCAGGATCTTCTCCTAATCGTGTAAGTTCGTCAGTGGATAGGTTGTGTAATAAACAAGAATTTGATTTTAACATAATTGGTAATCTACCAATGTATGCAACAATAACTTCCTCCTCCTTCTCAATTCCTGCATCGACATATACAGGTCGCATTTTCAGATTCAAAGGAGCTGAATAAATTAAATTTCTCACTCGTGCTTCCATGGGAAATATGGTTCGTTCAGAACCGTCAGCTTCCCTCACAGAAGGCTCTCCAACTTCAATTCCCTCCAGTTTTACATAAAACCCTTCAATATCCGGTTCAATCTTGGGTCTTTCCTGAACTATTTCATTCAGTTTCTTTTCGACGAATTCATTGAAGGAGAAAAGATGTTGCCTTACTAATCCAAATTCATTATACATGGATTTAAGGACTTCCCACTTATCATCATTAGTCAATTGTTCCACGAGATAGACCTCTTCTAGTCTTCGTTTGAGTTTATTCTAGGGAAAAACTGGATAAGCATAGAGAATTGTATAAATCAACGTCATATTCAATAAAACACATAGCTCAAACCTCAATGGTCATATCTTCTTGGGAAAGCTACTTGATGCTGATTTTTAATGATAACTTTTCATATCATTTGCAGGGCTTATCAACGAAGGCAGATACACCAACTTAGCTGTGAATTTATATCTGATGACTAAAGTTATCAGCCAACTCTTTTAAAAGAATTCTGGACAAGAGGAGTCACACATCCTCTATCGGGCAGACCAGATACATTGGAAGGTACACTACCAGTTGGGACTACTTGGGAATCAATAGTTACACTTTGAAGAATATAACGAAAGGCATTGTGATCGGTGTTTAGACAAAAACCGCAACCCTGACAGCAGAAGGAACCACGCAATTTTCGATTCTGTTTTTTCACATGATCATTTTTGTCCGACAAAGCAATATTTCTCGTATTCGCTGACCTCTCTCTCACACAACCTTAAAAGGACTCCCTCCCTTACTTCTTCAACCCCGAGGTGATGACTAAAATATTTCCTTCGCGCCCAGGGTCTATTCCCTTGTAACTACGTTAGACGAGTTACCCGTCAAAGGCAAGAGAGTTATGGCCCAACCTGGTTGAAATTCACTAGTGTTTGAGATGTCGCAGTAAGATCTGATTCAAGTAGTCCCAATGGAGGCATACATTCTCTTGTTGCTAACCTGCCGGATAGCGGATGTGTGACTCATCCTGTCCAGAACTATTTTCCAAATAGTTGTCTGACAAATCTAGTCAGGACCACACTTACTACATTGTTAGGAGGTATATGCTTCGTTAACACGCACTACAGTAATCCCAACGAGTTTAGCTTTATACTCAAGCATTTTGCCTCAACAATCACAATATTCTAATTTCTGCTGAAAAATCAACTTAGTGAAATAATAATGATCTATCTTTATCTGTAAATTTGTGGAAATGAAGGAAAGTATCTTTAAATGAGTATAATTGTTGAATATCTTTTACAAGCTTTATTTTGGGGCGTTATTTTCAATTTTCCCTTATTATTCATAATTATCAAAATAAAATTACTCACCATGCCAGGAGGTATTCTAACAGGGGCAACTATTGCTATTATGACTTATATTATTTCACCATTTCTTTGGTGCGCTTTATTAGCGTTTTTTCTAACATCCTCACTAATTTCAAAACAGAGCACACCTCAGAAACAGATGATTATAGCTGAATTTTCAAAAGATTCCACACGTGATGCCATTCAAGTGCTATCAAATAGCCTTCCAGCTTTATTTTTCGGAATCATATTTTTATCGATTGATTTCTTTCCATTCATTGAAAATTCTGGTAATTTTTCCTTTTTATCTGTTTCTCCATTGATATATGCAGCATTTGCGTCACTGGCAACGCATAATTCCGATACATGGATGACTGAAATAGGAATCAGCACATCAAGTATACCCAGGCTTATAACTAATCTTAAGAAAGAAGTACCAAAAGGTACAAGTGGAGGAGTGACACTTAAAGGCACAAGTGCCGGAATAGTAGGTTCTATGATTATATCATTTATATACTTATTACAATTATTACTTCATTCTGATATATCACTTATTCATATGATAGTTCAGTTCATTTTCTTAACTTTCGCAGGTACATTAGGTGGTCTTATTGACTCTTTTGAAGGGGCCACGATCCAAGGATTATATTATTGTGAACACTGTCAGAAAGTAACTGAAAGGCAAATTCATAGATGTGGAAATAAAACAAATTTTTTCAAGGGATATCGTTTAGTGACAAATGACCTTGTGAATATCAGTTCTGCACTATTCAGCGGAATTATCGCTCTAATTGGATTCTCAATAATTGAGGGAATTTTCTAGAAAATCTAGACTTGTTCAATATCCTACAATCACGCTTCTCATCTAAAGTCCAGTTAGCTATAGATCTGAAAAGGACGCCTCTCGAGTATGTATTTCGCAGCCTCAATACTTGTTTGGACCAAAGGACTCACGGAATCAGGAGGGGAGTACCCGGCCAATCGAGTCTTGAACAGGCTGTCAATTAGTATCCCTAATGCAATGTGAAAATCAAATGTTGTACCTTCTGGATAATAATCGGGAAAATACACTCCATTATAAGAACATGTATAATCATAGCCTTTACAAAACAATTCGATATCTGATACTGTTTTATCAAAATTTTGGGTAAGAGAAAAGTCGTTATAGGCGAATTTTGAAAAAAACGTTCCTACGTCCTCTGCACGATCAACAAAACTGTCTCTTTCTATAAAAGCAGGATCAATAAGGTATATGATTGTTTTATCTATTCGGATATCGCCTGTATTTGCATGAGATGTATCTGATTCATAGAACATTAAATTACCAGGGTGAAAATCACCAAAACAATGGGCTCCTGCTAAGCTTAGACCCATTTGCTTTAAAGGATGTTTAAATAGATAATTTAGCTCATCTCGATCATTTGGAGATATATTTAATCCATTTAAGGTTTCTGTTATCAGATGTAGGTAACGATCGACGACAATTTTTTGCTCGAAAAGACCATGAATATAGGGGAGCGCACTCCCTGCAAGAAAAAGCTTTTGAGGTAGGTCTAATTCATTCTCAAAGAACTCAGTGGGGTTTGATAGTCCTTCATAGATTAATAAGGAATGTTCTTTAGAAAAATACAATAATTGCGCAGTTTTAAGTCTATTATTAGTTTTTAAAAGATCTTCTAGCCAAGCTGCTCCATTAGCTTCCTCGATCGCTGCATCTGAGTTTTCGTGAAATTTAAAAGCCAGATCGACTTTAAATTCTCTATTATGAAGCGCATCACAGACAGATACTGTCATTAATTGTAATTCTTTCCTCTTACCTAATCTTCTACCTAATTCTAAGTTTGACAGACGATCAACAGGAAAGAATGCGCCTGTTTTATCCCTCAGAAGATTCTCAAGTTGTCTTAAAAAATATTTGGATAATACACGAAGCAACTCAAGCTTAAGCTGTTCTTCAGCGAGTATGTCAGTAGCCATTCGTTGAAACACCCGAGAAAAAAATATTGACTAGCAAATCTATTTAGAAATACTAGGAATTCAACTCTGAAATAACATAAAGAGGGAATATCAGTTACGAAACTTTGTTCATTTTCTATTGAGTGCCTAAGAATTAAAAAATTAAACTTTAAAAGGAGTTCCCTTATTTGATTAAATGTGGTGAATTATTGTGGTAAATAGCTGGGATCGTTTTGTTACTCCTTCTACATCAATCCGCTAAAAGGAAACCACAGTTTATTCTCATACAACATAATTTATTAGACTTATTTGGTAATAAGCCTGTATTGTCTAAGTACGATTTTTATTATTTCGATTTTTCTGGCATTCATTACTTTGTTAGACAAAATAATTCAAAAGAACAGGCCCCAAGCCAAATATATGATCTGAGGAGAAAACCATGGCACTAAAACCAAAAATCACGATGAAACGGTGGAAAGCAAGTAATGAAAGAGAGATTATCCAATATTGGTCTGAATCTGAAACATTTAAATTTATTGAGGACTCCAAAAAGCCTGTTTACATTATTGATACTCCTCCTCCTTATGTGTCGGGTCGTGCACATCTAGGATTCGCTATTCATTATGCTCAAATTGACATGATCGCACGTTATTATCGAATGCAAGGAAAGAATGTTATATTTCCAGCCTGTGCTGATAGGAATGGGTTACCTGTAGAAGTTAAAGTAGAACAAAAGCTCAATAAATCAATGCATGAAATGGATAGAGAAGAATTTCTACAGATTTGCAAACGAGAACTAGACATAGCAGAAGAAAACACCATTCAAGTTATGAAATGGATGGGACTCTCCTGTAATTCATTTTATGGTTCACCAGAGATATATTATCAGACAGACTCCCCTCAGTATCGACTTAATACGCAACGCACATTCCTTAGAGCTTGGCATACTGGACTGATCACACATGCAACAAGACCGAATAACTGGTGCATTGATTGTGGGACAACTATAGCTGATGCGGAAATTGAATACACAGAAAATGAATCATTCTTACATGAAATAATTTTCAATGTTGAAAATTCTGATGAAACTATAACAATTTCCACAACAAGACCAGAGTTAATACCTACATGTGAGTTAATAATCTATCATCCAACTGATTCAAGATACACAGATTTAGAGGGGAAATACGCCCTTACTCCCTTATTCAAGAAAAAAATTCCCATTCGGAAACATAGGGAAGCAGATCCTGAATTTGGAACAGGAATCATGATGATTTGTGCCTTTGGGGATAAATCTGATGTAAAAATACTTCGGGAAGAAAGGATCACCAATCCAAAGACAGTTATAGATGCAGATGGACGAATAAACGAGGTAGGAGAAAAATATAGCGGGATGTTAGTGAAAGAGGCACAAGCTGCAATCATCGAAGATTTAAAGAAGAATGGATCCCTCATACAATCCACTAAGACACTAAGAAGGGTACCAGTCTGTTGGAGATCCAAAACGCCTATCGAAATTATTGCTATGGAAGAGTATTATATTAAACAACTTGAAGTCATTCCTGAGATAAAAAAAATTGTAGAAAAAATGGATTTCTTCCCCAAATCAAACAAAATCATATTAGATAATTGGATTAGCACAATCAATACTGATTGGGCTATTAGTCGAAGACGATTTTATGGGACTTCAATTCCGATTTGGTACTGCTCAAAGTGTCAAACCCCGAATGTACCGAAAGAGGAAGAACTAGATCGATATTATGATGCATGGAAAGAACAATCACCAATGATCAAATGCATAAAGTGTGGAAAATCTCTGAAGGATGCTCAGGGAGAAGTAAGAACGTTTGATACTTGGTTTGATTCTTCTATTTCTGAATTAGCAGCATGTAACTTTGGAGAAATATTTTTTCAGGATAAGGAACAACAATTTTTTGAAAAAAACTTCCCCTGTTCTGTTCGTCCCCAAGGGAAAGAAATTGTAAGAACATGGTTGTTTTATACCATACTTAGATCATTTCATCTGTTCAAGAAACCTCCATTTAGACAAGTATGGATTTCAGGCTTAGTACGAGATCCGTATGGTGGAAAAATGTCAAAAAGTGAGGGAAATAGTGTTGATCCTTTATTATTCCTCCAACCTCAAGTTATACCTAAAAATACTCCAAAAACTCTCCGCCCAGACAAAGATAGTTGGAAAGTAATTGCAAAATTAGAATCTTCTCCAAAATTTTCTGGAAAACAAACACCCAATCTGTATTATGGAGCGGATAGTGTAAGACTCACCTCATGTCTCCAAGGAAGTCATGGCTCAGATATTCGATTTTCTTTATCGAAACTAGATGGAAATGCTAAATTTATAACAAAATTATGGAATATTTCAAGGTTCATTTCAATTTTCCCAAATGAAGATCGTCCTAAAAAACTAGAAGCTGTGGATCAATGGCTTCTAGCCAGTTTAGACGCTCTCACTAGTAGATGCTTGAACGGGTATGCCAAGCTTGATTTCTCAGTTCCAGCAGAAAATCTCTATAATTGGGTCTGGAATCTATTCGCAGCACACTATATTGAACTTGTCAAATCTCGTGCCTATGGAGAAGAAAACATGTCAAAAATTTCAATACAAAGTGCACGTTATAGTTTACACACCTCTCTTCAGGCAATCTTGAAACTGCTAGCTCCTATTGTACCTTTTGTGACAGAAAAGATTTTTCAATCATTATATGATCCTGAAATTAGTATTCATCTTGAAAATTTGCCTCAACCAGACAATCCTAGTACAGAAGAGCAATCAATAACTGAAGATCTTCTTACACTCGATTCTGCTATTTGGAAAGCAAAAAAAGACAAAGCTCTATCCTTAAAAGAGCCTGTTAGTCTTGTTTTCATACCAAAATCTTTAGAAAATTTCACTAATGATCTAAAAATCATGCACAATATCGTAACGATCAAAATGGGTGAACCAGATAATTCTATTGAAGGCTTAATTACCAAAAAAAACTGTTCGCTTAAGCTCTAAGCAGGTAGGAAAGACCAATATGGGAAAAAAAAAGGAACCTGATCTATCCAAAATGAGTCAACTATTGCTATCAGGTGCAACTATGCTAGGGGAATCTTGTCCTGATTGTGCAGTTCCTCTCTTTAAAAAGAATGAAAACATTTTCTGTCCTAATTGCGAACGAAAAGCTGTTTATATTAAAAACAAGGATGAAATCAAAAAAATAGAGCAAACAATATCTCTGGGTGACGCAACTAATCAACTTAGAGATGTATTAATAGGAAAAATTACCCTCCTAACCAACCAACTAGCTTCAGAGGATACTCCCAACGAAATAACCAATACTTTAGAGATTATAGAAAAAATACTCAATATAATCCAGAAAATCTCATAAGTTACAATTAAGCCGAAATCAAGAGAAAATCAGTTAAATTTAAACAGTTGTACACCTTATCGTGATTGTAGCACCTGGAAGAAGTGGATGATCTCTTCTTGGATCTCATTTCTTAATCTTATTACATCATTAACTTCAATTGGTTCAGAGTGTTTGATTGTAACGTTCAATTGTACAACATTACCTATTGCCTGGACATTCTCAGCCTTTACCGTGAATTCTGTATCTAAACCCTTTATAATCAAGGAAATCGAAGGTGACGGTATCTGAATTCTAACATTTCGAATTACTCCAACCATCCGTGCATCACTATCAATAACGGCTTTCCCAATGAGTTGACCGGGAAAAACTAATTCGTATAGTTCCAAATCTATATCTAATGGTTGTTTTGTCATTATCCATACCATTTACAATGTGTATATTGTTTTCAAACATTTCTGAGTAGGTCTTCCAGTCCAAGAATCATGTTAAAAAATTGTGTCATTAAATTATTAAAATATTGCAAAAGGGGGCCGAATGTAAAATAATCAACCCATCCTCAACTAAAAAAGGGTATTTCTGTTCCTTACGGTAAAACTGAATTTCTACATCCATGGTGAAAACAAATGTCCCCCATCATCCTAGACCGACTAATGAATGATCTTCGAGAGCGATATAGTGCAGCAACAACGACGATAAGTAGAGAAATGGTGTTCTGCTATACAGCATTGATATTTATCTTTGTTTTAGCTTTTATAGTTCGAATTTTAGCAATGCTAAGACCCTATGAAATTATACTAGCAGCAAACGATCCTTTTTCTCAACTTAGAGCAGCGCAATATATCGAAACAAATGGACTAGCAGCATTTTTTAGTTGGGTTGACCCTCAAACATGGTATCCAGAAGGTCGTTATTGGGGACAATCACAATATATCGGAACACCCCTTTCAGCAGTAATCTTACATCAGCTAGTTCTGTTGCTTGGAATTCCGGCTTCATTAGAATTTGTAGCATATTTGCAGCCTCCATTATTTGGAGCACTTACCTGTGTGGCAATATACTTCCTGGGAAAAGAAATTGCAAACAAGAAAGTTGGCTTATTAGCAGCTTTATTTCTCTCAGTCTCTGCAGGCCATCTACAACGTACTATTGCAGGCTTTTTTGATAATGAAGCTTTTGGTATTTTACTCTTAGTCTTAATCTTATACTTTTATGCCCGAGCTTTAAGAACAGGATCTGCATCCATGACTGTGTTTGCAGGTATTAGTTTAGGAATCTTATCCGGCTCTTGGGGAGCCTCCACATATATATTCAGTCTATTAGCCCTTCATGCATTTGTTTTAATATTAATGAGAAAAGATTCAGATCGACTATTGCTAGCGTACGGTGGCTCAATTACGATTGGCTCTTTTATCATGACCCTTATACCCAGAAACGGACCTGGATCGATTTTATCGACTGATGGATTGGTTCCACTTGGAGTTGTCGCTTTACTAATCTTAGTAACACTCTATAGAAATATAACAGCAATATATGATCTTACTGATGTTAAAGTACGAATAAGACCGTATTTTCCAATTATTGGATTGGGAATTGTTATAGGTATAGCGGTACTTCTCCTTTCAGGAGTTGTGACCAATATATCATCAAAATTTATTACAGTCCTCTTCCCCTTCTTTAGAGATGAAACACCAATTCTTAAATCAGTTAGTGAACATCAATTGGTTTCTTGGGCAGGTTTCTTCCGAAACAATGGTATCCTATTATTCTTGCTACCATTGGCTATGTATTACTTGTATGAGAAACCAACGGAGAGAAATTTGTTACTGCTAATCTTTGGATTTACTGCAATATATTTCGCTGGCTCTATGGTACGATTGGCACTGATTTTGGCACCCGCAGCCGCATTACTAGCCGCAAAGGCCATTGATCAAACTCTATTACCTTTTGTGTTAACATTCCAAGAGCGTTTTGCGTTAAGTCGAAGGAAAACACGACTCGTCCAACCCATGTCTAATGAACACACAGCGATCGCGTTTTCATTCATTGGTCTCTTCTTATTATTTTCAGTCCTTAACGCGACACAAGCAGCAATTGATTCGACTCAAGCTCCTTCCATACTTACAATTGTTCCTGGTAGTGGAGGTCAATCGTTAATCATCGGTAATGATTGGCAAGAAGCCATTGGATGGTTAGATTACCATACAACAGTAAATGATGTCACCGCTTCATGGTGGGACTATGGTTATTGGATAAGTGGAAATTCAAATGCCACAATCTTGGTGGACAATGCTACAATCAACAGCACCAAAATAGGAAATGTTGGGTGCATGTTGGTTCTCAACCCGCGGCAATCATTGAAGATAGCTAAATTATACGATGTGACATATATTGCCCTTCTTGTATCCGATGGGTATGGAACTTACGGATTGGATTCTGATCTTGGAAAAGTTCCATGGTTCGTCCGTATCGGAGAACAAAGTGGAAATATCTTCCAGATCGATCAAGATGATTATTTAGAATTTGATTCAAGAGGCCAATATATCACTGGATATGTCGATAAGTTCTATGATTCTGTCTTTTGGGCTCTCTTCACAGCTGGAGTTTCAGAGGAAGCTTATAGTAGTCGAATTACTCAATATAGTCCAATTATAGACAACGCTCCTGCAGCTCGAGGTTTTTCACCTGAATATGCAGAGTATGCAAACTATTACGAACTTGCATACAAAACAGCTCATGATTGGATCTATATCTATAAGATTTTGTGGGATGTCATACCCCCAGGTGCTATAGCACCCTAGAATGCGTATATACTCATGGAGAACCACGTGTTCTCCCATAGCTCTTTTTCCTCCTCATATTCTCGAACTCCTCAGTAGCAAAATGAATTATAAAGTAGGATTTCGAGGAACTAACTTCATGATTGCTAGGTTAATTATAGACTACCTAGTCCCAAGCAATTTTGTTTAACAATACTGGATAATAAGGAGCACTAATATCTTGGAAAGGGATGAAATAATAAGGATTTTTCTTCAATTCAATTATAATATTGGTGCGGAAACTTTAGAATATATTAAAAACCAGAATATTTCAGAGAAGGAATTAAAAGCCTTATTGAAAAGTCAAACTCTGATAGAACCAGTGATTTCAGTAAACATCTTAAAAGAGGGAATTAGAGGAAAATCAGCAAAGAAATTAGGAACCCCTTCTGCTTCTGAGGTTGAAAACAGGGTTCACATCAGAGAAAAATCCCCACTGCAGGAAACAGTGCGAAAGCCTGTAGAAAAACTACAATATTCTATAGATTTAGACATTCCCTATAAGCTATCACAGGAACCTAAAATCACAGTTTTTCGGAACCTATTTCTTGACCGATATCAATCACTATCAAGAATATTACTTGAAAATTTAGAACCAGAAACCACAGTCTTGAAGTACAACTTACAGCTTGAGGAAATTCCTCACCAGAGGGCTGGTATCCTTATTGGGATGATTCATGATACGCAAGTTTTACATACAAACCGCTTTGTAATACAACTAGAAGATCATCTAAGTGGCCATCTAACAAAATGCGTCATTGTAAAAGAAAGTCCATCATTTCCCGAATATAGGAGGATCCTAAGGGACTCAGTAATAGGAGTATCCGGAGTATTACCAAAAAATTTTCATGAGGGACACCTGACTGCATTTTGGGGAAAAGATATCATTCGACCCTCCTTTAGAGCACATCACTTCGCAATTTCAGAACCCTCAACCAAAGTATTATGTCTTTCGGATATACACATTGGTTCTAAAAGATTTTCAAACCGTTTATTCTCCCGTCTTGTCGCATATTTAAATGAAAAAGTTAATATACCAGATTTCCCATTTTCTGCTGAGAAGATTTCCTCTATTATCATTGCTGGAGATTTAGTGGAGGGAACAGGGGTTGTAACAAAGGAAGACAGTAAACTTAGTATCGACTCCTTTGAAGTACAATATGAACAACTCACCAAGTTACTGAATGAAATTCCAGAGCGCATTACAATATTCACAATTCCTGGAGAACATGATGCGTCTCAATTGGCTATCCCCCAACCGGCAATTGACAAGAAGATTGGAAAATCTCTATATTCGCTTCCAAATGTAAAAAACCACGGAAATCCTCTTCGTCTAACAATCAACGGGATGAAATTCTTGATTTTCCATGCACAAAGTTGTGAAAATAGCTTTCATCGACTATTGAAAATTGAACAGACTTCCCTGATAAATGGCTTCAAAGAATTACTGGAATATCGTCATTTATCACCAGAATATGGATCATTTGCTGCATACGCACCTTATTCAAAAGATTATCTTGTGATTAATGAAATGCCAGATGTATTAGTGACGGGGCATTTTCATCAAGCTGGAAAGGAGATATACAAAGGTGTACGTATAGCTACATGCGGAACATTCAAGAATCCTCACAAAACAACAGAAAAAACATATGCATTAACTTCTGTTGGTGTGTTTCCAGTTATAGATACGGGAACGGGGGAAATAACAATGATAGATCTGAAACAAATTCCTTAATAACGATTGAAGTCAAATTGTTTATCTTTCTGTAACGTAGATTCAACTAAGGAACGGGGAATACTAAAATGAATCTCCTTAGTTCTTCCATGTCTACCTCTAGACACCACACGTGCAGATATAATACCGAGAGCGTCAAGCTCGTTGATTAAATCTCCAACACGTCGCTGTGTAAGTGAGTCCATACCCGCATCACGGCACAATTGGACATATCTCTCGTATACATCACCCGTCGAGACAGCATCGGGATCACTTGTAACATTTTCAAGTTGATAGATGGAGGAAATGACAAATTTTGACTGAACAGGAAGAGTGCTGATAACTTCAGTGATTGTATTTCGTTCAATCGCTCCTTGGGCCTTCTTAACATGGGATTGAGTAATAACTTCCGAGTGTTCGCGTTCGGCAATTTCTGCTGCAACCCGAAGTAAATCCATAGCTCTTCGTGCATCACCATGCTCCTGAGCGGCAATGGCAGCGATCATATTGATAACACCTTTATCTAAGGTGTTAGGACGAAAAGCTAATTCTGCTCTTTCAACAAGAATATCAGTTATTTCTGGAGCCTCGTATGGTTTAAAAACAAGTTCTTCTTCTGAAAGAGAGGAGAGAACACGAGGATCTAAATAATCCTTAAATTTCAGATCGTTAGAAATCCCAATAATGCTAACTTTGGCACTAGAAAGATCTGAATTAATACGAGTTAAACTATAAAGTGTTTCATTCCCAGATTTTTTGATTAGACTATCAATTTCGTCCAATACAACAATGAAAAGTGATTCCCGCTGATCTAGACCTTGTTTAAATCGAGTAAAAACTTCATCAGTTGCAAGACCAGTGAAGGGGACTTCAATGCCTAAGGTACTACAAAGATCGGCAAAGACACGATAGTTGGTGTCGACATTATTACAATTTAGATAAGCCACTTCAACTCGTAAACCATGATCGGGTGCTTTTTCCTTTAACATGCTTAAAACATACTTAGAAACAGCAGTCTTACCAGTACCAGTTTTACCGAAGCACAAGATATTACTAGGTTTAGCTCCTCGTAAAACAGAGGCTAAAATATAGCCCAATTGCTTAATTTGTTCCGTTCGGTGGGGAAGATTCTTAGGTACAAAGGAACTATCTAAAACATCGCGTCTCTGAAATAGTTTAGGTGATTTAAGATACCCCTCAAAGATTTCATCTAATGTTAAATCCGAATCATCGTTTTGTTTCAATCGTAATGCACCCACCGAAATCTTAGCAAATCTACACTTCCAATAGCATTACCAGTATTTCCTATCGAAGAATTTAAATTGAACGCTAGCTCGACGAAAATGAAGGAAGCGTGTATTATGAAAAAACAAGTAAAAAAAATCTCTTCAAATCTCATACAAGTCTTTATTCATCTGGAAGAGAGAGAATGGAAGCAGTTCTCGACACGGTGACTTGAGATTCCCTCTTACGTCTGATATCCTCCAACTTTTCGAGGAGGGAAGTAATATCAAAATGCTGTTTGAATCGGGAATCAATCGAGCTTAACTTTTGCCAGGCAAGTTCAGGACTACGACCTAAATACTTCCAAGAATATTTACCTGCTTGTTTCCCTTCTAAACGAGCAGAGTGATAAGTGACGAGCCACAAGTAGGGACCGTGATAGACCCCATCATTACATCGACAGCCAGCTTTCCCGCACTTCTGCCATTTAGCAAGGACAGAGACCATATTTGGGTAAGGATCTTCACAGAAATTTATAGATTTCTTACCATATCATTATTCTAAAGAAATCACTTAGATTCATTATCGATAGTTTTAAGGGATCTAATCGACTCATGAACGACTTTGAAGGTTTCTAGCTCCTTATCCAATCGATTAAGGGCACGTTTATATGCAGATTCATCAATTTCTTCGGTAGCTTTGACTTCGGTAAGTGCATTTCGGGCAAACGCGTTCTGATTCTCTAATAAATGAACCATTTTATGTTGTTGCTCCCGCTGAGCACGCAACACAAGAATCCGTTCCCTAATCTCTATCAACCTTTCTTTCAGGGGAATACTTAGATTACGATATTGAGTAACATTAACTCTTTTCTGGTCAAATTCTGTTACTAGGTAATCTAGTTTCGCTCCTAAAAGAATTCCTTGATTGCGTAAAGATTGAGGTGCATCCCTTCTTTAAATAATATTGTAATAAGAGCAATTTCAGCAATTAATCGCGTAATTTCATGAAGATTTTCGAAATCTAGGATCGGACCACCTGTGAGTTCATTGATAGCAACAACTAAAATACCTGTGATGACAAGGGGAATTGTTCTGGGAAAACTATTTCGTTCTGCAAACTGGGTGGCTAGCACACCAGCAATAATTACAACAGAAAATGTAATGATGAAGTCCGTTTCACTCATTGATCTTACCACAAGCTAATTCTATTTCTCTAATCCAATTTCTCTAATCCTAAGTAAGTCATTATTACTATTTGTCATTTAAATTAGATCCCATTATTCAAAATCTGAAGCCGGATTATAATGACACAAATCAGATTTGAATAAAAATAATATTTATAGACTTAGTGGATTTGAATTATTTGGTAAAAAGGTGGGTATTAGATTCAACGCAAACGTAAGCAAATTAGGAGAAATACTATTTTATGGAAGAGATTCATAGATACTATGCTCTCTCAACTTCCGATATATATTGGTAAGTATCCTGTTCATGAAAAGAACCTATTAGAAGATTTCATCAATGTTATCGAAGCATATCAAGTAGATACGCAGGCTTCAAGAGATCAATTTTCATTAAGAGTAGAACAATTCAGTAAAAAACATCGGCCGACTGACATTTATTTACATTTACCGTTTTTGTGGTTTGCAGTCCAATATCTTGAAAATGCAAACCGTTTACTTGATACTGCGACATTTTTCGCTGAAGACTTCTATGGTTACCTTGCAAAGCATTTTAGAGGATTCTCTAGATCTAGAGGCTTATTTCATTTAATAAAGGAAACTACACCTCTTAGTGACATAGCTTGGGAAGAATTACAATATACTTTAGCAAAATCCCATACCCCTTTATACTCAGAGCAATTTCATATCATTAACTTAATAATTTCAAATTTATCATCAGTAAAAAATGATTATTTAAATAAAGAATATATTTCTGCTTTTATCAGGGATAATAGTCCTAGTAAATACCGACGCCCTTACCTGACCCGCTTTTTCACTCAAATTGATGCACGTTGGATAATTTGGTTTAATTTTTCCACTTTTGGCTTAAGACGTGTGATTTGTATGTTTCAACTTTTAGAGGATTCTCCTTTACATGATATTATTGATTTTAATAACCCCAAAATTAGAATTCTACGTAATAGCAGATTATACAATATTCGAAAGACTTTTAATCAATTCATTGGAATATTAACAATTCCAGAGGGTTTTTATAATCAATTAATCAATTATTTTAGAACTCTGGAACAACAAGGGAAAATAAAACTACTGAAATTTGAAATTATCAGAGAAGCTTATAGATCTACATCCTTTTCTCATTATAAAGAAAATAGAGGTTGGTCGGAAGTCACACCAACAAAAGAAAACCTACTAATGCAGAGATTAACAACAAAAACTCCACGGAAGCGAGCCAAAATTTCTCCAAAATCGAATATTACAAAAAAATTCAATAACACTTGGGACGTTAGACAATCGGATAATTCTTTTGAAATAATTTCACTATTTTGTAAGCTAAGTGACTATTTTTCGTTTAAAAATCTACCAGTGAATTTACAAATAGAAAAGGGAAATTTTTTTCTATCAAAACGGGAAGAAGAAATTCTATCGTTTCTTATGAAGAACGACAATATGTGTATCAGTTTTTTTGCTAATCAATTGCGACTAGATTTCTCGTTAGATGAGTATTGGATCGTTGCTCCTATAATGCCAATTTGGCAATTATGGCATCTTTTAGAATGGTTTCCATATGTGAGTATTGAGATGACTGCAGATAATATCCATCTACGAACAGTATCAACACCTAAATTTATAGATATTATCAAGCAAAAATTACGTTGGGAAATTTTTCCTCTGATTGAAGAACATCACCCATCCAAATTAGATATAAAATGGTTTGATAATAACAACAATCAATGGAAACCGCCAATATTATGATAACAGAATTTTAAAAATTGAAAGAAAAAAAAAGAAACTAGCTAAAAATTGATACTCAATTTTTTCGACTGGGAGGGGTTTTTTTTTAGCAATAGAAGAGCAAGCAACAAGAGTTTTAAACCTATTAACTTGCTTTCATGGATAGCTAGCAAAATA
>NJBF01000074.1 GCA_003144275.1 Candidatus Heimdallarchaeota archaeon B3_Heim
CAACCCGTGATAACAGGGAAGGATCTTTTCTTGCCGGATGTAATGATTATTTATTAAAACCTATTCTACCAAAAAAACTACTCGAAACCCTTTCTCCTTTCCTGGATACTGAACCCAGCCATTCTGAAGAACCAGTTAAAGTATATAGGTCATAACTATAATATTTATTCGTGTTTGATAGCATCTGCCGGATTGGCATTAGCTGCCCGCACCGACAAGAAGCTAACCGTTAGCAGAGCTATGATCAATATAAGATCGTTACATTATTTTCTTTATATTTTCTGAAACAATATGACCATCGAACAGCTGCACTATCCTGTGAGCATATTCGGCATCAGAAGGAGAGTGTGTTACCATTACGATAGTCGTACCATCCTTGTTTAATTCGGTTAAGAGATTCATAACTTCCTCTCCATTAGCTGAATCTAGATTACCAGTAGGCTCGTCAGCCAGAATCAGCTTTGGGTTGGCAACTACCGAACGGCAAATAGCAACACGCTGCTGCTGACCTCCTGACAACTGTTGCGGGAAGTGTTTTTTTCGATGCGCTATTTTCATCCTTTCCAGGACTTCTTCTACCTTTTTTCTCCTCTCTTTCGAAGGGACTTTCATATACAAGAGAGGTAATTCTACATTTTCAAAGACGGTTAACTCATCGATCAGGTTAAAACTTTGGAATACGAATCCAATGTTTCCTTTTCTAAGATTCGTCCTCTTTCTTTCATTATATTTAGCCAGTTCTGCACCTTCGAAATACAATTCTCCGGAGGTTGGATTATCAAGCAATCCGAGAATATTCAGGAGTGTGGATTTGCCGCAGCCGGAAGGACCCATAATAGAAACAAAATCACCATTTTCAACCTCCAGGTTTACCTTATTCAGGGCAGTTGTTTCAACCTCATCAGTCCTGAAAATTTTTACAAGGTCAACTGTTTTAAGCATGAGAATAAGTATTAAATGATTTCTATACGCAATAAAATTAAAAAAATTTTAATTATTAGATAAATGTGTGTTTTTCTTTTCTCCGTTAAAATTAATAAAATCCTTTATATCTGAAATAAAAACCTTGAAAAAAATACTCGTCTGACGACTGGAGCCTGCCTGTTCGGCAGACAGGTCGTCTGACGAGTGGATCATTTCGTTTTTAATAATGATTCCTTACTTTTGTTAACTCAGATATAAATTTGCCCGGATGGATCTTTTTTCCCTGGTTATCATTGCTATTGGACTTTCATTTGATTCATTTGCCGTTTCAGTTTCAAGCGGGATAATAAAAAGCAAAATTGAATTTACTGATGCTCTCAAAATTGCATTTTTTCTGGCCTTTTTCCAGGCAATCATGCCTGTTATCGGATGGTTTTTAGGGTCTGAGATAGAAACCTATGCTGCAGAATTCGATCACTGGATTGCTTTCGGGTTGTTGGCTCTTTTGGGTGGGAAAATGATAATTAGTAGTTTCAGGGATTCATCCATGAGTAAACCGATTGATCCGTTGAAACTTCCTGTACTTTTCAGCCTGTCGATTGCTACCAGCATAGACGCATTGATAGTCGGTATGAGTTTTGGTTTGCTGGAGGTAAACATTATTCTGGCAGTACTGGTCATTGGTAGCATAACTTTTTTTGTCTCTATGTTTGGAATATTGTTTGGGAAAAAGACGGGGACCCGGATTGGGAAAAAGATGGAAATTTTAGGTGGCATTATTTTAATCGGTATTGGAATTAAGATCCTGTTAGAACATCTAATGATCCACTGATCCATCTGCCCCGAATTCATGTATCGGAATTTACTCTCCGCCAGCCCTGTGAAATAAATCGAAGATTTATTGCAAAGCAATATTTCACAGGGTAAATTTGCGAAGCTATGTTCATATTTTTGAGGTTATAGCGGATTTTTTTACTTTAGATTAGGTTTGATTTACCAGACTGGTTGGGGGAACACGAAACAGAGAAAATTGACAACATTTTGGAACAAAAAAATGGATAAGGGAAATTTATTAAAGATTGCTTTTGCTTTAAGCATATTTACTATTGTTTATAATATCATTGAGGGTCTGGTGTCGGTTTTCTTTGGACTACAAGACGAAACCCTGGTGCTATTGGGATTTGGCACAGATAGTTTTGTAGAAGTAATTTCAGGTTTTGGTATTGCGCATATGGTTTGGCGAATGCAATCTTCAAAAGTTAAAAGGCGTGATACGTTTGAGCGACAGGCACTAAGGATAACCGGTGTTAGTTTTTACATTTTAACGATTGGATTAGTGGCAGGATCAATTATAAACATTATTGAAAAAATAAAACCTGAAACTACCATTGTTGGAATTATCGTTTCATCCATCTCCATTGTAACAATGTATTATTTAATGCGATACAAGCTCAAGGTCGGAAGAAAACTGAGTTCGGATGCCATTATTGCCGATGCCAATTGTACCAAAACCTGTTTATATTTGTCCACTATTCTTCTTGTTTCAAGTGGATTATTTGAAATATTCAGAATAGGTTATTTGGACATTCTTGGATCCCTTGGGATTGCTTTTTTTGCATTCAGAGAAGGAAAAGAAGCATTTGAAAAGGCTAAAAGTGAAACGTTAGCTTGTTCATGCAATACCCACTAGTGGAGCAAATTAATTTCAAATAAATATGGTCATGCAGCCGAATTTCGAATACCTTGTAAACAAAATAGATCTGAATTTACCCTTGATCGGGGTTTATGATGCTCCTGATACCATAAAGTTTGAACCATTGGTAAAACCAAAACCTGACCAAAGAGAATGTATATTTAAATTTTTTAAAGACTGGATAAATTGGAAAACCCTTCACATCACAAAAGAAGATTACGGGTGTGGTGGTTGCGGTCATTGGCTTTGGGGTGTGGAAAATCGGGACAAGGAAAGCTTTATAAAATTTCTGGTCGACCAGGAGGGGTTAAAAGAGAGTCATAAACTAATGGATCAGTGGTTGGATACCAGAAATCCATATGAAGCCGAACATACAAATATCCTGATTGGCCCACTGAAAGAAAGCCAATATTTATTTCTGAAAACTGTTACTTTCTTCGTAAATCCTGATCAGATCAGCATTTTGATGATAGGGGCCCAATATTTCAGCCAACCCGATGATCCGGATCCTGTAATAGCACCTTTTGGATCGGGTTGTATGGAACTTTTGCCTCTATTCAAGGACTTAAATATTCCTCAGGCTTTAATTGGTTCTACCGATATTGCAATGCGCAAATACCTGCCACCTGATCTCCTGGCATTTACCGTAACAAAACCCATGTTTGAAAAACTTTGCAAACTGGATAAGAAAAGTTTTCTTGAAAAACCATTCTTGAAAAACTTAGAAACAGCAAGAAGGTCCTAATCTTTGCATGATTTTTGAGTTTTTCTATCTTAGAATTTCCAAATTAATACTTGCAGAACGACTAGTAATTTAAGGTAATTAACAGAATGAAAAATATTGATTTGAATTATAAAGACATTATTCAACGCCGGAATGATTTCCCTTCTTTAGACAGGACTCATAATGGATATCCTCTTGTTTATCTTGATGGTCCGGGGGGAACACAAGTTCCACAGCAGGTCATTGATGCAATGGTTAAATATTACACAACCTGCAATGCAAATCATAATGGACGTTTCATAACATCACAGGAATCGGATGCAATTATTGAGGAATCGAGAGAAGCAATGGCTACTTTATTAAATGCTGAAAGTGCCGGAAATATTTCTTTTGGGGCAAATATGACAACAATAACATTTTCCCTAAGC
Source organism: Candidatus Heimdallarchaeota archaeon B3_Heim (assembly GCA_003144275.1). Taxonomy (GTDB): domain Archaea; phylum Asgardarchaeota; class Heimdallarchaeia; order Hodarchaeales; family Hodarchaeaceae; genus Hodarchaeum. Next base: position 3,770 of record NJBF01000074.1, read on the forward strand.
AAGGCAATTAGCCGAATACTAAAACCAGGCGAAGAGATCCTCATTACCCAACTGGATCATGAGGCTAACCGCGGCCCATGGTTAAACCTGCAAGAAAATGGAATAGTTGTCAGGGAAGTAAAACTAAAACCTGATGGAATCCTTGACTACGATGACTTTAAAAACAAAATAAACGAAAAAACACGATTGGCAGCTATGGGATTAGCGTCCAATGCACTGGGAACAGTCAACAATATTCCTTTGATCCGGGAACTTACCACCCAGGTTGGGGCATGGCTGTTAATCGATGCTGTTCATTATGTTCCCCACCTTCCTGTTGATGTAAAGGAACTGAAGGTTGATTTTTTACTCTGTTCAGCTTATAAGTTTTACGGGCCTCATGTGGGTATCTTATATTCCAAAACCGGACTTCTTGAAGAATTAAAGGCTGACCGTTTGCGTACACAAACACAACATTCCCCTTATATCATTGAAACCGGGACACTAAACCATGCTGCATTGGCAGGTGTAAAAGCGGCTGTCGAATATATTGCTTCTTTTGGAACGGGGTCTGATTTTCGAACGAATGTTGTCACAGCGATGCAACGGATCTATTCATATGAACATAAACTGGCACATTACCTTTACGAAGGCTTAAGCGGCATAAACAGGGTTACGATTTATGGACCTTCATTCAGTGAACTAAAACGTGCACCAACCGTTTCATTTACACTGGATGGATATAAACCACCGGAGATATGCAGTTTTTTAAATGAAAAAGGAATTTGTGTCTGGGACGGGCATTTTTATGCAATCCGGCCTGTTGAGGTGTTGGGACTCCTGGAAAAAGGAGGACTTACCCGTGCCGGAATAAGCCTTTATAACACACAGGAAGAGATTAATCGCTTACTGGAAGAAATTAAAAAGATCATAAGAGCACAAACCAAATGACAGAGAAAACACACATAAAAGTACTATTGATCGGGTTTGGCAATGTTGGGCAAAAAATTGCCGATATTATCGTATTCGAAAAAAATAAATTTTCAGCACTCAACGGTTTAAAGATAAATATCGTTGGTATCATCACAAGATCCAAAGCGTCATTAGTCAATCAAAAAGGCGTAAACATAAGCAGAGCCCTGAAGGAAATCAAAAGCACAGAGTCTTTTTTACCCTCCAACCCTGACTTCTGTCAAATGAATGGTTGCCGGGCCACTGAAAAACTGGATTATGATGTAATGGTCGAACTTTCAACCCTGTCGATTGAAAAAAAAGGTGAGCCCTCAATCTCTTATGTTGAGAAGTCCCTTACCAGGGGCAGGCATGTGGTTACGGCAAACAAAGGACCGGTAGCTTTTGCTTTCCAAAAACTAAAACGCCTTGCCGGGGAAAATAATGTTCAATTTCTTTGCGAATCGACTGTAATGGATGGAGCCCCGGTGTTTAACCTCGCCAGGAATAATTTGAAGGGATGTAAAATAACCGGCCTTTCGGGGATATTGAACTCCACCACGAACTATATTCTGTCAAGAATGGAAACAGGAGAATCTTTTAATGAAGCTTTGAAAACCGCACAAGAAAAGGGTATTGCTGAGGCTGAAATAAAAAACGATATTGATGGATGGGATGCTGCTGCCAAAATTGTTGCCCTGTCCAATGTGCTTATGGGAGCTGACATAACTCCACCGGATATCTCCCGGGAAGGGATCAGTAAAGTCACTCCTGAAAGAATTAAAAACACCTTAAAAAGGAACAAACATTTAAAATTGATTTGCTATTCTAAAATTGAAGACGGGCTGGTAAAAGCATCTGTCAGGCTGGAAGAAATATCTCAGAATCATCCTTTTGCTCTGGTCTCGGGGATGGGCAACATTTTAAGAATTGAAACTGATTTAATGGGACCGATCTTTATTACACAGGAAAATCCTACCCTATATGATACGGCTTATGGGGTACTTGAGGATCTGTTAACTATTCAGGACCACTACTTGCCAAGTTTCAGAGACATCTCAAAGCCATAAAAAATGTTGGATACTTGAGATTCGCCAAATTGAGTAGATTTCTGATCTGTCATTGAACAACCTTTAATCAGTGGAATATCTCGAGCGGAACTAAGTATTCCGATGATAGTCCGTTTTGTATATTTAAAATTAAACATTATTACGGTTAGAACTTGTAATTGAAGTTTTTATTCCTAAAATTTGTCTTTTGTCAGACAGTCGTCTCTTTGCCAGGAAATGGTCGATGGCTTTTACAGGATGCGAGAGTATCATCCTGGGACCGGCAAAACGCATTACTCTTCTGATCTCTTCCCGCTTGTCTGATTTATAACAATGAACCGTACATCCTGTGCATAATGGCTTTTCCCGGCCAAACGGACAACACTTAATCCGGTTTAAGGAATAATCATAAAGATCAAGACAGTCCAAACATAATGATTTTGTTTGATGAAAATAGCGGCAATACATGCGGATCATTACACCAATCGTCTCCTTTTCTCTGTCAAGCCTGGATTTCATTTGATCATTGTAAGGATCATTTTGAATTTTTCCTTCGCTTCCACAGCGTGAGGTATATTAGCTGGCATGATAATTGACTCCCCGGCATTAAGTTCATATGGTTTCCCCTCAATGATAATGGTTGCTTCACCTTCAACAACCTGAACCAACGCATTAAACGGGGCAGTATGTTCGCTTAGGCTTTCTCCTTTGTCAAAAGCAAACAGGGAAATATTTCCTGTATCCTTTTTTATCACATTTTTACTCACAATTCCACCAGAAGAATATTCCACTTTAGCAGGAAATGAAAAAATGCTGCTTGTTTCAAAATCAATGTTTGACATAATACATAATTTTTTAGTTAAGGGAAATCTTGTAATTTCTTTGTTCATCTTTTACTCCAATCAATTGCGAATAATGGAGTATTGTGCCATAGGCACTCCTTCGGAGGAATGATTGTTAATAATCAAATTAAAGTAAATAATCTTAGTATTCCAGTATTACTCACTCCCACATGGCCACAATCACGGTCCTGCTCGTGAGACATTCTGTTCGCTTTGCTCACAGAATGGTTCCAACATTCCAATACCTTCTTACACCCAGTCTTCAGCAAGAATTTCTCCTTGTGCGCTAATGGTAATGGATTTAATGGGGACCTTTCTTGAAGCATCTCTGGTGGCTATTTGAGCCAATTGCAATATTCCGCCACAGCAAGGCACTTCCATTTTCATCACCGTCAGAGTATTTATCTTTGCATGTTCAACCAAAGCCTTAAGCTTTTCAACATAAATTTCCATATTGGAATCCAATTTCGGACAAGCAATAACAAGGGTTTTCCCTTTTAAAAAGCTGGCGTGAAAATCACCCATGGCATATGCAACGCAATCTGCTGAAAGCAATAAATCAGAGCCCTGGAAATGAGGTGCATTGGGATTAATCAGATGCATCTGGACAGGCCAGTGAGTTAACTGAGACCGGGTATCTCCCTTTGTATCAGTAATTGTCTTACTTTGATCGGGTTGAAAGGCATAAGCCCGGGATCCGGGGCATTCTCCACCATGTGCAGTATGTGGTGAGACCATCTGAATCTCTTCCGGTTTAGTTTTTTCCAACAGGTTATGACCCGGAAGATGATTATGCACTGCTTTCATAACTTCTTTAGGATCAAACTTCAATACCTTTTTATTATCCCATAAATACTGTTCACCTTCCTTTAGGTAACCTGCTTCATTATGTTCCTTTAAATGTTTAAGATGGGCAATCACTACATTTCCCCCTTTTTTCACCATTTCTTCCATTACAACAATCTCATTGTAAGATTCTGCTTCACGCTCTTCAAGGGTAATGGCACCCTCCGGACAGTGCCCCAGACAGGTTCCAAGGCCGTCACACATCAGATCACTGATCAGTTGTGCCTTCCCATCTATAAGCTGCAAAGCGCCTTCATGACATTCGGGTATGCAGTCTCCGCATCCCGTACATTTTTCCTCATCGATCCTTATAATTTGTCTTTTCATTTTTTTTACTGCAAGATTAAGCATTTCCGAAAAAAAAATCTGTAACATATGTTACAATAGCTAAATTTTTCCTATTTTCCCGGGAAACTTAGCAAATTCAATCCATGTTCAAATCGCTTTCAAAATCTCCAATTTTCAAGAATATCAAACCTGATGAAATTCCAATATTACTGAGTGGGGTAAACTATACTCTGAAAAAATTCAAAAAAGGGCAGGTCATTGCCTTAAGGGAAGAACCTTGTAATAATCTTATGATATTGGTCTATGGCAGTGTAAAGGGTGAAATGCTTGATTTTTCAGGTAAAACTGTAAAGATCGAAGATATTGCTGCACCTAATACCATTGCTTCAGCCTTCTTGTTTGGAACCAGAAACCAGTTGCCAGTAGATATTGTGGCAAAGGAAGATGTTCAATTGCTATTTATACCAAAATCTTCCGTCATAACCCTCTTGAAAACCCACAATACATTTTTAACAAACTTCCTGGATGTAATTTCAGACCGGTCTCGTTTTTTAAGCAACCGGTTGTACATACTATCCTTTAAAACCATAAAGGGGAAGCTTGCTCATTATATTCTAAGCCGTGCCAAACCTGATAAAACCACCGTTGAATTTCCAAAAACCCAGCAGGAGCTGGCAGAATTCTTCGGAATAACCAGGCCATCTTTGGCCAGGGTGCTCGGTGAACTGGTTCACAGTAATATTATTTCGATTAAACGCAACAGGGTAAACATCATCAGGAAAGATAAATTAATTGAACTTATTCGATAATGAATATTCCAGAGCCGTGCCATGATTTTGAACCGTGACACAGCTATCATATCCTTATGTTTTAGAAAACAGAACTTTGCTTGTTAAAAGACGAAGTTTTTTTTACATTTAAACATTATTATCAACTTCAATAATTTGAGAAATATGAAAAGAATTATTTTTTTAATCGTAAGCATCGTACTTATCAATATCAATACTAATGCACAAGATACTGGTTACAAGTTCAAAATGAAAAAGGAAATTGCGGCTACACCGGTTAAAAGTCAATACAGGACCAGCACCTGCTGGAGTTTTTCTTCGCTCTCCTTCCTGGAATCAGAATTAATCCGGATAGGAAAAGGAGAGTTCGATCTGTCGGAAATGTTTGTCGTCCGTTATACTTATCTGGGAAAAACCGATAAATATGTTCGCATGCATGGCAACTCAAACCTGGCCGGTGGTGGAGCTTTTCATGATGTTCTGAATGTATTTCGTGAATACGGAATCGTCCCTGAAGAGGTTTATTCCGGTAAAGTTATCGGTGAAGAAAATCACATTCATGGTGAAATGGATGCAGTGATCAAAGGATATGTTGACGCTGTGATTAAGAACAGGAACAGGAAATTAACCCCAGTCTGGGAAAAAGGTTTGGATGGGATCCTGGATGCCTACCTGGGTAAAATTCCGAAAAATTTCGAATACAAGGGAAAAACCTATACCCCCAAAACCTTTGTTGCAGCATTAGGAATAGATCCGGATGATTACATCATCATTTCCTCGTTTACCCATCATCCTTTTTATGAAGCATTCATACTGGAATTTCCGATTATTTGGACCGGGGTGGATTCCATTAATTTTCCCTTTGTGAATTTTGAAGAATTGATGGTTATGCTTTAAAAAAATGCCTTCTTAA
>NJBF01000075.1 GCA_003144275.1 Candidatus Heimdallarchaeota archaeon B3_Heim
AACTGAAAATGCCATCACAAGGACACTGGATTTGGACGCTTTGAGGGTCACTGAGACCTCAAGTTTGTCCTCCTTCATGTAACTTGAACATATTGGATTACTTGGGTGATGCATTGTCTACACTGAAGAAAGTTGGGAGAATTAGCTTGTTATAATTACTTGTAATATATGCATCACCTGTTACATGAATGACAGTGATGGATTTGTGAAGGTCAATGTCATGCAAGGACACAAAAAGAAACTTTTTGTGACCACTATGTCAGTGAGCATGGCCCTGCTTGACCTTGAAGATAACTGAAGGTTTGCAACACCTAGAGCTTGTTAGTGTGATATCTCAAGAACCTTTCAAAGTGCTTTATCAGGGCTAAGGTGAAAAAATTATCAATAACTGACTAGATTTACTAACCGAAGGGTCAGGGGTCAAGGTCACAGAAGGAAACATCAGAGAACATTTGGTGACCCTTTCACTGTTGATCACAAAGGGGGTAAGTGCAAATTGTCATCATCACTATGATCTAAGCTAAAGTTGGTCAAAGTGGGATACTTCAGCGACCTCTGCATGAGGAAGTCCTTGCCTGATTATGTTGGACGATGCCCATATCAACCCTGGCAGCTGAACATATTGCAACAAAAGGAAACGTCCTTCACTGTATAAGCAACATCCTGATATAATCTTACCTAATTAACACATGATGAATCTAATTATAACTTGTTGTAGGCGTACTCCAACCACTAGCAATCCTTTCCAACACGAGGGAGTGCCTTAAAACTGTTGTGATGTGATGATAAGGTTTTCTGTTGCTCCAGATATGGTGACTTTCACATAGAACAGATGAAAGACTTTCGTTTTCCAAGTTTTTATTGTCACTGTGTTTTTATATATAAAATAATTTAATGTATAAAATGGCACACATATTTTACAATCCAATAAATGAGTCTCATAAACTACTCTCAAACTGTAAACATGCAGTTTATGTATTCATTTATAACCTGTACATTCGTCTTAATAAAAACTCCCACTTGAAACTGCATATTTCTGCGCACAAATAAATAACTCTGCTACTGTAACCACTTCAACACCCGAGTGTGGTCTGCAATATTTTTGTTTCATCTGGCCTTGTGCAGCCATGTAGACTTATATAACAAGGAAGTCATGGCAGATCAACAGGGGATATGATCAGAGAGAAGTGATAAGCACCTCTTGATCATGGTCACCAATGACATATCCTGGGTAGTGTGGGGATGAGAGGCCTCAGTACACCTGTATACACAAAAAAGGCCAGGCTACAACTGGTCAGGGGCACATACGCAAGTCAAGTGCCACCCTTTCAGGCTACCCCCCACACAATTATAAATGAAATGTAGAAGTTGATTGAGCTGAAATTAACTCTTCTGTGAAGATACCCGAGTGTGGGAAAGAAATGTCTATCACCGACAGAACCTTATTGAATGTGTCAGATGTCAGCTGAGGGCAGGTGATTGGAAATATTGGTGTGGGATTTTTGCTAGTCTCACACTGAGAGTGTTGAATTCAAGTATTAACACTAAAGAAAGGTTTTTTTCATTATTATCCACCAATTTCATCCTTGCAGTATTGTCAATGGGGCTGCTGAGCTACTTTACCGTAACGCTGGGCTGGGAGGCACGCAGCTGGCTCACCGGCATGTCCATCATCCTCGCCACCTACTTCGGCGTCAACCAGTATCAGAAAAAGACCTTGACTAAATAAAGAAAGTATGCTATCTTTCATAAAAAATTACTTGACAATGATATTATATATGATACTATAAAATTGAAAATATGAATGAGTATTAAGAGGTTAGTCAAATCATTATTACAGAAGAGCGAGAGGGGCGAAAAAGTTGGCGAGTTAACAGTCGATGAAGTACTCAACATCGTAAAAAACTATTTTGAACGATATGAACGAAAAAAGGGTTCTCATATTAAAGTTCAAGATCAGAGGCTCAAGAAATTCAAAGAACATTTCCCTGATGATGAGCTATTTTCACTAAATGGAGAGTTTATAATACCTACAAAAGGTGGTAAAAAAGTAAAGCAATGGTATGTAAAGCGATTATTAGAAGCGATAGAAATAATTCAATTGATGGAGCAGGAAAGTGAATAAAGACCTTAATTATTATCTAAGTTTAAGATATAAAATTGAAATAAATCCTTTACCCGAAGAAGATGGAGGAGGTTTCGAAGCCTGTATTCCTCAACTTGGGAAGTGGGCTTTTTTAGGTGCAGGGAAAACTATAATAGAGGCACTTGAACATTTAGAAGAAGTAAAGAGAGATTTCTTTGAGGATTATTTGAAAAAAGGAATAGAAATACCTGAGCCAGAAATTGAAGAAGAAGCCTATAGCGGTAGAATATTATTAAGAATACCACCAAGACTGCATATGCAATTAACAAAAGCAGCCCGAAAAGATAGCACGAGTCTAAACCAATATATTCGTAGCTTATTAGAGAGGAAAGTAGATATCAATATATTGACTGAAAATATCATTAATGAAATATTGAAATACCGGGAGAGTGCAGAATCTTATGCACAGCAAGCAGCAACATGGAAACCTTTATCAAAATCATTAAATGCTGTGGAAAGATCAGGACCAGAAGAACCTTATGTGCAATAGTCATATATCTTGCAAGGAAAAACTCCTGTCAAAATATTAGAAAGTTAATATAATTTTAAAGAGGAGTAACAATTGAAGATAAAGGAAGATACGAGAAAAAAATTGATAGACGAAATTAAATTCATTATCAAAAAAATGGAAAAAGAGGCAGAGCCTAAACAAAAATTATTTTATTTTAGCGCAATATATGGTGTTGTATCACGGATATTTAATTTAGAATATGATCCTGAGTTAGTTTTTGCATATACTATTTTGAATTTGACCTACAATCATATTAACGCACGCATCGCGCATGAAGAAAAAATAATAGAAATCCCTGATGAATTATTTGATAAACTTGTAAATGCATCAAAAGAATTTCTAAATAAAATAGAAAAAAATGAGAGCTTATGTGATGCTCTTCAGAAATTTGCAGAAATAGGCTATGCGACCACAGGAAATGGATACTATCTTTATCAAAGAGGCTTACTTCGCTTATAAGTAGCATACCAAGATTTTTCCTTTCTAATCACTTTATTGTTTCTTTTCTCAATTTTCAAAATTTCTGCTATAATAGTTTACAAATATTTATGAATTTTGGAAAAAATAATATTTTTATGCAATAGCGCTTTTCTTCAATCAAATTTTAGCTTAGAATTTTCTAAAATCGCCTGTAGAAAAATGGGATCAAGGGGCAAAATTATTGGGTACTTTGGCGAAAGTTAAACCACCTTGTAATGGCAAGATGCTTTTTTGTAATCATGAGAGCTATTACAAAACAGGAATCAAATATCAACCAAATATTTTGCTCGGAAGAATGGTTTTACTTATTACCGATAAATTAGTATTATGAAGTGAACATTCATAGAAATGTAAAGGAGGATAAAATGAAAAGCAGGCATTGTCTCCTTATCATATTTTCTACTTTAGTTATCTTTTTTGCCGCTGGCGGATTAAATCAAACCGTAGCTCAAGAGTCTCCTGATTACTGGCCAACCAAAGTATGGCGAACCTCGCCCCTTGAGAAACAAGGCATAGATTCAAAGAAGCTTGCGGAAGCAATAGATTACATAATGGAAAATGACCCGAATATCCACAGCATGTTGGTCATCAGAAATGGATACATAGTGACAGATGCTTATTTTTATCCGTTTGCGGCCGATGCCAAACACGATATCGCCTCGGTGACCAAGAGTATCACTTCGACACTTATCGGGATTGCCATCCAGAAGGGTTATATTAAAAGCGTTAAGCAAACGGTCCTGGACTTTTTCCCCGGGCGAAAAATTGCCAATTTGGATGAAGAAAAAAAGGCGATAACCGTTGAAGATCTTCTGACTATGAAGTCCGGTATGAAGTGTATCAATCGGCCTACAGAAGTCACCCTTGGCCAAATGATGGGAAGTCCTAATTGGGTGCAGTTTATGCTGGATCTTCCAATGACCGATAAACCGGGGACACATTTCGTTTACAACAGCGGTGCAGTTCATCTGCTCTCCGCTATCATCCACCAAGCCAGCGGGATGACTACACTTGAATTTGCACAAAATCATCTTTTCAATCATTTAGGTATTACCGATGTAATCTGGCCGACCGGACCTCAGGGAAATAACTACGGCTGGGGGAGTGTTCGCATTAAACCTCATGCTATGGCCAAGCTTGGCTATCTTTATCTGCAGAAAGGAATGTGGGATGGAGAGAAAATACTGTCTCCGGAATGGGTTGCGGCAGCAACAAGTAAACCGGATGAACACATGTCCGAAAATTACGGTTACCTGTGGTGGCTCATCCCGACCGATGTTTATTTTGCCAGCGGTAGGGGTGGACAGCATATCTATGTCATTCCCAGCAAGAATATGGTAGTCGTTTTTACAGGAGGCGGGGCAAGACTCATATCCAAAGTGTTGAACACTTATATCATGCCAGCCGTTCTGCAGGATACTCCGCTTCCGGCCAATCCGGAAAGTGAGGCCTTACTCTTATCAAAGATTCGACAAGCAGCACAAAAGCCTCAGACAAATCCTGAACCAGCGAAGCCGTTGCCGGAAGTGGCGCAAATGATTTCCGGAAAAACATTCACCTTAGAACCCAACACCCTTGGGCTCTTGGGCATAACTCTGACATTTCCGGAACAGAATAACGCCGTGCTGAAAATTGATATGGCTCTGGATACTGACCGAAGTCCGGAATACAAAATCGGGCTGGATAATGTGCACCGTATATCACCGGCACGATTCGGCATCCCTGCGGCCGGCAAGGGATGTTGGATGTCGGATAACACATTTCACATTGATATCAATGAAATCGGCAATATCAATCGATTCCGAATCACTTTGACATTTGAAGGGAATATGGTATCGGGCAAGTTGGAGGAATTTACAGGGCTCGGCAGTGTGACCATTATAGGAAGGCTTAAAGAGCAATAGAAATTGCATTGCCTGTGGAAAGCTGGGGGCGAGATACAAGCTTTATCGCGTATTTTGTCAAAAATTAAAACAGCTTGCAGCAAGAAGGGCTTAAATTAAACATGAACATCCTGATTCTTTATAAAACCAAATACGGCAGTACCGAGCAGTATGCAAGGTGGATTGCAGAGGAAGTGAATGCAGATATATCCGATGTTGAGAGTTTTGATATAAATCGCTTAGACAGCTATTACACAATAATCATCGGTTCTCCCACATACATGGGTCAAATCCAAATGAAAGATTTTCTGGAACAGAATTGGGAGATATTGAAGCACAAGAACATATATTTATTTACTGTAGGAATGTTCCCCTGGGAGTCTCCGGAAAGCAAAAAGTCATTTGAAATGATTCGCGAACATATTCGGGACAAAATAGGTTTCTCAAAACTCCCCGGAAGGCTTGACACAGGTAAGTTGAGCCTATCTGAGAAATTAATAGCCAAACTTACCAAAGCAAAGCCTGAAGACAAGGTGCACAGAGACAACATTGCTCAAATTGTCAAATGGGTAAAAGAGTTAAGTTAAAATTGATACTAAGGGGCAAAATGGCTTTTTAGTTTATAAAAACAGTATGGCGTTAAATTAATTATCTCACGACATTTTTTTCAAGTTGTTCTTGTCGAAAATGGAAAGTTATTTATGTCGGATTTCGCAGCAAGAGGTAAAATACTTCAGCTCTATCCTGAAAGTAAAACCAAATTCTTTGCGATCCCTCAGGAGTATGTGCTTGAGTTTATTTGAGGTAAAGACGGAAAAGCGGAAAAAATGAAAGTATTTGCAGAAAGAATGACACTAATTGCAACGCGAGAATAATAGATATTACGAATTGAATAAATATTAAATTAATACTTCATTCTAAGCAATTACAAGTTTGAATTGAGAAAAATTGGCAAACAATGACCATTAAATTAAAGAAGTCGAATAAAAATAGGAGGTAATAAACAATGAAAAAATTACGTTGGACTTTTTTTATTGTTGGCGTTTTATGCTTAATTTGTGTCTGTATCACGATATTTATTTCATGCAATAAAACACCAAAAGAAGAGGTAGCAAAGGCAGAACAAGAAAGAATCGAAACAAAGGGTCAGTTAGAAAAAACAGCTAAGTCTGAAATAACAATTAGAATGCTGGCAAAAAATAAAAAAGTAATTCCAATTTACTATAAATATGGTGATTATTGGAATACTAATATCAAACTCCCAGATGTAGTGGTCGTAAATAACACTGATAATTCAGCAACTATCAAAGAAATTTGCGTGACCGGAAAGATGGAAGGAAGGGAAGTTGTAAATTATATGATTTATGAAGATGAATTTAGAGATATTATTATTAATGGAAATAAGCTTCTCAACAGGTTAACAGAAGATCCAAACAATATATGGAGAATGTATAATTTAGGATTAAGATATGGAAATGTTCCCATCACAGGAAAAAGATATAAAGAGGATAATATCATTGCTCCATCTGAAATGACAAGCATAAATTTGTCTACGCGCTTGTACTTTAATTATGAAGGTCGAGATAAGGTAAATGAAGTATGGTGTCAAATAACAATTGATTTGGACTCTGATATGAAGCAATTCGCATTTCCTGTGCCGTTGACTCCTTATGCATGTAAAGGCGATTATATCTTCCCAGTAAAAGGAAGTGTAACTGTCGTTGGTCTTCCCTATAATGACGCACAAGGGCATAGAGGTGCTACATCCCAGGAATTTGCCATCGATATTGTTGATTACAGGCGATTAGGAAACAACAGACAATTGAGTCTTTCTGCAATACCCAAATCAGCAAAGGTAACAGATTATTTTGCATTTTATAGAGACGTGCTGGCAATAGGAGATGGGATTATTGTAGCAGCAGGTAACAATTGGCCTGACAAGTGGATGGAAAACCCACAACAATATTCTGTCGAACGAGTGACAGATTTAACGCTCAAGTTGCTCGAGGATGGTATGGATTTCATACATGCAATACTGGGCAATTATGTAATAATTGACCATCAAAATGGAGAGTTTAGCCTTTATTGTCACATGAGTGAAGGCACTGTAACAGTAAAACCTGGTGCTATTGTTAAACAAGGCCAAGTAATCGGTAAAATTGGCAATACGAGCAACTCAACTGATCCCCATCTTCATTTCCAACTAATGGATTCAAAAGACTTTCTCACAGCTAATGGTCTTCCAGTGATGTTTAAAGATGTGCCTGCACCACGGGATCCTATGCATGATTATAAAGAATCAAACTCGCTTTTGTTTTCTGACTATATTTTTCTTTATATACCTGAGTGATTACGAGAAACAAAAGTTTTTCATAGACAGTAGCTATTAAGAGATGGGGTATTAAAATAGCAAATAGGGTGTTATTTCTGTATCTCGCCAAATAGATATATAAAAATATAGTTATTGTTAGAGCTTATTTTTCTGCTTTTAGCTCACCTTTAAAGGCTAACCAAGACTTTTACATTTGAAGAATAGACGATATTTTTATAATTAAGGGCTTCGCTTAGGACAAATTTTAGATTAAGATTTTCTAAAATATGCTGTGTAAAAATCGAGATAAGAAACAAAATAGTGTGCCATAAGCCAAATGTTATAGCATTGTTAATCACCCTGTTATGGTATAATTGCTCGTGAGGCAAATCGGTTACTAAAATTATAACTCCAAAAAGGAGGTTGTCGTGCTCGGTTTAAGAAATCTGAAGAAAGCAGCCTTTATGGTGCTATTGCTCCCTTTAGTAGGGGCTATAGCTGCTCCCCCCGGGGGAGACCTCTATGTGGAGCAGAAAGTAACCACCTCGGGGATGATGGGGCGACCGGGAACCACCAGCACCCAGCTGCTATGGATGACCAAGGATATGATGCGCAGTGAGGAGCCTGAACAACAAAGAGCGATAATCTTCCGCCTGGACAAAAATCTCTTTTATATGCTCAACATGGCCGATAAGACCTACCAGGAGGTAACCTCAGAAGATTTCAAAAAGATGCTCAGCATGGGTGGTGCCATGCTTGGGAGAGAAGAGGAGGCTGGGGAGCTGAACCTCACAAAGACAGGAAAGAGGCAGAAAATCGGTCAGTGGGACTGCTATCAGGTGGTCATGGAGCAGCCCAATATGAAGATCGATATGTGGCTTACCGAAGAGGTCACCTTTGACAGCACCATGTTCCAGAAATACATGGAGGCCATGGGGGGACCCTTCTTCAGCAAAGAGGTCATTGAACAATGGGCTGCCCTGAAGGGATATCCCATTAAGAGTGAGACCACCTTTACTATGGGGACCATGAAAACCACCTCTACCACCATGGTCACCAAGGTCAGCCAGAAGTCTATAGCCAAAGACATCTTCAGCCCACCTCCCGATTACAAGAAGGTCCCCTTTGAAATGCCCGGCATCCCTCCTGAGGGGAGTTGAAGAGTTATCTTTTAAAGAACAGAGGCTCAGCTTTTAGCAAAGGGGGGAGAGTCGGTCACTGCCCTCTCCAAAGGGGTAGAGTGATCACAGAGGCATAGGGCAATATAATTTTTAGCAGAGTCGGAGAAGAGAAGTCCTGAGCATTAAGAGCTGGGAGTATTAAACCATAAAAAATAGCGCTATTTTTATATTGCGACAGATAGATATCTAAAAATATAGCCATTTTTAGAGCTTATTTCCCTGCTTTTAGTTCACCTTTGTGGGTTAACAAATACTTTTATATCTTTAGGAGAGGCGATATTTTTTAACTTTTAGCGCTTTATTTCAAAAATTATTTTGAATAGAATTTTTAAAAATCGTCTTTGGAAGAATGGGGAGAAGGGAAAAAATAATTTGCCAAAGTCATAATATATTGCATATTGCAACATATATATTATTAAAAGCTTGACAAAGCAAATTTAGCATATTATATTAATAATTAAAGTTTCTAATATAAACTCAAGGGGGTGATATGAGATGAAGAAAATTCTCATTCCCTTATTTATCGCAGCAGTAGGCTGTCTCTTTCTACTC
>NJBF01000038.1 GCA_003144275.1 Candidatus Heimdallarchaeota archaeon B3_Heim
TTTCGCGAAATTTCTAAATTTATTGTTTCAATAGTGGCTTGTGGATCATTTATTACTGCTATGGAAGGATTAACGTTAATTATTGAACAGCATTGAAGAGATAATAGAACGATAATGAGAAGACGTTGAAAAACGGAGCGTAAACTCGAAGATTGCCAGTTCACGCTAATCCTCCCTTCTTCAAAGTGAAAATCCATTTAAATGCATTCATTACCGTCTCAAGATCAAATGAGCTGTTTTTTAGTTCCAATATAAACAGAAAACAAATGAAGATGAGTATTATTTTACACCCAAGACATATGCGCTGATTTATTCTCCGACTGTCGCGTGAAAGTCTATCGGTAGAAAAACGGATCCTCATTCTAGGTTTTGTGGGTGTATTGAATACATAATTTTTCGTGGGATCTTGTGTAAACAACGTTGGGATGAATCCTACTGGAATCCCTTCATGAGAAAAGATGTCCAGAAAAAGATGAGAACCATAGGCAAGAACAATAGCGCTCATCATAAAGTTGTACCAATCGTAGCCATCAGTGCCAAGTATTAAGATAAAACTCAAGAGGAGCAAGGCGAAGGGACTGTGAGTAGCAGGGTGGCGACACCGTTCGGTACAGGTATGAGTTTTGCGATGCACACAGAAATATTTATCCAAAAAATTTGGAATGAGAGCAATGAAACTGAAAAGAACAACCCAAGGAATAAGGAAGAGCTGGTCGATTACTGAGAATGGACTAAATATAATCATATTGCCTAGAATACAGACAAACGCAAACCAGAAATGAGTATGATTTTTCAATTCCTATCAATAATAATTGCTAACATCGTTTATAAATGCAAAATGAAGGTTCAGAACAGGTTTTCCTCACTTATCCTAATTTCAGATATTTAAAGTCTATCCCGAATCAGATATGAAGACTTCTATGTTTATTATGGGGATAATCTTTGGAATCTACAGTAGTTCACTCCAGTAATGTAAATGTGAAATTTTACCAGGAAGATGTACTGGCTGTCAGTACAGTTAGCCCTCAGAGATCTTTCAAAAAAGATATAGTGTTACTTTCAGTTGTAGCTCTTTCTGCGCGGGAATTAAGCCAGTTTTCCTTACTTCACAAGGTGGTGGAAGATCACACGGGTATATCAACTTGGAGATCAAACCAGATCACCGAAGAACCGAAGAAATCGCAAAAAAA
Organism: Candidatus Heimdallarchaeota archaeon B3_Heim; assembly: GCA_003144275.1. Classification (GTDB taxonomy): domain Archaea; phylum Asgardarchaeota; class Heimdallarchaeia; order Hodarchaeales; family Hodarchaeaceae; genus Hodarchaeum. The sequence goes on from NJBF01000038.1 coordinate 1,191, forward strand.
TCCAATCGAAATAATCCATACGCATAATTATTTAATCATCAAAGAAAGTTTCTGTGCATATGGCCTTCTACCTGAATTTTTAGTGAAACGAGTATACGAACGGTTACTCACCAAACGAACAACAGTACTTAGCACCTTAGCAACTGGATTTAATATCAAAATTTTAGCTAATAATGAATTAATAAAGGTTTTCCTTCAAAAAGCGAATATTAAGGCTACTGAACAGTTTATTCCATTTGATAAAGCGTTTCTCCGTCCAATAGTGGAATTAGAGCGAGTTCCAAAACGCCTGTTACCCGATTTGCCATTTAGTAATAATCCAGTAAATTTTCCTTTAGGAACCCATTTTCTTAATGCACAGAAAGCTGTTGGCCTTACTCAGCAACCAGGGTTGATCATTTTCGGTGGTTCTGAACAACATTTGTTATTAGCAGCTTTACAGCATTATATCCAGTCCCTGGCGATTACAGGAAAAAAAGTTGTTATTCTAGATTTCGATAATGAGTTAAATGGATTTATTTCTGCTCTTGCTCTGCGACAGGTCGAAAATCTTCCCGTCACCGTCTTTCAACTAGGACGAAATCTCAATCTAAATCTTTGTGGAATTGACACCCCTATATCTTTGATATCTCGTAAGAGTCAGCTCACCTATCAAGCTACCGTTTTAACTAATATTTTAGCATTTGCTAGTGGAAATAGTGATATTCAGGCTAATCTTTCACATCTCCAGATGAAAATTCTGGAAACAATCGAAATTCTCCCTCTAAGAGAACGTTCGTTGAAAAATATTCTCTTCTCAGACAAATTTACAGATTCAAATACTGATCTAGAATTTACACTCATGGAGCAGCTCCAGGCTGGTTTACGTCTGTACACGGAATTTCCCGAGCTCAATTCTCACGCTTTCACACAAGAGTACGCAACACGACTGACCCCTCAACCTGGCGTGACGCTTTTCCAATTTCCTGTCCCGCTTTTATCAATCAAACGGGTTATTTTTGCCTTTTTGATGCACACTTTGGCAATGCGGTGTGATCGAGAAACAATTGTTATTGTAACAAATGCCTCTCAGATTTTTACACAAGAGTATGGAGAAAGAGAGGGCATAAGTGCCAAACTCTATACTGAAGCACTTGGCAATTCGTTTTCTCAAATAACACGGTTGAGTTGCTTAACCCTTGTCACTTATTCTTTAGTTCGTCTTCATCTCGATATTCAGCAAGCAAACAATACTGGGATTTACTTCAGATTTAGTAGTAACGAGGATAGAGAATGGATTGCTCGTAGGTATGCCCTCACCCGCTATATGGAGGATCCAAATAGGTTTCTCCAGAGTCTAGATGGAGAAGGATTGTTATTGAATCAAAGCACTCCTAATACTATTAATCATTTTGTCCCTTATACATTATCCCCAGTCATTTTAGACCCGTCTTTTACAGAGCGGGTTTATCTGTTATCAGAATCAGAGGAACTCACGAAGAAACAATTTGTTAATTTAATGATAATCTTAGAACTCCTAACTAAAACAGATGTAGAGAAAGCCCTTCTCCTCCATCAATTAACTGGTTCTGGAATTAAAACTCCCTCTGCTCAGTTGCAGGAGTTCAAAAAAAGAGGGTACATAATAGAACAGATTCAGGGAGAGAAACATCTATTTTCGATTTCAGAACTAGGAAACACTCTTTTTCAAAAATATAATGATCAAATTGTCCACCTTCCCCCTTCCCTAAATTCAGATGAATATAAACTTGCCAATATTAAGGAAAACCTGCGAGAACGAGTACATAACATCGAATTATTTGATGATAATGAATATCAACAACTAGTGCAGGATATTCAAGAATTTATCGGAGCGTTATTACGTGAATTCTTCTCTACTCAAAATAAAATTGATTGGGGGGTGTTTAGGGATTATATTACTTTACTGGATATTGAGGACGAAACTGACAGATTGTTAATCCAGCGAATGGAGCTGTTAGAAAGGATATATTCTGATCTACACAGTAATCGATAGAATTAGAAAGAGTACGTATGCACTCTCTCCAACTGAAAGCATTTGATATTCTCATGTTCACAGGGGGCCTGTCTTTTTGTAAAACTAGATTAGGTCAATGAAGACATGTTAAAGGAAATTCTTAAATAATTACGTGAATATTAAGAATAACAATCTTAGTAATCAAACCTAGGAAAGGTTCACAAAGTGGAGATGAAAGCACGATCTATTGCTAAACACACACAAATATTATTATTTATTATAATTATTAGTCAAATTACTTTTATAAAAGCTGAGACAACCGAAATCAGAACTGATGTTTGGGATGAAGGGGATTGGTTAATATATGAGTATATAGCTGGAATAATTGGAGCAAAATATTCTTTCATTGTTACAAGGGTTACAAACGACTACATTGAATTTACTATAGATATAAATACTTCTTCTGTATTCAAAATAAATACTACATCAGGTGAGATCATAGAACCTTCTCTATCAGGTGAGGTCAACGAACCTTCTTCAGATCAAAATCAAAGTTCTATTACTGATCTAGGATACTATGGAATCTATCCTAATTTTACAGAAATTATCACTCAATCCAAGATAGAATTTGCAAATAATACACTTCTTCACCATTCCCTCTATATATCTCAAGCTCTTATGCGTTTGGAAGGACAACCAGTCGTAATTCCAGTATCAGGATTACTAATAGAAGGGGCAAATTTTACTAAAATTGATTTCTATAATTATACTTCCGGAATGAACGAAACAACCTGGCAATGGCAAAACTTTACCTTGACAATTGAAGTCCATACCCCGACCGGTATTTTAATTAATACAATGATATCTGTATTTGGTGGACTGCTCTTTATGGATCTAATAATGCCTCCATATCAAGGATTTGGAACCCTTTTACAAGCTGTTGATTCTTCTGGGATATTTGAGGTGAGTAATAAAATAGATACTTCTCCCAGTTCGAGCACAACGGGCTTTTTGATAAGTGTAAGTATCTTTCCCTTCATAATACTGATTTTAATCAATCGAAAACTCAAAAAGAAAATTATTTAACATACATTATCGGCTATCATATCTATCAACCAATCGAGATAAGCAGCCAAGCTAATTATGTGGCCTGATTCACAGTATTCCAGATAATGTTTGAGGAGGCGATTGTGGCGGAGAACAAGCTGACCATTACAATACGCACAAAAGGGAATAGAACTGAAGACATATACTCCTAAGACAGGACTCCCCATTACATCAGGAGGATAGATCATATCTTCAAGCTCTAGGTACAAATGTGCGTCATCAACGAGTAATTCTTGGGGGGGCACGCGGTATATCGCCTTGCAATCCATACATTGAAATACTGCTTTTTCTTCTGGTTTATTCTGGAAGCTACTTTTTGGCTCAATAGAATGTGAAGGTTCCTTTATACTGGCATTTAGCTTCGTTATGAGGTCTTGCACCTCTGGCGTGTGGAAGTTTTTTATATTCATCGAATTCCTCATCTAGCATAGTCGTTGAACCTTTTATACTTGAAAGGTCTCAGTATTATTAAATACCCAGTTTTTTTCCTCTATGAGGAGTTAATTCTATGCGTGTATATATCATCCGCTTTACCTTCCCAAGAAATGTTTTTGAACTGTGTATGGATTTTGAGAAAAACTTCAACAATCTAGCAATGATTTTGGAGGAAAAAGATCTTGGAGATTCTCACGGTAACTTATTAGAGGCAAACTACTCTGATCTGGAATTTATACAACTTGAACAACAGTTGGGAGGCACAGGAATTTGGACTTTACCCAAAAGTGTATTACAGGGGGATATTCTCCTCTTCCAATATAGTCTAGGGAGTCGAAGACGCTTTTTACAGGTGAAAAAAGAACTCTACATAAAAGGTTTAGATCAAAAATATGATTGGGCATCTCTTCAGTTGTTTGAATACTCAGGTATAATTGAGCAAGCTCGGGAATATGTAATAGCACAAGAAGAAATTGTCCTCAAACACTGTGGGAAATATCTTGCCTCAGCAGTAGTTACTGGTTCCTCTTTTTATTATGTAGATGATTATGTACAACAGGGAGGACGTATCTTTGCCTCATATGGCCAGGTTCATCTCTTTGAAAATCCCCTTTCTGTTGTTGGTCCTACTTCATTGGTTAAAGAATTGCCTGAATTTGCCAGTCATGGTCCAGTGTCATTCCGTGTCTTCAAATCACAAAAGAATCTTGATTTTTTGTTAGAATGCTTAAGAAAAACGAATAACACACTCCCAGATTATCTTACTGGGATTGATTTGTCTCCATCACTAATGGGGACGAAAATTACCAAACATAATTGGCTTGATCTCTTACCTACGCTTCGAGGATTCCTTTACGAAGACCAAATGAGATTTATGTTTACCGATTTCTTCCTAAAAGCGTTAGCAGATGGAAAAGTGTTTACTGAAAAAACCGTGGTGAAACCGAGATCCAAAGGAATAGTTGATTATATTATCCAAATTGGGGATATCTTAATTCCGATAGAAATTAAACTCAACATCCAAACCGAGGCTGATTTTCTAGAGCAGATACTCAAATATACTGGCCCAGCGAAAATCCAATTAACCAATTCCGAGTCTATATCGTTAGAACACTCAGTTGTAGTAGCCATTGATCAGAATGGTGTGTATTTCTTAAAGGGTGGACATTTTGATGGATGTTCTTCGTCCTTACCGATCCTTCCAATTAGCGAGATTACTCCACAGTCAATATTACAGCTAAGAAGGAAAATTAAGGATATATTAAATTTTCCCAAGTAAGAATTCATTCCATTATGATTGGTTCATTACAAATAGGACAACGCCCTTTTTGTCGGATCCATTCACCAAAATGACCTACATGAAATAATGTAGAACAGCTAGGACAATTTTTTTAAGAAGCCATCCCCCTTGGACCAGTTAGTTCTCAAGTAAGTTCTTGTTCTAAGGATAAGTGGTAAAAAACAAGTACATTTTTTCCGCACCAGTAATAGTGTTAAATTCCCTTCCATCTGATACCTGAATAATATCTTTTAGGTTTATAAATCACCAACTTTAATAATATCAGTTACTAAGACTCTAGTTGAGTCCGACTTGAGAATCCGAGATCAAAAAATGTCAATTCATTATGAATCATATATATCGCGTCTACGGTCCATCTGGGAACGTTCTGATAGTGAAAGAGAGCGAATCATTAATTTGATGAACTCTTTTTTTAATTTAAAGGGTTCTAATTCCTTAGTAAATCTACCACCTTGCTTTTTTAGTGGAAATATTAAATCTCAAGGTAGAATTTTCCTACTGACTGCGAATCCAAAATTCACACCTATTAGTACTCCTAATGAAATAAAACAGCATGCCATGACAAAATCAACCCGGTGGGATTTTACTAGATGGACAGATTACTGCTTAAATCGATTTCTAAAATACAAGAAAGAACAAGAAGTTCATCCAATATATAAAGAGGCAATAAAGGTAATTCTTGATTGTTCTTCAATAAAGGAATTAAGGAGAAAATTTGGTGATTCTCGAATTGTACTACAAAACAATTTAATTAATTTGGATTGGTGTCCATATTATTCATCTAGCTTTTCGTCATCCAAATTTCCGTTACAGATTTTGCATAAACAAAAGGCAGAATACGAAAATGTCAGTTCGGAAATCAGTTTATGGAACGAATTATTATTAGATGCAATTTCCCTTAATCAACCAAAGTATGTCCTAGTGTTTGGTAAGAATTACGATTTCTGGCTACGATCAATAGCAGATATCGATGATGAACCATTGGTTCGTAGTCATTCAACAGCCACTATCAATAAGGGATATTTTCGGAATAAATATCACACACCGTTAATTTACACAAATACTAGTCTAAGCGGATCAAATAAAGAATATATGCCTTTTATACGAAAAAGACTTCCAACGGTTTTAAACGCTCAGTTTAAGCCTTAGTTTTTTGTCTTGATAATGCCGTTATTGAGCTACTTTGGAGAGTCCTACTTACTAAGATAGGATTCCAAAGGCTACATACAGCTTCATAAGTCTGCGATTTTATGAATATATAAGGCATTTATCCTATCCTCATTGAATATTCCGTTAAAAGAAGATCGCAAAGAGGGGCTAAAAGATGTCCACAGAAGAGGAAATGCCAGAAAAAGAAAAGAAAAAGGAACGAGAGGAACAAACAGAGGAGCAGAGAGAGATATTCACTGAAATAGAGGAAAAATTACTTGCTGAAGGCCCATACAACGATCAAACCATCGTTGAAGCGGAAAATATGGAAATTTCCGAGTCATCCCCTCCGGAAGAGATTAATGAGAAGCCTATTGATGACCAAAAAGAGCAGAACATTGAGGATTATGCACTGCGGGAGAATCAAAAGGAAGAAATCAAAAAGATAGAAGCTAGCTTAGTAACCATGGCAGAGGAAGGGTTTAACGATCAACAGGTAATTTATGAGGAGGAGAGAGAGGAATCAACAAGTGAGCATGTTACATCCCAGAAGGAGCAGTTAGGGGAGCAGATAGAAGAGAATAATGAAAAAGTACAAGGAATTGAAGAAATTCCACTTACCCCAGAAAAAAATAGAGATCAAATTCAGGAGGAGGTGGAAACACCAAACGTTTTGGAGGTAGAAAGACGTGGAGAAGGTTTAGAAGAATTAGAGACAGTCGTATCAACACAGGAACGCTTCACTGATCAACAAATTGTCTGGGAGGATGAAACGCAGAAAGATAGAGTTGTAAAGCTTAGGATCCAAGATAAATCAGATAAAAAAGATATTTTGTTTGAAAAGAACAGGAGAGAAGCAAATAAGGAGGATGAGAGGCGGTCGCAAAGCCAGATAGTACAGGAGGCTCGTGGACTAAGTAGAGAGGAAACAAAACAGAAAAATATCAAACAAAAATCAACACACAAAGAAGAAAACGATACTAGACTATCAGTAATTCAAAGTGGACAACAAGCAACCCAAACAGGGACACACTCAGATCTTACAATCCTAGCAAGAGAGTGGAATCAATACATAACAAATGGAGGAAGAATAACAGTAGATATGTGGGAGATATATAACAATATACAGGAGAAGTACAATAAGCCAATTGTCTTGTACAAAGAAGATGAGGAAATAAATACCTATAGAATGAGCCCAAGTGGGAAATTGTTTTCCCAATTAGATGCTAGTCTATTTAATGAACGATTAAGTAACCCCTCCAAACAAATTTCCAAATTACTTGATTATTGGTTAATCCAGAGAGGGAAAAAGGAAGGAATCAAACCGTTTTTTGAAGTTACAATTGAGAATCCCAATACTAAAGAAATGGAAACATATTGGATTCCGAATGCGAGACAAAGGGTTTGGAACCCATATGAAGGGAAGGATCAGCGTTTTTTCTACGGCCCTCGTTCTGCTGGACGGATGATTACAAATTTCCTGACTGATAAGGTAAGATTATCTCAAAGCAACTTCAATGTGTACTTAAAGTTGGAAGAGAATTTAAGAATGAAATTCCCTAAATTGGGTATTCAGACTGGAAATATGAGTTTTAACGGCCAGAAAATCTTGTTCAATACGTTTAATAGGTTAAAATATTCAAGAGAGGTGACAGAAGAAGTAATTCAACTGTTATTCTGGAAATATGTCGATTCACACTCCAAAAGATATATTCAGAATTCTTCTCTCAAAATATCAGAATTAGTGGAATACTGCAAAGAAAATGAAATTACAGGGAGAAAAAACATTACTCAGATGAAAATATTCGTTCCCAAATCTAATCCTGTTATTCTAAATAATACAATGGAAAATAAATTAAATAATGCAATGAATAAACCTTCGACTTCAGGTAGAAATAATGAGCTAACACACAAACCTAAGCTACAAATTGTAACAAAACCGAAAGATACAGAGGCCTATATAAGTTCTAGACCCATTGTGAAAAACTTATTAACAACTCTTAAGATAATTGAGGATAATTTTGGAATAAATGGTCTTTCACCAGCATATAAACCACCTAAAAATCTTATCCTCAGTTATGATAATTCTAACAAGAATAAATTAATTATAAACGCAGAATCTGCTGATGATAAAGATCTAGCCCATTTTCTACTTGAAGGATTTCAATTGTCATCTAGAAGTAAGACCGCAAAAGGAGCCTTTTGGTTTGGAAAAATTATGCATCCAATGAAAGGAAAAAGTAAAAATGAGTGGCACAAATTTACGAGCTTTTTGAAATCACGTTCTGAAAGAAAGATTGAGAATCATGATAAATGGTACTCTAGTAAACATGCGGGAGGAGAGAAAACTGTGAGAAGGAGAATAAATGTTGAAATCGATATTAACGGGTTTAAATTGCTAAAAGCAGAATTAATGGATAATGCGGTATCTCTGGCGAATGATAGCAGCCATAGAATATGGGTGAAACAGACTCGAGCTGATGCTAGAAGGAATAAAAATCCTACTGATGCACTTAAGCGGGCTGAGGAAAACATTCAATGGTGGAACAGCATTCGTACATTAGTACCAATTGGTTCTGAGAACTATCAAGAACAAGCATTATTGTATCTTATGAATATTAAAAAATCAGCCGATGAGAGTCTTGGTAGAACCATTATATCTCAGAAACTTACTAATATTGAATTTTCAAAAATAACACAGGAATTAGAACAAATTTCAATCAGAGAGGTGAAAGACGTAAAAACTTCTAAGTTAATGACATTGCATGAGGTGATCCCAGTTGAAGAGAGTCATCGTATAGGATCAATGGGATATGCCTTTGATGTTTTTAACGAACATCTCGGTGCAAATATTGGTTTTAAGGCTCAATTAGCTTTTATGAACAAGTTTTGTCCTTCTCAAAGTCCACTAGCTGAATACTTGGGATTGGATAAGATTAAATTAAGGGGTTGTGAAATTGAATTAAAATGGGGTGATCGTAAAGGATATGCAAATACTGGTTTAAGCATGACTGACACTTTCGCTCCAGACGTAATCATAAAGGATAAATCAGGAAATCTGTTAGCTGTTATCCAACTGAAGGGTTATTCACAAACTAGAACTAGTATACAACCCAATGTTTCAGTAATCCAATTATTAGAACTTCTAAAATACAGAAAAAACCCAGCTATTAAAACAGCTTTAGTCAATGTTGATCAAATTGATGATTTCATAAGATATGAATGGCTTGTATCTGCAAAATATCAAACTCAACAAACAGATCAAGTTATGGAAAGAATCAATCTTTTAAAAGATGGTTTCAGCAAACATCCTGAAATTGACCCTCTCATTCCTAAGAATTTGAGAAAAAGAGCATTTATCGAAGGTATTTATGAAAAAGCAATCGATGCAGACTCACAATATATATTTGAGAAAGAAATGGACAATATAAAAACCCAGATTCATTCCTCCGAGGAAAATTTCAACCTATTTATCGGACAGAAGGGGAAAAATACAATAACTGACAAAGTAGTAGAAAATTATATTGGAGGCATTCAAGAGAAACTGCAAAAATTAATTAACCAGATAGGCCAACCTGATGGAATTGAGTCCATTGGGCAATTTAGGTATCATTGGGGGAAGATTGTGACCTTGGATTATTATAGGAGAATTCAGAAGTATTTTCGGATTTTTCCCCAACAAGATAAAAAATGAGATAAACTTAACTTTGAGCTGAATATTTACAAAAAATAAATTGTATGTGGAGAATAACAATGGAATTAACATCTGAAGAACAAGAGATGGCGGCAGGGAAACATGGCAAAGCGGCTCAAACGGCCATGAACATTTTAGTAACCTTGGGTGAAATTTACGGTGCGAAAAAACTTATTGATATTACCTCGGTTCAAATAGCTGGCGTAAGCTACGCAAATTTGAATGAACCCGGGTTAGCATGGTTAGAAGAAATGGCAAAAGACGGAAAAGTTAGAACTTTCACCACTTTAAATCCTGCTGGAAAACTTAATAGCTAGACAATAGCTATTAGGTCCAGAATGGATTTAGAGGAATGGCGTAAGTTAGCTATAAGTGAGGAGTTTGCAGAGAACCAGAAAAAGGTCGTAGAGGCATTTGGAGCCCTCGGAGTTATTACTACCTGCTCATGTACTCCCTACCTATATGGTAATCTTCCTGCATACGGCCAGAATATCGCATGGAGTGAAAGCTCTGCTGTTTGTTACGCTAATTCTGTATTAGGTGCAAAATCCAATCGTGAAGGTGGACCAAGCGCCTTGAGTGCAGCACTTGTCGGAAAGACTCCTGAATATGGATTTCACCTTCATGAGAATCGTCAACCAGAAATCAAAGTCGATGTACAGTGTGATGTGAAGAGTACGTTTCGATTTGGTGCCTTAGGAAAAGTACTTGGAGATCGTTTCGGTAAAAAGATTACGTATATTGCTGGAATCTCCAAGGCTTCGGTTGAAGAGCTAAAATCATTTTGTGCCTCATATGCCACTTATGGTGGTGTTGCATTATTTCACATGGAAGATATTACTCCGAATCGAGTTGATAAAATCCCTGATACGGTAGAAACTGTTACTGAGGATGATATGAAGAAGGCTCTTGGAGATTTAGACGATGAAACCGAAATAGATTTCATCAGTTTGGGTTGTCCTCATGCTTCACTAAAGGAATTGGAATACATCGCCAAGAAATTGGAAGGAAAATCCATTAATCCAAAGAAAGAAGTATGGATCACCACTGCTCGACCAACTAAGCAAATCGCTGACCGAATGGGATTTACAAAACTAATTGAAGATTCTGGTGCCAAAGTTGCAGCAGATACATGTTGTGTTGTAGCACCAATCAAAGGTCGATTTCACGGTTTAGCGTCTGATTCGGCGAAAATGTGTTATTATGGATCTGGACGCAACAAGTTCGCGGTAAAATTAATGTCAATGGATGAATGTCTAGAGGAGGCTTTATCATAATGAAATTAACAGGTAGAAAAATTTTCAAAGGCAAAGCTTCTGGTGAGGCTTTAGTTACAAAGGATAGCATCTCATTTTATGGTGGGGTTGATCCAGAAAATGGTGTTGTCGTTGAAAAAGACCATGAATTAGAAGGTATCAATATCAATGATAAAATTCTAGTTTTTCCTTCTGGTAAAGGATCTACAGTAGGATCTTACGTTATTTATCAAATGGCTATGACAGGAAAAGGGCCCAAAGCTTTAGTACTTAATGATTGTGAAGCCATCGTTGCAGTAGGGACGATAATTTCGGAGCTTCCCTGTGTAGATCAAATAGATGTCACTAAAATCGAAACTGGAATGCAATTAAACGTTGATGGTGAAAACGGTATAGTAGAGATACTTTAACATCTCTCTACCCTTTTTCTATTTTCATTCCTTCACTCGAAAATTCGATATCAATGGGCATTATCCCATTTTTTATCCATTCCTTGACAATTAATGCTGCATTAATTGCATTGAAACATACTCCTACACTGCAGTCTCCACCCCCTGCGCCTGAAAATTTTGCCACTGCTCCATATTTTGATGCTGTATGACTCATAATTTGATGGGCTTCAATTTCTAGGTGACAGGAGCAGGCGAAACTTAATTCTTCTAATAAAATTCTATTTTGGTCGAGTAATTTCAGGATAGCTACTTGGTTCTTGGATTGGATGGCTTCAATTAATTTTTCAGTCACATCCGCAATTCTAGAGATAATAGTATAATAACTATCAGGATCTTTTTGCTTATACAGTTTCATTTCTTGGACTAATTTCTTTGTAGAAGCACTCGTGCCAGTAAATCCTACCATCATAACAAGATCGGCTGGTAAATTAATTGGGATGCATTGTAATAGAGGCCATTCTTCATTAACTAAATTACTCTGAGAGTCAGTTGATATCTTTTGTTGTAACCATTCAGGATCAAACTTTCTGTAAATAAGTGCTCCTCCGAAAGTGGATGCAGCGACATCAAACCCAGATCCGAGTTTTCCTTGCCCCAAGTAATGCGAGATTATACTCAGTTTAAATATTGCTTCTTTATCCTGTTGTGTGAATGAAGAGTTCGAATGGTATTGAATTACAGCACCAATAATTGCTACTACTGCCGCCGCGCTACTCCCGAATCCTACCTTCATTTCTTTTCCTGTTTCCTCATTTTTAACCGAGCTGATATCACCCCAGGTTTTCAAGTGGAACGGTTGTATCGGGATGTTTCTTGCCTCGAGATACCGTAGCGCAGATTCGATGGCATACTTAGTAAATATAACTCTTGTATCTTCACTATCAATGGAAAGAGTCCCCCCAGAGTAGAAACATTTCGAGGATAAATTGAAATCATTCAGACGGATTGAAATATGGTCATCAGGTTGAATTGCAGAAAAACTCTCTGTTGAACTGCAAGGACTATACATCTAACATTTTTCTCTAGGATACTCCATTCACCCGAGAGCATTAATTTTCCAGGAGCCGAAACTACAATCATCTAACAACCTCATTTACTCTGTCAAAATAAGTGATCCTCGGTTAATCTTGCCTCTTTACCTGGATGGCAAATAATTATATCTTTAACTAAATTTATTTCTGTTACCCTAGATTTTATTGTTTCTATATCTTTTTGTTGACAGAGAATTTTCACCTGTGGTCCTGCATCCATAGTGAAGTAGCATTCAATTCCCTCTTCTCGGAGTTTCAGTACCTCTTTCATAATAGACAATGATCCTGCTTCCCAATAAATAATAGGAGGAGTTGTTGTCTGCATGGTTGCGTGCATTTTAATAGCATTTAATTCAGCGATCTTTCCTAATTGAATAAAATCCTTTTCTGAGATTGCTTGTTTCATTTTCTCCACATCAGATTCAATCGTGTCTAACCATGCACTATAAAATGGAGAATTCTTCACCGTTTGACTCATTCCTGCACGGGAGGAGACTTTTTTCTCTTCACTTGAGATAATTGTTACAATCATAGATAATTCTGGCCAATGAGCTTCTTTCTCTATTTGGAGTGCATAGCTATCTGAGCCATCTGACATGGAACCTTTGGTCCACTCCACAAAGCCTCCTAGAATACTTCTGGAAGCGCTTCCACTCCCTCGTCTTGCAAGAATGCTTAAATCTTTCACGGTGAAATCTTGACCTAAGGCTTTTGTCCCTGTTAAAGTGAGAGCTGCAAAACCAGAGGCCGAACTAGCTAATCCAGCTTTCTTAGGAAAATTACTTTCACTCATAACCTTAGCAAATATCTTGTGGGGGGATGATTTTTGTAATAGCTCCAGATGATTCGCTACTCTAGCCAACTCTTCACCTTTTACTACCTTTCTATTGATGGTTACCTCGTACTCTGATAAAGTTTTATTAAATTCAACTGTTGTCTTAGTATTAAGATTATTCAATGTCATTGAAACACTCGAATTATAAGGTAAAATTAAATCGGAGTTTCTTTTTCCCCAGTACTTTACTAATGCAATATTGGAATTTGCAATTGCAGTTGTTTTCATTAGCATCATAACCATAAAGAATGTGTAGAACAAAGATTAATTAGTCAATCTATGTTAAAATGATTTATTCATAATGAAGTTATTTCCGTAGTAGTATTCTATTAAATGTAAGAATTTCTAGTGTTTATTCTGTATTGGAGAATGTATTCTTGAAATCTAAAAAAATTATTGTCGCTTTAACAGGTGCTTCTGGAATAGATTATGGAATTGAAGCAATTAGGGCTCTATCATCTCATGATGTCGAAACTCACGTCATTATTAGTAAGTGGGCGAAGCAAGTGATCGAAAAAGAATCATTTAACACATTAGATGATTTTCAAAAGTTACCTGATTACATGTATAAAGAGAATGATATGAGTGCAGCAATTTCCAGTAGTTCTACGATACTTGATGGTATGGTTGTGATTCCAGCCACTGTTAAGACTGTTAGCAATATTGCAACAGCTAATACTGGAAACTTAATTTCTCGAGCAGCAGATAATATGTTAAAAATGAAAAAACCACTAATTATCGGTATTCGAGAAACTCCGTTAAGTCCTGGATGTCTACACAATCTAAATCAGCTTTCCTTGTATGGTGCGATCGTTCTACCTTTGAGTCCTGGATTCTATCACCGTCCTAAATCTATACAGGATTTATTCGATTTTATTTCGGGAAAGATATTGGATTGTTTCAATATACCCAATGATAAATATACACGATGGAATAGTGTCATACAATCAGAGTAACCATTATATTTGACAAGATAACCATCAAGAAGTGTACCACAAATGGAATCTAAGACCTCACCTCACGAAATTGATGAGAAAAAAGAAACAACAATTACTTCTGAACGAAAACTTGCCCATTTACAGATTTGTCTTGAAAATGATGTTCAAGGCCGTAATATCACCACAGGCTTGGAAGATATTTCCTTTGTGCATCACGCGACTACTGATCTCAATATGGAGGATATAAATTTATCAATAGAGATTTTCGGGAAAAAATTACGATTTCCAATAATTATTTCGGGAATGACTGGCGGTCATGCCTTTTCCCAGCAGTTAAATGATTATCTATCTCAAGTAGCAGAAAAAACACAGATAGGTATGGGTGTTGGAAGTCAACGGGCTGCCTTGGAAGATGCTCAAGCACGTGAGTCGTTTGAAATTGTAAAAAATAATGCCCCTACAACCCTTAAGATTGGAAATATAGGTGCAGGACAAATAGTAGATGGTTTAACGTCCCCGGACTTGAAAGACATTGTTTCTATGATAAATGCGGATGCAGTAGCATTCCATTTTAATCCATTACAGGAATCTATTCAACCTGAAGGTGATACAAACCTTCATGGACTGATAGATCGAGTTTCACAACTGATCGATGTATCCCCGACTCCGATCATTGCGAAAGAGGTAGGTTCAGGGTTTAGTCGGTTTGATATTGATCGTATAGAGAAATCAGGGTTTGCAGGAATTGATATTCAAGGAGCAGGGGGTACCTCATGGGCTGGTGTCGAATCTATCAGAGCAGAAGTTCCAAAATATAAAAAAACAGGGGAAATATTTTGGGATTGGGGATTACCTACAGCTATTAGCACCATTTTTGCAAAGGAATCATTTAATGGACATATTATAGGATCAGGAGGCGTCAGAAACGGATTGGAAGTTGCTAAACTACTCGCACTCGGAGTAGATGCAGCAGGGATGGCCATTCCATTCCTATTTGCTGCACAGGATCATTCAATAGAAAAATCCCTAAAATATATCGAAGAAATCGCATATCAAATTCGCCTTGCCTGTTTTTTAACAGGATCCCAAAGCATTGAAGAATTAAAATCCGTTCCTCTTATCATCTCTGGAAAAACAGCTGATTTGCTAAGAGCTTTTGGAATTGACCCAAGAGAGTACTTTTCTCGACCAAATTAAATAGAAAATTAAATAGAAATTGGGGTAAAGTCGATTTACGAATAAAACTTCAGCTAAAACTTTTTATTTATGAATTTAGGCTGATTCATTTGCCCGACCAAGGATTGGGTTGAAATTAAACCAAAATCCGAGAACTTCTACACCATTTTTTTCAGATGCTGTAGAATTTCTTACGTCCTAGACCCTGGAGGTCGAAATAAACATGAGTAAACCATTCTATGTAAATTATGAACAGCCTGAAGGGCTTGAAAATGATGCTTTAACGGTATTGGAAACTGTTAGTGCTGATCCATCCAATATTCGAAAAGGTACAAATGAAACGACAAAAAGTGTCGAACGTGGAGATGCTAAGCTGGTATTCTTAGCATTAGATGTAGATCCACCTGAAATTGTAGCACATATTCCCCTCCTATGCAAAGATAAGAAAATTCCATACATGTTTGTAACAACTAAAGAGATATTGGGAAATGCTTGTAATCTTGGTGTAAAAACAGCCAGCTGTTCAATTGTCAATGAAGGCGAAGTAAAAGCCAAAATCGATAATCTTGCAGCCCGAATTAAGGAGCTAGCTGGAATTTAAGAGGCCTGCATGAATGAGTGAGGATAATATCAGTATTCCAGCTGAAGTACTGCAGATAATTGGCCGTACAGGCGTAACAGGAGAAATCACTCAAGTTCGTGTACGAGTCTTAGAGGGCCGCGACCGTGGCCGTATTATCGTACGCAATGTAAAGGGACCTGTACGAAAAGGCGATACACTCCTCTTAAGAGAAACAGAAAGAGAAGCGCGGAATTTAAAGCGCCCGTAAAAAAAAGAAGGTAGATTATATGGTACGTTTATTTGATTGTGCATATTGCGCAAATAAAATAGAGCCAGGAACAGGCATGTCCTTTGTTCGAAAGAATGGACAACTGGTTCGTTTTTGTAGTCGGAAATGTCAACGTTCATTATTGGACTTCAAACGTGACCCTCGGAAGTTTAAATGGACTAAGAAATACGTTCCGAAGATCAAAGTTAAGGCTAAGTGAGTAATGATATCATTCCTTTCCTAACTTTCTGCAAAACAATCTAAAAAAGGTGTAAAATTCGGCTGTAAATCTATGCCGAATATCTCATTTTATTTTTTTACTCTTCGGAAGGTGGATCCTCTTCTTTCGCTGGATCTTCTTCGGTTGGTTCTTCTTTTTTCTGATAATCGAAAACATCTTGGAATTTGACAACTTCAAACTCTAGAAACTCATGAAGATCCGTTCCCAATGTATATTTTGCTATTGCTAATCCTTCCATGAATATTAAGTAATTTGGTAGAGAAATTACGACAGTTTTTGGTTCTTCTGAAGTCTCGATGGTGATCTCCTCAAGATTAACACCAGGTAGACGACGAGAGATAATCTCTTTCTGAATATCTTCGACTTCAGCCAGCTGTTCGATTATTGTCACATCAAAAACTAAGTCTTTACCTGCAAGCGGATGATTATAATCAATTCTTGTCCGTCCTCCACCTGCCCAGATGATAGTACCATTTCTACCTGCTAGTTGAACACGATTTCCTACTCGTGGATCAAGATTCGCTTTTCTTAGTTTTTTGGTAGGTACCATTTCAATTTTACTTGCGTCTCTGTCACCATAAGCATCTTTTACAGGGATTTCAATTTTAAGAGGTTTATCAAGCTCCATTCCTACTAATTGCCGTGCTAATCCAGGGATTAGAAATTTTTCATCCCCTGCTCGACACAGAAGTGGGTTGTAACCTCTTTTTTCATCAAAGACTTGTTCTTTGCGTGCGACTTCCTCAAGAGTTGTATCAAAAATTTTCGAATTTTCCTTCAAACGGCCAGTATAATTAATTTTAATCCAATCATTCTCTAATATAGGCATGAATTTCCCTCTGGGGATTTTTACGAGTTTGAGTTCTCTATTCTATCAGCAGTAATAAGTTTTAGTTGATAACCATGAGGACACTCCATCGTATCCTTTGTAATTTCAAGAATCCGTAACTTTTCTCCTTCGGGTAAAAAAGAGGGACGGCAATGATAATAATAATTGGGACACTCTATAATGTCGCATTCTCTTGGAGTGAAAGTTATCGTAGCTCCTTCTATTGCTAGTTTAGCCCCGGTACTCACTTGATACGAGGGATCAAAAATTTCAACAGTTTTTACTCCCTCATCAAACACATTACAGACATGAATAGTCTCTTTAACATTCTGGACCTCATATACCCTACCTTTCTCGAGTTTCAAACATGCTCCACGGAGACGACAATCTGAGCATCCTTCGGTTTCACCAACAAAAATAAATTTATTTCCTGGTTTAGATTGTTTAACACCAAGTAACGTAATTTTTAATGGTTTATCTGAAGTCATATGGCGAACACTCAAGAAATGGTCAATATTCAGGGAATTTAAGGCTAAATAGGTATTATTATCAGTTAAACATATTTGTTTCTAAACGGATTTTGTTTCATTAAGCAGAATTGTATAGCTTATGAGTTAGAAATACTCTTTTTCAACTTGAGCTACTTCATCAGAGTTTGTGCAAGATAGGTAATCTGTAAGAAGATTTTGATTTAGCAATAAGAATTGATTTCCCCATTTAAAATACGATAGAATCTTTTCTGCTAATTCAGGTGAAGCTAGTATGTATAATGAAGCTGCTAGTGCCTCTACACTGCTTAATTTGGCCTGTTTCCCATAATTAACGGGATTCGCAGCAATTAAACGTGGCAGTGATCGTGAGTTTGGAAAAGTCCGTGAAAAAATATCCTCTGCCTGATTCCATGAGCAGTCAAGTACAGTTATTCCGAATCGGTGATATAGTGACTGATCAGAAATGGTCAACTTTGTCTTTGAAAGGGGATTGAGAATAATAGAGAATCTTGGGATTTGTGCAATTCGTGATACTAAGCGCAAACTTTCGATAAATGGAAGTTTGTTTTGTTTGTAGAGTTGCCAGGTTTTGATTCCAGTACATTTCCGTCGATCACATTGATTTGCATAATAGAGTGTAATCAAATTCCTAGAAGCAATATCACTTCTCATAATAATACTCGCCCTGGCTCTTCTGTTCTCGGTCGAGTTTTGAATCAAATTTATTAACTCGGGGACGACCTGTTTTCGGATCTCTTCTAAAAGTAATTTTTAAATTCCCCAAAAATCGATTCATCCCTTTTCTTACAGCAGAAGGAGCATATGCTCGTCCATACTCACCGGGTGAACCAAGAAAGACAATAATTCGATCAGAAACGTAATCTTGGGTCACAATATCATGTTCAACTATGAATGCTGAGGCATGATGAGATTGAATCATCCTTCTAATCAATTTTGCAGCATTTAGCCTATCTTCAATAGAGAGAAATGCTGAAGGTTCATCAAAAAGGTACAAATCTGCAGATTGAGCTAAAGTTTCCACTATTGCCACTTTCTGTTTTTCTCCCCCACTTAAATAACGAACTGGTTGATCAAGAAGGTCTTCAAGTCCGAAAGCTCTAATATTTTCACTTTTAAACTGTGGAGTAGCAACAATTGAACCCCCCTTCTTAAGCAAATATGTTTCTACTGATAGATCCGAGTCTAAAGAAATATATTGGGGTTTATAGGCAACTCGTAAAACAGAATCCTCTACATCTTCACTACTATCTACTGGTACACTCCCCACCAATTTTTGTTTTTCCACAATACCTGTAGAGGGTTTTTCTAGTCCTGCCAACATTTTAATAAATGTCGTCTTCCCAATTCCATTAGGTCCGAGAATTCCTATTATCTCATTTTGATGAATTGTGCCTCCTCTGACATCAAGGGAGAATTCACTTTCGTTAAACTTTTTTGAGAGATCTTCATAGGATAAAAGGGGAGCAGCATCAAGTTGGGCGGTACGATCTGAAGATTTTTTGATTTTTATTGAATAATTACGAAACCGCATATTTTCTGAAGGAATAAATCCATCCAAGAAAACGTTAATACCTTCTTTTTCAGAATATGGTAGTGAGCAAATACCATACGATGCGGGGATCCCATAAAACATAGTGATATAATCAGAAAGGTAATCTAATACAGCAAGATCGTGTTCCACAACAATTACAGTCTTATTATCATCAATCAAATTTCGAATGACTCTTCCCGTACGTAATCGTTCATTTATGTCAAGGAATGACGAGGGTTCATCAAAAAGATAGATATCTGCTTCTCGAGTTATTGCCACTGCAATAGCAACCTTCTGCAATTCCCCCCCAGATAAAATCGCAATTTCTCGATCCCAAATTTTTTCCAGTGCTAAATCCTCCTTAAGCTCATTTAGCACTTGTCTTTCATCAAATTGAGTTAAAACTTCTTTTACAGACCCCTTCACTTGTTTGGGAATGTTTTCAATGGTTTGAGGTTTTCTGATGCATTTTATTTCTTTGTCCATCATACGTTGGAAGAAATTTTGAAGTTCTGTGCCCTTGTAAAACTCTTTTACGGTCTCCCAATTAGGGTCTTTGTCTTGTTGCCCAAAATTGGGAATTATATCCCCTGAGAGAATTTTTAATGCCGTTGATTTTCCTATACCATTCTGACCGACAAATCCATTCACTTTATTAGGTTTAATTATGGGTAGACGGAAAAGTGTAAATCCATTTCTGCCAAATCGTTGTGTTAGATCCTTATCAAGTTTTTCCGGAGTATTGATTATCGTAAGCGCATGAAATCGGCACGTGCGTGCACAGATACCACAACCTGTACAGAATTGTTCATGGATGATCGGTTGTGAAATATCTGTTGGGAATTCAAACATTTCAGTTCCAGAACGAACAACAGGGCACGAACCCCGACATTCTTTAACGCAACGCTTTGGTTTGCATTTATCGGTATTAAGAACTACAATTCGCATAGTTGGTGAAAGCTCCCTGAAGCTAACGAGCAATTCGTCTTTCTACTTCTATATTAAAGTACTTTAGGTAAAACGTGAGAAGAAAGTGAGCATCGCTCCAATGAGTAATCCAGCTTCTGTTCACCTAAATAAGTCACCTAATTTAGGTTCCTGACATCAACCTAAGCGCAACTCTCCTAGATCTTGTGAAAGATCAAATGCTCTGCTTGCATTCACCGAGGGTGTTCGTCTCATCGATTCCTTATTCGTCCTCAAGAGCTTAAATAATCGTGTGTTACCACAGACTTCACTCTATCATCGCCATCTGAATAAGGGCGTGTCGTTTCTGTAACAGAGCCCAACCTCTCGATTGACAAAGATTTTTCCAGGAAGGAAAAGCCTCTGTTCGGCATGAAAGAATGGCTGGAATTTCCTCAGATTCTCTATGAAATCCGAAGTCAGGCTGTTGCTTCGATGCCCACAAAAGTAAATAGAGCAATATAACATTTAAACTTTTTTGCTTTAGAAGGCAGTTTTCTCGGAGCGAAGATAAATACCAATATCAATTATGTTCTTCAGTTGAATATAGTCTTGTTTGTGTAAAATTTTGGCGTATCCAATAGGAATTCCTTTTTTATTAAACACTAGTACCATTGAACCGTCCGAATATTTCTCTAGACCCTTTTTTGTATCATCTAATTTTAAATTTATATCTTTACTATAAATAAAGCGTTCTGCCTGTCTAGGAGAGAGGAAAATTGGATTCTGACAATAATTGGCCAAGAAGCGCAGCGACTCGATTCCAATCTTAAATTTCCCCCTGATGAAG
This sequence comes from Candidatus Heimdallarchaeota archaeon B3_Heim, assembly GCA_003144275.1. GTDB lineage: Archaea > Asgardarchaeota > Heimdallarchaeia > Hodarchaeales > Hodarchaeaceae > Hodarchaeum. The sequence continues at coordinate 22,238 of NJBF01000038.1, forward strand.
AATCCCAGCTTTATCTTCCCAGTCAAAATTTTGCAGTTCTTACCTCTGTCACTTGTTATAGAACTACTCAGGTAGAGGCTATCTGAATTTTTTATTAAATAGATCTCATCTCTTCTATTTATGATCTTTATAAGAGAATGAGTATCGAGGATTTGGCTTAAATCATCCGATTTCAAAATTTCATTGATTACTGTGGACACAGCGACAATTTCCTCATCAGTAAGTTTTGTTATCTGCATTATTCACGCACCTTCTTCATCAGAGCAATGAAAAATCCATCCATTCCCTGATCGGGGAATATTCTTCTAGTATTACTGATTTGGGAATCATAAACCTTAGTCCAGCGCGTTAAATTTCCTGGATTGCCAATATTAATATTAATGGGAAGGACTTGGACTTGTTTTTCATGTCTAGCAAGAAAATTGTTAATTTGAACTTCCCCTTCTTCAGGTTCAAGGCTACATGTTGAATAAACAATTGTTCCATCGATTTTCAGTTGTTTCCATGCTTCATCTAATATTTCTCGTTGAATTAAAGATTGTCGAGTGACATCATTAAGTATCCTGCGTTCTAAACGCTTATTTTTCTTCAATTTAAGTCCTGTTCCTGTACATGGTGCATCTAACATTATATGATCGACTTTAACGTTTAATCCAGGAAATGATCTCGCATCACAGTTCAAAATGAATGTGTTATAGATGCCCATCCTGGCAATATTGGACTTGAGGGCTGGAATACGTTTCTTTGCTTTCTCAATCGCGAAAAGTGTACCAGTGTTCTCCATTACCTCCGCTAGTAAACAGGTTTTTATTCCTGGGGAAGCAGCTAAATCCGCTACTACTGACTCAGAAGAAGGATTCAAACATTTTGGGGGTATTAATGATGTTAATGCTTGGATTGTAAACAAACCAGACAGATATTCAGAAGTTGCTACAATGTTAAACGGTTCAAACTCGAGTATAAGACAGTTAAATGGGGTTTCGGGTGCAAATCTAAATCCTTGACTTTCTAAACTTTCTTGCAGTTGCCTTCTTGTAGTATATAGTGCGTTTGGAGAAATGATACGAGGATCTGATTGCTCTAATTCTCTAAGAATCCTTTCTGTCACATTTTTTCCGTAGAAATTTATCCATCGGTTTTTAAACTCCCTTGATATTATTTGTTCTGCCATTCAAGCCCTTTCCTGATTTTTTGTTCATTTGTTCAGTAGGAGTTCTAAATAGGATTTTCTTTCGTTTTTTCCATTCCATTTTGGGAATAAACCTCGAGTGAATTCAAGCAGTCTTTTTTTATCGTTATGTAAGGTCGAATGGGAATTGGAGGTTAAGATTTCTACTTCTATGAATTTTCCAAGTCCTTCAACATCATCTAAAGAAAGTGTGATTGGTTGTTTCCACCAGTTCGTACGTCTTTTTGAGACTTCCATTACAATGGAAAATCCTAATTGTTCAAGAATTTTAATGGTCTCGAAATGGCTATCTATTCCAGAGGTGATCTCTTCTCGCACTTTCATTTCTGTACCCATTTTTGGGCCTTTATAAGTTAGCTCTATTCTTTCATTCTCTCCCTGTGAGAGAATTCGTCTTATACGGAGTGCTTCATCGGTGATATAAAAGTTATTGATGGGACTTTGAAAGTAGGTATCGAATTGTTCAATTTCCTCTTTTGAGGGGCCTATAGTCTGAGTTATATAAGATTTTGGGTCTCCATCTACGAAAATATCAGCAATTTGGATTTTTAGTTCTGCTTCCACACAATCACATCTATGGAGGAGAATAAATTACCCGTATTAATGTATTAATACGTTCGGGTTAGCAGATTTTTTATAGTAGTGCACCCATACTGAATTGGTACACCCCCTCTACTCAAAATAGGAATTAGATTATGTCACCCGTCCTTCGTCGACCAAAAAAGAAACAAGCTAGAATTCCAATCACTGATTTACCATCCCCTCCCTCTCTAGAAGATGAACTATTTGCTGAATCACTACAATATCCTATTCTTTCTCCTCCACCGACATTACCTGAGGAAATATTAACTCGCCCTCCTTTTCTTGAAGAACAAGTCCACTCTCCTATCGAAACCATTTCGTCAATGTATATTGAGGATGATCTCACCTCAGATATTCTCAGAGAATTAGCGGAGAGTGGTTTCGGGTCATTTTTATCTAGTGTCCCAGCAAAAAAACCCGTTGTACTACATATTGAAGAATTAGCTATAAAGCAGTTCAGAGCTGCGATAGATGCTTATCTTACTGCTGGTAAAAAACATTTAGAGCTTAATTTTAATGAAAATGCGAGCAGTCTTTATTCTTGTGCAGTGTTATGTGTATTTCTGAGTGAAGATGCTTTTCAGGCAGCTCATTTAATGAAAGAACTTGTGACAAAACTTCCTTCCGAACTAGTAAAAAGTCATATATTTCAAGGCGTAAAATTATTATTGAAAGTGACTCTGCTCAGGGATATTTCCTACTTGAAACGAGCTGAGAAATGGCTGTTTTATGATACAAATCATATGTACAAAGAAGATCAAGAACTCATCCATAGAGCTATTCATGAGTCAAAATTGGTAATAGAAACTCAAATATTTGACGCTTAATCAAGTAGCTAGAATGGAGGATTCTCTTCCAAAAAGTGATTTTATTTGATATAATTCCATGGGGGAATGTTTTCCTTCCTGAATTGCATCAGCTAACCAGTATATTCCTTTATGGATACCTTCACCAGTTACAGCACTAGTTTTGAAAATAGACAGTACTCTACTCATCTTCTTATTTATACCCATGAAATTTGCTAAATCCTCCTCTGTGCAATCCACCAAGTCTATTTTATTTGCGAAAATTGCCAATGGAATATTTTTCAAGTGAGTCATTTTCAACATTCTCCAGAGATAATTTCGACTCTCTGGAAATCGGGCTGGATCACTTAAATCGATTACATATATGAGCCCCTTTGAGTTTTTGGTGTACATTTCCCATAAAGCCCGTCTAAACTGCAATTGGCCTCCTAAATCCCATGCAGAAAAAGTAACATCGCCTATCTGTATCGTTTCAGCGTTCATTCCAATAGTTGGGGTAGTATCAGGAATCCATCTTCCCGTTTTTAATCTCTGGAGCATTGTTGTTTTTCCAGCCCGATCTAGGCCTAATACACTAATCTTCGCATTTTTCTTCATCAAGTAAAACACATCTCCTTATATTTTGCGATTCTGTGTGTCTATCATATAAAGAATCTAGTATGTCCTCTTATATAATTAACGATTCTAACTATTGGTAAATAATTTAATGAACTGAGTAATCATTTAGAAGGATACTTATGGGGAAGATTTGAACAATTTAAATATTAATGAATTGATGATTATTACAATTGGGACCTGCAAAGATGAAAAAAACGGGAATAGTTTGGTCTGACCAATTCACTAAATACAATTTAGGTGAGGGGCATCCAATGAATGCGAGACGGTTGGATATTCCTTATCAATTATATAGAAATCTCGATTTTCATGATAGTCAATCTTTTGTTGAGTTTTCCCCTTCTGAAGCTTCAGAAGACGATCTCCTACGATACCATTCAAAAAACTATATTAAAATGGTCAAATCTCTCTCTAAGGCGGGTGATGGATATTATGGTAGATATGGTCTAGGAACAGGAGACTGCCCTGTGTTTCCTGAAATGCATGAATCGTCTAGCCTTATTGTAGGTGGAACATTAGAGGGAATCAAGCGTATCATGAATAATGATGTTGACCAAGCATTCTCATTAATGGCTGGTTTACATCATGCCTTTGAAGAACGAGCTGCAGGATTCTGTTATTATAATGATGCTATTATCGCAATCAATTACCTTCAAGAGGAACACGGGATTGAGCGAGTTCTTTATATCGATACAGATGTCCATCATGGAGATGGAGTATTAAATGCCTTCTACTCAAATAGAAATATGCTAGGAATTTCTATTCATGAATCACCCCAATTTTTATTTCCAGGCACGGGGTTATCCGATGAAATTGGAAAGGGAGAAGGTTTAGGGTATACGATTAACGTACCACTATTCCCAGGAACTTGGGATGAACTCTATATTGATCTCTTCGAAAAAATTGTTCCCTGTATTTGGAGGAAATATGATCCTGAGTTTATTATTTGGCAATGTGGTGCTGATGGCCATTTTGGTGATATACTAGGCCATTTAAATTTAACCACCAATTTATATAACTTTCTGGGAAAAAGAATTGCAGAATTAAGTGATAATTTCTCTGCGAATGGACGATTACTGTTACTAGGAGGAGGTGGGTATAATCCTGACTCTGTTGCTCGTGTGTGGATGGCAACATTAGCTGGAATTAGTGGAATCTCTCTCCCTGAAGTATCTCCCCAAGGATGGATTGATTATTGCAAAAAAACCTATCAAATTGATGTGAGTTCAAAATTAAATGATACTAGACTAGACCCGCTAAAGATCGAACGTCATTCCTTGATTGAAGAAGCAAATTCTCAATACCTCCAAGTATTAAAGGAAGAATTGCTGGAAGTCGGGGTATGGAATCCCTGTGCTGAAAAAATTTGATTACTTAGGATTCTAAAACAATAAAAAACTCTTAAAATAGAAAACAGCTTTGAGTAAACCCAATTATGATTCGATTTTGATTAAGCAAAGGAAATTAGTTATATGAATGATAAAAAATCAGTTGATATTATCCAAGAGGCCTTATTTTCATCATCCGTATTTAAAGAAGGAGGAGAAAGAACTCTCAATCAATCTTATATCCCTGAGTACCTGAATTTCCGTGAAGATCATATTCGGAGAATTTCTCAGAATTTTCGTGAACTCTTTGCTTCAGAAAGAGGGGGATATTCAGGTTTTTCGATAAATCTGGCGATTACTGGATCTGCTGGAATTGGTAAGACAGTAACTAGCCGATATACAGTGGATAGGATACAATCCACTGCAGAGAAATATCATCTCAAACTTTACACTGAATACAAGAATTGTTGGACTACTCGAACGAAAACGTCTATTCTTAGATCAATCCTACGTGATCAATTTGGTGTGGCAAGCCGAGGATTTAGTGATGAGGAATCGACGGATATTCTCATAAGACGCTTGAACTCCGAACAAGCTTATCTTTTGTTGATTCTTGACGAAGCTAGTGTCTTAAATCAAAAAGATATACGTGGTTTTGTTCACTTATCAGAAGAATTTGGCATGGAACACAGAATTTCACTGATCATGATCAGCCGTCCTACTGAATGGAAAGTGGCTCTTTCATCGATGGTTTCCCAAAGGATTTCAGACGTAATTCACTTTCAACCTTATAACTATGAGGAAACCCGTAAAATTCTTGGGTATCGCTCAGAACTTGCATTCAAATCTTACGCACTATCAGAAGATATAGTCGATATGGTCGCGGAAATATCCGATCAAACAAAAAATTTACGGCACGGGATTGAAACTCTTTATCGTGCAGGAAGAGCTGCCGATCAAATGAGGATAGATGAAATTACACCTGAACTTATTCGTAGAGCTAAAAACGATGTATATCCCGAAATGCGGGCCGATATTTTAGAAGAACTAAACCCACACGAATTGTTTGCCACTCTCAGTGTTGCTCGGAGACTACACCATAAGGGAATTACAGCAACAACGATTGAACACTCATTTAAGAATTATCGAATCATTTGCGAAGAATGGAATGCTACACCTAATGGGGAAGCAGCATTCAGAAACTACTTATCTACCCTAGAAGCAATAGGTATTTTGGGTAAAGTTACTAAGGGTGTCAAAGGACGAAAAGGAGTACGAGCACGATTAACAATTCATGATGTTCCTGCTGCAATCCTCATTGAGAGAATAGAAGTTTTTCTCGCTAAACAATTGAAAAACGAGACATAAATTCATCTAGTCTGATAAAGGAAAAATAGGGGGTATTTTCTACTTAAAATTGATGCAAGGATTGTTACTTCCTTCATATCATCTTCTACTTTATTTTAACTTTCTAGAATGAATCTCACAACGCTTAAAGAGAAGTAATTGTACATATAAGAAGATTGTAAGTTTAAACGCAGAATGGGGAAGTAATTTATTTGTAATACGGGAAGGAAGGTCTTTTAACTTAACGCTCAAATAATTCGTTTGTAAAGGGGTTTGTAAAACTGGTCGGATTTCCAACACAAATGAATCAACTTCCTGAACTGTGAAGAATAAGCATTTTTCGTGGAGGAAATTTCCATCAATCCAAGTATTTACCTCCCAAGTTGTTGAGGAAAATCACCAAAATAATGATGAGTTTAGGTGGAGAATATTATCACTGATAAACCTGAGAAAATTCAATCCGAACAAATGGAACTGGAGTTAGAATTAAAGAGAATACTGTTTGAGTTCACTGATAGTTCTATTTCAGTGAAATTTACTAGTTCTTTTTCTGGTTTTGAATTTGGAGGGATTAATATCCCATCTACAACAGAAAACAGTAGAATAGATATTCCTTATTTTATTGCTGAAATTTTATTAAAAGAAAATCTAATTGAAGATTTTAGAAATGATTTTCCTTTGTCTTTACAAGAGCTAACTGCAGCAGTGCGAAAAGAAGTGCGCCATGGGGAAGTTCAACAGCTTCATCCATACTTCTATTCATTGTTCAGTGAGCAGGTTATAAAATCAGACATTAACGATTCACATTATGATGAAATAGAGTTAAAACGTCAAAAAGATCGTGTAAAACAATTAATAACCGAAAGACTATCAAAAATCATTAAATTAACCGATAGTAACGATTTTAATCCTCGGAGACTCAATTTAACTGCATCTGAGGTAATACTTATGACAAAAATACATTCTTGGGTTGTAAACTGGAAATCGTTAATTAATCAAGAGGAACGAGGAGTGTAGACAATGAGTTTACCCTTTGATATTAGAGGACGATTTGAATCCTTCATCAATGAATTTGCCGATGAAGCAGGCATGCTGTGCTATCGTGAAAAAATACGCGATATGCCTCGAAAAGGACTAAGAAGCCTGCCTATTTCGTACAATGATTTGTTACATCACGATCCCCGATTAGCGAGAGAGATAGTACTCAATCCTGAAGAGTGCTTTAACGAGGGAGAAAAAGTTCTACACGATATCTTAATGCAAATTGATCCCGATTACTTCGATAAATATCGGCAAGCTCATATTCGAATAGAAAATTTCACTGACAAGGTCCTTCTCCGTACTTTAAAAACTGAACATTTAGGCCAGCTTACGAGTTTTGAGGGTATTGTTATAGGTGTAACAGAGACAAAACCATTATTAATTGAAGGGCATTTTAAATGTGCATCGTGTGGCCACCACCAAGTGGAGGGATTTCCAGAAGGAATTTACAGCCCCCCCTATCAATGCGGAGATGAGCATTGTCAGAGAAAAGGTTCCTTGGTACTTCTACTTGAAGATAGCCTGTTCATTGACTGGCAAAAAATCACTATACAAGAAAAACCTGAAGAGTTACCACCTGGGCAATTACCCCAAAGCATAATGATTCATGTCCTCGATGATCTCGTAGATCAAGCTCGTCCAGGTGATCGTGTCCAAATCGTAGGAATTTTGAAAGCAAGAGCAACTCGATTGCTGAAAAGAGGCCAATTAGCTACTTATAATAAGTTTTTTCAAGGAGTTAATGTCGCAAAGGAAACTGCGGAATACGTAGATATCGAAATTACTGAAGAGGATTTTAAACAGATCACGGAATTGTCAAAATCCCCTTATATAATCAAAAAAATACGGGATTCCCTGGCTCCCTCTATTTATGGACATGACCTAGTTAAGGAGGGCATAGCGGCATTACTATTCGGAGGGAGCGAAAAAATAACACCTGACGGAATGAAAATCCGTGGAGAATCGAATATACTACTTATTGGTGATCCAGGAGTAGGTAAAAGTCAATTATTAAAATTTGTTTCGAAATTAGCACCTAGAGCGCTATATACAACAGGAAAAGGAAGTACAGCTGCAGGCCTTTGTGTTTCGGCCGATAGTGAAGTTCTACTTTCACAAAATATTCTTCCAATTTCTTTATTAGTCGAAAACGAGATGAAGAATGGAGGAGTAATCCAGTATAAAGATGATATTGATTATAAGGAAGTTTCTAATTCATTTAATGTATTTCATTCTAAGAATCTCAAGTTAGAAACTCAACCGGCATCTAGAGTTTGGAGAATAAAAAGTCCAGAAAAATTATGGAAAATTAGGACTAAGACAGGAAAGGAATTGAAATTAACAGGGCCGACCTCTTTACTCTCTATCGATAATTTCAGAGGTCTAATATGGAAACCTGCAAACTCACTGAATGTAAAAGATAAAATAGCCAGTCCAAAATATTTTCCAAAGGTAATTTCTTTACAAGTGCCTAATGTTTATGATCTTTTGAAGGACTATCCAAAGGATTTCTATATTTATAATCTCTCAGAGAATGTTGAAAGTATACTAAATCAAATTAAACTGAGATTCGGGATTTCGAATCGTGACATTTCTGATCAGCTCAATATTAATGAAGATACTCTATATCGTTGGAAGAGCAAACAACGAAAAGGAGGGATTCCTCTAAGGAAATTTGAAGAGCTATGTAAGATTTTGAATAAACCAGTGATAAATTTCCTTCCCAATAATATTATTCTCCAAGTGAAGAGAGGACAAACAATCAATATACCATTGAAACTTTCTAAAGATTGGTTTTATATTATGGGTTTGATTATTGGTGACGGACGAATCACTCTTGATCGTAGAATTGATGGATATGGGGGAGTTACAATAGGATTCTCTAATCAAGAAGAGGTGTTATTAAAAATATTTCAAAGTTTTTTTGAACAATTGGGCTTAAGTGTAAATAGAACTCCCAAATCTGAGACAAAACCTTCTGAATATCGAATATTCTCATCCATTATTTTTTATATTCTATCAAAATTCGGATTGTCGCCATCACCAAAATCCAATTCAATAAAATTGAATAATGAGCTTCTTTTCTTTCCGGAAAAATTTATTTTTTCTTTACTACGAGGATTATATGATTCAGATGGATGGATATCAATTCGAGAACAAGGATCTTCTCAAATAGGTCTTTCATCAACGAGTCAAGCGTTAATACGATTTGTTCAACATGCTCTCCTTAAACTGGGAATAATAGGATATTTAAAGATAAGGAAACCTAAAAAGTCGTTTTTAGCAGATGGAAGGAGTATTGAATCTCGTTTCCCTAGATATGAACTTACGTTTAACGCATATTCCGATTTTCTAACTTTTAAAAAGCATATTGGCTTTAATCATCCTAAGAAAAGAGTTAAATTAGAAAAATTTTGTTTGAAAAAGAAAAAATGGCACAGAAACGACGATAATCTACCTGGAACACGAAATATTCTTAGGGAAATTTTAACTTTTTATAATATTCATAGTAGAGAAATTTTCGGATATAAAGGAGCACTGGCACCCTCAAAAACGAACAGAGATTTCTCTCGTCCTTATTTAAAACAAATACTCCGTAATGCACAATTTAAATGGCTAAATCATCGTGTCGTTCTCCCTGATACAATACGAGATAACATATATTCCATATTATCTAACAATTTTACTTTTGATCAACTATCAAAGGCATTTAAAATTCCAAAAACTCGTTTATATGAATATTTTAAAAGAAAAAACCGAAAAATGAAAATTCCAGTGGGAGTTCTTATTTCTACGAAGAAATTGGTTGGTAAACAGCTGTCAATGGAAATTTCTACCTATATAGATGATTTGATAAACACAGTACAGCTTAAAAATGAGGATTATCAAACGAAAATAGAGTTCTTGAATCAACTCTGCGACTCAGATTTATACTGGGATGAGATAATAGAAGTTAAAGAAATTCCCAAGGAAGATCCATTCGTTTATGATTTATCTATTCCTACAACACACAATTTTATCGTCAATGGAATCATAGTACATAATACTGCAGCTGTGATTCGAGACCAAGATACGGGAGAAATAACCCTAGAAGCAGGAGCATTAGTACTTGCGGATCAAGGGATTGCTATGGTAGATGAATTCGATAAAATGCGTCCTGAAGACCGTACGGCGATTCACGAAGCGATGGAACAACACACGATAAGTATAGCTAAAGCAGGTATTGTAGCCACCTTGAATGCACGAACCTCAATATTAGCAGCAGCTAATCCACGAAGAGGACGCTGGAATCCTTATAAAGCTACTGCAGAAAATTTAAATCTCCCTCCAACCATCTTATCACGTTTTGATTTGATTTTTGTTCTTGAAGACAAGCCTGATTTGAAAGAGGATCATGATAAAGCATCTCATATCTTGAAACTTCATAAACTCCAAACTCTCCCAATTGATCCTCCAATTGACCAGACTCTTTTACGAAAATATATTGCACATGCTCGTAGGACTAAGCATCCGAAACTCACCGATGAAGCTGAAGCCCGATTACTGGAATATTATACTGATCTAAGGGCTTCAAGTGGAAAGATCGAAGAAGGCAGACCAGATCCAATCGCTATTACTCCACGTCAACTCGAGGCATTAGTAAGGTTATCAGAAGCTCGTGCTAAAATGCGATTGAGCGAAGAGGTCACTTATGAGGATGCCTCGGGAGCTGTGAATCTCATGAATGCAACACTAGAGAAATTGGCCAAGGATGCTGAAACTGGGAAACTAGACATCGATAAATACTCCTCTGGGATAAGCGATCAAAGTCGAAGAAGATTGGATCGGATTGATGCATTAATTGATCATATGTTAAAGGAATCAGAAAATGAACCTGTACCAATCACTGCAATCATTGAGCAAGCTGTAGAGGATGGTTTAGATCGAAATCAAGTAGAACAAGCTCTAACTAAAATGATTCGAATAGGGAAATTGTTTGAACCCCAACCAGGTCGGGTTCAGAAGATCTAATAATCTGATTATTTGGGGTACCAATGAATATTGAAACATTACCGATAAAGTCGGGAATCAAAAAAATAATCATTGAATCTGACGGTATAAGCGAGTTATATCCCCCCCAAGAAGCTGCTATAAAACAAGGATTATTAGAGGGAAAAAATCTCGTAATTTCTATACCCACTGCAGCTGGGAAAACATTGCTTGCAGAAATCGCCGCAATACAACATATCATGGAAAATAAAGGGAAAGTTGTTTATTTATGTCCCTTACGTGCCCTTGCGAGTGAAAAGTTTCGAAATTTTAAACGGTTTCAAAGTTTAGGTGTAAGTGTCGCAATAACGTCAGGGGATTACGATTCAAAGGACCATTATCTTCCTCGTTATGATATCATTATCTCAACAAATGAGAAATTTGATGCACTTCTACGCCATCAAGTGAGTTGGGTTGAGGATGAGGTAAGTCTTGTTATTGTTGATGAGTGCCACCTATTAAACGATCAACATCGTGGTCCTACACTCGAAATTCTTTTAGCTCGATTATTACTTAGAAATACACAATTACAGATTGTGGCTTTAAGTGCAACCGTTGGAAATAGTGAAGAACTAGCTGAATGGTTGAAAGCTGAATTAGTGCAAAGTGACTGGCGACCAGTTCCATTAAAGGAAGGTGTCTTTTATGATAATTATGTAACCTATTCAGATTTCACCACCCGTGACGTAATATACAGGCAAAAAGAAGCTCTTCTCAATCTTGCTCTCGATTCATTCCATTCACAAGAACAAGTGCTTATTTTTACTCCTTCCCGTAGATCAGCGGTTACAACCGCAAATAAGATCGGAGATAAGATAGAACCTTTACTCGGTCCTCGTGAAAAAAAAACCTTATCAGATCGAGCCGTATCCTTAACTACTAACCTATCGGACCCATTATCCAAACAGTTAGTAGCTTGTATAAAAAAAGGGGCCGCATTTCATCATGCTGGGTTAAATTCCAACCAACGTATGATTATTGAGGATTCATTTAAAGAAGGAATCATTAAAGTATTATGTGCTACTCCTACTTTGGCTTCTGGAATAAACATACCAGCCAAACGTGTTATTATTTCTAGTGTTTATCGATATTCAGTAGAACGGGGTTCATATCCTATTATGACGTTAGAATACAAGCAGATGAGTGGTCGTGCAGGACGCCCTCAATATGATACAGAGGGAGAAGCTATTTTAATTGCAAAACAACCTCATTCTGTTAGATGGCTCATGGATCGATATATTTTAAAGGACTCTGAAGCAGTTTATTCTAAGTTAGCGGCAATGCCAGCATTAAGACGAAGCATTCTGGGACTCATTGCCTCGAAAGTTATTCCTGACATTGATGAATTGCTGAATTTTTTCGAAAAGACATTCTATGGATTTCAATATGAAGCTGTCCTCTTGGAGGGGAAAATTCGAGAGGTAATTGACATGTTAATAGTCTGGGAAATGATTGATCCATTAGATGCAGGTGAGACCCTGAGAGCCACTCAGTATGGAGTTCGTGTAAGTCAGCTGTATCTTGATCCTGAGACTGCAGCAAATATTGTTGAAGGGCTGAAAACTGTAATAGAGAACGGATCCTCTAAAATTCATCCGTTGGCTTTCTTTGATTTATTGGTGGGTACTCCAGACATGGTTACATTAATGTTTGGAAAGGCAAACCAAGCTGTTACTGAAAGAAGATTTGATAAATTTGCCACACGCTTAATAAAATCCGCTCCAACAAAAGATGATATAGAATATGATTTTCGGCTACGTGATTTTTATACTGCCTTATTTTTATGGGATTGGGTCAATGAATTACCCATAGAAAAGTTAATTATTCGATATAAAATTGGATCTGGTGACATTCACCGAATTACTGATACTGCTACATGGTTAACAGCTGCAATAAGTGAAATTGCCTCTATTTTTGCTAAAAACAATCCTCGATACCTTTTCATTGCAAAAAAATCCGAGTCTTTATCAGAAAGAGTAAAATATGGCATTAAAAGCGATGCAGTAAGCTTAACAACAATAAAGGGTATAGGACGAAAGAGAGCTCGAATTTTACTTGATCATGGAATTCGAAACACCACACAATTAGCGGATTTGAATCAGTCGAAGTTAGCAAATATTCCTGGTTTTGGAATTGAGCTAGCAAAAACTATATTAGAAGAAACTAAGAAGACTCAAGAATCAGAACAGGATAGGCAATTAGAAAATACTGGTATATCTGATTTTTTACATTGATTTCATGTTTATGACCTTTTTTAGACCGATGTCGCCAAACTGCTCAGTACTTCGTATCACCTCCTCGAAACCACATCTTGTTCCCTAAACATCGCCCGGTGCCACGATGTGAGAAGGAATTCACAGAAATCGTTTGCAGTATAAACAAAATCTACCCGACACCTCCGACTA
>NJBF01000076.1 GCA_003144275.1 Candidatus Heimdallarchaeota archaeon B3_Heim
TGGTCTAAATGTTTTTCGAACTCACTAGAAGCGATATTCTTAAGATTCTCTTTATCTACTATTTTCTGAAGTGCGATAACCCAAGCGTCATTACTATTGACAAACACGCCATCTAAATCGAATAAGATTGCTTTGTATCCTTTGAATGATGAAAAACGGGGAATTTGATTGTATTTTTGGAGATCGTAGATCATATTCATCACTGAGATGGTGGAACTCTGTTCTCAAACTGGATATTCTCTTAAGTAGATGCTTTTTTGATAATTTATAGATCCCATCCGTTCTGAAAGACTTACCCGAATAGGAGGGTTAGGAACAATGATTCCAAATCATTTTTGGAGATGTTCTGAAATAAGCAAACTATTGTATTCCTCAAATTAAGCTTTGTATATCCTCAATCGCTGCAGAGGTAATCCAGCTTACCTTTGTATACACTTTGCGAATCATAAGATTCTTATCAATCAACATACTTAGCCAGGAATGAATTAGAATACTTGGTTCGGTTTCATTTTCATGTGACACTTTATAGGAAATGGTATTATTATTATCAGTAACATTAGCTAATTCTTCAAGTTCATTTGTATATGACAGGACCCCATAGTCATCAACCACATGGCGTATGGTAGCTAAGTCATATGCTGTGAGAAATTGCCACCCTGTAAAGTTGACACCATAAGATAAGGCGTAGTTTTTTAATACTGAGGGAGTGTCAAACAAAGGATCTAATGTAATACAAATAAGCATAACGTCCCTACCGAATGAAGAACCAAAAGCCGTCTGAATCTTTGTGAATTCATAAGTCATCAAATCACAAAAATCATCGGTACAACTAGTATAAATAAATCCAAGCATTATGACCTTTCCTGAGAACTGTTGCAACGTAACTGTTTCATTATCCTGATTTATCAATGTAAAATCAGGAGCAGGTTTAATATTAGGAAGCATTTGATTCTGACTCAAGGGATAAAGCACGAATGCTGTGCCTACTCCTGCTAAAATCATAATACTGATCGCCATTCCAACAATCGTGCTTTGTTCCATAGATAAGATCCTCGTTTACATTCTATACGTCTTAAATTCCACATAAATAGACAATTGTACCCAAGGCTGGAATCATAACCACGGGTAAAGCGATGAACATGGGAATTCCAAACATTACTCCATATACAACCTTGGGGTTTTCTTGGTACTTAATACCCATAAAGAAAGCAGCTACCAAATATACTTTCAATAAAGCCAGAGTAATAAGTGCTAAATTAATATATCCTTCCACATTTGCACCTTCTCCAGCTATTTCAGAGATAAATCCAATATTTAATTCTAAAATCGTTAATAATCCCAATGTAAGAAATACAATAAAATAAGGGCGTTTGACATACTCATGAGAATTTACAGTTTCTATTTGTGTTGCCATTTTTACCATCTCTTATAATTTCATTATCTATACTGTGGGAAGTTCATCAATAGCCAGATTAAACGGATCATCACCTGCTGGTGGACCCTTCCGGATGCTATAAATCATATTAATTACGAAAATGACTCCTGAAATAAACATTATATATGCCCCAACCGTTGCTAGGAAGTTCCAAAAAGCTAAGACATCAACGTTGCTAAAGGTTGAGTAATCAAAATACCTTCGAGGCATTCCATGCATCCCTGCGATCATCATAGAATTGAAGGTCGTCAAGAACCCAATAATCCACATGAAACAATGAACCCATGCAAGATTACGATGGTACATTTTGCCAGTCATTTCAGGGAAATAGTTATAGAAAGCACCAATAAGAGCAGTGAGAGCCCCACCTAAGATAATCATGTGAAAATGACCAACAACAAAAGCTGTATCATGTACAATGATATCGACTGGAACTATGTTCAACCATACTCCAGTAAGCCCCCCAATTACAAAACCAATAATAAAACCAAAAGGAAATACAATTGGTACCTCCAACTTGATCCTGCCTCCCCACATGGTCAGCAACCAGTTGAACGTTTTAATTCCAGAAGGAACAGCGATAAGCGAGGTTATTATGGAAAAAAGTGTTGTAGTAAATGCATCAGTTGCTGCACCATAGAGAGTATATTGGTGATGACCCCAAACGAGAAATCCGAGGAAAGTAATGACCATCAATGATACTACCATCGATTTGTATCCAAATATCTCATTACGTGAGAACTTCTGTACCATCAGTGATGTTAAACCCATGGCTGGTAGAATCATAATATATACAGCGGGATGGGAATAACTCCAGAATACGTGTTGCCATAGGAACGATCCCACACCAAAACCAACTGCTGAAAAGAAAGCGGTATCAAGAATGCGGTCAGATAGTAGAAGTGCTAATCCAGTTGTAATTAAAGGAGTTGCACATAATTGAATGATTGAAGTAGCCACAATGGACCAACTAAATAAGTCAAGTTTTCCCCAGGTTAGCCCAGGTTTACGCATGGATGCTATGGTCATGATAAAATTGATAGCTGAAACTAAAGAAGATACTCCTGCGAGTAATACACCGATAATCCACATATCTACACCCACACCCCAAAGTTCTGCACTCAACGGTGTGTATAATGTCCAGCCTACAGATGATTGGGCAAAAAAGATTAGAAATCCAGCTGGTATCAATAACCAGAATGCCGCATTATTCCATCGCGGCCAGTACATATCAGGAGCTCCAATTAATTTCGGTATAAGATAATTCCCAAAACCTGCTCCTAAGGGAAAAATCACCATGAAAATCATAATTGTTCCATGAGCAGTAAAAATAATTGAATATAATTCAGCATCGACTATTGTAGCACCTGGAAATGCCAATTCTGTTCTCAGAATTAATGCTAAGATACCACCAATAAATACACTTATGATGGCTAAGACTATGTATAGAATTCCAATTTCGGCGTGATTTGTTGTTCCAATCAGGGTTCTCCAATTTTTATAGAAAGGGGGATGTGTTGTTTCTGTAATTTTTCTCACCAAATCAATGTTTAATTATTTTACGACGATTTTTGCTTCCATAGAATAGTGCCCAAATCCACAATATTCAGCACAGTGTACCTCATATGTACCTGGAATAGGTACCTGTAAGTAAATAATATTATATCTTCCTGGAACCATATCCAGCTTAATACTCAGTTCATGTGCGTAGAAAGAGTGAATGACATCAATAGATGTGATATTAAACATGTATATTTTGTTAACTTCTATATGAACGATATCTACACTACGAGAACCATTTTCTCTAACAAATGTGAAATTATATTGATACGCAATGACCAAAATTTCTTCATCATAGTCCTCTCGTTCACTGAAATACGAAGTAGTCGCAGGTAAACTGGCAACAAATAAGGATAATACGATGACTGTCGCAAATATGACCCATCCTATTTCTAAGCGCATTTCATTTTGGATTTTTTTTCGAACAGTCTTATTTCCTTCCCTGAATCGAAATACAATATAAATTAGCATTCCAAATACGAGTGATGCAATAAATATCGAAACCAATATGACCAATGTTAATAGAAACTCAATTTGTGGGGTATATGTGGAATCTGTGGGAGAAGCTCTGGTGGAAATAACATGCTCAACCATGAATAACCCGAATATCAAACTACCCAATGAGATTTTATATTTACGTTTCATATTAATTTTCACCCATTCTACTTCTCTTCTATATTAAATAAACCAGTGTAAACAGAACGATCCACACTAAATCGACAAAGTGCCAATAGAGTCCAACTAACTCTAATCCCGCATGGTTTTCTTTTGTAAACCCACCTTGATGAGCTCTAAGTGTAGTAAATATAACTAGAAGGACTCCAAAGAACACGTGCGCCCCATGAAGCCCTGTTTGCACATAAAAAGTTGACCCAAACAAATTGGTTGTGGGAGTAAAGTGGTGGCCAAATAACTCTAAATACTCTGATACTTGAATACTAAGGAAAAGGCTTCCTAATCCAGCAGTTGCTAAAAGATAATTACGGGATATTTTTTGGTTACCTTGTTTTATTGCATCCACTGATTTTACCATCGTGAAACTGCTGATAATTAAGATAAATGTATTTACTGCCGTTAAAGGAATATTCAAGATTTGGCTTTGATCTGGCCATTCAGCGCCAGAAGCAACACGAAGCCCGAAAGACGTCCCAATAATCATAGAAAACAAGATCACTTCACTACCTAGGAACAACCACACCCATCCTTCCTTCGGCCTTTTGAAGAGCTTTTGGGTGAATGTTTCGTTGAAAATAAATGCCAGCAGGAGAATGAAGAATGTCCAGAAAAACCCAAATGCTGCCAATACATTATCATCGGTAAAATTTATGATTGCTGCGGCGACAAGTACTGTGCCAAGAGCTAAAGCTGCAGGCCAGAGAGTAACTTCATGTTCTTCATGTGACCCCTCTCCAGGTGGTTCTATATGTGGTGGCTTTTTGGAAAAACCAGCAAAAACTGTTAGAAATACTATGGCTAATGTTCCAACAAGAACTATTGGTGTTAATGCCCCCTCCATTGTTCCACCTGGTAGCATTTCCCCCATTATTGGGATATCTGTGATCAAAGTTCCCCCATAAACGCGGAGTGCTCCCGCTCCTGACACTAATGTTAAGAGAAGGTACCCTAAAATTTGACTAAGAATATACACGATCCAAAATAAATAGTGTTGACTGAAGAATCGTTCTTTTCTATAGCTGACGAAATATATACGCAATGCTATAGCAAAAAGGAAGTAAGAGGTACCGATTATGGCCCAAATGACCTTATATCCTAAAATTGTACTGAGACTTGCTTCTGATATCCCTGCAGCTAAATTATCAAAATTAATATATCCAATACCGACATTTCCAGAAGCATCTAAAAATCCAGCTACTCCTGCGACAGCTAACGTCACAATTCCGTAGATAAGGAACATAAATGCAACAAATTCAAATTTATCAGCGTAAGTTCGGCATGTACGTTGATCCATAAGTTCTCTTCCCCGAAAAACTTTTTTCACCTTTTTGCGATTGAAAAAGTCTGTTCTCTCAAATGCAGCAACTATAATTGCTACAAGGAATGTGAATACGCTCAATGCCAAATTAGCGATATGAAAATGTAAGACTATTGGATGTAATTCAGCCATTATAGATCACCAGTTTTTAGATCATAATCAGTCTTCGGAGGGCGCCCTTTACTATCTACATAGATTAACAAACCAGTTAAGGTTACGAAAAAGGCCAAGGCTAATATAAACGCTTGACTGAAATCATATTTCAAGATACTAGCGCCTTTTAAATTCCAGAAAATCGTTCCTCGACTCACACCTGCATGCTGATCCAAGAAATTGTCTGTGGTCCCATATGCCCAGATTATTGTAATTTCTCCCACTAATGGAATGGTATTATCATAATCAGTATCTGATGTAACAATATTCCGTTCAAATTCAATAATAGTTGTTTGGTCACTTTCGCTCCCATTAAAAGCGAGAATATTGTCTTGTCCACCTAATTCAGTATCGGGTGGATGGGGACCGTAGTCCCCAATACTAAAAGCATCTATCATACTAACCGTACCATTAGAACTAATCCACCCAAAATACATATCAGCATCCTTCATTCTGACAGATGGATCTATACCAATTGCTACCCACCCAGTAGTTTGTACTTCCATTGCAATAAAGATTGTATTTTCATCTGTAGCTTGCCAATGAAGGATAAAATTGTCTTCATCAATACTTTGCTTATTTGAATACTCTCCATGATTGATAACGCCATCCAGCACACTCTCAGATAATTTATTTGGCGTTGCTTGTATAGAAACAACTGTAGAAGTAATCATTAACATAAACACCAAAAAATGTAACATTTGTCTATAATTCGTATTTATTCGTAATTTGGTACCATGTAGCTTGTTCATTGCAGAAATCTCCATCGGGGGTTATATTTTTGGTGCAGAGGACGAAAAAATCATCATTTGTTATTAACAATCGTTTGTGAAATTCGAATAAGATTGTTACTTCTATTTATTTAAGAGTTTCTTATGAATTTACACACAATTCCAGATTATCTCTATATAATTTGGACCAGACTCAAATCTACCTCTAACTCAGTTAATATCTCTAATTATCTCACAGAGATTAATTACTTATGGAATTGTTTGTATTCTGCAATTTATGCTTATTTTCTATTAGCGTTTCATATTTCTTAGATTACGACAATGTAAATGTCCCCAATTGACATCTTTTAAGGAACATTCATTTATTTCTCTATCTTCATAAAAGCTAGATTAATAATATATTATACTTAATACTATCTTAAACTTCAGTAGGATATTTCAAACTACAAGAAAGATAAGCTGGCTCTAAAAATGAGTGAACAGAAGCATAGT
Source organism: Candidatus Heimdallarchaeota archaeon B3_Heim (assembly GCA_003144275.1). Classification (GTDB taxonomy): domain Archaea; phylum Asgardarchaeota; class Heimdallarchaeia; order Hodarchaeales; family Hodarchaeaceae; genus Hodarchaeum. The sequence goes on from NJBF01000076.1 coordinate 6,365, forward strand.
AACCAATTCCATTCTAGTAACTATGCCATTTTCTTTCATGATCTTCAAGGAAAAATCCTTGATATTGACCAAAAGGGATTAGAGCTTTTTGGATACACAAAAGCAGAGATTTTTAATTTAAAAATTTCTGATCTACATCCTCCCGAATTTCTTGAAGAATCGAAACGAGCATTTGATACGATCACAAAAATGGGGTATGTAGATTTTGAGATTGACTTTCTGAAAAAGGGTGGTGAAGTATTTTCTGCAGAAGCCTCCTCAAGAATATTTGATATTAGCGGGGAAAAGGTTATTCAAGGTATTGTACGAGATATCACAGAACAAAAAAGAGTGAAAGAAACATTACGAGCATCAGAAGAAAAATATCGAACCCTTCTCGAAAATATAGAAGATAGTTATTATGAGGTAGATCTAGCTGGTAATTTTACCTTTTTCAACAAAAATTTGCCCAAGATTTTGGGATACACTGAAAAAGAAATCATGGGAATGAATTATAGACAATACTGTAGTGAATCAGTCGCTATACAGGTATTAAAGGCATTCAATGACGTATACGTAACAGGAAAACCAGTAAAAGAGTTTGAACTGAAATTTATTAACAGAGATGGTGCAACAAGGTATTCAGAGGTGTCTATATCTCTCATACTTGACTCTTCAAGAAAAAAAAATGGATTCAGAGGGATAATTCGTGAGACTTCTGAACGAAGAAGAGCTGAAATTGCATTACAGGAAGCTAAAGAAAAATATCAAATGCTCATTAATAAAATGGAGGAAGGGGTTGTATTAGAGGATTCCCAAGGTTTCTTCACCTTCACTAATCCCCAAGTAACGAGCCTATTAGGATACGAAGAAGAAGAATTAATCGGTAGGCACTGGTCAGATTTTATTTCACCTGAATCTTTGGAAATGGTTAAAAGTGAGACGGCTAAACGAAAGGAAGGCTTCAGTAGTAGATATGAGACAGTAGCATTAGGAAAAAATGGCAAACGAATACCGATAATAGTAACTGCAACTCCTATTCATTCCAAGAAAGATGATTTTGAAGGTGTCTTAGTAGTTTTCACTGATATCTCAAAACTGAAAAATGTCTCAAAGTTTCAAAAAAAAATCATCCAAAAACAGTTTGAAAGTTCCTGACTCTAAATTTGAAAACATATTAAAATTGGCCCAGAGGCTGCTAATCCATGGTTGAAATATTATTATCGTCTGGTTGGGCACAATAATATAGGTCTAAAACACGGATAAGGAATAGGCCTATTGGAATAAATTGCCCGGTTAAGGACGATAGTATAAGCCTAAAATGAGAATAAAGAATAGGTAATGAGGATAAAGAATAGGTTTATTATGAGAATAAAGAATAGGTAATGAGGATAAAGAATAGGTTTATTATAATGAGGGTTATATCTGAATATGGTCAATAGGTCGTATTTGAAGTCTGTATGTCGGATAAATAATAGTCACGTGATAATGTGAATCCAGATGTTTCAAGATTAGTTGATGAAACGAAGTTTATAGTCGATCAAATCCACCTGGATTTGATGAGATGGATTCATTGAAACCTTCACTGCACTGGGAGGATAATTTGATAAACCTCAGGCACCTAGTAGCACTAATGGTATTTTATAATCACCAAAGAGTTTTGGAGGAATAAATGTCCGACTTTTCTTATGTGTCGTTTCTAGATTATTGATCTTCTCTTCCCTCCTCCCGGCACACAGGATAAGCCAGGTATCAAAGGAGAAACTACTAAACAGGAGTTAGGGCGACCTCTAGTGTCGATGATTAGCATCGACGGGTAATTCTAATTGAATTGCGGCGCAATATATGCCCCAAGTTTTTTAAAACGTGACCTCACGTAAAAATAAAATATAAAATAGAATTATATAACTAGTAATAATAAATAAAAGGGTAACATGTACATATAAAAAAATATCAATATATATATGTTTATAAGATTTGGAGAGAAAGAAGAAAGTTTAGAGAAAAATTCACACTTTACGTATAGAAATAGTATTTTTATAAACGGAATAATATTTTATAATGTAGGGTTTAAAACGCGCGAATGAATAGTAATTTCTTTAGTTGAAGGATCTTGTAACACTGCGACTATGTCTCTGTCTTCTGGAAAAGTTACATTCAAGGCACTAGCCGCATTCATAGCGTCAGTAGCTGATATATGTAAAGGGTCCCCAGCACGTAGCCGAAGGTATTTACAAGTTATTTCCTCGTCCGAAGAAGTTGATGATGACGGAGGTGTTGGAAGGCGTCGTTTAGGACGTCTAGTCGAAGGTTGTTTCTTAGAGGGTGGACGATTTGAGTTGATTATTGGTATGAGCGGCGATAATCGTTTTGGAGGCTTACGTTGTCGGGAAGAACGACGAAGGACTGTTGGTTCTTCAAGACCCGACAGTGATTCGGCTTTGGACGCCGAGTGAACTTTCAACACTGGCGGAGGAGTATCCGCAAGTGTCAGGTTCGGAGGTGAATGAGAACCTTGTGAAGGGATAGATTCCACAACAGGGATGCCCGACAACTTTGGCAAGTTGATATCACGTGGCGCTGGAACAGGATCAGTAATCTGATGGTGATGTTGTATGGTTGGTTGATCCGGAGATAAATTCATCTTACATCCATCCGGGTGTAGTTCCACTGCAT
>NJBF01000006.1 GCA_003144275.1 Candidatus Heimdallarchaeota archaeon B3_Heim
TGTGTGCATTAAAGCACAGGCAGTTACAATATACATGTAATAAGAATGTAGTCAATGATGATTTATGTTTATACCACTGTTCTGCATTGTTTGGACGAGTTTGACAATAGCTTAAGCCTCAGTTGTAAATTAAGTTTCTGGCCCACATGGGCTCACTGTTGTGTTTTCTAAGAGATCTTTGAGTTCATGTCTCTTGGAAGCACATTTATTGATTGCCAGCCAACAGAATATTTCCAACAAAGCCAGCCATGTGACTCATCAGTTTATGTATTTTCAGCTTATTTCATACCCAATGTTCACGTGGAAGGGAAAGCAGTCAAAACAGACAACATGGTCAGAGCACCCATGAGATCACCAGGTTGAGTTATTTTCCAATGCTAAAAGGAGTTTGAAATAAACAAAAAGCACCATATTACTCAAATACTATAAATCATTACTAGTATTAGAATATGCTGTTCTTAATATGGCTGTGAAAAGGGTGCTCTGGTGAAGCAGTTTTGAGAGGGGGGATATAATGGCACTGAAATAGCCATTATTATTGGTGCTCTTCACTTTTGCCAGAAAACTCCCAGGTTGCCATTCTAACCGAGCAAATCATAGAGAAAGTGGCCTTCCACCTGAACATGGATGCCTGGCAAGTCAAAGAGCTCAACCTCCTGTTTAGTGCAAAGGTATGGTATATGTGCACCTATTTTCAGGTAACACTTACTTCTTTAACCAGTTTGATTTTGCCTGAAGTGACACAAATAGCATGACACATTTATAGCTATTGTGAAGTGTGTACTTCATTTATGATCCCACTCTTTATGGTAAATATGAACCACATTTCCTACAGCATAAATTATCATAAAGTTCCAGTAGCATGGATACATTGAACAACTGTATAGCACCATGCATACTTCTATTAAAAAACATTAAAAGGATATTACAAGGATCCTTCACCCTGTTTTAAAAGCCAACATCAACAAAGATATACTGGTACTCAGAAACGTAAATGCTGTACTTTTTCAAGGGCTTCAGTGGCATTGCCAAGAGTTTCTGATGCTTTCTTTTCAGCGGCACCAGTAATTTTTTCTGCTTCATGATCAGCAGCCAATTCGCGACTTCGTGATATCGCCATTTGTATCATCAGAGCAGCCATAGGTGCAACAATCCATGTAACTATTAATGCTAAAGGATTTACATTATTCTCCCTATCAGAAAAACTAAACCAAATAGCCATTCGAGAAACAAACATGATTGCAGTAGCAAACATCGCAGCAATAGATTGAATAAGCGTATCCCAATGTTTAACGTGGCTTAGCTCATGAGCTAGAACACCATCCAATTCATCTGACGACATCATCTCTAAAAGGCCTGTATGGACTGCAATAACAGCTTTTCCAGGCGAACGACCTGTTGCAAATGCGTTAGGAGTCGGATTTTTAACAATAGCAATACGAGGTTGGGGGATACCAGCACTTTGAGCTAATCGTGCAACGCGTGAGTATAACGCGGGTGCTTGGTGTTCATCAACAACGGTAGCTCTGGTCATCTTAAGAACCAGTGAGTCTGAAAACCAGTAAGATAAGAAGACGAATAAAGCCGAAAATATTAGGAATACCATTGGCGAAACATTAAAGACTAGTGAAATTATATAGAATAATCCCAGTAATACTCCAAATAACATTCCAGTTTTCAATAAGTTTGTAATATCCATATCTATCATCGTTTTTTATAGTTTTTACTTCGCTAATAATCACTTAAAACAAGAATAGTTTTCCTTAAAGTGACTAGCTTCGAGGGTCAGCATTTCAATGAGGACTTACTTCTCTGAAAAACTTATTCAATCAGAGTATTTCGGGAAAAGAAGTAACCTAGGAAAAAAAAGAAAGAAATGGTGAAATTAAATAAAATTGTCAAGAAGGAGAACAATTCCACCAATTAAGACTAGGAGTCCACCAAGGCCAGCGCCTAGAATTCCCACCACGATATAAATAATTCCCCAAACGAAGAGGTCGCCTTTACCTCTACCAGCTAGCTGTTGGTATCCGTAAATAGCTACAATACCCAAAATAATCATGAGAGCAGCAGCAACTAACCAGTCATTTGATCCACCTACGGCATCACCAACGAAGTTCATACCTAGATCAATTCCAAATTGATCAAGCTCATAAACTGCCTGATCCAACACATTATTAAGGATCTTTATAATGCCAAGGACAACCATGAGGATACCGCCAATGACACCTAATATTCTTCCTATAAATTTTAAATCTGCCATTTTTATCACAGTTTGTTTTTAATCTTTCCAAATCCAAGAGATTTTAGGGATTTTGGATACGAATGTAGATTGGTCTTGAGGGAAAATATATACTTTATGCGGAATTATTTGACGTATATTTAATTAAATGAGTAATAATGGAAATTCTTTCTTCATTCTTGTAGTCTGGAAAGCATTAACTATTATTGGATATCTTAAGGAAATTTGTTAGAAATTGGGCAAAATTACTAAGTTAGAAAATATAACCTTAACTTTGTATAAGAATCTGACAAATTTTTGGAGATTCAGGAATAAATATATACAGAACTGTTGGAAAATAATAATAAAATCATCTAGTCAAATTTTGAAGGCATTAGGTATACTGATCTAATGAATATCTATCCAGGTCTATGGTCATACTAATTTTAACAAGGAAAATGGTGGATTAATTACTGGAGCAGTTACTTTCAGTGAAGAATCTTAATTTTAAAACAAATTTATGCCTTATACAAGAGACTAGCAACACAGTATGCTATAAATTATAAGAAAGTAATTTCTGAACCCCATTATCGCGTAATTCACAAATAATTTCCTCATTTTATGTATAATAATCAAATCTACTGGCTTGAAATACAGAATAACCATGTCTAGTACGAATTATGTTTTATCTTACCATATGAACAAAGTTCACATGTTCATATGAACTTTCATATTTGTGCATAAAAAAAAATTTTGTCACGATCAAAGTTATTTAGATCTGAATATGATTGGTGCAACGTTATCACTGGAAAGACACATCATTAAAATCATTGATAAATCACAAAAACGAGAGTTTGAGGGATTTTACCAATATAAGAAATCACCTATCCTTTCAGTGGAAAATATTCATCCAAAGTCCCTTTTGTGATGGCCACATAATATGGCAAATTCAAGAGGCCTGTGATTGATGCAGTACTGATCTTAGACCGAAATAGATCGTTTAGTCAAACAAACAAGCGTTATCTTACGATTGTAGATAGGGACTATGACTTAATGCTTGGGCGTAGGATAAGAAGCCCAAACTTACTCTATTCTGATAAACGTGATCTCGAGTGTATGCTCTACACATCAACAGCTTTAGAGAAAGTTCTTATCCAAAATGTCTCTTCAGAAAATATATTCCGAATTCAACACAAACCAATTTCTTCCTATGCTTGAAGAATGGCAGAACTATGATTTTTTAACAGCCTTATTGATAAAATTAGATGATGGATTACTTCTTGAATGGGTTGATAAACTCCCGTTGGCACAAAAACTTTATTTTATGAATCTATTATTGGATGTAGATCATACTCGGTATGAAAAATTAATCTCTAATCTCTTTCTTCCACTAGAAGCTTCAGATTGGGAAAAGCAGATAATAGAAAATGAACATCAGGATCTATCCTGGATTTCAAAAACACATCCAAGAGTCTATCAACAAATTAAAAAGCAAATGGCGATTAAGAAGTGCCACGAAATTATCGATTCAGGAATTTTGTATAACATTAGGGAGGATATTAATGGATTGAAAAACCCTTAGAAGATTGGAGGTTGCAACATCTGTCGCGGCGTGATGAACCATATCGGGGGCATTAGCTTTGCCTGAGGCCTCTTTTTCCATAATCTTATGGTCAACATAGGCAATGGCCCCTTCATCTAGAGAGACGGTGAAAAATACGCTGAAAGACTCGTTAAAACCCCCACAAACTGGTTTTAACCCCCAGCGTTCAAAAACTGGAAAAGACTGGAGGTTTGGATAACACTGATGTTCAGTAAAGAATCACTGGAATAATTTATATATTAAAAAAATTTTCTCTGTAGTTTACAGTTCTGGAAGTTGTTGGAAGTAGGAGATTGGAAGATGTCGTCTAATGAGGAAAAAATCGAATTTACACTCGAATTGGCCAGTAAACATGAATCGAATATACCGAAACTAAGTTTTTTAAGCTCGGAATTGGAAAGTAACATCAAACAGTTAGGTGAGACGGAAGTTATCAAAGAATCAATTCCAAAGGCTAAAGGGGCCTTTGGAAAAATTAAGGTAATATCGTTGACCAAAGGAGTCAAATATGTTCTCAGAAGAATTAGTGATACCCTTATTAACTCCATTTCGGGTCAAAGAATAAGAATCGGAACACCTAGAGGTTGGTTCTTTGAAGGACGGGTGAAAAGAGAAGAACGTGATAAAATAGTCGATGCGCTTCTAAAAGCATTGGCTGATAAGAAAGAACTTAAACAACCCCAATCTTTTACTATGGAGTTTGATCCTGATTAATGAAACTATAAAAGAATTTGAAGCCGAACAGAAATGCGCCATCATCGTTTACACCGCGGAATACGAGAAAGATTACCTCAAGCTCAGTGATACTCTGTCTAATTCCGATATTGGTGGGTACCAACAAGTATTCCCAATTAAATTTGAAAATGGGACGCAACTTACTAAATCGTTGATTAATGTCTTTCAAGGATTTCGTGATGGAAAATTAAAAAATCCTCATCTAATTGTATTCTATTTCTCTTGCCATGGAGTTCGGGGTTCAGGTACATACTTTTTATCTACAAAAGCGACTCCGGAATCCCAACATGACAAACTTCGTTTTCTAGTAATAAATGATTTATTGGATGAGTCTTGCAAGGTCTATAAGCAAGTTTTACTTATAGACAGTTGTTTTAGCAATTTAACGAAAGGAGAAATGTCGATAAGGAATAGTCATGTTCCAGTTCCAACAACAAATGACCTCACAGGCAGAGGCCGATTTACTATCTGTTCATCTGACTCTTATCAGATTTCTGAGCATGACCCGTCTAAAAAAACCTCTGTGTTTACTGATGTCCTTGTTGACGCGTTGACTTCAGGTGAAGCCGATGAAAATGAAGATGGAATAGTCACGGCAGAGGAACTCCGTAGAACTCTCAGCATGAGAGTTAAAAAAAAATATGATCAAAAATCGATCAGCTGGGATTGTGATAGAGAAGGAGTCATTTACCTAGCAAAAAATCCCAATTATCTTGAAATTCCCCTCCAATTAAAGACTTTAATCCGACCTTTAGCGTGGATATTTACAGAAGACTATTTAAATCAACAACAGATTGAAAAAATACCTATGGCGTTTGAAATTAATGATTTAGTGCGACCTATCTCTGAAACAGAAGAGCCTGATTCATGGTATTCTATCTGGTGTGAACATTGGGAACAAAAAGATTGGAAAACCCACAAACGCTGGATAAACAACCGAATAACCTATTTTTTGAGCGGTACCAGGGGGTTGACCACAAGTTGTTTGAGTGATATTCTCTTGATGGTTCCCCCCCTCGAACGATCTGTTACTCCTTTATATGAACAGTTGATGGACGAACAACGAACTGCCATTTTTGCGCCTTCAGGAACAGGAAAAAGTCGAAAAATGTTGTTTTTAGCGGCTTGGTGGAAGAAAAATCATCGACAAGGGGATATTTTCATTTGTAGTAGCCCACAAGAATTGACACACCATGATTGGGCAGATCTTGTGCGGTTATCAGAGGAAAGAACCACTAAAAGAAACAGACCTGTTTTATATATTTTCGATGATCTCCATCATAACTCAACAGAAGTGCACCTACAAGTGAAATCCTTGCTTGAAAATAGAAAAAGCATGAATTTGTTTCTCCTTGGTGGTTATACAACCACGATATATGATGATACTACAAAGCTCAAGAAAATCAGAAGAGATTGGACTGGAATAACCAGTTCACGAATTGACGCAAATCAGGAATGGAGGGATTGGAAACCGTTTTTTCAAAAATGGAGTGAATGGGTTACAAAAGTCAAGGGAGGAGAAATTACCGCTAAAATTAAACCGCATGAGTGGGACTCAATTACATCGCCATGGGAAGTGGCTGTAATTCTGGGAGATACCGTTAAAAAAATTAAAGAATATTTTGCTGAAACAACAGATAGTAATGTATGCCAAAAATTTATTTATTGGCTACTTGCTGCACTTTTCCTCCTTACTGGAGAAAAAGCTGTGGCTGTTAGTGAAGTTGTTCATGTACTAGTGCATTCAACCGACGGATTTCAGAATTTACTAAAGCGTGTGTTTGCTTTAAGCGAAATAGGGAATATTACTGAAGAACTCTTGATTTTGTTTAAGTCATGGGAATGTCCTACTGAGGAAGGATTTCGACTAATACCTCCCCGTCCAGTCTATGACCTCGAAATGGATGAAGAAACTGTGGACTTCTTTCATCAACGGCTAGCAGATGATTTATTGAAAACGGATGATAAAATAAAACACCTTTTAGTGAAGTGTTTTGAGCAGGCATATGAAGGATTCAAAGAAGCAACCCATGCTTGGGGGTTCATTTCATCATGGAAGACTTTATCATACTGGATTAAAATTGAAAATAAGCATATAATTGAAATGTCCCTGAATGATATTCCCTATAAGATTGATAATCGTGAATGGCGTGATAATCTTGAATGGATTGGTAATCTGAAACGACTAGAACGCCTTGATTTAAGAAGTAACTACCTCTCTGCTCTGCCTGAATCGATTGGTAATCTGAAACGACTAGAACGCCTTGATTTAGATGGTAACCGCCTCTCTGCTCTGCCTGAATCGATTGGTAATCTGAAACGACTAGAACACCTTGATTTAAGAAACGACCGGTTCTATGACAATGAATCGGTTGGTAACCAACTCTCTGCTCTGCCTGAATCGATTGGCAATCTGCAAAGACTAAAAACTCTTGATTTAAAGGGTAACCAGCTCTCTACTCTGCCTGAATCGATTGGCGATCTACAACAACTAAGAACCCTTGTTTTAGGGTACAACCAGTTCTCTACTCTGCCTGAATCGATTGGCGATCTAAAAGAGTTAAGAACCCTTGATTTAGGAGGTAACCAGCTCTCTACTCTGCCTGAATCGATTGGCGATCTGAGACAACTACTAATAAACTGTAACATAATACTATGACAAATGAGCACCAGATTGTTACTTACACTGAATATTTGATTATCTTTCTGTTCATTCCCCACTGTTTTTTTAGATGTTCCTCATCACAACGATGAGGACGATAATATCCCCTTCTTCCCTTTCTTTTGGTGGTATGAGTTTAGATAGATTTTACTGTTTAGTATTATAGAATACTGTTTTGGTGAATCATTCATTATAAAAGCGTAAGATGATGCCTTATGTAGGTTTAATTCGTAATCTAATGTTAGTAAGCTCATGAGCCCGAAAACAAAGACTATCGAAATCATTTTATTTTTATTCAGTTATGTCTCCACCATTCATCAGTTCATAAAGAAATCGAATATTTTCACATCGATGAATCTCCACAATCAATAGCCTATAGACGGAATAATTGAATCTATACATGTATAAATTGTTTTATAAGAAAATGCTTTAGCAAATCTAACAATATCATATTCTTTTTAAGGTTTTTAGATGGAATCGGTGAAGATTATTTCTTTTTCTTTAATTCTATACACTGCTTCTTGACTATTACTAATAAAATTTCCCATAAATTGCAGAAATAGCCTCTGTAATCCTTCAAACTCTCTAAAAAGATGAATTATAAATCCTGAATTAAAACTTTGACTCATAAATTCCTCTATTATTTCCCATGTTTCATCTAAACATTTTTGATATTCTTTGCGATTGGATAATGATAATTTGGTTGTTTTCCCTGAATGAATGTCTTTTATCGAAATAAGTAGGCCTCCTCATTAAGAAAAGGAATACTTGGATAGCATTTGCCAAATACTCTTATAAACTTCAGAGGCTAATTCGAGTGAAAAATCGCGTTCTAGTTGAGTTTTACGGAAGAGACCGCCGTTTAAATATGGAAGTGGTTCAAACTCGTCTAACACATCTATCCGTTGTTCTGGTTCCTTGTTAAAAACTTCAAAGAATAATTTTTGGAATAGATAATGATGAAAAGTTTCTTCATGCATCAAAATTGTATCTACTGGATCCAACGGAAGGAGTCTCCATTCTTTGAGCACTTTGACAAATAATAATCTGAAGAAAATCGTTCTATAATACGACACCAAATTCTTGCTTTTTTCTTCAAGAGTCCATTTAGAATGAATGTTAGTGAAATAGCGTTCCGGGTCTGTTATAATGGAGTCAAAGAGCTCAATATAATCGTCGTAGAAGAGGGCAATTGTCTGTTTTTGCTGCTCAAATTGCTCAACCACATAATTCGGAATCTTACCATGATATGTCCTATATATAAGTTCTAACGCCACTTCTGGATTCAGTTTTTGCTCTATCATCCCATACCCTTCACTTTTCTTCGTATAAAGGATCCAATCTACAAAATTCGTAGCTATACCATGAAAATCCTCATACAACCCCTCAAATTCCCGAAACCAACGAGCAACCTGTCCTAATCCGTGCTCAGGATCATCGGTTAGAGATCTCCCAATCGGTTCAACCTCAATCAGCAATCCCTTACCTGCTTCATCCCCACTTTTAATGAGATAGTCAGGCCACTTTATAACATCCCGCGCTTCATAGCTTAGTCTTTTTCGCTGTAGAAGTGCCTCACGCGCTAATTCTTCGCTTGGGATGCCTAAATTATTAAACAACATTTCAATAAATTGACTAGTAACCGTTTCGGGTTTGACCTTTGGATCAAACCATTTACTATCAACATCAATATAACGATGTTCGGAGACTCTATCAAAGAGCATGCTACTGTCAATTAACTGGTCAAATCTCCCTTTAAATGCTTCTTGACAATCAAGTAGAATATCATTGTATGACTTACTAGGCAAACTCTCCACTTCTTTCTGTCTCGTCACACCTTTAATATTTTTAATTCTTTCTATAATTAGCTAGTTTATTCCTATAAGAAAATCGTGATATCTGACCGAGTCCTAAAGAATCAGATTCAAGAAAAAAATACTGCGACGTTAAGAATAAAATTAGAACAATAGCTATGATGTAGCTACGCTTGGGAATTTTACTAAAACTAAATTAACAAAAATCTTTATTCTCATTTCCATTAAACAAAAATGTCGTACTATTTAAATAAACATTTTTTTTCATTTTTATTAGCTTTTTAGTTATTCTCTGAGGTTTAACTTGTCAATTTATCCTATTTTACTTTGTTTTTAAATGTTATATTTTGTATAATCTTTACTTTCATTTTCAGCAGATGCCAACCTCAGAGTAATTAAATGACTACTATTCTTAATAATATTGACGTTTTTAGTCATTTTCTGAGGTTTAATTTACTAATTTAACCTAGTTAACTTTGTTTTTATATTTTCCATTTTTTAATCTTTAGTTTTTCTCTCCATCGTTATGTGTGTTCTCTACCTTATTCTTCTTTTCTATCCACGGAGGGTCTTCAGGCCAATTATTAATTATTTTTATTACCCTTCTATGAGTCCAATACATCATACCAAGTAAACTGAGTGTAAAAATGGCTAAAATTACCGGAATAGGGAGGGGTTCTGTGTTTCTAGGAAAAATAATCTTAGTTAAATCATATACCACTGGCACAAAAAAGATCGTATAAAATACGAAATAGAAAATTGACAACAAAGTAACAAATGTTCTCCATTGAGAAAATAATTTTGATGCTTTTCGAAAAGAAATAAGGTCTAAAGTTGAATCCAAGTTTATTGAGGCATTACCTTGCTCTGTTTTCCAATATATTTGAATTATTCTGGTTCTTTTTTCTTGAAGTTCGATTGATCGGAAAAAAAGCTCAAATACCAATACAGATAATACTAGAATAAGTGATAATAGAAAATTCATAAAGGAATCTATACTAGACTCATCTATTTTTCCATTAAAATATGCCAATATACCTCCTATACTAATTGCACTAAAAATACTGGTTAAGGTGACCCACCAAACCTTATAGGAATCCTTCTTTTGATCTATTAGATATAATGCGTAATATAACTGTTTTTCCAAATTGAATGGCATTCTGATCTTATCTCCTTAATTGTTTCATAATTAATAACTTACGTCTAATTCCCTATTAAATCGATAATATCCCTAAAATTTCCCCTTCTGTTCTGAATTCCCCTCTAACCTCTTTCTTTTATTAATTTTATCTCAGAATAAATCTTAAGACTCATATTAACTTTTTTAATAAAATTATTTATCAAATCATCATTACTTTCCAAAGAAATAGTTTTCTCATTGAGTGTAAAAATTGGTTTTTTCTCATAAATGTCATTGATCCTACCATTTAAATCCAATATATTGTTCCTAATGTTCAAAAACTTTCTAATAGAAGAAATTCATTTATATTTGGAAAAAATACTAATTGAATTTTGAATAATTCTCAATTGATCTTCGTTTATGCGTTTATGCAAGGAGTGAATGCTTGGAGTGTCTTTACTCTTGTTAAATGTTCTCATTGTGATGGAGATTTGATGAAAATCTGAAAGTGGAGATGAGTTCAGGTTGGCGGTGGATGTATTGATTAAAAATCTTTCTAAAGATTAAAGACCCTAGAAGAAGTATTACAACAGCTTGTTTTAATGCTCTGGTTTACGTGTTAATCAATCGTTTATCCAACAGTCTGGATTATGTTTTTTTACTGCTTCCCAAAAATATTTCGTCTGAGGAAAAGAAATTTGTCTTACTGCTCGTGTTTTAGAGTTAATAACTGTGAAATCACTCCTTGGTTCACCATTTTTATTTACTGTATCAAATTTAATATCTCTAATAATGTTTATCGCTAGAGTTCTGTCAAATGGTACTCCATGCTTGAATAACATTGATTTCTTGCTTCCTTTCCAAATTCTATATTCATTGGTATAATTATCACATCGAATGTGGTCATTATTAGCAATTTCTGAAAAATCTTCCAATATATTAGGATCATAAACTTGTTTAAATTCAAAAAATCCTATAAAATAAAATTGACTGTCATAGGGACTTATATTTTTTTGGAAAGAAGCAAAAAAAGCTATGAAATCTCCTTTTTCAAGATTTTTTAATGCACTAATACGAGATTTTTTTATTGAATTTCCGTATGTAAAAGTATCAAATTCTGGATCATAATGAACAATAGTATCTGGGTCTCTAACATATTCCCCTAAACCAACACTCGCATACGTTCGTTCTCTCTGAATATTTACACCTTTACACGTCCGATGCAAATGATGAGATGTGTGAGCTTTTGGGCAATCATCGTTATTACACCACAAAGGAATAGGCATGTATGTAAATTGATTAATAGAGTCAATAGGAGGAAAATTCAATCCTTTTTTGCGTTCTCAATATATGCTTGATAGACTTTCGCTCGCATTGTTACCCAATCCTTGAGTTTTTGACTTTTACAAATTCCAAAGGTAATTAATATTCTCATCAAGAAAAGTGTCGAATAATATAAAGAATCTCACCCCCAATCCAAATTCTGCATACCAAATAGAATATATCGATAGAATCGATGATAAATGCATAGCAGCTAGAATATAGATTCCTAGAGTTATGTACATCCACTTCTGAATTGGTTTATCCTCATGTATAACTTTTTGATGGAGAAGGTTTGCCTCAAATAGTTCTCCCTCAAAAAATTCAGTGTATTTTTCTTTCTGCAAACTGAAATTCCTCCTCGTGAAAAATCCATCCAAAATAGTTAAAATAAATAATGTTCCACCGAGCCAGCATGGGATTTTTTAACCACTGATCTAGTCCAGTCATAGTTCATTCACGTCCGATTTAGTACTATTGTTTTTTTTCCTTCTCACATTTCACGTATCAAAGTTCGTTCCCTTGACAATGGTTTCCTCTCTTCTAGCAAGATCTTCTTAGCTAATTCAAGAAATGTTAATTTTGGTATCTATTCTAACCATTCCATTTTACGTGAGTTCAAAGTTATAGATAATTATCAGGCTTAAGAACTTAATTATAATTCAGGAATCTCCCTTGAAAAGAAAAAAACAGAATATTTTTCTTCATCTTTTCTTATTGAACAAAATGGTGGCCCCTCTGGAAATTCAACATTATCTTCTGCCTTCATTTCTATCTATTAATCCATTCTAGCAAAAAATAAGAATTGGATCTTCTAGAATTAGATACCCCTTTCTTTTTTTTCATCTGAAAATTCAATATTGGTCCCTGCTGAAATATCTATAATCTGACTCATTGAAACCAAAAATAATAGACTTCCTAATATTATCTGATTGGAAATCTTCCTATGTATCATTTTTAACCCCTTCAAAACAAGTTATTCATTTCTGTGAAGAAATAATTTTAAAAAACTTTCTAGAAATCTGAAGTAAAATATCTAACGCTTAATTTGGAATCTAAGATTGAAATTCTGAGAGAATGTTTCGTTTGTTTGAAAATGTTTTGTAAACTGACTAAATTTTCCTTCTTCTAATAAAAATGGTAATGACAATTAATAACAAAGATATTGGTGTAATTAAAAAATCTGTTTTATTGAGTATTCCCTTCTAATGCCTTGTATTTACTCCTTAATCATCCAATCTTTTCTTTAAATCTCCACATCTTTCACATTTCAGAATAATTGATGCCCCAAATTTAAGGCTATTATAATAATGACCAAAAATGAGACAAGTAACCTTTTTTACTAAAACATCAAAAAACGTTTTTGTTGAATAAATAATAACACCTACGAATCCTAAAATAATGAATAACCATACATCACTAGTTTGAATTGATATATTACCTATTTCAATTGACAATCTTATTCCCTACTTAACTTTTTGAATATTTTCATGATCAAACACTTTTAAAATCTGCTTTTGCTAGAATATATCCCAACACAAGAGACATAATTAATAAAAATTGATCTCCTTGAAGAATTTGAATAGCAACTAGATATAATGTTCCAAGAATAATTATTATTACAATAAAAGCTTGAATAGCGAATTTTTTAAATTCTAGGCTTGAACTTTCTTTACTCATTCTCTCATACATTTGATCTATTTTGGTTTTCTTGAGAAAATTTGCTATTGCATCCAACAATTCTTCCATAGTTACTTCTGGTTGTTGTTCATCCTGATTATCTTCTGTAGATGACATCTTTTTTCACTTACTTATTAATCTTCTAGAAAAACTATATTATAATCTCTTCCTTCATCTAATTGAAAGAATAATAGAACTTAAGATGAATCTTTCATTTATAAATACTCTTTGCAGTCTTTGATGATAGCTGTTATTAATGCTAATTGCTATTCTTTGGGTAATTTGTCAATAGAAAAGCCAAATAATTGTCTAAGTAAGGTTAAAATCATGTCTAATGCTTGGTGTTCTTCAAGGAGAAGAGTAGTACCTGGATACTTCAATAATTTCACATAAAACTCTTTGGGGTTAAGTATGATTAGATCACTCGTCCAGCATTTATGTGATTACCGAATTTTCTTTTTCTTTAGAAAGCTTCTTTTTAAGTTTATTAATTTGAGCCTTCCAGTAGCCCGAATAGTCGTTTCAACAATTTTCGAACAGAAAATACCTTATGACTTACCTTTAATAGGTAATGGAACATTAGAATGGTATGGGGAAGAATATGACTCCTAGTTAACTTTTCTCTTCTTTTACCATTCTGCAATGAGTTTTTCAAAGTATTTTTTTCTCTGTTCTCCTATAGAGTCAAAAATTGCTTTTTCCTCCAAACCTTGGGTAATTCCGCTTTTGATTTCCTCGAAATACGGATAATTGGCCAAATCACGATCGTGAGCATTATAGAACATAATCCAACATTGACTATTTAAAAGCGCTATTGGAATTTGAGGTTTTGATTCCCATTCCCATTTGCGATACGCCCCTGAATGGGACATCCATACTAATTCATGGAGCAAGGACGGTTTATATTTCCATGTAATGGCAAGTCCTTCTCGATAATTCTCTCCAAGACAATCATAAAGCATATTCTCGTAGTCATCATCTACAATTGCAGTAATATAGAAGTTCCTTTCTTCACTTACATACCACGAGACGATAGGATAGATATGGGTGCGTTCAACTTCTTTCTTATATTCCCACTTGGGTATAATCACAGATTCAATAAAAATACGTGGAATAACATACATATAATGTTCATCTTTCGAATCTAATAATGTAATTAACTCAGATTCGGTTTTTACATTCAAAATATCCTTATCGTATTGAATAAATGTGTAAGGTGACCCAACTTTCTCATAACCATCACGACTTTTTATATACACTATCATTCATCCCAAAATTGGCGTCAGTTCAAATTATATCTTGGATTCATTCTTTTTAAGCTTTTCTTCCAACTTTATATCTTCAAAATTAGAATCTGGGAAGTTGATATCTACTCCAGAAACATTGGGTGTGAGAAAAAGGAAAGGGTACTGAATTAATGCCACACGAGAAATCCATGCTCGATTTTATTCATCATCCTTCCCCAGTCCACTCGCTTACTTTACCTCGCTGGTAAATAGGGTCAATGTCTAAGATCCAGCACGCTGTGATTGACCCCTTGCGATAATAACCTTGTGATTTGTTCATAGAAGTTCCAGTCACTAAACCACTCATTCCCATGGAAAATTGTATCTCCGTTGAAAAGTCTGTTAAGGATAATTATTCGCTTTCCCTTATACCTGTTGCTTTTCTAGCCGTTTTTTGCTTTTTATAAATATAAAAAAGTTCAGATAGTTCTTGGATCTGAGATAGCAAAGTGTTCAAGTCAATAGACACGAATTTATAATTATTTACTACTTTTTCACCGTTTGAAATGACATAGCTAATCTCATTTCCATTTGCAGCCCAAATTAAGTTTTCAACAACGTTATCAGTCCTAGTAGGAGTGAGGTTGGGAACAGAAAGATCCACTATAGTAATATCGGCACTTTTTCCAGGAGCCAAAGAACCAGTATTATAATTCAAAATTTGAGAGGGAATAATAGTTATCCGTTCTAAAACATCTTGAGCAGTCATCAACTTTGCATTTTTATGAAATGCTTTCTGATATTGCGCTGCTAAACGGGCGGCATTGATAATATTTTGGTTATCTGCACTCCCTGATCCATCAGTGGATATAGCAAAAGGAATGTTTCGACTTTTAAACTCTATTAATGGCGGCATTCCTGAACCTAGTATTGTGTTTGCTAAGGGGTTATGAATTACTGCAGTATTTGTTTCTGCGAGTATCTGCAAATCGTTTTCGGAATTATGAACCTGGTGTCCCACAAATGTATTTTCATCTAAGAAGTCAATAGATTGTGCATATTCTATAGGTGTTAATCCATATTCCTTTGTAAACCATTGAGTTGTTGCAAATTCCTCACTAGAATGAATGTGAATCATCGTTTGATGTCTATTAGCCCAGGTCTTTAATTGTTTGAGCAGTTCTGGACCGTTTGAGAAGAATTGATCAGGACCAGGAATTATTCGGACATTGGGTTCATTTTTAAATTTCTCGAAGAGCGTATCCATTCTTTCAACTGCCACTTCTGCAGGTTTATCAAGGATTCGTGAATCATAATGTCTATCTTGTGATCCCACTGCAATGGTAATCTTAGTTTTTGCATCTCGGTTCGCCTCCACCAGTTCTGGTACATAATACTTATTGAAATTACAATGATGAACCACTGCAGTTGTGATCCCATGTTGGAGATCATCTATACGCGCCTTTAAGTAGGTGAGGTAATAAGGGGACTGTCCAAACTTTTTAGTTAATGCCTCTTCTTCTTCATGAAGAAATCCTGTGAAATGATTCACTGCTTCATCGAGCCATGTAGTTAATGGAACATCTTTTGCTATACCGATAAGGGGAGATTCATGATCATGCCCATGTGCTTTCACAAATCCAGGTAGGGCTACTCCATTTATCTGGGGAACATCATTACTACTTGTAATTCTTTCATCAGTAGCACCTATTACAGTTAAATCCGTACTGGAGTTACTAATGATCTTATCTATTGAATTTGGTACAAATTTTCCGACTTCTTTAATTAGATTCCCCTCTGTTAATACGTATCCATCCTCAATTCGAGTTTCTCTTCCTAAAGCGTCTGAAAGGGGAACCATCAATCTTGTGCGTACCAATATGCTCTTCATCTATCGATCAACTTCTACTCACGGTTAGCTAGATCTTTGTGAGGGTATCCTATTCCAATTTTTACCTCTGAGTTTACATTGAAAAAGATAGAGGCTAGTAATCAATATTATGAAGAGAGTTAGAATGAAATTTTTGGCAATAGTAATAGAAAAATCTAATAGGGATATTAGGGATGTGGTGTAAGCGTTGAAGTAAAGATGTTTGATCTCTTGATTAAGAACGGAACACTAGTAGACAGTCATGGAATGTACCATGCCAACCTTGGAATTACAGAAGGAAAGATTTCTACTATTTATCAGGGTAACAAAAGTGTTTCAGCTGAGAAAGTGATTGATGCCGCTAATAAATTAGTTTTTCCAGGCATTGTAGATACACACGTGCATTTCCAACTCCAAGACCTTGGAAAAATTATCTCCACTGATACTTTCAATTCTGGAACTCAGGCCGCGGCCTTTGGGGGAGTGACAACAATTATTGATTTCGCGGATCAAAAAAGGGGAGAGTCACCTCTTAAAGGATTTTTAGATCGAAAGAAATCAGCAGATGGTCAGGTAGCTATTGATTATAGTCTTCATGTCTCTAAAACAGATTTGGAATATCTTGATGAGATACCTGAATTAATTAAACGGGGTGTTACGAGCTTTAAATTTTTCACTACCTATGATTGGAGGAACCTTGACTTAACTGATACAGAGCTCGTACAGTTCTTTAAAAATGTCAGAAAAAATCGTGGATTTGTTATAGGCCATTGTGAAAATAATTCTATGGTTAAAACGTATCGTGAGCAATTGATTCAAGATAACAAAGAAGATCCGATATACCATGCTCATTCCCGTCCTCATCTTGCTGAAGAAGAAGCCATACAACGAGTAATGCTCTTTGCACGACGAACAGGGGTGCACTTGCACATTGCACATATATCTACCAAAGAAGGGGGTGACCTTCTAGCTCAGGCAAAGCAAAATAATCTTCGAGTTACTGGTGAAACTTGTCCTCATTATTTACTACTCAATGAAAAGGCATATACTACTCCAGATGGATACTTAAATCTTATGTCACCTCCTCTCAGGCACACAAAAGATCAACAAGCACTGATTAATCAGGTTCAATCAGGTGTTATAGATACTATAATCACCGATCATTGTGAATTCTCTCGAGAAAGAAAAGGGAATGGCAAATTACCTTTTCATCAAGTAACCAATGGTATTCCAGGTATCGAAACTTCCCTTCCACTCATTCATGATTTTCTAGTAAATTCAAATAAAATCAGTTATCCTGGACTTGTCCAATTACTCTCCACAAACCCTGCTAAACTTTTTGGCTTGTATCCCCAAAAAGGATCTTTACAGACTGGAACTGATGCTGATCTTGTAATTTTTGATCCTTCGGTCAGAAAAACTATCACACCAGATATTCTACATTATAATATAGATTGGAATCCATACACGAATTTTCAAGTAACAGGTTGGCCCTTGATTACAATTCTAAGGGGAAATGTTCTGTGTGAGGACGGAGATTTTGTCGGTGAAAGTAATGAAGGGAAATTTCTAAAAAGAGATCATCTAAACTATGGACATTAAAAATGCAAGATTTTTCAATTTTTACTGATGGAGCAGCTCGAGGGAATCCAGGTCCTGCAGCAGCAGCCTTTCTTTTAGTACAAAATGAAAAACTTCTTCATAAACAAAATTTTTTCCTTGGAAATCGAACAAACAACCAAGCAGAGTACCAAGCAATTATCAAGGCCTTGGAAGTCGCAAAAGGATACACGAAGGACAGTATTGTCTTATTCTCCGACAGTGAACTTGTTATTAAGCAACTAAAAGGGGAATATAAAGTCAAAAGCCCTCATCTTAGAACCCTGAACCATGAAGTGATAACACAAATCAAATACTTCTCTTCTGTCAAATTTATTCATGCTCCTCGTACAAACTCATGGATTAAGAAAGCAGATAAGTTATGTAATGTGCTACTCAACCAACTAGAAAAATAGTTCCTCTTTCTGTTCATGGGAAGGATATAGAAATTGCCATTAAATTCATTTATTTAAATGGGTCCTAATAAATCATCTTTACACTTCATTATCACTTTCTAAAGTATTTCTATGTTATTAGAGGTCAATTACTAATGTTCAACGTTAAAGATGTATATAGTGAACATAATAATCCGATTATTACTAGCTACGAGGATAGTATTAGTCGAATCCTACAAATTGTTGAAGATATTCAAAATACAGCCAGTGTTTCAAAAAGGCCAATGCTTGAATTTCTCCATTCGATAGCAAAATTAGTCATTTCTATGTGTGATCTTGAGAAACAACTATCCCCTGAGTACTTTTATTCTAAATCACTTGAAAAACTCAATGAAGAGAATAATGGGTTTTATAAAGAGCTTTTTCCAGAAAATTATCAAATCTCTTATGCAAACCCAACTTTTTGTGTCGAAATTTTTGGTGATCGTTATGGTCAACTACTCTCATATTTCTATTGCCTCTACAAAAACTATCTGAACTACATATTTTTCCATAAAATCTTTAAAATGGAAGAATACAATCAATTGTTCATTAGAGTATATGAACTTGTTGTACAATCGGAAGATGTTGACTATGATTCCTTAAAACAGTTAATCACGAGTGTTCAAATCAAAGATAAATCTATTGAACAATATTATCGATATAAAGAAATGTATGATAAAGAGTTTGCCTTTTTTGCAAATATTGTTGAAAATTCCGACTTAAGTGATTATAGATATCTATTTCGTGCTGGTAAATACATTAGTGAGAATGAGCTTCGAAGTGCTAAATTTTTATCCTCCTATTCCTCTGATAAATTGAATTCTTTAGCCAAAACCATTGTTAATGGTTATTTTCGAGGGTTTGAACGAGATAACAAACTCGAGCATCTTAAGAACAAATCAACAATAGGTCTCTATTATAAAATTGGATTAGAACGTTTATACAAAGAAATAATCACTGAATTTAGGAAAGAGGGATTAGAAACAGTTTTTCTGTCTGCTTATTCAACCAAACCCAACAAACAATATGATAATGATCATAAATTTGATATTGCTCTCTATATTTCTGAAGAATTTAATGATATCGCATTATCTAGCTTGGAATCTGGGATGAAAGACAATCTTAAAGTTTTAAAACAATATTCTGGCATTCTTTACATAGAAAACTTTGGTGAGAAACTCTTTAGTCCAGAACGTAAAGAAGAAATTTTGAAACTTAATGAGGATCAACAAAAATTGTATCAAGCATTTAACATGAAAATCTATCAACAATTAGATGAATACATTCCCCAATCTGAAACCTCCTTTTGTATCGTAGCTTTCCCAGTACCCGAAATTGGGAACGATTATGAAGCAATTTTCGAAGAAACCGTCAATTTGAATATGTTGGATTCTGAAAACTTTGAAAAGATTCAACAGATTATGATAGATGTTCTTGATCAAGCAGATTATGTTCATATTAAAGGCAAGGACAATAATAAAACTGATTTCAGGGTGAAAATACCTAATTTATTGGATCCTAGTAAGAATACGAATTTTATCAATTCAGGCGCTTCCGTTAATATACCTGCTGGTGAAGTATTCACTTCCCCCAGTCTTTCTGGTACAAATGGAATCCTACATGTTGAAGAAACTTATCAAAACGGATTACGGTATGACAATTTAGAATTGAAGTTCGAGGACGGTTATGTAACTGATTTCTCCTGTTCGAACTTTGACTCTTTGGAAGATAATCGAAAATATATCGAAGAAAATTTATTCTTTCCCCATAAGACTTTACCTCTTGGAGAGTTTGCGATTGGTACCAATACTATCGCCTATATGATGTCTAAAAAATTTGGTATAATGAATTTATTGCCCATCTTAATCTATGAGAAAACAGGGCCCCATTTTGCTCTAGGGGATACCTGTTTTTCTAGAGCGGAAGATTCTGTCAAATTTAATCAATTTACTCAGAAAAAATTCTGTGCGGTTGATAATGAAAAATCGATCCTGCGAAAAACTGATGTGAACGAAGCATACACAAATAAGCACCAAGACATTGTACTTGGTTTTGATTCAATTGACTACATTACCGCGGTTTTACAAAATGGCGATCACGTAGATATCATTAGAGATGGTCGTTTTACCCTGAAAGGTACTGAGGAGTTGAATATTCCTTTAGATCAGAAAAGTTCCTAAAATTTTTAAGTCATACCTCAGTCGAAGATCCTGGAGTAGCTAGAGTTCATCCCAGTATGTTTTTCTCTCAGTATCTTGCATCAAAGCATTTCTACGATATTTAAATCCTGGATAACCAGTTGAAAGAGGATCTATTTTCTCAATCAACCGTAAAGTACGTTTTATCTCCTCAGATGGTCGTTCTTCTGAACTTAATACTTCAACTACTTTAACATCTGATTCTAGCTCAAGAAGAAGGGCATATGAACTAATATAAGCTTTAATAAACGAATCTGCTATCATCAAAATAATTACAGCAAGTATACAAAGTATTAACAAGGACTTGTGGATGATAGAGTTTTCTGATGTTGTGGAAAAGACGACAAGTCCGAATAATGCAAGATATAATGTGTATAAGGTGTTATGAATAATATAATAGAGATAATAGGTAAAACGACTTTCCAATGAAAGCCAACATAATTCTCGAACGCAATAAATTAGGCTACTATCCCCTTCTGCTTGAAAATGAGCAATTTTCGAATAAGCGAGATATACAGAATTTTCTACAGTTGTTCCTATCGCTAACTTCCCGAAATAGTTTGGAGGAAGAGCAGCCAGTCGAATTTTGACATCTTTAAATCCTAATTTTTTCCCCCAATTTTTTAATTCTTGTCTAATTTTTTCATCAGGAGTACGATCATCTAATGCCATAACTCTTTGATTATATTCATCAATGTGATTTAAATATGAATTTAATATTAGTAATACTCCTATAAATACCATAACTAAACCTAATATTTGTAAAATCCCAGTAATGGGTAGCTCATTTCCTTCATCTGCGTTACTACTAAAAAGTGAGAAAATCAATAGTAGGAAGAATATAGGAAATAGTGCAGATTGGACACGCAAACCGAATAGCTCAAGTAATCTTACCAGATCTTGAATCACCGAGCCCGTTACACGGAATTTTCTCATCCTTCGATATATTCTCTGTGTCGCTGCCACTCCAATAAGTAAGAATATACAGCTAATAATTACGACGAGAGACAAGATGAGATCTTGATCAGAAAATACTATTAATACTAAGGTTAAGCTTGTAAATATTATTGGAAGTATAATTAGGAGAATGAAAAGAACTATTTTCTCCTTCCCAAATATCAAAAATGGGTCTAATTCTGGATCGTGAGCTTTCTTATGCATTCCTAAAGATATTTCGTATTCTCTCATTAATCTATGACCCTCATAGGTTTTAGATAAATTTATATCAGAGTTAAAGCAAGAGATTAAAACAATATCTCCCTTTGACAATTCTTAAAATGAATCAATATTATAGCTCTGACCCCTAACCGATCCATATCCAATATATGTAGATTATTAAATTACTGAAAATCTACCTCACAGAGTGAAATGGATACTTCAAACAGAAACAATCCACTCATACGGATCTTCAATGGTACCATATTGAATGCCAATTAATTGATCATAGATTTCCCGTGTAATTTCCCCAATTTGAAAATCATTAATAATATGCTCCTTACCTTGATAACGCAGACAACCTACTGGCGCAATACTTGCAGCTGTTCCCGCCCCAAAGCATTCTTGTAAAGATCCATTTTTTACACCCTCTACAATTTGATCCATTGAGAGAGCCTTTTCTTTGATGGAATATCCAAAATCTTTTGCCATCTGAATAACACTTTCACGAGTCAAACCAGGTAGAATCGTTCCACTATCTAATGGAGCGGTGTACAATGTTTCATTATAAACGAAAAAGATATTCATTGCTCCAACTTCTTCAACATATTTCTTATGAATAGCATCTAGCCACAAGACTTGACTGTAACCTTTTTCTAAAGCTTCTTGTCCAATAAGTAAACTCGCTGCATAATTTCCTCCAGTTTTAGCAAATCCTGTTCCACCTGGTGCTGCACGGATATATTGTTCACTTACCCAGATTTTTATTGGTTTAAAACCTTCAGGAAAGTACGGGCCGACTGGTGAAAGGATAATATAAAATAAGTATTCACTGGAGGGAACCACTCCTAATCTTCCTTGTGTTCCTATCATGGTGGGGCGGATATAAAGAGCAGAGCCAACATTTTTTGGTGCCCAATCTCTTTCTAAATCCAGAAGTGTTTTAAGGGCATCTAAATATATATCTGGAGCAATTTCTGGCATGGCCATTCGTTTAGCTGAATTATTGAAGCGTTTAATATTAAGGGCAGGCCTAAAGAGATTTAATTTTCCATTTTTTGTCTGATAGGCCTTTTGACCTTCAAAAATTGTTTGGCCATACTGAAGAGCTATGGCAGAAGGTTCTAAAGCAAGAGGACCGTATTTAGTAATTCTCGGATTCTCCCACTTTCCATTACTAAAGTCAGTCTTAAACATACGATCAGTAAAATATTTTCCGAATTCCAAGGTTTTCTCAGATTCATATTTTTCCTTTAACTCATTATCGGGAATTGTTCCTATACTAATCTCCATTTATTCTGCCTTCTGAATTCTCTGAAAGATCTTCGAGGAAAATTGATATATAGATTATGTCAATCTATTCGAATAATCTATTCATAAAAACCTGTTATTCGAAGCAAAAAATTGGATCATTCTTGAAGCAAAATTCACTCTCAAAAAAAATCATAATTACCCCTGTTACAACTTAACTAAATCCTGTGTTTATTGTGAAGAAGGACTAAGAACTAAAAAAGAGAATGAATTTTTATCAAATATCAATTCTTGCCCTGTAAGAAAAAAGCAACTTATTGAGTGAACTCAAGGTTACCCAACAAGTTTCATAAAAATGAAAGAAAGAAGAAGGGGAGAGGGGCTAGAATGATAACTCATCTAGACTGGGGTTGACAACTATCTATTATTTTATGGGCAAATATGAGTAAAAATACCACGGAAAAGAAAAAAAAAGAGGAACAGGTTTTTCCTCAATTCTACTGATGAATTTTCAGCTCACTTACGCCATTTGCGACTGGTAATAATGACGAGGGCCGACAACAAGATACTTAGTATTCCTGGAAAAGGGCTAATACTTGGGGAAGGAGAAGTTGATGTATCTGAATCTTCTCCGGTAGTACTCGATGTATCTGAATCTTCTCCGGTAGTACTCGATGTATCTGAATCTTCTCCGGTAGTACTCGATGTATCTGAATCTTCTCCGGTAGTACTTGACGTATCTGAATCTTCTCCATGAATACCCTTTTTTATATTTGTCACTACATTGTTGGCAATAGACCATTCTGACTCATCTTTCAAGTAGAATGCAGATGCATCATTTAGGATAGATGTTGCGGAGGTTGCTCCTGAAGGTATAGCATATTCACCAAATTTAACGTAGGTAGCATCTCTGAGTTGGACATAATCATACCGACCGGTAACTTCTCCAAGATCGTTAAACTTGATAGTTCCTGTTGCACCTTCATGTGTGACTGCATAAAGGGCAGTTAATAAGGCATCACCCTCAGTAGTTCCAGCAGCTGCCAATCCTTTGGCTGCAACATATACAGCATCATAAGCAAAGGGCGCATATGAATTGAAGGGAGTCCCAGTATCTTGACTATTCTTAGGTTTTTCTAGAAAGTTCCATACAGGATCGAACCAGGTAACATTGAAGTCAGCTAATCCTGTACCCTCTGCTGGCGCGGGATTAGTACCGATTGAATAATTCATAGCTTCTTTGACTTGTACGTCCGTAATTGTCGCTTGAGTTGACCACCCATCAGTGGTTAACCAGACATAATCCAACATACTAAGCTCGTATGCTTTCTTCATAACAGTTTTTGCATCTGCATCAATAAAGTTCCCAAGAATAAACTCAGGATCTTCATCTTTAAGAGCCTGAACTTGTGCAGAAACATCAGTTGCACCACCATCGAATGATTGATCTGTAAGGATAACTCCAGCATAAGCTGATTTAAAGACATTAATTAAGCCTGCACCATAAGAATCACTTGTATGAATTACGGCTCCTCTTGTCCATCCAAATGCTTTCACAAGCTCAGCCATAGCTAGACCTTGATCTGCATCCGAGGCAGCTACTCGCATGAAGTAAGGATATAACGTCCGATTGCTTAATATCGGTGAAGACGACGCATAGGAGATTTGAACAACTTTATTCGGAGTTAGTGTACTGGCAATTGCGGCACTTACACTACTTCCAGAAGATCCAATAACCATATCCGCACCCCAGGCTAGAAGTGTTTCTGCAGCGGCAGTGCCTCCTGCAGCAGTGTTTAAGTCATCTTGCACATTAGGTACAAGTGTGACTCCTTCAGGTAGGATCCGGTCCATACCTGTTTGATTGTTGATTTCATAGATAGCGATCAGAAATGCATCTCGGCGATCTGGACCAGCATCGGGTCGTACCGTAATGGGAAACACACCTCCAATTTTAATCTCAGTTGGTAGAGCATGTGTTTTTTGGGGTGCTGCTCTAGCAGTAGTAGTCATTACTGAAAGAAACATTACTCCAATTAACAAAAGTGTTAGCTTTACACGGGTTTTCATATTTTTACACCAATTAATTTCTTATATTGATCTCGGAAATTAGTCCCCGCTTGAAGTATTTGTTCTCCAAAAAATATTGACAATCCAATGACAGTATTTCCGAGATAATTTTCTAACGAGCTCATAATGCTATTTAAATTTATATATTGGGAAGTCATTAATCATTAAGATGGTTCTAAGCACTTAAAAACAAAAGGAACTACTGTAAAGAATTACAATAGGTTTGATGTCAGTATTGGTAGGCTTTTTCACGCTAGTATTGTTAATTATTCCTACATCTCTCAGCTCTTGATGAATTCTGTCGTCACAAGTTCCACAGAGACGTTTAACGCTTGTGGAGAGGCAGTAAGACTTGCTAGTCAGCAGGCGCACGTCGGGGAAGCAGGAAGAACAACACCACTGCCGACTTGGGATATCTATTCCTTATTGTCCGATTTGGAAAAGCCTTTCAGAACGGGTATTGTAGTATGATTCAAGTAATTTATTTTGTCTACCTGATAATTTGCCAAATCATTAGCTAGAAATTCTTTACAACCTACTAAATCCAACAACTCGCAACCTGATAAGTTAAAAACACGAGTAAGATCGATAGGTATCCTTTTTATGGGTCTGTATGAGAAAATCGGGTTAAAATGAATATTAGTTTTTGAGGTAATGTATCTTAGATAGAAGTGACCTGTGGTGGCAAACGAATCCATTCATGATGCACGATACTCGTATGCCTAGTTCTCACATGATAGTCAGGAAGAGAGGGATTAAACTCTTCTATTTTCAGTATAACATAATTTTCTTTATGAAATCCAATGTTATTCAAAGCTAAATCTACAGGAATCCAAAACAGAGTGGGAGAATATATTTCAGCCCAAGCATGAGCTTCTACAGACTTACCATGCTCAGTTACATAAAAACCTGTTAATCGGCGTGAAGGAATCCCTCTTAATCTGGCAAGAGTGATAAACAAATCTGTAAATTCATCACAATCGCCAATTCCGTGGATTAAAGCTCGTTGTGCTCCGAGCCGTTCCTCTTGATTTTCACGGACTTTTATTGTATTTAATACACATAAACTTGCTTTTTTAACCCAATTCTGCATATTTTCTGTTAAAAACCATTTATTATTGACAATCTCATCCATTAATGAACTCTGGACTGGCCAATATTGCGAGCTTTCGGTGTACTTTTGTCTTTCTTCCAAAGATATCTCAGAAATCTCCCCCCAATTATCTTGCAGAGAAATTCGTTGGCTCAATGGTTTTATTTGAACTACTCTGTCAAATGATATTGATCCACGTGAATGCACTTTTCTATTAAAGATAAAGAATGAATTGAGTTTCTTATGCTGTAGTTTGCAATCAGGTGGTGATTGGATAAGTGTTACTTCTTGACGATAAGAAGGATAATGATAAAACTTCACCCGAAAAGTCGGAGAACCAGTAGTACGGTATTTTAATTGTTCTTGGTGATGAAATTGCCAAGTTGTTGCATTATCTAGGCCACTCATAAAAGTAACATCAAAATTTTAGTGATTAAACATCGTAAAGTATATTGCTATAAACTTACAGGTCACAACCTGATTGATGGAGATAAAGGTTGAAAAGCATAGATCATCTTTTAGATTTACGAGGGACCTATATTCTTGCACTAGAAGTCTGTGAACAAATTTCATTACAGATAAAACGCTTGCAATGGAATATAAGTCCTAGAATCTATTTGTATTTTGGATCGGCAAAAGGAAGTACTGCTACTTCCTTGGAAAATCGTCTTAGACGACATTTTAATTCGAATAAGAAAAAATTTTGGCACATCGATTATCTTACAACTCATAGCTCAGTTATACTCCATCGGGCATATGTTAATATTAATGAACAGAGCACTGAATGCCAAAACTTGACTATTTTCGCAAAAAATGTCGAATTCGAGATTGTTGTAAGATTTGGAAATTCCGACTGTTCAGAAAAATGTGGTGGACACTTAGGATTTCTACCAGACAATAAAAATAATATTTCATGGCTCGATGACTACTTTAAATACTGGAAATGGAGTATAATTTCTGGATTCTTGGAAAAGGTGTGAGAAAAGGAGAACCAAGAAAAGGTACAAGAATCAAGCTTAATTAGAGGAGATTTGAAGGACGAAAGAGAGGAATAACCGATTTATCTTCAAAAGCTTTTAACCGAATATAAATCATTATAAATCCCGAATCTACCAATTTATTGACGGATCCTTCTTAAGAAAAGTAAGTCTCTGCACACAAAATTAAACACCATTCACTGATGGGGTATTAAATTGCCTTTGGGTTTCAGAAAAAAGAAAAAAAAGAAACAAGAATTACCCACACCTCCCGATTTATCTAAAACAGTGGATAAAAACTTCCAAAAGGTGTTGGGAGATTTGTATGCAAAGCCACCTAAAAAAAGTTCCCATCTTTCAAGGCCACCCCAACCACAGGAATCCAAAAAAACTTCCTTTTCATCCCCCCCAGAATTGCCTAGACCCAGAGAGTTTTCACCACCCCCATTCAATCAACCAAAATCATCTGAACTACCACCACCTCCATTTCAGGATAATAAGCCATCTTCTGGCAAATTACCACAATCTGAAGGTCCTCCCTCCCAAATTTTGGGAAATGAAGCCATCACTGACGAAATTCAGAATGAATTGAGAAGTAGAAGTTTTGGGTCCAGTATCCTTGAAAAAACCCCCGCGGCCTCCACTGCTCCACGGAAATCAACAGATGACCTTACGCGGATACATTTTCAGGAATCACGACGAGATTATATCGAAGCAGGAAATAAAAATCTAGAATTGAACTTTTTTGAATATGCGGCAACGAATTATGCCTGCGCGATCCTCTGTGATTTGATATCGAGTGGTGTGGACAAAGCTCGGCAAACCTTCACGCAATTAAGTACAGGAAAACCTTCGGGAGTTGTGGACAATGTGATTTTTGAGAATACTCGACTTTTAGTGGAAGCAACCCGTACAAAGAATTTTACATTTTTAACTCGAGCAGAAAGGGCAATTAAAAGTAATCTCAGTCAACTATACCCTGAAGACGTGGCGATCATTGAAAGGGGTATTAAGAGTGCTAAAGCATTTTTCGGGTTGGATTAGTCCTTTTTCCGAACTAGAATTATCCGAAATTATTCTAATTTGCTTCCACAATTATCACAGAAGAGTGTAGTCCCTGTTACCAATGCTCCACAGGTAGAGCAATAATCCTCTCGAACTACTTTCGCTTCTGGTTCTACTCTATGTCGAGATAGGAAACGACCAGAGTTTATCATATTCTGTCTACCCATTTGATCCACATAAAATTCAGTATATCCGCAATCAACACAACTATACGATTCTAATGTCGCAGTGGATAAACCTAGAAGGTCAACCTTGGAATGACCTCTATCTGCATGAACTCTATGGGGACCAGCTAATCTTGAACTATTACATTTAGGGCAAGTTAGTGAAATTAACATATTCCTTACTCACCACTTTCGTGGAATACTTTGAATAAAAGATTTAGCTTATCCGAAGAATTCTTTTTGTTTTGTGTTAATGAGTTATAGAAATTTTAAAGAGAAAAAGAAGGAAATCAAAAGCCACCCATGGTCAACGCCATGATGGCCTTCTGGGCATGCAAACGATTTTCAGCAACATCATAAATGCAGGATCGAGGACCAGAAGCGACGTCATCTGAAACTTCATGGCCCCTATCAATCGGCATGGGATGGGTAAAGATCGCATTGTTGGTTAATGACATCTTCTTACTATCACAAATCCAATCAGGAAATTTCGATGCTTTTTCGATCTCTTGTTGTTTCAAGAGTTCCCCATTCTGATATGCTTCTGAAGACATCCAATTACGGGAATACACAACATGGGCCCCTTCGTAACCTTTGGTTAGGTGATTGGTTGTCTCAAACTGAGCCTCATTCTCGTTACAGTTTTCCTCTGTCCACTTAAGTACTTGAGGATCTAAATTGTATCCCTCTGGATTTGCTACGGTAACATCCATGCCATACCGAGAACCAATAAGCATTGCCTCTTGCACAGAACACCAAGAACGAGCCAACGCACCATGACCCCATGCAATAAGAAGTTTTTTATCGTTCAAAGTTTTCCAATCAGGTGGATACTGTGGCCCTTTATGGAACCATTCTGACCAGCCCATTACATCAGCAAGACCTTGACAGGGATGAAATGTATCGTGGGCCATAGAAATAACTGGAATTGATGACCACTTAGCATATTCACGAAGTAATCGTTCCCCTTGACCATACTCACTTACCTTATCTTCCAAAATACGAATACCTAATCCATGAGCATATCTACTCATGACTTGTGCTGCATCTTCAACCGTTTCTCCAGCAGTTTTTTCGGTTTTCAAGCGCATAGATTTCGGTTCTAAAAACTGCGCATGACCACCAAGTTCTGTTGCCGCAACTTCAAAGCTCTGACGAGTTCTCACACTTGGGTTATAGAAAAACATGAAAAATGTCTTGTGTTCAAGTACGTTGGAATATGCATATCGTTCACGTTTCATTCTTCCAGCAAGATCTAAAACTAGATCTAATTCGTGTTTTGTCCAATCTTGTGTACAAATCAAGTGTTTACCATACAAATCTGATTGTTCTATTTTTTTCACCTTCTTAATTGCTTATGGAGTAATTGTTGTCCCTGCTTTACCCTCTAATGCATCAGCAACAAGTTCAGGGCTAGTTATAATAACTTTTTTTCCACCATCTTTTATGAATCTTAATGCTGCTCTTAACTTAGGTCCCATGCTACCTTTCAGGCTTGTTCCGAATGCTCCCTCATCAAGATACTTCTGAACTTCAGCTCGAGTAATTGTGTTGATTCCCTCAGCATTGGGGGTATTATAATTGAGATAAACTTGATCAGTATCCGTTAAAATAGCAAATATTTCCGCATTGACATCAACCGCTAATCTCTCTCCAGCCAGGTCTTTATCGATAACCGCTTCAACTCCCTGTACGGTACCATCTTCATTCTTGATTATCGGAATACCCCCGCCACCACCTGCTACAACAATAAAACCTGCTTCAAGTAATGTATTCACTTGATCTTTTTCATAAATTTCAGTAGGATCAGGTGAGGGAACAACTCGTCGATATCCACGACCTGCATCTTCGATAATTGTGAACTCTGGGTGTTCTGTTCGGATTGACTCAGCTTGCTCCTTGGAGTAAAAAGGTCCAACTGGCTTTGTTGGATTTTGAAAGGCTGGATCATCCTTGGATACAACAACTTGTGTGACAAATGTTGTCACCTTAATTTTTTCTTGCGGATTCAACCTGCTTGGAGGGCCTTCCTTTAGCAATAGATTACCTAGGATATTCTGTATTAAATACCCAATTTGTCCTTGTGTCATTGCTCCGCAGATATCCATTGGAAGTACAGGTCGGTTGAATGGAGGATGACTACCTGCTTCCATCTGAAGCATGATATTTCCCACCTGTGGGCCATTCCCATGAGTAATTACGACTCGATTTTTTGGAACTACTTTCATTATCTGTTTCGCAGTTTCGGTAATATTCTCAATTTGTTCTTCTATTGTTCCTCTTTGTTTCCCCTTGATCATGGCATTCCCGCCAAGTGCGATTACTAGTAATGGTTTGAGCATAGAATTACCTGCTTTTCTTGAAATAATAGTCGATTTGAGATAAATATGATTCATACAAAAATTTGTTTCACTAAGAATTGGTTTCTTTCTTGGGAAAATATTACCACATTAATAATTTATTAAGAGTAAAACTTATTCTGTTTCTAAACGCGGTATTTCAAATGTCTATTGATCTTTTCTCCAAAATTCAAAGTAGATATCCCTCTTCTTTAGACAGAAATATTAGTTTAATACTGTTAATCAATATGGTATTTACAATTCCATGGGGGTTAATTCAACCTTTTATCAGTCCGTACTTCTTTGAGCTTACTCAAGGTGATTATTATTTAACGGGATTACTCAACGGGATTCCATTAATGACGATGGTGGTGTCAGTTTTTGTATTTGGATGGATAGTAGATAAAATCGGTTCAAAAATAGTAATGATGGCAGGATTCATTATTTTCATTATCCTTTTCATAACCTTATTACTGATAAGTGATCCCCTCTTATTTTTTATTGATTACATTATACTTTATAGTCTTTTGTCGTGTTTCAACCCTGCTGTACTGAAATATACAAGCTTATTACAGAGTAAAATTAATATATTCGGTGCACTAGCTGCTTCAACATCTTTTGGATATTTTCTTGGTTCTTATGTCGGGGGAAATTTATTTGATATATTTGGTATGGATCTCCTATATTTCCTTGGTCTACTTGTCTGTATATTCGGATTTATACTTGTTCTTTTCGTTACAGATTTACAAAATGAAGAAGCAATTACACTCCCATATTCTTCGAATCCTAATAATTCTAATTCCCAAAATATTTTATCTATTTTGTTTAACTCAAGAATTTTAGTGGTTCTATTAATAATAGGAGTGATCCAATCCCTACAAGGTTCTTTTGCAGGTATGTTTTTTTCAGTGTATTTTATTTCGGAACTTGGAGCCCCAGCATCATTATTGGGTTTGGTATTTGGTATTGCTACATTAGCTGGCACATTTGCCTCTCATTATGCAGGTAAATTCGGTGAAAAACGTGGATATAAACCGATTCTGTTCATCTGTTATGTTGGATACTTACTAATCTGGACAACTATGTATTTTTCAGTAAATGATTATGTATTACCAGCGCTTGCCTATACATTACCTATATACATTGGATTAATGGTTACAGGCCCAGTTATAATAACCAAGTATGTTCCAGAAAAAAGAAGAGGAACTTTCATGGGACTATTTAGTGGAAGTCAAAATTTAGGATTTGGTATTGGAACAATCCTTGGAGGAGTATATGCAGGTATACAACAAACCATCCGTTTCAATTTCGGAGTTTCCGCAATTTTGTCAGTGATATTAATTCTATTTCTATTAATTGCATTTAAAGAAGAAAAAAGAGGCTAGGCTAGTTTTAGCAGATTTTCCAAACATAGCAAATTAGTTAATGAAAGATCAAATCGTTCCTCAAGATTGGTTTGATCTTGAGGGTTATTTATTCGATTTACGAATACAAATAGCCCAGCTAAAATTCCTTCGTGATCCAAAATCGTCTTCAAGATAGGTACTTTACTGATTCCGGAAGTGATGACATCATCTACTAATAAAATTCGCTTATTCCTAATATTTCCTTCAATGAGCTTCTTAGTTCCATGGTCTTTTTGTTGTATCCGAGCTAAATAAAATTCTTTTTCTAGTTCTAGAGCTAAGGCAGCACCCAATGGGATCCCTGCTAGTGGAGGAGCAATTATTCCATCAAATTCTTCATCTAACCTTGATCTTTTTATATACTTGGAAGTCAGCTTAATTATAGCCTTAAATTCGTTTGGGAAATTGGGTAGTATTCGTAAATCTATGTAAACAGGAGAGATTGACCCATCTTTCAAAGTAAAACTACCAAACTGCACAACATTGACTTTTTGAAGAATTTTCACTAGTTCTTGAATCTCTGAATTTGTTAAATTA
The DNA here is from genome assembly GCA_003144275.1 of Candidatus Heimdallarchaeota archaeon B3_Heim. GTDB lineage: Archaea > Asgardarchaeota > Heimdallarchaeia > Hodarchaeales > Hodarchaeaceae > Hodarchaeum. The sequence goes on from NJBF01000006.1 coordinate 32,543, forward strand.
ATCAATTGTCTCACCAATATTTACTAAGGTTTCATTCCAATTCTTCTTAATTTCTTAGTTTATTAATAGAAGAATTTTAAATTCCATCCTTATGTGATTTTTTACTGATTATAATGCAATTTCTGGACTTATTAAATAAATCTAAGCAAGAATCAAAAAGCCAAATATGTGTTGGCTTAGATCTAGCTGCTTTTGGAACCAGAGAGCAATATACTCTTAAGAAAGAACAGGACAAAGTAGTTGTATTATTGAACTTAATAGAAAACCTATATTCACGATGTTGCGCATTTAAAATTAATCGACAGTACATTCTTGATCTTACCTCACCTGAAATACAACAAATTACACAAGCATCCCATAAACATAGTAGGCCAATAATTATTGATCACAAACTTTCTGATATTGGTTCTACCAACCGACAGGCCATACAACATTTTGCAAAAGAGGGTTTTGATGCATTTACAGCTAGTCCATTTCCTGGAAACGTACAAAATCTTTGTGAAACAGCTCATAATTCAGATCTAGCCGTAATTTTGTTAATATTAATGTCAAATCCAGAAGCAATCTGGATGAAAAAAGCCTATATCGAGAAGGTTCCTGTATTTCAGTTTAATGCTATTTTAGCAAATGAATTCGCGGATGGAGTCGTTATTGGCGCCACTGGTCATGTTACCAATGAGAACTTGCATACAATTAAATCTGAAATTTCAGGAAAAGTTGTTTTAGCACCTGGAGTTGGCGCTCAGGGAGGAGATGTGAAATCATTAGTAAATATTTTTCACAAAGACGTGATCTTTAATGTTGGAAGAAGTATTATCTATCAAGATGATCCTCTTCAAGTGCTACAGTCGTATAATGAATTAGTTAGAAAACATACTGGGTAATAATTTGTTATTAACTAACGCTAAAATCTGGGTTACAGATAGGATTATTGAAGGAAATCTACTTCTCGATGATGAGAGCGGAGTTATACAAAGTATTTTCAAAAGCTCATCTTCTACAAATGAGCAGAATGAATTCAAGATTAATTTAAGGAAGAAATTAATTATACCAAGTTTAATTGATATTCATTGCCATTTACGAGATTTTAATGAATCGCACAAAGAAACTTATCAAACTGGTGCAAAAGCAGCCGCTGCAGGTGGATATACTCACGTTTTTGATATGCCAAACAAGCAACCCGCAGTTATTTCGAATAAACAAATACAGGGAATTAATAAAACTATTAAAAATCTTAACTCTGTCAAAATTACCCCCTTTTTACTATTATGTAGTGAAACAGAAGAACTTCTGAAATATAAATATCCTTTTTTGAAAGCCTATCTAGGATTAACTACTGGTAATTATCTTACAACAGAATTAGATATACAGAATTTCATTCAGAATTCTTCTTCTTTCTTAAGTGTCCATTGTGAAGATAATGAACTTATTGAAAGAAATAAAATAAAGATGAAAGATGAATTAAAGGATCATTGTGAAATAAGAGGGGCAGAAACGGAATTAACCTCTCTTTCAACGCTTCTTCGGATAAAAAATGAGCTTAAGTCTAATGCAACCCTTCATGTTGCTCATTTGACGCTTACAAGATCTATTGATATGCTTAAAAATAAAAATATCTCTTTCGAAGTAACACCCCATCATTTACTTCTTAATCGCGATGATTACACCCGTCTCGGAGTGTGGGGTAAAATGAATCCTCCACTAAGAAATAAAAATGAGCAAGGTATGTTATTGAAAGCATTTTTGGAAGGCAGAATACCTATAATCGCAACTGATCATGCCCCACATACAAAGGAGGAGAAAGTTAATTCTCTTAGAGCAGGAGTCCCTGGGCTTGAAACTACTCTTCCTCTTTTACTAGACAAACTCAAACCTTTAGATATTCAAAAAATCCAGTTAATAATAGATGTATTAGCAACAAATCCAAGAAAAATTATGAAATCCTCATCCAGAGGTATTATTGCCGAAGGTGAGGTGGCTGATCTGACAATAATAGATTTAAATATGATTAAAGAAGTAAAAGGAGAAAATCTCTACACAAAATGTAATTGGAGTCCTTGGGAAGGAAAAAAAATGAAAGGATGGCCTGTAATGACCATTAGAGAAGGCCGAATCATCCATAACGATCTATTCTGACTTCATTTTAGAATAAGATACACTCGAGTCTCTTAAAGAGGATATTTCGACCCATTTGCATTCCTACCAAATGAACCAAAGTCTGTTATCTTTTGTAGAACATCGCCGCGAAACACTGGGCCATCACGACAAATACTGAGACCAACGCCATCTAAATAACAGGAACCGCAAATACCAAAACCACAACGAATGTACCTGTCTGCTAAGCTAAATTGAGCATTTTTCTCAAGGTTAAATTGATTTACAATATCTAAAATGCCTTTAAGCATTTTTTCTGGTCCACAGGAATAGATCTCATGGGATAAATTTTTTTGTTGAGCTTTTTGAAGAATTTCCTCTAATATAATAGTCGGAAAACCATGGAAACCAAATGATCCGTCATCTGTACAATAACGAATGTCAATATCAGTGTTATTCAATTCCTCCTTAAAGAACAGTTCATCGTGAGTTCTTGCACCATGAATGAGAAGTATTTTTTTTTGAGTCCTTGATATCAAAGTGGAAATTATGAATCTCAAGGGTGCAATTCCCATTCCACCTGCAATAATAATAGCTACTTCTTTATCGCTTATATCAAAACCATTACCATAAGGACCACGTAGACCAACTAAGTCACCTTTATTCATTCTGAGAAAATTAGCTGATGTTTGCCCTTTTGAGCATATTGTAAACTGAATTTTTTCATTATTTTCAATTTGGCTTATCGAGATGGGTATTTCATCGTCTCCTGGAAGCCATAACATGAAGTATTGGCCTGGAATGGGATCAAGCTCAAGATTTGCAGGCAAATGAAAAGAAAAAGTCGCTGTCTTTTCACCCTCAAATACTAGGTCTGTAATCGTTAAACAAAGTGGAATTTCAATTCGATTCTGCTTATTCATGGGCTAGTCCCCTTAGTTGACTGAATGATTTCCCCTCTCTCGAAAGATACTCATTTAATCCATTTAGAATGTTATGAACGAGTGTTTGAGGAGCATCATAATCGATTAAAGCTGAACCAATTTGGATAGCCGTTGCTCCAGCAAGAATATATTCAATTGCATCTTGCCAAGAACTTATTCCTCCCACCCCAACAAGAGGTATCTCTGAACCGAATCTTTCGTATAGATCATAAATCACCCTTACTCCTATTGGTTTTATTGCCTGACCAGATAAACCACCAGAAATGTTTCCTAATACTGGTTTTTTAATGTGAATATCAATCATCATAGCTTTTATTGTATTAATTGCAACAATAGCATCTGCACCTGCAGAAATCGCAGATTCAGCAACTGATTTAATATTCGTGATGTTTGGAGTCAATTTCACCCAAATGGGTACTTTAGTTCTAACTTTACATGCTTCTACTATAGTGTATACAATATTTGGGTCTGTGCCCACGGCTATGCCAACTTTTTTAGCGTGAGGACAACTTAAGTTCAACTCATAGGCGATTGGAGTGTTCCCAGTTAAGTTATTATCCATATGTTGAATTATTTGTTGAAATTCAGTTGATGAAGAACCAAAGATCGAGACTGAATATTTTACCTCATGGTTAATTTCACGGAGTTCTTCACTAAATGCATCATATCCTGGGTTGGCTAATCCAACAGCATTCAAAATAGACTTTATTTCAGGAATATAGATAACTGAAGGGTTTGGATGACCTTTTCGCGGGTTTAACCCAACGGATTTTGTAGTTACTGCTCCAAATCCTTCTTTATACGCCCGATTAAGTGTTGAATATGTTGATCCCCAAATACCAGAAGATAAAATTATCGGATTCCTTATTCTTACTGTTCCAATGAGAGTTTGGAGCTCTGTCATATCTTGATCTCAATTACTGTATTAATGAAATATTTTCAAGGATTTTGAAGATCTTATCACAGTATACGCACCGAAGGCTTAGGTTTTCACGGTTTCCAACTTCATTACTTCCAATAACAGTAAATTCTGTTTCTACATCTTCTCGTAAGTTTGTAATGCAGCTAATTCCTGGACATTTGATAACACCGTAGGCTTTCTCAGGAGTTTGAATTTTTTCTTTGTGGACAATGTGATAATTCTCTATACAGATAAAATTGCTTCCCGATATTAATAACCCTAAGAGATCTAAATTTAGATCTTCCTTACCTATATTCCTGATTTTAAGAACATCTTTTCTCCCGAGTTTTTTAGAAGGAACGTTCATTGCTATAAATACCGAATGAGGGAAATGCACATCAATATTTAATGCTTGTAAAACGTAAAATGCTCCTCCAGTAACAATATGATCGATAACAATTCCATTATCAATTTTTTTTACTGAAAGTTGTTTATCATTAGATTTTGTCTTAGCCAATATTCTCAACTCAGTGTATTAACCGATTTAAAACTGCCATTCGGGTGTAAACTCCATTTTTCGCTTGCTCAAAGTATTTTGCTTGTGGAAATCGATCAATAGCATAAGGAATTTCATCCACTCTTGGTAATGGATGCATAATAATTAAATCTTCTTTTGCGGCTTTCATTAAGTCAGGTCTAAGTTGGTAAGACTCTTTTACTTTGTTATACAGCATTGGATCTGGGAATCGTTCTTTCTGTAATCGTGTAACATAGAGAACATCGAGACTACTAATTATTTCAGCAAGATTCGTTGCTTTATGCATCTCTAAATCAGTTGATTCAAGATCGTAGACTAATTCGTCTTGTAAATGTAAAGACGGGTGAGATAGATAATAGATAGTGTTTCGACCAAATTTACCTAGGGCAAATAATAATGAAGAAATTGTACGACTATACCGTAAGTCTCCAACAATACCTACATTAAGTCCTGATAACCTATGATGATATTCTTGAATTGTAAAAATGTCTAATAAAGCCTGAGTAGGATGTTCCTGACTTCCCGAACCTCCTGATATAACTGGAACTCCATATTTATCGGCAATTTTGGCTGCAAGCTTACAACTACCTCTTAGTGGATGTCGCAGTACGATACAATCAGAATAACCTGCTAGCATAGTTATGGTATCAGACAGAGACTCACCTTTCTCGATTGAGGTTCCAGCTTGGCTTGAAAATCCTAATGTTTTACCTCCTAAACGAAGCATTGCACTTTCAAAAGATAATCTTGTTCGAGTACTTGCTTCCCAAAATGCTAAGGACAATATTTTCCCTTTTAAAGCCTCTGCATATTTGGAAGGATTTTGTTTAATTTCAGATGCATCGTCTAAGATGCCTTGAATAAAATTTTCAGTCATGTATCGAATACCAAAAATATGAGAGGTTTGGTGTTCAGTATCTTCATTCATTAGTATTTTTCTCCATGTTTATACGGATTGATGGTTCCAACATCCATATTCAAATAACCATCAAATTTCAAAGGTGAAACATTATATCCAGTTGAATCTAGAATTTTTGCGAGGGAGGCAGCCAATAATCCTTTTCCCAACCCAGACATGACTCCCCCAGTGATTATGATATATTTAGGAGTTATTATCTTAGCCTCCAATAGTATTAGTGGATTTACTTAGGTTTTTGTATTCAAACAAGGTAGTTTTTCTATTCTTATAAATGTAAGTCATTTATATCTATCATACTGATTGTAGGATTGTATACCCGAAATTCTCTATTACAAAATTCTTTTCTTTTTGACCTGTAGGTAACATCAATCGAGGATTAAATTTCGGAGTAATGCGCTCTTTTTCATCCACTTTTAATTTAATGGATTAACCTGAGATGTTTTAGCCATTATAAAAGGAAAAAAGGAGAGAGAAAGCAGATAGGAAAAAAAATACACTTGAAAAATACCGAGATAGATAAGCCTCGGGATTAATGCATAATACAGGCCATGACACCTTTTTGTGCATGTAGTCTGTTCTCTGCTTGATCAAAAATAATTGATCTAGGACCGTCGGCTACTTCATCATCTACTTCCATTCCTCGATCTTGCGGAAGGCAGTGCATATAGTAACCTCGTCCATTCTTGGTCACATCCATAAGATCTACCGTAGTTTTCCAGTCTTTGTATTTATTCATGATTTCGGGCATGATATCGGGATTTGGTTCTCGAACACCTTCGAGTCCGTGAGCATCAAGGATTCCCCAACTTTTCGGATATACAAAATCAGCCCCTTCGAAAGCGGTCTTCATATCTCTTTCAATTTCGAATGAACCGCCTTGGATATCAGAATACTCTTCCACTTTTTTGATGATATCAGGATGTAGATCAAAATCAGGTGGACAAGCCAAAGTTACATCCATACCAAACATAGAAGGAGCGAGTACACCTGTTTGAGGAACAGCTAATGGCTTTTTTCCAGCTGAAAATGCCCAGCTCATTACAAACTTCTTTCCCTGTAATTTATTGAAGCTATGGCCACTTTTTTCATACATCGTCATTACATCAGCCATCCCTTGGCACGGATGGTAGACATCTGATTCCATGTTTATTATGGGTTTTTTGCTCCAATAAGCAAAGTTTTCTAGGATTTGCTGACCCTTGCCGTACATCCACTTACATTTACTTCCATAAATCCGAATGGCAATGGCATCACCCATCCGTGAAAGTACACGGGCGACATCAGAGACCCGCTCGGTTTCGTACGCGATTTCATCTCCCTCTAAAGCCGGGGTATATATCGCACCTGGTTGTAAAAAATGTGCATGACCTCCTAATTGAGTCATTCCAGCCTCAAACGAATTTCTTGTCCGTAAACTATCATTATAAAATACCATAAACAAAGTTTGAGCAGGAAGAATGTTTCTGTGATCTTCACGCATTGTGAACTTTTTTTTCAAATCGGTTCCTACACTAAGCATTGTTTCTAATTCTTCTCTTGTGAAATCAGTCATAGTGAGAAAATCTCGTCCTGTTAAATCTTCAGTAACTACCATAATATAAAACCTCAAAGGAAAATTAAGTTTTCAACGAAAATCTTCATCTAATTCAGTAAACTTTTGATAGATGGTTAAAGGAATGTTGGTTTTATAAGTTAAAAACAATATTTCAATCAAAATTTACCTAATCTGTTTTATAATGGATGAAACGGATCATAGAATTCCTCAAATCGGCGTTTTTTCATCGGGGTCATTCAACAAATGAATATCGGATTTTGATCTTATTCTTTTTCTATTAATTTGTCCTCAGATGGAAATAATCGATAACCAAGAGTAGTAGTCAAGTTATTTCAAAACCTCCTTGTAAAATTCATATTATTTTAGGATTAATGTTTAAATTTCCCCCCCATATTATGTTTGAAGCATTTATTATTTTGATGGCACATCCTATTACTTTTAAAGATCCTTATTCATTAATTTCATTGATTCTATTAGTGAAAGATCAGAAAAGCATATTAAAAATCGTCATCTGGTAATACAGGGGATGGTGGAATCAGATTTGAAGTTGATTAATCGATTTAGTATAAAAAATTCAAAATCAACCATAGAGAAACTAAGGGAGAAAATTCAACCTAGTCATTTAGGATTTATTGGATTAGATGATAGCTGGATTGCTGAAAGTGATTGGATAGGATATATCGAATTGAAAAAATTCATTTTATCTGTTTCACATCCAGTAAGAGCTTACAAGATATGGGCTGAACTATTTACAGGTCAACCGATTTACAGTTGGACGAATAAACCCATATGGTGGTCCATCAACGTAAAACCAACAGAAACTGTCCTAAACTTGATTCCAGAGTTGGTAGACCAAACAATATTACTAAAGAACAATAAATTATATTTTAAGAAAGATGGTTTCTCAGGGAACGATCATTTTGTGAATGGTGTTTTAGCAGAATTTCGAAAGAACTTTGTATACAAATTGGATATGAAATTTCTAGGATTACCTAAGAAGAAACGCTATTCAGAACTTAGAAGAGATTTATTTCATCAGTTCTATGAAAACTATGACAGAACTCACTTCTACAAATTACTATATAGAAAACAAAGACCATCTCTCTTTATATTAAATTTACCAAAATTGAAATTCCATCTATCCTGGGTAAGATTATATAATGAAACTAAGCGTAATCATGCTTGGAGAGGGGATAAAGGGGCTCTAAAAGTTAGACAAATTTTCAATTCGTTCCCTTATAGAAAAATATTAGATTTTGAACCTATTTCATATGCTGTTTCAACAAGTAAAATCAGTTATAAGAAAATTCTTGATGAATTTAATAGTAATAGAAATTTGACCATTGATAGCATATTAAACTTCATCCAATCGTCACGAGGATCTTCAAGGATTTTCTTTAATGAGCTTATAGGAACAGAGGATGTTAAACCTCCTTTAATTGTGGAAACAAATAACATAAAGAAATATAGGAAAGAAAACTTCCCGAGAGGACAAGTTACAGTTATACAAGCTGTATTTCAAAAGAATAAGATCATGAAATTCTTAAACGTGCATCATAATATTCATCTTCCCTTGAATGGCGTATATAAATTTAAAGGACAATCCAGAGGTAAATCTTCAACAACTACAACGATTTTTGAAGATATTTCAGCAACTACTGATACACTTGGATATCCTTTGCTGGAAAATGTTAATATTCTAATCAAAAATTCGACAGAATTCGTAAAGCAGAGATTGATTGAGGATCGACTATTTAAGCTTCTATCTTTCCCACCAAAGGAAAAATCTATCAATATTGTTGTCGATGTCACCCATCCAGACAATCTAGAGGATGGAATATTGCAAGAATCACAGATAAAAGCAATAGAAAACCATAATTCGCCTACTCCGTTTGGATGGATAGATATTGGTATCCATCTCGGAACAGAAGCTGAAGAGAATTTGTCTTCAGTTTATGGTGCAATCAAGTATTCAAGAAGTAAGAATCAATCTAAAGATCATGTAGATACTGCTGAAAGGATTTTATTAAGTCATCATCTTACTGGAATTTCCAGGGATCTTATTACTAGGATGGATCGACTATTTCAAAAATATGAGATCCAGAATTTCACACCAAGAGATTTAAACAAAAGAGAGTTTTTAGCTTTCACAATAGACTTTATAGATAATTTTCTGTCTTCTAATTCCCAAGCCGTCCCTCCTACTCCCGAATTTTCTGAATCCTAGGAGGCCTTTATTTGTATGCAATTCTCTTAGCAATCCCTTTCTAGGGTAATCTCTCCTCATGTAGATGAACTTCAAATTTGTTATTGACACTAGCGAGCATAACATTTATGGATCTAAATCCTCTTTCCTAACATATAAGAGCAATGATAAACGTCTAGAGGTCCCATTATCAAGTTAATAAACCAGTATACTCTTAGCGTTTCGAAACTGCCCAGAAATAATTACGTCCATCTTGGATTAATTCAGCTTTCTGAAAAGGAGTGGATTCTATAAATTGTCTAAAACTTTTCTCATCATAGAAATGGGATCCAATTCCCACTTCAAACCATTTATGCATAATTTCATAATATTTTGCTTGATTCGGGGCATATATGTCCGGAATCATATGTTCCCCAACAATTAAAAGCCCGTCATCCTTCAATAACGTGTAGAGGTTCTGAAAAACCTTCTGCCTGTAATTTTCTTTGGTATCCGTCTCGTGAAGCACCTGATTTAATACAATCACATCAAATTCATCGGAATGAGTCGATGTATAATCACTGGTTTCAGTACAGAGAATTTCTATTCTAGGTTTCCAATTATGTTTATCTATGATTGTATTCGCATTCTCCACTGCCTGAGAATCAATATCAATTCCCACCATCTTCGAATTTGGATATTTTTTCGCCCAATTTTCCAAGTTAAACCCAAACCCACATCCTACTTCCAATAGCAAACCCCCATTATCTAGCCTATCTTTATGATCTTCACAATTTTCAGAAAATACTCTTTCGATTACTAATCCCAATCCTGCACTCATTCGTTGTGTAACTTCTTTAATCTCATCAGGTAGTTCAAATGGGTTAAAATTTTCTCCAGTTTTGAAATTGGCTACAAAACGATCTTGGAACACTGCCATATAATAGAACCCATGAAGAATATTTCCTATATAGAACAAATTCTCTTTGTCAACAAGTAAATAATAGATAAACGGAGCTGTCTTTATGCATTTCTTACAAGAATCGTCAATCTCAAACATCCCAAACTCTATTGCCATGTGAAGCCACCCATCTAAATAAATGGGGTCTAATCCTAATTCCAGAGCTAATTCATCAGGTGTAAAGTTGATCGATGAAAGTTCATTTCCCTCTGAAGAAATTGTTACTTTATTTTGTAAATATTCAAAAATCCCCAACCGTTGCCCTATCCCAAAAAGCAATATTGTTTGAAAACCTAACAAACCTTTGACAGCGAACTTCTTCAGTTGATCCCTGAGTGAAATTTCATCCTCATCGTTATTGGGATTCATTTTCTTACACATCTTAGCAACGATTGATTCCAATCAAATTATTAGTGATTACGGTAAAAGTTTCGTCATATCTTCATAGGTTTCGGGCCTGCGATCACGAAAGAACTGCCAATCTGTTCTGACTTCACCGATAAAATCGAGATCAAAGTCACAAATAATCAGTTCATCTTTATCCTGACTCCCTTCAGCTATTATTTTTCCTTTCGGATCAACAAAATAGCTATTACCATAGAATTGACCTAAATTCCAAGGTTTTTCTTCCCCAACCCTGTTTATACAACCCATGAAAATTCCGTTAGCAACGGCATGAGCAGGCTGTTCTAATTTCCATAAGTATTGGGATACGCCAGCTACTGTTGCTGATGGATTATAAACAATCTCTGCGCCATTAAGAGCCAATAATCGTGCTCCTTCGGGAAAATGTCGATCATAGCATGTATATACCCCTATACATGCATATCGAGTATTAAAAGTGGGATAACCTAAATTTCCAGGTTTGAAAAAGAATTTTTCCCAGAAACCTGCAACATGCGGGATATGGTTTTTGCGATATTTTCCTAAATATCTGCCATCAGCGTCAATAACAGCAGCAGTATTATAAAAGACACCTGTCATTACCTCTTCATAAATCGGGACGACAATGACCATCTCATACTTTTTTGCATATTCCATCAATTTCTGAGTAGTGGGGCCTTCAGGGATCCTTTCAGCCGTTTTATACCACTTAGTATCCTGAGAGGGACAAAAATAGGGCGTATTAAAGATTTCTTGGAGACAGAGTATTTGAACTCCTTTTTCACCCGCTTCATCAATAAATTGTATATGTTTATTAAACATAGCTTGCTTAATTTCCTCAACAGAACCCTCTCCCTCTTGCATTGGTAGCGAACATTGAATTAATCCACTTTTAATCATACGTACCACTATAGTTCACCTTTAAATTTCGTTAAGATGCAATATTATTCTTTTTATGAATTCCTGAATTTAAACAATACTAATACTTCTTGATAATTACTCTAGGTAATATTTTTCTGCTTCACTTAAAGCTCTTTCAATGATGGTTATACCTTCTTGAATTTGTTCTTCTGTTATAATCAATGGAGGTGCACAGAAGATCCAATTCCATCTAACAAAGGTGCTCAACCCGTTTTCCCGCAAGATCTTTGCAACTTTCTGCATAGGTTCCGTAAGTGGACTGTTGAAGGGACTTAAGGGTTGACGGGTACCCCGATTCTTAACTAATTCAATAACATAATGCAATCCGATACCACGAATCTCACCTACAACTTGATATTTCTCATGAAGCTTCATCAATTCTGTATAAAGATTTTTTCCCATTTCCTCTGATCGTTTTATCAGATTATCGTTTTGATAAACCTCAATATTGGCAACAGCAGCCGCACATCCAAGGGTGTGAGAGCTATTAGTTAGACCACACCAGAGTACATTATCATCAAAATGGGAGGCGATCTCTCCTGAAACTACTGCTGCACCAAGTGGTACATAAGCACTAGTAATACCCTTTGCAAGGCACATAATATCTGGTTTGACTTGTGGTTGATGGTTAATTCCAAACCATTTACCAGTCCTGCCAAAACCACTCATTACCTCATCAATAATCAACAAAATATTGTATTTGTTACAAATCTCCTGAATACGATCCCAAAAGACCTTTCCACCTTGCATAATACCGCTGGATCCACTATATCCCTCAAGTAATATTGCGGCAACATTTTGTGGACCTTCAAACAGGATTGTTTCTTCAATAAGGTCTGCGATGACAGAATCACCTTCTTCTACTGTTTTATTCCGATATATAGGATTTCGGTAAGCATATGGACCATGAACATAAACAATCCAAGGAAGTCCTGGCTCATTAGCCAAACGACGAGGATCTCCTCCTGCGGTCATTGCACCAAAGGTTCCTCCATGATAAGAACGGTAACGAGTAATAATTTTTTGACGACCCGTATACAAACGGGCGATTTTCATAGCATTTTCAATAGCTTCAGCCCCTCCATTAGTGAAAAATGCTTTACAGTCCTTCATTGGAACGATTTCATTAAGCATTTCACCCAACCGAGCTCGCGCTTCAGTAGCTATACTTGGAGAGACATAGCAAAATTTGGCTAGCTGATCTTGGATTGCCTGATTTACATATTGATTCCCATGCCCAATGTTTACATTGATTAATTGAGAAGACCAGTCTAGATGTTTTTTCCCCTCTGTATCCCAAAGATATACTCCTTTTGCTTTTTCTATGGCAATCGGATTCCAGCTTGATTGAGATTTCCAACTTGACAATGTATATTTCTTATTTTTTTCAACCATTTCATTTTGAGTCATACCCATAATTCGTTCACCAGATTTTAATTTCCACTACTTTTCTTCTGATAAATTTTTAAGGTTACTATGTTCTTTTTGACATCGCTTTAACACACGTCTAGTCTCTAAAACATTGATCTTAGGTGTAACATCGAAATAAAAGGTGATTACCTGCTTTTCCAGGGTATCTATCTCTTGAGGGGATGTACCTGACAGATTCAACTGATACTTTTTTTCATCCAACCCTTCGATTGGTTCAAGGGTTATCTCCGTTATGTTTTCTCTACGAGACCGTTCTAACCTTTGTTTACGTTTTACACATGCTTTTGCTCTTTTTGAAAACTCCTCAGAAAGGGCCCCATTCTCTTTGGAGGCTAATTCTTTGTATAATTCCTCCAATTTTTCTTCTAAAAGAATTGCAAAAGATAAAATTGATCCAAATTGTGTTAAAGACACCTATTCCACTCAGTTCCTTAGTATAAGCCAATCTTTAAAGATAAATTCGATGATAAATTTATACCCACCGCTCTATTACTACTTTGTAATCTGTATAAAAGCGAACAGAATCTGGGCCTTGTCCATGTAAATCTCCGAAGAATGAATCATTTTTACCACCAAAAGGAAAAGAAGCAGTTGCTGCGGCTACGCCAACATTGACACCAATATTCCCTGCATTTACCCGATATTTGAATTCTCGAGCATAACCACCTTTTTGGGTAAAAATGCTGGCAGCATTTCCATAATTAGAAGCATTAATAGTTGTTACCGCTGTTTCAAAATCAGGAACATGAATTATACTCATAACTGGTCCAAAAATTTCTTCTTGTGCTAGTGTCATATCAGGAGTTACTTTATCAAAGATAGACGGGCCAATAAAATTTCCAGTTTCATATCCGTCAACCACTAGATTACGACCATCTAACAATAATTCCGCTCCTTCATCTATACCTTTTTTAATCATCCCAAGAATGCGTTCTTTTGATTTTTGGGTTGCTATAGCTCCCATTTGGCTTGCATCATCGAGCCCATAACCCACCTTGAGTTTTCTGGCTGCAGTTAACAATTCTTTTTTCAAAGATTCATAAATATCTCCTACAGCAAGTACAACTGAACCCGCCAGACAACGTTGTCCCGCGCAGCCATAAAATGAACCCATTATATTCGGGACGGCAGTAGCCAAATTAGCATCAGACATCACGGCAAGGTAATTCTTGGCACCACCTTGAATTTGGACTCTCTTCCCATGCTTAGTAGATTTCTCATAGATGATTTTTCCTACAGTCGAGGAACCCACAAAAGAAACTCCCTTCACATCAGGATGTTCCATTAAGGCATTAGCTGCATCCACACCTCCGTGGACTAGGTTTACAACTCCTTCAGGTAATTCCACTTCTTCCCAAAGTTTAAAAACATAATCCATCGTTAGAGGAGTAGTAGGCGATGGTTTCACAACCATAGTGTTACCACATGCAATTGCAACTGGTAAAAACCACATAGGAACTAAAAATGGGAAATTAAACGGAGCTAACATTGCAAAAACTCCGAGAGGTTGGCATTCTGCTGTTTCATCTATACCTGATGAAATATCTTCAACTTTAAATCCTGTCATTAACGAGGGGACACTAAAGGCAAACTCAACGCTCTCAATTCCTCTCCTAACTTCACCCCTTGCCTCATCTATTGTTTTACCAGCCTCCTTAACAACAAGTTTTGATATCTTTTCAAAATGTTCTTCTAATAAATTTTTAAACGTCATCAGGTATCGAGTACGACTAAGGACAGGTGTTTGTCTCCATTCCACATAAGCTGTGGATGCTGCATTGACTGCACGCTTAACATCATCAGGTGTTGAATCAGGACATTCCGCGAGAACTTCTTGAGTTCCAGGATTTATCACTGGGGTGAATTTCTCAGTTGTAGCTTCGACCCATTCTCCATTAATCAGATTTCTCAGTTGGGTGGTCATGGTCTTTCTATTCCTCTTTTTTCTAATAATTTCTTCTAAAGTTATTTCTCATTATTTACTGTAGGCTATTTGATACTTTTTGAATTGGATGAAAGTTACATTATAAAAAGTTGCCTGAGAAACCTCTTTTCACAAATTTCCCATAACCTTTTTCTCCCACGCATTTTCCTTCCTTTCCGACGACTTTACCCCTTACAATGGTTAGATAAGGATAACCTTGTAGCTGTTTATCTTGAAAAGGACTCCAATCACAGTTAGTCTCCATTTTTCGATAATCCACAGTTAAATTAATCTCAGGATCAAAAACAACTAAATCTGCATCGGCTCCGATGTTAAGAGATCCTTTCTGTGGGTACATTCCAAATACTTTGGCTGGATTTGTACTTCCAAGCTCAACCATTTTATTGAGAGAAATTTTTCCAGTCCTAACCCCATCGTTATAAAGTAAGGGCATCATCAACTCAGTTCCAGGTAGTCCAAAAGGTATCTTAGTGAAATCACCGTTCCACATGTTCTTTTGTTCAGTGTTGAATGTGCAGGTATCAGTTCCAATAGTTTGGACTGAACCATCTCGTAAGCCTGCCCATAATCGTTGTCCATCGGCTTCACTTTTTATCTGAGGACAAGTGGCAAAATAATGGCCGTTATCACCTTTAAAAACATCTTCATTTAATATCAAGTATTGGGGGCCTGTTTCTGCTATAACATTCACCCCTCGTGCTCTTGCCGCTTTTACTAAATCAGCACCTTCACCTGTAGACATATGCACTATGAACAAGTGCCCTCCAGTATACTCAGCCCATGTAATGGCTCTCTGAATAGCTTCAGCTTCAATAATGTTAGGTCGGGTGATAACATGGAGCCAAGCACCGTGTTTCTCCATTTCTTCTTGTGTATGATGTTTAGCAATTAATGAATCCAATAAATCTACTGATTCGGCATGAACTTGAATCATTCCCCCTAGTTTCTTTGTCACCTCCAGAGCGTCGATAAGGACTGGATCTGTCGTAAGCCAGCCTTCACTCTTATAAATCATGAACATTTTGAATGAGCTAATTCCATCTTTAATTATCTCGGAAATTTCTTGTCTAGTACTTGCATTCCAATCAGTGATACCTCCATGAAGCGAATAATCTACAAACACTTCCCCGTCAGCTTCAGCTTTCCTACTCTTAATGGCATCCTTGAGTGAACTTCCCTTGGCTTGAATAGCAAAGTCAACGACCGTTGTTACTCCACCAGCTGCTGCAGCTCTTGTACCTGTTTCAAAAGAATCTGCTGAAATTGTACCACTAAAGGGTAGAGAAAGATGTACATGTGCATCTATGAAACCAGGCAAAACAAATTTCTCGGATGCATCTATAATTCTACTTCCATTATCAGGTGTCAAATTTCCTATAGTTTGTACTTTACTGTCTTTAATACCAATATCAGCGACATAAGAATCACTGGCTGTGACAATTGTTCCATTCTTTACAATTAAATCCATCTTCATAACTCCTTGTCTTATTATTCCAATGATTTTGATAATTGTTGAATTCTCATAATAATAAATAAAGAAAGTAATGATTTGTAGAGTTTATTCAACCAATCTATAAAAAGAACAGGAAAAATACATTGATTATATTTTTTTCTACCAGTTTTCATATCTGAATAACAATTCTTCTATAAGTAATGGTACAATTTCAGAGGAATTTTTAATTGAAGAGAAATTTGTCTTGAAGTACTTTTCCTTGTATCTAGATGATACTTTAGGGCTATATTATAGAAGAGCGTGATATTTTTGCCAGGTTTGAACGTAAATTTTGCTGGTGTCGAGTTTGAGAATCCATTTCTACTGTCCTCTGCACCACCAACGAAAGATGGAACTCAAATTAAAAGAGCTATCGAATTGGGTTGGGGTGGTGCGGTAACAAAGTCATTACTCCTAGTTCCAGATAAAAATACGAGACCTAGATTAGGATTTCTGAAGTTAGGCAAACGGATGATAGGAATGAGTAATATTGAAATGGCTACAGAATTGTCTCTAGAACGATGGAAGAAGGAAATAGTTATCGCTAAAACACCTGGTGCTCCGATTATAGGATCTATCATGACAGATTCAGATCCAGAAAACTGGGTAAAGCTGACAAAAATAGTTGAAGAAACTGGAGTTGATATGCTTGAATTAAATGTTTCTTGTCCCCATATGTCTCCTGAAAAACATATGGGCGCCTTAATAGGACAAGATTCAGCATTAATTACTTTAATAACTAAAAATGTTAAAGAAAATTGCTCAATTCCCGTCATTGTAAAATTAACCCCCAATGTAACTAGTATCCCAGACATGACAATTGCTGCAAAAACTGGTGGTGCAGACGCTATTTCAGCTATCAATACTGTACTATCTCTAATCGGAGTGGATATTGAGACAGGAATACCCAATCCAAGTTCCCAAGGAAAATCCACTTTTGGAGGTTATTCAGGACCTGGTGTAAGACCCATTGCTCTGAGAGTTGTCGCAGAAATCGCACAAACAACTAATTTACCAATATCAGGAATAGGAGGCGTTGATAGTTGGAAATCAGCTATTGAGTTCATAATGGTTGGAGCAACAACAGTACAAGTATGCACCGCAATCATGTGGAGAGGTTATAAAATTGTTGAGAATTGGAAAAAGGGATTACAGAGTTTCATGGAAAGAAAAGGTTATCGTTCTTTAAATGAATTTACAGGTAAATCTTTGCAATTTCTCCATCCTTTTTCAGATTTTAAGACTGAACCGCCCATAAAAGCGAGAGTAACACATGCAGATAGCTGTAACGGGTGTGGAATTTGTGTGACTTCTTGTGGAGATGGTGCTTATAATGCTATCACATTAGAAGATTCTGATGTAGCAATTGACGATCAAATTTGTGATGGATGCGGTTTGTGTGTGAATGTTTGCCCTCAAAATGTTATGACTATGGGTTGATCTCTTGATGAGAAAGAAAAAGCCATCTTTCTCTCACTTCTTTTTCTCATCCTTTGCTCCTCTTTTTCAATCAGAGTTGGTATTATTCAAAAATTAGTAGAGGTAGTTTTAATAGGAGATTTCACAATAGTTAATTCAAATAACAAGGTGGTTAAATATGCCTGAAAAAATTATTCAAGGTGAAAGTAAGCTTAAAGTGGGTGATGAAGCCCCAGATTTTGTTCTCCCAGCACAAGATGGGAAAAAAATTCGTTTGTCAGATTATCGTGGAAAAAAGAATGTAATGTTAGCATTCTATCCTCAAGATTTTACTCCTGTATGTTCACATCAGCTTCCTTCTTATAGTAAACAAATCAATAAGTTTGAGGAATTGAATACTCAAGTATTAGCCATTGGAGTGGCCTCAATTCCAGTCCACATTGCATGGATTGATTCTTTAGGAGGATTAAACTACCCATTATTGGCAGATTGGGTACCCGCAGGAGATGTAAGCAAAAAATATGATGCATTTATTCCAAAAATCGGATTTGGTAAAAGGGCGATCTTCATCATTGATAAAGAAGGAATAATTCAGTATATTGATATTCCCCACGAGCTAAATGAAGGGCCCCCAGATGAAGCAAAGATCTTTGTTGCGTTAAAAAACCTTTAAAGCTAAGAATTTTTCCCTTCTTCTTTTTTCTGTTTTATTATAGCTGTTTTATTTGTGTGAAACTGCCCGTCTTAGAGTGGAACGACTCTTGGTGTTAAATCCAATCTATCCCATAATTTGATAGCCGAATCTTTCGATTGTTGACTGACTTGACTAGCATCAAGGGAAGTATGGATACCATTTTTAACTATCGTTTTCCCATTCACGACTACTCGCTTGATATCTCTTCGTGAAAACGAACCGTATACCATATGTCCGTACACATTTCCTTCGTGTATGGGGGTAGGTAAAGCAGAGGTATCTAAAATGACAAAATCTCCTTTTTTACCCACTTCAATTGATCCAATTTGATCCTTTAACCCTATTGCCTGTGCAGCATTAATCGTGATCATTTGAACTACCTGTAAGGGTGTGGGAACCTGACTCGGATTTAGGTGATTCAACTTATGCATAAGATAGGCTGTTCGCATATTCTCAATTGCATCGTAAATGAATCCATCATTCCCTACACCGATGTTTATCCCCTTTTCCAGCATCTCAGGTAATTGAGCAACACCAACCGCGTTAAGTTCATTACTCTTCGGATTATGGGCAACATTTGTATTTGTTTCAGCAATTAGGTCAATTTCACGTTGATTAATATGTACAGCATGAGCGAGAGCTGTTCTTGATCCAAGGAATCCTTCATCATATAGCCGCTCTACTGTACGTTTTCCATATCTCTCAAGATTGTGTTGAAGGTCAACGAGTCCTTCAGAAGTATGAATTGTCCTAAAAGAATTTGTCTTATCAGCATATTCAACCGTTTTATGCATCAATTCATCTGATACTGTGAAAGATGCGTGCAAACAATAAATACCATAAACAAGCGTTTTTTCAGGATTATTTTGAGAGATGAATCTGCGATTTTCCTCTAATCCTCTTCTCCCTTCTTCTTGAGATCGTCGTTCAGTTTGTTCAAAACAAACTGCTCCTCGTGTGCCAACGTCTTGTGTGGCTTTACTGATTCGATCAAGTGATCCTTCAATAGCATTTGGGCCAGAATAAGTATCTAAGTAAGCAGTAACTCCATTTAATGCTAATTCATATACTGCATACAATGTAGATGTATAAGCATCTTCTAATGTGAGAGCTTCATCCATGGGCCACCAAATTCGTTGTAAATTCTGAGTAAAATCGGTAGGGGGTAAAATGTTCATTGGTGCGCCCCTAAGTAACGCTGAATACAAGTGTGTATGAGCACAGATAAATCCAGGAAAAATCACCTGATTTTTACAGTCTAATATCTCATCAGCTTTTTCTTTGATCTCTTTGTCAATTCTGACGATTTCTCCTCCCTCAACTAATACATCCATGGGTAATTTTATTTCGTTATCTGCATTCATGGTTACAACTAAACCATTTTTTAGTAATAGACTTTCCATCTTTATATCTCCGCAAAATATTTGTTTGGAATTATCCACATCGAATTTCTTACTATGCTTTGCGATATGAGGGTTAAAAGAATTAAACATTGTGGAGAAAAGATTCATCGAAAAATCAAAGAAAATTTCTTATTTGGTGCAATAATTCATCATTCATGCTCCTGAGAGTATTCATTGAAGGATTTTTCAGAATGTATTTTTATAAGGTATCTCACGTTCTCTCAAAGGATAGGAGATATAAAGGTAATATTGTGATGAATGATACATTGTCGAACAAGAATTACGATTGAAATAAATGATTAAATGTTATGAGGACATATTATGATAAAAATTAGACATTTCGCTCTACTTCTTTCTTTCACATTAGCCTTTTCTTTCCTATTTCTAATGGTTGAAGGAAAGGAAACAACTTATGGAACTAATTTCAGATTTTCAAATGAATTTTCATCTCAAGACGCTTTCAAATCATTAAATCAGATCTATTCAAGTTACCCGAGTCATACTGATATTCCCAAAGCAAATTTTACGGGTACATATAATGTAACACTGTTTGTCAATCCCGATAATGCTGAAGAGGTTATTTTTCGTTATCTGTCAAGTGCTCAATCGTCAGTATTTGTATCCATGTATACTATCAGCAGACCTGATTTTAATCAAACACTTATTGACTTGAAAACTTCAAATCCCTCAATTAATATTAGTGTATTAATCTCAGATCGAAGAGTTGGTAGTACTGAGAACAGGGATACCGCAGCAGCTGCTCAATCTCTTGTTGATACTGGAATACCCGTTTTTTCCTCAACTACAGACGATGACAAAGTTGATGGGTTTTATCATGCAAAATATTGGATTATCGACGGAAAGCACGTCTTTGTATATTCGGGAAATTGGAGTCCCCGCAGTGTTACACCTTATGAGGAAACATTCAGTTCTTCAGAAGGGAATCGAGATATGGGAATCGCGGTGCATGATGCTCCAGACATTGCTCAGTTTTTTAAAAATGAAGTATGGGAAAAAGATGTTGCGGTTGCAAATGTTTGGTCAACAACAGCGATCAAAGCCAGTTTAAATAAATTTAATTCTTCTAAAGTTTCACTAAAGATTAATTCTCCCCAACTTTACTCTCCAATTTTTAATTCAACCAATATTATGGGAGAGATGACATTATCTCCGATGTTTACTCCTGATAATGCATTAGATATTCACAAAGCATGGATAGATAGTGCTACATCTACCATTGAGATTCAAAATCAATATATTACCCAATTTGATGATAATGTACCTTGGGATGATGATCCTTCTCCCCTGGTTCGTTCCCTAGTAAATGCTCATAATAGAGGCGTTCAGATTCGTATCCAGGTGAACGAGGACAGTGATTCAGATGATATTTCAGAATATCTTGCCAATAAAGGTATTGAGGTAAAATGGATGGGTAATTCATCTAGTAGCACTGATGGGTGGTTATCAGATACCCACAATAAACTGCTCATAATTGATGGAGAGGCGACTTTACTCTCATCTATAAATTTTGGTGAAAATGGTTTCACAAATAATCGTGAAGCAGGAATGGTAATCCAAAATACAAATGTAGCGAATTATTACTTATCAATATTTGATGCAGATTGGATAGATGGAGAAATTCCTCCCTATGTTGTCATTACAGATACTACAACAACAACCGAAGAGCCGATTACTTCTCCCTATTCTTGGATTGCAGTTTTAATTTCATTTTTCTCAATTAAAATCATTCGGAGGCAAAAAAAATAGCCAATGCAAAGTTTAAACTGTCTACTTGGGATAAAGGAGAACTATTCATGCAGGAACTGGCATCTAATCTAGATAGTCCTATAGAAACGCGCGATGCAAAACAAGTGATCGATTTACCTAAAGGAAAAATAACTTTTCACCCCGATGATCGAGGTTTTGCCTTTATTACTGCTAAAGGTGTTGAAGAAAAGACCATCGAAGTAATAGACAGAATTAAGGAAAGATTCCTTGATTAAGAGGTCTCCCCTGATTATAAAAAAAAGAAAAAAACAGATGAAATAAGCAGCTTATTTATCAGCCGCTAATTTAACATCGTTTTCTTTAACAGTTTTTCGACCAGAGTGTCGAGCAATTTCAACTGCGTATTTAGCTAAATCCATACTGTATTCAGTAAGGACCTCATTTAGTCTGCTGATAGCTTTCGCGGAAACACGACGAGCACCAGCTGTACGAATTAATTTTTCAATTCTTGCGCTAGCAAATCCTGCCATTTTTATTTCACCTTTTCTCAATAAAATATTCTTGTTCTACTTTTGCAGAACAAGCTAGCTCCCAAAAACTTACTATTAAATATCTTTCTCTTTCATTGCTCAAATACCTCACAATTTTGTTCCCACTCTAGAATCGACCTCAGTGAAAGTTCAAATTTCGTCATGCAAACTTGAGTTGAGAATCACTTGAAGTATACCTCTGATCGAAGATAATTATTTTTACATTCATGACCGATGTTGATTAATAGACACAAATTATCAGTTTTTCGTCCAATGACTCTTTTTTATGAAAATCTGGCAGATTAGCGTGAAGTTCTCATCTTTTCCAAATGAAAACCATGTGGGTTTATCCTGATTAGTTATAAACCTCCCAATCACCTTTGAAATAGGATAATTCAGGCGTTGGTCAAATCTCAGATATTTTACACTCCTTCCCGTTAATATTTTTTCCATTGCCTTGATTTTTGTATGATAAAAGGATTTTACCGTGATGTGCTCTTCAGTAAACAGTTCAAATCCCCTCAGAATCACCGCATTTTTAAAGGCATAACCATCATCAAATCCCATCCCCTCGAAAATAGGATGAGCGTTCATCTGTTCTGCAGTATTTGTTTCGGTAAATAATTGTGATTGAGAGATGTATGGATAAAAATTTACTAATATTCCTCGTGGAATCAACACTCGCCATGCTTCACCTAATCCCCAGATCATTTGATCTACAGAGGGAAGACAGCAAAGAGAATAATTAAAGAACACAATATGAGTGGTTTGAGATTCGAGAGGTATTCTCTCACCCATTGTGCATCCTCCAATGAGGCCGAAGTGCAGTTTTATCACGCCCCTAAGGTTTCTTATTCTGGGTACTCTATGAGTAAGAGTTAATAAGTTGAACTAAAGAAATTATTCTTATTGTCGGATTTTCAACCTAGTAGCGTTCTTAAAATTCTGAATTGGTAAAAATGTATAGTTCTGGCATTTATTTATTTCATCGGTGCAATTTTTTTTAATTATAATAAACCAAAGAAAATACTCCAGATCAGGAATAAAACGTTCATTTTTCTAGGATTAGACCTTAAAAAATGATAAAGCATAAGAATAACGTTATGGACGATTATGAAATCATAATTAAGTGAAAACGGTCAGGATGAGGTTAACACGGCTGAAAATTATTACAAAAAAATACATATATTTCACAAATATCGTCCGGAAGCACATAACAATAGATAAAAATTCGTTCAAAAATTGATACCCCGAGTGTTAAACTCCCCAAGAACTGTATAGTCACTAGTAATATTTCATTCTACTGAGAATGACTATCAGTTTGTTGCATGATTCAATGTATGAGGTTATTTACTATGCAACTAGGTGGACAACCGATAATAATCCTTAAAGAAGGAAGTGAGCGATCACGCGGCCGTGATGCTCAACGAAATAATATTCAGGCCGCCATAGCCGTGGCTGATGCAGTACGTAGTGCATTAGGTCCTCGAGGTATGGATAAGTTACTCGTTGATTCGTTAGGTGACGTTGTTATTACTAATGATGGTGCTACGATTTTAGACGAGATTGATGTTCAACATCCTGCAGCCAAAATGCTTGTTCAGGTAGCTAAAGTTCAGGACCAGGAGGTTGGTGATGGTACCACGACTTCTGTCATTGTCGCTGGTGAATTGCTTAAACGCGCTGAAAAATTACTTGATCAGAAAATTCATCCCACTGTTATCATTGGTGGTTTCAAACTCGCCTCTGATAAATGTGCTTTGATTTTGAAAGAAATTGCTAACAAAGTTGAAGCCGATGACATAGATACTCTCAAAGCAATTGCTAGAACTTCTTTGAATTCTAAATCTGTGGGTGGTGCGAAAGAAATACTCTCAGACATGGCTGTTACCGCTACTAAAGCAGTGATGGAGGATAATAAAGTTGATATAGATATGATCTCTATTATCCAGAAACAAGGTAAGAGCTTAACTGATTCTGAGCTCATTCAAGGCATTGTGATTGACAAAGAAGTAGTTAATAGTCGAATGCCTTCTTCTGTTGAAAATCCTTCGATTGCTCTAGTTGATGTCGCATTAGAAATCAAGAAGACAGAATTTGATGCGAAAATCCGCATTACTGAAGCTTCTATGATGGATGCTTTTCTAGATCAGGAGCAAACCATGATTCAAGATATGGTTGATTTAATTCTTGCCTCTGGTGCGACTACTGTTATGTGTCAGAAAGGTATTGATGATTTAGCCCAACACTTCCTGGCTAAAAAAGGCGTTTTAGCGGTTCGTCGAGTAAAAAAATCCGATATGGAAAAACTCGCTCGTGCTACAGGCGCTAAAGTAGTAACCAATCTCAAAGATCTATCTTCTGACGATTTAGGTTCAGCAGGAATTATTGAAGAAGTTCAAATTGGAGACGAAAAGCTCATCTACGTAAGAGACTGTCCTAATCCTAAATCAGTTTCCATTGTTCTTCGCGGTGGGACTAAATACGTCACTGATGAGGCTGAACGTGCATTACACGATGCTCTATGTGTTGTCAGGGATGTTTTAGAAGATACTTGGGCTGTTGCTGGTGCTGGAAGCCCTGAGATTGAACTTCATAAAGGTCTCAAGGAATTTGCAGGAACAGTGATAGGCCGTGAGCAAATGGCTGTCGATGCCTTCGCAGATGCTGTGGAGATCGTTCCCCGAACTCTGGCTGAGAATGCTGGTCTTGATTCTATTGATGTTTTGGTCGAATTACGTGCTGCCCATGAAAAAGGCAATCCTAACATTGGTATCAATGTCGACACTGGGAAAACAGTGGATGCTTTCAAAGCTGGTATTATCGAACCTCTCCGTGTGAAACGCCAAGCACTTAGATCTGCTCGTGAAGCTGCTGAATTAATTCTTCGTATTGATGATGTCATTCAGAGCAAAAGTACGGGCGGTGGTGCACCAGGCGGTATGCCCCCAAATATGGGTGGTATGGGCGGAATGGGTGGTATGGGCGGTATGCCCCCAATGATGTAGGAGGAAAAAAAATGACTTTTCAAGGTACACCCGTATTAATATTAAAAGACGATACCCAACGAACAACTGGAAAAGACGCAGTCGGTAGTAATATCGCTGCGGCTCGTGTTATCTCTGAAGCAATTCGTTCTGCCCTTGGACCCAAAGGCATGGACAAGATGCTTTTGGACAATTTTGGTGATGTTGTTATTACCAATGATGGTGCTACAATTCTGAAAGAGATTGATATTGCCCATCCAGTAGATAAGATGATGGTTGAGCTATCTAAAATTCAAGATCAGGAAGTTGGTGATGGTACAACCAGTGTTGTTATCCTAGCTGGTGAGATGCTTTCTGAAGCTGCAGAATTAATTTCCAGTGATAAAATCCATCCTACTATTCTTGTAGAAGGATATAGACTAGCTACTGAAAAAGCAATTGAATTTCTTAACGAAATTGCTACTGAAGTTTCTGCAGATGATGATAAACTCTTGAAAGAGATTGTTATGACCTCTATGGGATCAAAAATTGTCGCCCGATCAAGTGAGATGCTGTCATCAATTGTAATTGATGCCGTTAAAAGCGTTGATCCAGGGACAGGTAAGATCGATATCGATGATATCAAGGTAGAAAAGAAAGAAGGTGAAGATATTGAAGCAACAATCTTAGTTAAAGGCATTGTTCTTGATAAAGAAGTTGTTCATGTTGGTATGCCTAAAAATCTGGAAAACCCAAAGATCGCTTTGATTACTGAGGCTTTTGAAGTTTCAAAGACAGAGTTTGATTCTGAACTGAGTATTACCGACCCTTCCAAAATCCAAGAATTCTTGGATCGTGAGGCCTCAATGCTACAAAAAATGGTAGATAGTGTCGTAGCTGCAGGTGCTAATGTAGTCATCGCCCAAAAAGGCATTGATGATGTTGCACAACACCTCTTAGCAAAAGAGAATATTATGGCTATTCGTCGGGTCAAAAAATCCGACATCGAAAAACTGAGTAAAGCTACTGGTGCGGCCATCGTTAATAACCTTAGCGATTTATCAGCTGCTGATTTAGGTACTGCTGGTAAAGTTTACGAAACTAAAATCGGTGACGATGACATGATATTTGTTGAAGACTGCCCTGAAGCTAAAGCTGTTACCATTTTAATTCGTGGAGGCACAGAACTTGTTGTTGATGAAGCTGAAAGATCTATTCACGATGCAGTATGTGTCGTGCGTAATGTTCTTGAAGATAAAAAAGTAGTTGCAGGTGGCGGCGCTCCAGAGGCATATGTCAGTCGAAAACTACACAAATTCGCCGAATCTCTTATAGGACGTGAACAACTTGCTGTTGAGGCTTTTGCCAACGCATTAGAAGTAGTCCCCAGAACTCTGGCTGAAAATGCTGGCCTAGATCCTATTGATATCATTGTTGCACTTCGAAATGAACATGAAAGTGGGAATTTCAAAGCTGGCGTAGATGTTTTTAAAGGAAAAGTTATGAACATGGATGGAGTCACTGAACCCCTACGTGTGAAAACGCACGCTATTTCAGCTGCTAGTGAGAATGCTCAAATGATTTTGAGAATTGACGACATTATTTCAGCTAAAGCAGGTGCTGGCCCTGATCCAGGTGGTCCAGGCGGTCCTGGAGGAATGGGCGGAGACGACTTCGATTAAGAAGTGTCTACGTCTTTTTTCTTTCTTTTTATCATAAAATCTCCCTTTTTCCTTTTTTTTTATTCAATCATCCTGCTTGAGACTAATTCTCCATTTCAAGCCTAAGAATAAACAAGAAGAACTCACTTATATCTCATGCAAATTCGTCAGTTCTTGTTTGGTATTGGGCTTTCCAAACCGTTTTTAATTCTTAATGATATTTTGGGCTGGTTACTCCGTGACAGAGGCGAATGTGGATTATAAGATTGAAATTGGACCTCAAATGCTGACTAGGTTTGAATATGCGCGTATTTTAGGAGCAAGAGCTCTGCAAATATCGATGGGTGCCCCTGTATTAGCAGAAGCACAGGAAACAAAACAACAACGGACTCCTGAGGCAGTGCAAGAACAGGGTGATCCTCTTCTAATCGCTGAACAAGAAATTAAAAAACGCCTCCTCCCTATATTAGTTCGAAGAACGCTACCTGATGGAAGATACCAAGATATTCCCCTTTCACATCTTCTAAAACAATCTGGACGTAAGCACGGAAGGATCATAACAAATTAAAAAAGATTTCATACTATTAACAAGCTCATTCTTTTGTTAGGGTACCATAAGTAGTGGTTCTTTTCACTAGACGCTTGTATTGATACTCCGAATGTAACCTTTTAATATTCAAGACAATATCATTCACTCGGAGGCAATTCCTATCCCAAAACCCAAGTCTACCAAAGAGCTTCATGATAAATTTGCAGACAAATTGAAAAAAATCTCTGATTCTGCTGGTGAAGAAGCAAAATCCTTACTCACCAAAGGGTTACAAAAAACTGCTAGAATTACCTATTTCCCACAAGAATTTTCTACATACTTATTGGATCTGAAACTTTCTTCTAATTTACCTGTTTCCCTTTTACCTGATGATTTATTTGTAAAACCCAATTTCAAAGGAAAAACTGATTTCTTTCACCGACTAGCGTCCGAGCTCATTTCATTTGGATTAGCATATCAACGGGTTAACTTAAAACCAGTTCCTCTGCATAAAATTACCTCTTTATTTCATAAACATCGGCCTTGGTGGCAGTGTGACATTCAAGACATTGAAACTGCTCTTGATGTTCTAAAAAAGAATAGTATTGTACGCAAAAAGGAGGATGGTTATATTTTTGAGCCATTCTCAGTATCTAGTGAGATCAGAACTTTTCTGTCTGCTATTTCCGATGGAATAAGCGATTATGGGGAAATATCCTTGACATTGATTGAGCAATTAGTACCTTGGGAGAACGCTAGGATCATCGCAATATTAGAAATCCTTACTAGTAATCAGATTTGTATATATGACCAGAAGAACGAATTAGTTTATTTCCCAGGTTTTAAGAAATGAAAGAATGAGGAGCCCGAAATTTCATGTTATTTCCTCCCCCAGAGGCATCAAAATTTTATGATGATCGAATATTAATATCTTGGGAAATCTCTCAACCAAAAAATTGTGATTTACTTCGTGAACTTAAATTTGAGATATCTGGAAAGCCTAAATTAGTTTTTGATCCTAATCAAAGCCCTATTATTGAGTTACCAACGTTAGAAGGTAACACGGTTATCTTGAATTGGGTCATCAAGCAACCAGAAAAAAGTACAGATATTCACTTATCGATGGAGTCTTCAACGATTAAGGAAACCCAAAAAATTACCCTGCTCTCTGAATAATTATATGATACTGATTCCTTGAAATGAGTGGTTGAAAGCTTTAAAAATTTCTAGAGTAAACGTTACTCGAAGCGTAATTACTCTTCTAAACACCATAAAACAATAGAATGACGAAGAGACACTCACTAGGATAATGAGCATTATGGGTAAAGTCCGAACATCCGCAGTAAAAGTAATTTCACGAGAAATTGTGAAAGCATATGAATCACATTTATCTCCAGATTCGTTTGAACATAATAAAGACATAGTCTCGAAAGTGGCTCATATCCATTCCAAGAGGTTTAGGAATCAAATTGCTGGATATGTTACGCATCAGTTAAAGCTGAAAAAGTTACGTGAAGAGTCCTACGAAGATTGAATCTATTTTTCTGCGAGTAATCGGACCAACATTAACAATTTTGCATTTTTATGAGAGATTAAGCTGGTTTTCTTCTAATTTGAGCTTAGCTTTCAAGTTTCTAGTCTTTTAAAGATGAAACAATGGTTTATTAGAAGGTATATGGAGAAAACCTCATCGCCATTGCTCTCTCTAAATTATCTCATGGTTACATAGATTTTCTTAATTCGACGAAAAAAGTAAGTGTGAATCGTTCTATGGCAGATAGTCCTCCACTTGGTGTACGCATAAAAGTTGAAGAAACTAAAGAGCGGTGTGGGAAGTGTAAGGCGCCATTCATCATGGAAGTTTATCTGGATCCATTAAGTGAAAGAAGATCGACAAGAGTCTACTGTAAGAATTGTCACTATGATGTCCCATTGGAGGAAAATGATTATTGAGGTCTGCTAAACCTCCTGAATTTTATTTTGAGTGTCAACAGAGTGGTCTTTGTTGTTGTGATCCAAAGATTATTGTTACTACAACTTTTCTCGATATCTATAGCTTATATTTAGCGCTAGAGAGAGAATTTGACTACCTCCTGAAAAAATTATCATTTTACAGGATCGATACTGACCTAAGTCCTGAATCACGGAAGAAATTAGTTCTCTCAGCTATCCACACATCTGATGGTGAAATAATTCCAGGTCTGAGAAAAATTAATGGACAAAATTGTGTCTTTTACACCAGACCAAATTGCTCAATTTATCGATATCGGCCACGTGCCTGCAAAAACTACCCCATTGCTTTTCTTGATAACAAATCTGAGAATCGATTCATTTGGGCAAAGGATTCGGAAAAAGTTTGTCCTGGAGTAGGAAAAGGTAGACTCTTATCTCTTACTTCTTTAATTCAAGAAAGAAAAATTACTCTACAAGATATTCAAGCCCATAATGATCTTATCAATGAACTGAACACTGAAGCTTCAAAGGGAACGCCATTATCAGCGAGAGAAGTAATCTGGTTGTTCATAGTCTATGCTGAAAAGTATCTTTCGACAAAAGAGGAATAATTCCCTATTAGCCGTTTATTAGTTTAAGGAGTCAATTCTTCCAGACTAATGCTTTCTTGTAATCACTTATTTCCTTTTCTATTTCTTCAGAGGACCATCCTAATAGGTCTCCCATATGGTGAGCGATCTCTTCAATGCAATCCAAACCTTGTTCAAATGATAATTGAATCTGTGTTCGTCGAAATAACACATCTCGTAATGTGATTACTTTTTCATATTTAATAAAATAATTGATTTCACCGAAAATATAAGGACGATGATTTGTAATAACTTTCATTAGCTGAGGATCTTCCTTTGCTTCATCTAGCATTTTGATATAATTATCCCCATATCTCAATAAGTGTTGAGCGACTTGCTCTGACAAATTATACCGGATCATCATATTCTCACATGCGATTCTTGACCAAGCGTCCCAACCCTGACGTTTAGTTGAAACCCAGCCATTCAATGGAACCTTGTCTGTAGTAGATTTTGTTTTATCCCCGAGAATTTTCGTGATTTTATCCACCATTTCTTTAGCCATTGTTCGATAGGTGGTAAATTTTCCTCCCGCTATAGCAAAAGTATTTGGTCTAACCATCCGGATTTCATGATTTCGTGAAACATCCGATTCTGATTTGGCAGAGTTAGAGAGAATTAAGGGGCGGAGCCCTGAATATGCACTGATGATATCTTGCTCTGTGAGAGAACCAGGAAACATAAAATTCACTGCATCGATCAGGTAATTTGCATCTTCCTTTGTTACTGGAATATAATTAAAATCTTCCCCATAATCTGTGTCCGTTGTCCCAACTAACAAATTCTCTCCAAATGGAACAATAAATATTATCCTTCCATCTTCAACAGGTATAACAACGGCATGATCTAGGTTATAAAACCGTTTTGTAATTAGGTGAACTCCCTTTGTAGGTCGAACACGCGAATGTGATGAAGGGTTGATTTGTTGAACCATCATATCCCTCCAATGACCACAGGCTAAAACAAGCGTTTTTGTTTGGACTGTAAATACATGTTTATTCGTTTGATCGCGCATCGTTACTGTATCTACTCCCTCTGGACTTTGTAAATGGAAATGTTCAGCCGAACAATAATTTAAAATATTAGCTCCTGCTTTTT
The DNA here is from genome assembly GCA_003144275.1 of Candidatus Heimdallarchaeota archaeon B3_Heim. Taxonomy (GTDB): domain Archaea; phylum Asgardarchaeota; class Heimdallarchaeia; order Hodarchaeales; family Hodarchaeaceae; genus Hodarchaeum. The sequence goes on from NJBF01000006.1 coordinate 63,423, forward strand.
CTGCAGACAACATGACTTCAAGAGTCAACCGAGCATCATCCATTTGACCATCACCATAAATTGCTGCCCCTTGAAAATTTGTCTCACGAATAGAATTTGGTAGTAGCATCTTTGCTTTTTCAGGGCCTAGTATTTTGTGAAAAGAATAATTTCGAAAATTAGCGAAAAGATCATAGAGCCAAACTGCTAATCTCATTTTTTTCTTTGTCAGAATAGTATCAGAATGAAGAGGAACAAGAAATTTCAATGGTCGTGTTATATGTGGTGCCATTTCAAGGATTTTTTTTCTTTCAATTGATGCTTCACGAACGAGACGAAATTCCTTTTGGCCAATATAGCGCAGTCCCGCGTGTACAAGTTTGGATGAACCACTACTTGTCCCATGACCAAAATCATCTTTCTCAACTAATGCAACTGTAAGACCTCTTAGAGCAGCATCCCGAGCGATACCTGCACCTGTTATACCCCCTCCTACAATAAGGATATCATAGTTAGTCTTACTCATTTTTTGAATAGTGTGTTCGCGGTATTTATGATTTTTCACAGTTTCTGCCTCGATCTCTGAATTGCTATATATTGAAGAATTTTTCCGCATTTCGGGTCGTAATCGCATCTACTTCTTCGATAGATGAATTCTTTAGCTTCGCTAACTCTTCAACGGCATATTTTATGTTTGCTGGTTCATTACGCTTTCTTGGTATGGGACTAAGAAAAGGAGAATCAGTTTCTACCACAATATGCTCTAAAGGAGTCTTTCGTGCTATCTTGCGATGTTTCTTTCGATTAACTACTGCTGTCGGTATTGATATCATCCATCCTAAATCAATTACTCTGGTTGTTTCACTGATGTTCCCTGCAAAACAATGCATTAGAATAGGTACTTTGGCGAAACGTTCCAAAATATCAATACAATCTGATTCCGCTTTCCGAGAGTGAATGACTAATGGTTTCTCAAGAGTATTCGCAAGCTCTATCAACTGCTTAAAGATATCTTGTTGCTTACTTCGCCATTGGGATTCATGTATCCAGTGATAATCCAGCCCAATTTCCCCAATTGCAACAATAGAGGTGTTTTGACCTATTAATTCAATTGTCTCCTCAAATGGTATCTCTTTAATCCTCTGTGGGGCAAACCCCAGTGTGGTAAAAATAAATTCTGGATGAGTTTTAGCGAGTTGAGTGGCAAAAGTAAATTGATGGGGTTCAATTGCACTATTTATTACAGCCTGAAGACCCGTTTTTTTCGCATTATCTATTACCACATCAATATTTTTCATGAAGTCTGGTAATAAATGTGCATGTGCATCGATCATTACTCATACCTACGCTTTGCTAAATTGAAATTGAGTGTGCCCTTTGTTTCAAGTGTATCTGTGAAAGGAAAGCTTATCAACTTATTATTTGAGTATTTAGTGTCGATGCTGTAAGAGCATTAAATTTCCTTCGCTTTCATTCTGATATTCCCAATGCAGAACTCAATAAGCTTAAGAATGATATGAGAGAATTGGTCATACAAGCAAAAACTGAATCTACTAAATTTCTATACTAATCGAATCTTTATAAAATCTAAAATCATCAGAGAATTAATAGACCTAATGGGTCTCTTTTCATCAATAGAGGTCTTGTCATGGAAGAATCAGAGTTAAGAGAACTTATTCGTGAATATGCAATGCAGGTACGTCTTGATCAAGGTGAAGCATCATTAACCTCGGTTCTTAAGCATGTGATAGCAGAAAACCCAGGAGTGAAAACTCAAGTAAGGTCTTCGGTTGCGCTAATAAAAGAAGTAATCGGAGAGGTAAATTCTATGGAAGAAAACGATCTGAGTGAGAGCTCGAGCGGAATTTCTGTTGATGAAGCAAGCGAATATGAAATGTTGGTTAAATTAGTAAGTCAAAAGTTGTTAGATTCTCCTGAATTGAAAAAAGACATTAAAAGCCTGATGATTTATGGATCCTACGCAAAAAGATTACACGTTGTCGGAGAGAGTGATATCAATTTTTTGATTGTTCTCACTGCGGAAAAAGACTCTGAAAAAGCGATTGAAACCATATCTAATATAGCAGAAGAAATTATCACACCCGAACTTGCGCATATTTTTGACTTAATGATTTTAAAAGAGGATGATATTTCCGAGTTGGAAAAATTCGGTCCTGATTTCACACATATTCATGCTCTCTATGCTAATGTAGGGGAACTCATCTATGGTGAAAATTATTTCCGTGATCTTGAATTTACTGATGATCAAGTCCGAGATGCTGCAAAATTGTTAATAGCAGAAGCAATTTCTCAAATTGATGAGATCATCAAAACTGCAAAAGAAGAAGATTTACCTGAAGATGAATTAGATTACTTGATAGGAGCATCTGTTATTGATATTGCCTTCGGTCTTTCTTGTCATAAAGCGGGAATTAAATCTGTATCAATGGATCTCGTGAAACCTGATATCCATGAAGAAATCATTGAGGTTTGGGGACCTGAATCTGAATTTTCTATTTATTATCCTCTATTAGAAAAAGCCCATGCTTTTAAACTTGGTATTAAACTTCCCGAATCCGATGATTTTATGGCAACTTGTATAGAATTTATTAAAAAAGTTATTGAATATACTGGTTTGCATGAAGCATAAACAATCTGTTACTTGCCAATATTCGCAAGGAATCCTTCTCGCTCTAGATAGGGTTTCAAAAAGACAAATTCACTCATATAACGTTCTAGTTCCTTTAGAGCATAGGAATGAAACGAATTTGCTTGTTCATGAGTAATCCAATGTTTTTTTGAGTATAATGAAGATTGATTCATAACATCAATATGGTCTGCAACTCTAGCAATTCTAAATTCAGCACTGTTTTGATTTCCTATGAGCTCTAGTAACGAAGCTCCAATTTCGGGATTCAATTGGTCGACTATACGTTTTAATGCCCCTTCTTCAATATTTTGAAGAAATTCAGAAATTTCATTTGAAGCTGACAAATTATAAAGGCTTTTATCTATATCCATATACTCAGATTCAGGGAAATCGTGAAAAAGCGCATGTAATACGGCTTTTTCAGTGTTAATGAGCGTTTTTATTGCTTGATTCTTTCTTAAGATATTTTCCTCAAAACAAAAGAAGTATGTAAGAATACTAACAGCCCAAGAATGATCTGCTAGAGATTCAATGTCACATTTTGGAACTCCAGCTCGGATCCAGCCAGTACGCAGCAAAGATTTCATTAATTCAATGTTCTTCATCAAAATCAACTTATTACACCATAAAAATTAATGATACGCATACAGTCGAATTCATGTAGAAAATCCAAGTAGGGTTTTATCCCTTCCCCCCTTGGGAATCGGAGATAAAAATGTCATGCTTTCATATAGACAGTTAATCGTCTATTTGAAAACGCTTTTTTCAAGATTTTTTTCTCTTCCAAATCGGTTAATAGTTGCTTTGCCGCAGAAACGCGGATATCATTACGCGCAGCTATTTCCTGAGGAGTAACAACGACAGATTTCCGTTTTTCATATTCAGTGGTTAGATCTTTCAGCATAGCGTTATATTCGTCACCTACGAGTAATGATCGTTCATAACTAGTATACTCGAAGACTTTACCCCATCTTCGTTTTTTACGTACCCTTTTATCAGATATGCTCATCTTAATCGACTCCAATCAGCCTACTTGACATGTACTGTTCTTTTCTCCTTTGATATATGAAGGGTTCGATTGTATTGCCTAATTGTTTTTAAAATGCAGCTGTTTAATTCCTATATACTTTGTGATAAAGGAACTAAACGTGAGTAATATATGCTCGGAACATTGATCAATTGTCTGGCTGTTATATGTGGAACAATAATCGGAGTTACTATGGGAAAAGTATTCTTTTCTGATGAAATGAAACAAATCACCATAAAAAGTATCGGTTTATTGACAATGATGTTTGGAGTTCAAATGTTTCTGAAGTATCCCTTATCAGAAATGGAATTCCTAGTTTTAATGTTTTCTTTAGTTCTAGGTGGGATAATTGGAGTATTGATCAAGATTGAAGATAACATCGAAAAGCTGGGAGAATGGTTTAAAGATCGAGCTAAAAACTCAGAAAGTACTTTTGTTGAGGGTTTTGTTGTTGCTTCCATCATTTTTGAAACTGGACCGTTAGCAATTCTTGGATCAATAAAAGATGGCATCAGTCAAGAATTAGATTTATTACTGATAAAATCTGGATTGGATGGAATAATGTCAATCGTGCTATCGGCAACACTGGGAATAGGTGTAATTTTTAGTGTAGTTCCAATATTAGTGTACCAGGGTTCAATTACATTGATTTCAGTGCTAGTAAGTCCCCAGCTAAGTGAATCGGTTCAGGGGATGATAAGTGTTGTCGGAGGCGTGTTAATTCTCGGATTAGGTATTCGGATATTAGAAATAAAAGATATCCCTGTAGGAGATATGACTCCCTCTATATTACTAGTTATTCCTTTTACATTAATTTTTGAAGTGATTCAAGTAATGTTTTGATTTACACTTATCAATTACTTAAATGTAAACTGAATAAGTTTGATTATTCCCTCTGACATAAAGCCAAAGACACCAATGGTCATACAAATTTTGAGGATACGTTTTATTGAGGTAGTATTGTGAATAATCAGGTCTTCTGGTTGATTGAATAATTGAGGGATTGTGTACAGAATTAATCCAATAATCAAGAGAACGGCAAAAAAGAATGGGATACTTGAATAGTATCCTAAGATTATTGGAAATGGAATTACAACAACGAGACTCAATAGGATGATATATGCAAGATTTCGAGCAGGCTTTACTCCATAGCGTAAAGCAATTGATTGCACATTCTCTAATTTGTCGCCATATACATCTTCTATATCTTTTATAAGCTCTCTTCCCAAATTTATTAGAAAGGCAAAAGAGGCGGGATAAATTAGAGTATTGTAGCTCTGGGTAACGAACCCTCCGAAAATAAATGGAATTGCAGCTAATAAAGCCACGATTAAATTACCTGGAAAGCCCGATCGTTTGAAGCGTGCAGCATAAAGATAGAGAAGAATGCCTCCACTCAACGCTAAAAGGACTGCAACGAAGTCAATTAAAACAGCAAATACAAACCCTAATGCAAGTGTAATAATAGAAAACCATTTTGCCCCTTTTAAACTAACAGAACCAGAAGGTATAGGACGATGGGGAACATTGATTTTGTCAATTTCGATATCGAATATGTCATTAATTGCATAACCATACGCAGAAATGAATCCAGTCGTAATACATCCAAATACAATGTACCAGAGTTGGTTTGTCGTCAAAGGAGCAGATAAAGCCGCTAAAGCACCTATGGCGACTGCAGATCCAGCTAATACGGAATTCAATGGTCGCCCAAGAATAAAATAGGATTGTACAGACATTCTAGTTCATCTAGGTCCTTCTTTCGCAATAAAAAAGGAAAGCACACTTTTGTATTTATTTGTTTGGCGAGATTCTCAACTATAAAAGAAGAAAATTTTTGTTGAAAATTACTTTAATTAGAATATTAGAAAGAAAAAAGTAAAAAAAAAGGGGATTAGAAGAATTATTCGTCTGCCTTCTTCTTATCCTTTGTGGGAATTTTTTTTACCCCAAAGACACCTACAGGTGGTAAACCTCCATCTCCAGATGATCTTCCTAGGTTACCCCCTTTCGAAAATCCTGCAACAGGTATATTAGCAGGTACCATCATTATGGTTGCTCCACCTTCAGTTGCAGCTTCAAATAGTAAATTTATCCAACGTAATTCCATAGCGATTGGTGATTTAGCATATTTATTAGCTGCTTCTATCATTCCATCTGCTGCTTCTTTTTCTGCTTGGGCAAGTGTGATACGAGCACGTCGTTCCCTTTCAGCTTCCGCTTGACGGGAAATTGCTTCTTGTAACCTTGCTGGGACGACAACATCACGAATTTCTACACTCATGATTTTTATACCCCACTTTTCAGTCTTCTCATCTACAATTTCTTGCATATGACTGGCAATCTTCTCCCGTTCAGCTAATACTTCATCCAGTTCGACTTGTCCAGTCACTTCTCGTAAGGTTGTTTGAGCAACCCACTGAGTAGCGGAGGAATAGTGTTCAACTTCTAAGATGGTCTTTTCAACGTCTACAACCTTAAAGAACAACACGGCATCGATAGTAACGGGAACATTATCTCTGGTTAAGCTTTGTTCAGAACGGAAGGAGTAAGTTTGGATTCGAGTGGAAATGATTGAGGGAATTTTATCAATACCAGGAATAATCCAGAAAAATCCTGGACCCTTTAAGCCTTGATATCGTCCAAGTCGCAGAACAGGTGCCCGTTCCCATTCTTTAATAATCTTAATTCCACTGGCGAGATAAATCAATACAAGTATCAGACCAAACAATCCAAAAAACAGTAGCATAACATCTGTGCCCGCATCTTGGGCAAAAAAATTCAGTATTTCCATTTTTTTAACCTAATTAACATTCTTCTTGAATAACAGTCACATTTTGACTAGAAAATTATATAATTTAAATCCTCACTTTACGGAAAACAGTGAAATAAAAAATCTACTAAACTGATATTTTTAGTGGTTGAATTCAGGTAACGTTCAGATGGCTTCGAATCACATACTTGTTGAATTTTCCATTGCTGGCCAGAATGAATACGGTCGTGGTATATTAGATCGTGACATTGCATCCCGTACAGTAGCTTTAATTAATTATCAACTTCGGAATGCTATTCAAACACGAATTGTGGTTCGAGATGGAGAAGTAAGTTTTCCATTTAAGATTGGCAGAGCAGGCCCTGAAAACGCAAAGAAATATGTAAGGAAGGGGGACATCGGGTATTGGACACAAAGTCACGTTCTAATTGTCTTCTTAGCTAGCAAAGAAATTGCATATCCAGTTAATATCGTTGGCCAGATTCAACAGGGGAGCATAAAATTTTTCAAAAAACTGAGAATTGGCCGTTCTATTAAAATAGAGAGAGTACAGAGCGCTATCGATGAGGAGGATTACCTCTAAACTATCAATGCCCGAAAAATAGTCTTTCAGCTAAACGAATCGGTAAACCGACTTTCTGAATTTCTCTAGCGACATCTCTGATGTCATAATTAACCCTGATCCAATCTAACTTAATCGTAGATTCAGGAGAAATTTCCATTATACCAGCAGACGCGCGTGGATCATTATCACGTGGTTGACCCACACTTCCAGGATTGAAGATGACTTTTCCTGCCTCATTCTGGTATATTAACGGAATGTGAGTATGACCAACAATGAGTAGTAAATTTTCACCAATCATATCAAGAAGTTCATCCTTGCGTTGTTTGGAATCTTCTGGATAGATATAATCGGTCAAATACTCTTTAGGTGAGGCATGTGTCAAATAAATTTTGACGCCATTCTCTTCTATCTCCTTATATTCATATTGAGCTATGATGGAAATATAGGTTTTATTGTAAGTTGTTAGTTGATCAAAAGTCCAAAGAACCGCTTTTGCTGCGTCAGGGTTAAAACCGTCAGCGTTTCCTGTTGCACAAGCAATATCATGATTGCCTATTATGGTTAAATCAAAAGATTCAGAGATTTTAACGAGTTCGTTTGGATATGGTCCATATCCGATGATATCGCCTAAGCATATTGTATAGTCGATGTTTTTCCCATATTGATTTTGAACCTCATCGCGAATCGCGTGATACGCAGTCAAATTACTATGGAGGTCTGCCAGAAATAGTATCCGCATTGGTCGACTAGACATAAAATTTCCCAAAATAGAGTTTTTGACTCAAGATATCTCATAAAAAGTCGCAATGATCTTTAAATAAATTTTTTCCCCAATGATAGAAAAAAGGGATTGTAAGAGGTGTTTTACCACCATCTTAAAATTGCTCTCATTACTCTGCAGTTAAAATTTGAATTTCTAATTCTTTTTCGGTGAGAGGTTCTTTCTTATTCAGAGCATTTGTGATAATTTCGAGAACTAACTTCTTTGCAGCTTCAACTGCAATGCCTTGCTTATATTCCTTCCGAAGGGCATCGATTATTCGTTCATTCCCACTTCCAGCAGCATAAGCATTTACTGCAAAGTAAGAACCTCCATTATCTACAAAGAACAGTTCTGCCTCTTTAGAAATTGGATTGAAGCCTGCTAGGAGTAAAGCTGTTCCGAAAGGTCTAAGACCTCCTTGAATTGTATGGCGAGCCATTAAATCTCCTAATCGTTGAGCTAAAGCCCTGATGGAAATTTTTTCTCCGTAAATCAAACGATGTTGTTGAGCAACTAAACGTGCTTGTCCAATTAGAAGGTTTGAATCAGTAGAGAGGCCAGATGCAATTAGGAATAATTTACTATCTATTTTTTGAATTTTATCTGGTTTTACAACCAATGGATCAAATAAAGTTTCACCCGCGAGTAAAATGGTTTTACTATCTAAGATCATGCCTAATGCGGCTGCTCCTTTCTCGGATGCCTTTCGTGCATATGATAATTGGACCAATTCACCGTCAGGACTCCATATTGCTGCAGATTTATCGTATGGTATTCTAGAATCGTACATAATTTATACCTCACATGTCAATATGGATTTCTTCTGTTATTACTTGGTCTTCAACCTTGAAAAAGATCAATCCATCAATTCCATTCCCAGTAGCGTTATCTCTTGCAAGAGAGGTTTTTAAAGCTGCAATAGCAAGGTCTTTCGCCTTTTCTTTGTCGAGATCAGGTTTGTATGAGTGTTCTAATACACCTATGGATAATAGGGTTCCTGATCCAATTGCAAAGAAGTCTTCGTCAGAAATTGATCCATCAGGACCTAAAACATATACATGTGATCCACGACGATCGACTCCTGCAACTAAAAGTTGTACCCACCAAGGTTGAAATCTTCGAAAACTTCCATGCATGATTGTGGCAAGTAAGCTCCCAGCAACTTTAATACTGGGCTCGAAATTATTTTCAAGTTGATAAAGACGTAATTCACTTCGCAATAGATCCACTAGTGCTTGTGCATCGGATACAGATCCTGCAATTCCAATACCAGTGTAATCATTGACCTTATGGACTTTTTTTGCATGTTTACTAGCAGTAAAACTGCCCATTGATGCACGACGATCAGCGATAACTAAAGCACCATTTTTAAACTTCAAGGCTAATCCTGTTGTCCCTTTTAATCTATTCATCTGGTCTTGCTGTGAATTATTATCGTTAAATAAGGGGTTTGTTGGATAATTCACTTTGTGTTTCTCCTTTATTGTGTTTTTTATTGTTGTTAAACATTATATTGTTTCATATAGAGAATTTCTAGAACTTATTAATATGACTGGCTTTGGGAAAAAAAGAGAAATTGCTGTTTATCAAGCGAGAATGCTTTGGAAAAATTACTTTTTCCTTCTTGAATTAGAGAATTTGGTATAGTTCTCCTTTTAATATTGACTGAAACCTAGATTCCAATGATTAAGGGATTAAAAATCCATATAGAGAGCTGGCTTCATTGGTTGAGCCTTTGAAGCTTTATTTAGAGGATCGATGATTGATTTAGTTCCAGCTGCGAAAACCTCTAGATTACAGTCAAAGTGTTTAGATAGATATTGTTTATACCCATTAATTGCATCTATTTCTTTTTCTGTTCCTACATATTCTTTCCTAAATATCTTAGCATCCCCACGAACCGATTTAAGTTCTTTAGCAATTTCAGACATTTTTGGAGTGAATTTCGGGTTTGACTTTAGAGTACCCATAATTTTCCCCATATTAAAAGATCCTCCACCTAGTATTTTAGAAATTTCACCGTATAATTCTTGTTTCCATTCAGGTGCTACGTAAATAATTATCTTTTTTGGAGAATCTCGCTTCAAATCAATAATTGCTTGAATATCTTCTGATAAATCCTTAATGAAATTTGTTTGCAGCATTAAGTCAGCTGCTTCGCTTGTCACCTCTAATTGGGGAATATTCCTTAATGAGCAGAATTCAGTAGATCCTAATTTCTCATTAATTTCCTCACAAACATGTGGAATCATTGGACTGAGAATTATATTCCAATGATCGACAATATATCGAAGAGCTGCCTGTCTTTCTTTCTTAGAGATGCCAATAGAAGATTTTTGATAGAACTCGATCTCTCTTAACATTAGATGGAATGCATGAGTGACAAAATCTCGGCCATTATACACCCCCAGTTGACTTACTGCTTCTTTTAGATGGGATGTACAAGCAGAAATGAAAGATCGTGTCATAAATGATGATTTATTTACATCAAAGGATTTATCAATAGGATATGAAGCAATCTCGTTAATCAATGACCAAAATTTTCTGAATCTAGTCACAAGGGTGTTAATACCTTCGTCTGTCCAATTCAAAACTGTATCAGCAGAACCAGCAGCAACTAGATACATCCTTGTAACATCAACAGAGTACTTTTTTGGAAGAAGGGCAATAGGTATGACATTTCCAGCAGATTTTGACATTTTTTCTCCCTCACGAATTAATAGTTCATTAAGGCTAAAGCATTTTGGCCAATGCTTGGGGGGAAATATTGCCACATGATGGAATATTGTAAATGATAGGTGATTACCTATATGTGCAATTGCTGTGTGCCGTAAATCGTTCGGATACCAGTAAAGAAATTCTTTTTGCATCTCGCCCAAAACTTGTTGGTCAATACCACTTTTCTTTGAAACTTTGACCTTGCTTCCTTTTTTCAAGAAAATATAATCAAATACTTCCGGAATCAACTGCTCAGAACGAATATTATGCTCACGAATATGATGAATAATTGTGTAAAAGGCCATGTAAATAACACTGTCACTTAATGACTCAATTATCCATCCCTGTCCCTTGGTTAATGGAAATTCAGTACCTAGTCCTCTTTTTCTGACACAAGGTCTTCGATCTAACCAGTCAAAAGTTCTTTCGAAGGATTTTCGATATTTTTCTGGGGTAATGGTCATTTTTGAGAGGGCGTCAAATGCTTTGGATTTCCATGTTTCATTCCCATAATGTAGAAAGTATTGATCAGGCAATACTGCAACCACAATTTCTCCACCACATCTACAAAAAGCTTTTCTTGAAGTTTCATAAAATGGAAATGCTCGTTGTTCATCAATCAAAGTTTTAGCTACGTTATCTTTTGCATTTTCAACTTTTTGTCCAGCAAATTCCTCTGTAAAGTCCATCATAATACCATTATAAAATTCCGAGGAATAGATTTCTTGTGTTGCAGTTTCAAGTTTTTCTGTATCATTCTGATTTTTGACACCTAAACGTTCACATATTTCAATAGCAGGAAATTCTCCATATTCCTCAACTGAAATTAATGCAATTGGTTCTATTTTAACTACTTTATCAGCTAAACCTTCGTATTGATCAATCGGTGAAGTATCTTCTTGTAAATCTCTTAGTGCTATATAATCGTAAGGAGCATGTGCTGGAACTGAGTATACAACCCCTGTTGCATGTTCAGGATCTACAAAAGGCGCTGGAAGGATAGGTAGGGGTCTATCAGGTACACGAGGTGCGAATACTTCCAAACCAATGAATTCAGATCCTAATTTCTCCTCTAATTCCTCAATTTCAAAATTTTGTTGATGTAACTTCGTAACAGCTCTAGATGAGATTACCCAAGTTTCTCCATTAATTCGTATTCGTTTATAGTGTGCCTCTGGATGAATCCATAGATTTGTAGCACCATATATAGTCTCAGGCCGGAATGTCGCTGCAACTAAAAAATCCTCTCCCATTTGAAATTTGAGGGCTACAAACTCTTGTACTTCAACTTTATTGACATCAGCATCTCTAATATCGTCTTCTCCGACTGCATTTTTATCAATTGGACACCAAAGTATTGGAAATTCACCTTGAACAATCAATTTTTGTTCGATTAGGTGTTTATATTGCCATTCAATAAATTTATTATATTCGGGATCCCCAGTTGTGAATTGTCGGTGTACGTCCAATGAATACCCCATTGCTTCAAAATCACTAATCATATTCTTGGCAAAATACATTGCAACATTCATCGGATCATTGAACGACTGGACAATTTCCTTAATCTGCTTTTCGTCTTGTTCATAGATGCTTACGTAATCTGTATAGAGAGAGATAGTATGTTTGTCGCCTTCTGCTATTTTTGCCGACACTGATAATACTGGTGTTCCAGTAATATGGAAGGCCATGGGCCAGAGAGTATTATTGCCCAATTGACGTTTGTAACGACAAAACATATCTCCTAGTGTATAAGTACGAGCATGCCCTACATGTAACGCCCCAGACGAATAAGGATAAGGAATAGTGACAAAGTATTTTTTCTTACTTGGATCTACAATTCCCTTGAAAATGTCTTTTTCTGACCATCTTTGTTGCCATTTCTTTTCAATTGATCGAAGACTCTCGAAAAATTCGCTAATAACACCCTGTTGTTCACTCAATGTATTACACCGTTATTTGATTTACAATTGGAATAGAATTAAAGAAAAAACAATAAATGAATGAGGATACTAAAATAGAGCGTTCTCTAAGGGTTGAAAAATTAATTTTAGGACAGAAGAACGCAATACCTCATTGAATTACCTCAATTCCTCTACTTCAGCCCTTTTTTTATAAGAATTTGGCTATCATCAAGGACTCTTCAACCACCTATGAATATAAAGGGGAGTGGGGAGTATCTAGGCTGTTGAGGAGAATAAGAAAAATGAAGTTTGTCTATCGATGAAATGCTCAATAGAAAAAATAGAACCAGCTAATCAATTTGCATGTGAGGTACTTATCCTACGTATTTGTAGAAAAATTTGATGATTAACCAACATTTGACGAATTAATTGGATAAATCTCTCAATTGTTTCAGATTTAACATTATAACTTTCAATTTCAATTTCTGTTTGGGAAATTGTAGAAATCAATATTTTAGAATGATCTTCGACATGTATCCACTCTAAACGTCCCTTATTATCAGTAGAAAAGTGGCCAACAAACCTATAATATCCAAAATATTTCCCTGCTAATTGTTTAACTAGATCTTCAACAGGAATTTCCTTCTCAGAAGTGATTGTTGTGAGTATCTTTTTCAGTTCACTATTTTGTTCTTGATAATGATGAATAAGTCCCTGATTGTCAAAATATTCTCGAACTTTGTCATAGGTTTCATTTCCCAAACCATATCCCCCATCAGGAGATTGTTGTATTAATCGATCTTCTTGAAGACGTTCTAAAGCCCTAGTTAATTTTTGTTGGTGAACATCTCTAAGTAATCGCCGAAGACCATTAAAACGAAAATTATAGTTTTTTTCTCTTACAGATAACTCCTCTAGTACCGACTCTTCGAGACTCGATAAATATTCTGGAACGAAATCCGCACTTTCTTGTCTATATTCTTCCAAATTTACTCACTTCTATCCTCATTAGTTCATCATTGCGAAGAAAATAATAATTAGGGGTAGAGAATTTTCCACCCTTCTAATTACACTCATTCACTATTCTATGTTCAATTTATGTCTTTTCTCAGTAGTTTTTTGTTTTTTACTGCTTATTTCAAGAACTCCATTATGGATCGTACTTTTTGTTTGCTTCGGTTCTATTTTCGAGGGTAGGTGTACGACTTGATTAATCTCCCTGGTACCAGCTTTTCCATTAAGAGTTAACTCCAAACCACTTTCGTCAATTTCGATATTCAAATTGTCTTTTGTAAACCCAGGAACTTCTACTATAATCTTTAAAGAATCATCTTCATCTAAAATATCAACGAACCGATCCAAACTGGTTGGTTTTGAAGATATCTCAGGGTTTTCGCGATGTGTGGGAATCATTTCAAGTTGAGGTAACCCTCTTTTCTCACGATAGTCATTTAAATTTCCCCATTGTCGGACTTCTGGTCTATAATCGGTTTCTGGGCCAATTCGCATAGAATATCCGAAAGTAATCGGTCCTTCCTCTGTGTATTCTCTATTCATTCCTTTAAGAGAAGTGTTGAATTCTTCATTAAATGATTTAAAAATGTCAGTAAAGTCAAAATTCCAAAAATTATCAAAATTTCGTCTTTTTCGATTCATACATATCACCTTTTAGTAATTGTCTCTGATAAAAAATATATTCACGTATTGTTTATAAATTTTTTGTTAGTGAATAAATCTATAATAATAGAATATGAGGGTTTAATTCTGATTTTAAGTACAAAAAACACTTCTAATAAGTTGTGAATAAAATAATTCAGACATTTCAGTATACTTAGGCTTTTGAATTAAAGTCCAGCATGCTAGTTTAAGGATATTTCTCTGATGATTGATCTTCTTGCTGCTATACTCATGGCTCTATTTCAAGGAATTATTGAATGGCTTCCGATCTCCTCAGAGGGCCAATTATCATTACTATTTGTAACAATATATGGTCTCGATGAATTAGCTGCTGTAACACTAGCCCTATTTTTACATCTGGGTACAATGATGTCAGTCATCTGGTACTTTAGAAAAGACTTACTAGAAATGGTGGATCAACATTCACCAATTTTTGAAATAATGATCCTTACCACAATTGGAACAGCTTTAACAGCCGTGCCAATTGTATTAATCTTCAAGACTTATTGGGTATCCTTTACAACCAACCTTATTATTCCTGCAGACCTTCTTTTTACAATAATTGTAGGAAGTTTGCTAATTCTTACTGGTTTAGTTTTGAAGAAACAATCAGATCAGGGCACTAGAGAAATATATTCAGTGACACGAAAAGAAGCTTTTTTACTAGGTCTCGCCCAAGGAATTGCTGCATTACCCGGCATTAGTCGAAGTGGGATGACGATTACATTCTTGCTTATAATCGGGATCATGCATAAAGATGCATTTAAGATTAGTTTCTTGATATCAATTCCCGCAGTATTAGGAGCCACGTCATTAGAGTTTCTATTAGAAGGTTTTCAGATAGATTTTACTGGTATGACTGTCGGAAATGTATTTTTTCCATTCCCATTATTAGTCTTCTCAATCTTCTTAACAGCTATCATCGGAATCTTAACGATGGATTTATTACTAAACCTTAAGAAAATACCTTACGATAAATTCTGTTTCGCCTTTGGTACCACAACTATTTTATTAGGTTTCTTGTTTTTCTTTATTAGAGTAGTGAGTGCTTAATGACAATACTTACAACACATCTAAGCTTAGCAGGGATAGCTTTTTGGTCCTTTCTTTCCCCCACAGATAAAAATAACTTTAAAGAGAAGAAATATCTTTTCTGGATTGTCTTAGCCTTTTCTATCATCCCAGATGTTGACATCTTCTTGGGGATACATCGTGGGTTATCTCATAGTCTTATCCCTCCGACATTATTGGTCATTCTTGGGATTAGTATCCACATTTTGAATCGTTATAATATTGGTCTTGGAAATAATAGCACTGGGAATCCAATTCACCATAAAAATGCTTTTAGGGGACGACTTTTCCTGTACGCAGGCCTTTTATGGATTTTTCATATATTATTGGACTTTCAATATCCCTTGGCGATTTTTTACCCCCTCTCTGATCGTCTTTATCAGCTTGATTTTGTTTATCTTCTTAGTTTAGTCCCATGGTTATTCTTTCCAGTTATGATAGTCGGAGCAGAATTTCATCTAACGAGTATCTCCTATTTAAGGGGAATTGCAAGTTATTTCGTAAATCTACCCCCCTCTGAAAGAATAGAAGTTTTTGGGACAGATGTTATTGCAATACGCATAGACGATATTTTTATTCACTTGTTCCTCCTTCTAATCTTCCTCCAAGTCACGAGACCAATGTTACCCAAACTTTCAACGCAATGGGTTCGGACCCTAAGATCACGGATGGACTATGACGGCTATGTCATGACGACAGGAGTGGTACTATTACTAATTGGTATGGTCATGGGGCCTATGATTGGAACTCAAGTTATTGACTCTAGCTCAAATAATTCTTCTTTCAACATTTCACCCACATCTTTTGCTCCTTCTGTTGCATTGTCCATAGAACCAACGAATTATTTTTTCCAACCACAAACAATTATAAAAGTGCGTGGTTCCTTAATAGTCGAACCTCAGAGTGGTGATTTTGATCATATCCTACTAATTTCCTCTCAAGAACACTACAACTCCTTTAACCAAGATCTCTCCTCACTATTCAAGCAAAAACCTCCCAATTCGAGCGAAAATCTTGCCTCGTTCAGGAGTAATTATTCGATTCTACTAGATCAGTTATATAGCACAACACTGGCTATGAATTTTACAAACATTGATGAAACAACGATCTATACACAGATTCTTAGCAGTCCTGTAATTGTTGTAGGCGTAATGGAAAACTGGAATGATTCACTGTTACTCAGTGGATATGAACAAAGTATGTCTGCTCAACTCACAATCACTGTTACAACAAGTCGTTTATCCCTTTTTATTATTGGTCTAGGGGCGATGGCTGTTGGATGCGTAGCGATCATCATTTCCGTTAAATTAAAAAAGCACAATATCAATAATTTACCATAGACTCATAATCAAATATTTACTGAAAAATACAATAGGTGCTGTACATATGCCTTCCTATCGTTGTCAAAGCTGTGGGAAAACAATATCTCCCATTCCACAACACTGTGGAAAAGATATGGTCATAGGGGAAATTAATGGAGCTCCAAGTTTAATTTGTGTCAATGGTGAAGATTGTCATCATGAACCACTCCCCAAATGCTGTAGTATGCCTGGTTACACACGGTGGATTTAGTTCATTTTTTCAGTTAAGAAAAGCATTTAAATACTTAATAAATGGGAATGCAAGAGTCACCTTTAGTGGAACACGACAATGAACCACGGCATTCACATCTGACGATTTTAACCTATTCAGGTACCATTGAACTTGACTATCACGTCCAGATGATATTTTATCGAACAGTCGTCTTAATTTATATGCACGTGTGAACATTGTCATCATCTGTTCTTTCCATTTAGTCTGATAATCAAGAAGTGATCCATTTCCAGTTAGATAATTATGGATTGATTCTGCAACAATAGATCCAGCTACCATAGATGTTGGTATACCACCTCCAACGCTGGAAACAACTTGACATGCGGAATCCCCTACTAATAGTGTATTTGACTGTTCATCAACGGTTTTTTTCAGCGGTAATCCGACTGGGACAAGACCTCCAATTGTCGAGTCGATTGTAGCTGACTGTAACAATTCACTTACGAATGGATGCTCTGAGGTAAAATTTTCCAATGCTTTGGATACTGTGATTTTGCCTTTAGTCATGGGGGTTCGTAGTCCAACTCCTACATTGGCAGTATTTCCATTTTTCGGAATCACCCAAGCATATGCTCCTGGAGCGTAGTTCTCCCCGAAAAACATCTGTATATCTGTGGGATCATAATCTGGGGAATCTATGTTGGTCATTACATGTTGTTTAGCATAAACAAAATGCTCTGTATTCCTTTTTTCAGAGAGCCCAGTCCATCTAGCTATTCGGGATCGGGCACCATCTGCTCCAACAATTACTTGTGCTTTTATAGGTTCAGGAGTTGATCCCTCACGGGAAATCCAAACGGAATTCTTGACCTTGTTTACAGCTCGCGCCGATCTCCAAATCTGTGCTCCAGCTTTTTCAGCAGAAATAAGTAAATCTTCATTCCAAGCTCCCCGATGTAATGTATATCCTTCAAAAGGAGTTTGGATGATTTTTCCCATCGGGGAATGAAAACTTATTCGGTTAGTTCTGGAACTTATGTATTTTGATTCAAAGGTATAAAAATTAAGTGCATCGGGAACATCAGGAGTGAGAATAGCCATTTCCTCTGGAGAGGGCATAAATTCTCCACATTGCACAGGGAAACCTGGTCGTTCTCGTTTGTCTATACCAAGTATTGAAAGGTCTTTGCCTGCTATTTTTGTTAAGTTTTTCAACGTGGATGCTCCAGCTGGACCTAATCCTACAACTAGCACATCAACTTTCATGATCATTGTTCCCAACAAAGACTAACAAGGAATGTTCAAGACTGAATGAAGTTGTTTGCAGCGTCAACGGCAAAATCAAAAATAGCTCCTGGGATCACACCGATGAGAATAATTAGAATCACTCCAATTCCAATAGCCATTGCATATGACATTGGGATTCGATAAGTTTTCATAGATTCAACATTGACTGTATGGGATTCAATTAGTTCTTCGGCTGGTGGATCGAGAATCATTAATTTTATTACTCGTATGTAATAGAAAACAGATATTGCACTGTTGATTACTCCAATTATTGCTAACCAGATCAAATCAGCGTAAAGAGCAGAGAAAAAGATAAACAACTTGGAAATAAATCCAGCTAGAGGGGGAACACCCATTAAACTTAGAAGAGCTATTGTCATTGCAAAGACTATCCACGGATGCCGTTTCCTGAGCCCAGCATAGTCATTAATTTCCTCACTGCCTACAGAAAAGGAAACAACAATAACAACTGTAAAAGCAACAATCTTCATCACAGCGTGAGTCAGAATGTGGAACTCAGCTGCAGCAATTGAAAAACTTCCAACAGTTATATCAATGAGTCCTGTAATAGCTGCTGCAGGTTCATTTGCTGCGGCAGCTAATGCTATTAGTATATACCCCGCGTGTGCTATACTAGAGTAAGCCAACATTCTCTTGATATTAGTTTGAACCAATGCAACTAAGTTACCAAGAGTCATTGTTAAAACAGCCAATATAGCAAAGATCATTCCCCAAATTTCTCCTAAATCCGTTAATCCCACAACGACTATTCGCATTATTGCAGCAAAACCCATCGCTTTGGATCCAGCAGCAAGAAAAGTCGTGATAGCTGTAGGGGTTCCTTGATATACATCCACTGCCCACGCATGGAAAGGAACTGCAGCCATCTTATAACCAAAACCGACAAATAGAAACATCAGTGCCAATACATGTAAAGGAGAATAACTCGATAAATCTGCAAAAGAAGCGATTACTGTTTCTAGACTTGTGGGTGTGAGGGATCCTGTTGAGCTTGTGATACCATAAATGAGTGAAATTCCAAATAATATGAAGGCTGAAGACATTGCACCGATTAAAAAGAATTTCAACGCACTTTCGCTGGTTTCAGCTCTTGATTTCTGGTACGCTGCAAGAGAATATACTGGGAGAGAGCCCAGTTCCCAAGCTACAAATATTAAAAGTAGATCATTTGCTGCAACTAGAACCATCATGCCAATAGTAGCCAGGATGAGAAGTGAGTAATAGACACCCAAATTGTAGTCGGTTTTCATATAGTCACTACTAGATATGGCTACGAAAACTAATACAATGAGAAAAATAATTGCAAAGAATCGAAAGAAATCATCGATAATGAATAACCCAGAAGGATGGGTGTGTGTGTGTGTTGTTTGGACATCGAGGAAATCAACAGGATTCCCAAAAAGATAAGAAATATCACCATTTACACTTAAAATAACACTATAGAGTGAGAGAAATCCACCAATAATAGTGATAGGGGGAGTGAATCTCCTTGCTATATTGAACGCTTCAAGAAGAAGACATATGATCATAGTTCCTATTAATATTAGGAAGGGTAACAGTATAATGGCGATATTACTCATTTTTTCATTTCACCTTTAGAATTGAGATTCGAAAAATGCTGTTGCTTCAGTCATCATATCTAGCAGCAATGCTGGGAAAAGTCCCAATATTAAAGTAAAGAGACTTAATAATCCAAGTACGGAATATTGTGACCAATGGGATACATCATGGGCATGTGAAAGTTCAGGATTCTTATCACCAAAAACAGTTCTTTGTAACATCCAAAGATAATATGCTGCTGTAAAGATAATTCCGAAAATAGCTATAAAAGCCAGAACTGGTACCCATTCAAAGAGAGCAATGAATACTAATAGTTCTGACCAAAATCCCGCAAGTCCTGGCAAACCTGCACTTGCAAATGAGGCAAAAACTAACACTGCCGCAGTTATAGGCATATGTTTGGCTATACCACGTAATTTAGGGATATCTCTAGTATGTGCAGAATGTCCTATTGTTCCAGCTATAAAGAACAATAAAGGAGATATGATTCCGTGAGCTATTTGCATAAATTGTGCTCCAGCGAATCCTTCCTCTGTTTGAGCAGCAACTCCAAGAAGAACGATTCCCATATGGCCAACACTACTGTAAGCTACAAGAGATTTCATATCTACCTGTCTTAAAGCAACCCACGCACCATATAGCAAGGAAACAATTCCTATTACAGCTACTAACCAAGCAAATTCCGTTAAGGCGTGGGGTAGAAACCACCCACTCATACGCATTAGACCATACCCACCCATTTTCAATAATAATCCAGCCAATATCATAGATCCAGGAGTTGGGGCTTCAACATGCGCTAAGGGAAGCCAAGTGTGAAAAGGTACGCTTGGTACTTTGACGATAAATCCAAACAGTAATGCCAAGAATATTAATAATACAAAAGTCTCTGCTCCAAAATCTATTTGTCTCAGGAGATCAAATGAGAAAGTTCCACCACCGCCTGTGACCTCTGGATAATCTGCTGACTTTAGCCAAATACCGATTATTCCTAACAGCATAACCATAGATGCTACATGTGTATATATGAAAAAGTAGATTGCAGCATATTCCCGTCGGGGTCCACCCCAAATACCTATTAGGAAGAACATTGGTACAAGCACCAATTCCCAAGCAACATAAAAGATTACAAAATCTGTAGCGAGAAAAGTACCCAAGACACCTGTCTCTAACAATAGAATCATTGCATAATAAGCAGGTTCTCTTTCATGAATATCCTTGAATGAAGCAAGTATTGCGATACAGAATATGAACCCACTTAAGAGAACTAAAGGCATGCTTAGCCCATCAACTCCAAGTGAAAAATTCATTCCTATCGATTCAATCCAAGGAATATTTACCACTAACGTCCAACCACCGCTAGCAAGAGCATCACGATTTGCATGCATAGAAGAATCCAATAATGAATGGTTTTCATACATCATCCAAGCCAATATAGCAAGACCAAACGTGATTACGCTCATTAGCAGCGCAAAATAGCGTGCAAATCCTTCACGCACACGGCCAATAAACCATGTGGGTAGTGCAGCTAGAATTGGTAGAAGGAAAATAAGAGTTAACACTCCGATTCCGTTTTCACCAAATAATATTTGTGTTATCATTGTCTTCAACCTTCAATTTTTTAGAGGGGAAATACCCCTGCCATTAGTAAACCGATGATAATAATTGCAATTGCACCCAGTAAGGAGTACAGTGCGTAATTTTCGACTACTCCCGTTTGAACGTGACTCATATATCTCCCAGTCTTCATAACACCTTTAGCTGAGCCCCTTATTAACCCTTGATCGATGATTCGTTCATCTGTTGCTTTTGCTAAACTACACAATGCAACTGAGGCACGACCTGTTAAACGAACCAAACCATCTATAACCGTATCATCCCACCACTTAGAAAAACCACAGAGCGCAAAACCAATTCTTCCAGTTAATCTCACAGCTCGATCGAAGACGTTCTTCTCGATCCAGTTCATAGCTTCACAATAGTACTCATAGAATAGATGAACAAGTTTCAGATATAGGGTATCAATATAATATCCATTTTCCAATATTAGTTGAACTCCCCGACCAGGTGCTGAAGCCTTTACTCCACGTACAAAAGATCGAACTTTCAATTGAATATTTGTAATTCTATCAGATGGTGCCTCAGGTACATCTATTTTGAAGGAAGGTTCATCTTTTGGAAAAGTGATTTGAGCTTTTGCACGGGGGTAGTAAATCAAATACGCTAGAGCTATTCCAATAGTGGTTACAAAAATTGAGGTGCTACCTGTCTCAAAATCGAAAACTGGCCCTATTCCACCTTCTAACCATTCCACCATATGGTGTTCAATATTAAAAAGTGAAAAAAGCTCAATTTTGAACGTACTTCCTATCAGACCAACTGAATATATTCCCGCTAATACCAATGATACAATAGCTAGGATCCATAATGGTTTAGTCATCCATCCATCAGATTCATGAATATCATGACCAGAACGATTTTCGCCTGGAAAAACTAGGAACCACATTCTAGAAATGTAAAATGCTGTTAAGAACGCTGTAATTAACGCAGAAAGCCAAACTAGCGCGATTAATGGTTCATGTACTATATGGTTCCTTGCATGTGAAATAATTGCATCTTTGCTAAAGAATCCATTTCCGAAGCCTGCAAGTGAAAGTGAGCCTATAGCCATAACCTTCCAAGTATCAGGCATATGTGATTTTAAACCACCCATTTCACGAATATCTTGCGTTCCAGATCCATGAATGACTGAACCTGCAGATAAAAAGAGCAAAGCTTTGAATATCCCATGGTTAATGACATGAAAGATAGCGACCGCCATTCCTCCCACACCTAAACCTATGGTCATATATCCTAGCTGGCTGATAGTGGAAAACGCCAAAATACCTTTGATATCTGTCTGAACTAATGCAATAGAACCGGCCATGATTGCTGTAATTCCACCAATGAGAGCAACAATTAACAAAGCATTTGAATCTGCAAATTCAAAAACGAAGTAACTACGAGCTATCAAAAAAATTCCTGCTTTCACCATCGTTGCGCTGTGGATTAGACAGCTAACCGTAGTAGGTCCTGCCATGGCGTCAGGTAGCCATACATGAAGTGGGAATTGAGCTGATTTTCCAACAGCTCCACCAAAAATTAATAAGGCGATGAATGCGAACAATCCGGGATCAAAGATTCCAGGAATTACTCCTGCTTCTATCATATGTCTAATTTCAATAAAATCGAAAGAGGGATGATATATTCCATGATATCTTTGTGAAGCTGCAACAGTAACGAGATAAAGCAATATTATTCCTGCGAATAAGAAGATATCTCCTATCTTGGTTGTCAAGAACGCCTTTTTAGCTGCCGAAGCTGGATGAGGTTGTCCTTCTGGTACAACTTCTTTTTCATAGAAATAACCAATTAGTAAGTAACTGCAAACACCCATAAGTTCCCACCCGATGAAGAGTTGAATAAAATTTGGGGACAAACAAAGGGTTAACATTGCTGCTGCGAACATGTTTATTTCAGCATAATAACGAGGAGACCCCTCGTGAGACATATAACTTCTACTATACACAACCACTAGAAAAGCTATAAGAGCAACCATTAAACTTACAATAACTGAAAGAGGATCAAGAAGTACACCAATTTCTACTTTTACATCCCCTACTTGAAACCATGTTGTGACAATTTTTTCTTCTATATGTGCATGATCAAAGAGAAGACGAAAAATAATTTCGCCCGAAACAAGTAGAGTTAAAATAAGACTTCCGCCAGTTGCAATAAGTGCAATCAAATTTCCGTGTGCTTTTTTGTCATAATATTTTCCAATAAACAGTACAATGAAGGATGCTACAATTGGAATAATTGGTATAAGAATAGCAAAATTGCCAAAAATCAGTATTACTTCTTCAGCCATGATTTGTCACCCGAGTTTTTATCCTTTCAATGATTGAAAGTCTGTTGCCTCCACTGTTCCATGATTACGATAAACGGACAAAATAATTCCCAATCCTACTGCTGCTTCTGCAGCTGCCAATGCTATGCTAATAATTACTGCTATTTGTCCTGTTACAAATCCTACATCATTATAAAGTGCAAAAATTGCAAAATTGATATTCGCCGAGTTCAACATTAATTCTACTGCAATAAGCATACGTATTGCTGATTTAGATTTAATAAAACCTGCTAAACCAATGAAAAATAATAATAATGCTATACCTACAAAAATTGAAGCATCTGCGATCATAGATCCTCAACCTCCTTCTTTACAAGATAGACACTTCCAAGCATTGCTCCTAACAGTAACAATCCTAAAGTGAGAATTGTGCCTCCGTGCGTAGTAAACATTTGTTCAGCCAAGTTACCTATTAACACGTTGTCAAAATTTTCAACATCTTTTGCAGCTAAATCTTGAAGAGCCCAAAAAACACTACTTACCTGAGTGAGAACATATGCTGTAATCATGAATAACAAAAATGCTCCAGCAAAGCTTAAGCGCCAATCCATCAATTTTCCTGAACCTGGTTTTTCAAACATGGCATCTTTCCCTGATAACGAAATAGCGAATAGCATTAAGATTGTAATACCGCCAGCGTAAACAATTATTTGTATAACCAATAATAATGCAGAGCCAGCATAAAGCAAGAAAATCATAGCAACTCCGAGGAGACAGAATATTAGCCATACAACTGCGTGATAGACACTTTTAACGGAAACTGCGAGGTATGCAGAGCCAGTCGTATATATGACGAGTAAAAATAATACAAAATATTCTAACAGTTCAAATAATTCAGGTGGGATCAAATAGGCCATAATTAACTCTCCTTATTAGTCTCCGTCAGTAGCTTTCGATTATCTTGATATTCTCTATCACCATACTTCTCTACATACTCTTTCCAGTGATCTGCATATTCTTTTGGATAATAGAGCTTGAACAACCCGTATAAATCTTGATAATCATGATATAATTCTTCTTTATTGGACGTTGCTGCATCAAATCCAGGTGTATGATGTAATGCATCATACTTACACGCTTCTACACAAAAACCGCAGTAAAGGCATCTCCCGATGAAAATTTGTGGGTGTAACAACGGTCGGGGGGATTTTCCTTCACGAGCTTTTTGTTTTTCTACCCAATGTGCTGGAGTAGGGGTAATTTCAACCATTTCTATGCATTTATTTGGACAAACTCGTTCACAGGCTTTACAACCTGTACAGTTTGGTGCATTTAAACCAATTAATCCCCGAGAATTTGGTGAGATGTGGGGTGTTGCTTCAAACACATCGGAAAATGTTAATTCTCGATCAAGGATAGTTTGACCCTTTTCAGCCAATGCTTCTGGGAAATAGATTGTATCCTTATTCCGACGATCACCGTCATATATGGCAATCGGCTTTTTAAAGAGTAATCGCCCTACGTAAGCTAATGGCCGAGTTATCAAGACATTAGGAATTAATTTGAAATTCACCATTTTAACTCACAACACCAAATAATGCTGGATTCATAAGAAACATAACGATAATTAAGAATATATTTACAAAAGCAAGAGGTATTAGACGTTTCCAACCGATATCTAACAATTGATCTATTCTGACTCTCGGTAGGGCAGCTCTAACCCATATAAATATGAAAATAAATGCCCAGATCTTTACAACAAGAATTGCTGTTGATAGTAAAGGGATACTTTCAATTGTGCTCGCTGGGATAAACGGTAGATAGGCCCCACCCCAAAAGAGGGATACACCAATAAAGGCACCAATCAGCAGAATAAAGTATTCTGTTGCCATCGACATCATATAACGAAAGCCAGTTAATTCCGTTCGCCACCCCATGACTAATTCTGCTTCTGCCTCGGGAATATCGAAGGGAATTCTTTCAGTTTCTGCAGCTAAAGACACCATAAATACTACAAATCCAATAGGCATGAAAATCATAAATGGAAGTCCTGCAGGAGTATAGGTTTGTTGGTAGGCGATATCAACCAATGAAAATGAATTGGTTACTATTACTACTGCGCCAACAGACAAGATCAGGGGAATTTCATAACTAATCATTTGAGCTGCTGATCTAAATCCTCCGAGTACTGAATATTTATTATTTGAAGACCATCCAGTTATCAAAACACCTACAGGATAGAGAGAGAACAGTGCAAAGATTAATAGAAAACCAACTGCAGGATCTGCTATAACTTGGGTTGCTCCAAGTGGAAGTAATGCTCCGAGCATAAATGGTGGAGCAACAACGAATGCAAAAAAACCAATGTTAAAAGGAAATTTGTCCGCTTTTTCAGGTACGATATCTTCTTTCGAAAAAAACTTAAGAAACTCTGCTATATTTTGTAGAAGCCCAAACTTCCATGTTCGTCCGAAAAAATGCCCATAGTTGAAATCTATGAACACAGGGCCTCGTCTATTCATCATACGACCTACAAGTTTTCTTTCAAACCAAATTAGTAAGATAGTATTAACAATTAGGAATACCAAAATTGAGGTCATTTCTAAGCTATCGATTAAAGTTAAACGTAAAGAATCTTGAAATTCAACCTGACCTGGTAAAATATCACTGATTAATCCGAGTAACCAGTCAGCAAACCCTTCATATATACCGTAACCCATCTTCTATCACCTATCTATCGATTTCTCCCATGCAAAGATCTGCACTAGCTATAATTGGTGGAATATCAGCAACTTTGCCACCCGTTATCAAATGCGAAGTTAAACATAGATTGGAATATGCTGGTGATTTTATCTTCACACGGTAAGGGATTTTATCATCGTTCCCAATAATATAATATCCTGCTTCACCACGAGGATCTTCGGTTCTAAAATAAACTTCTCCTTGAGGGAGTCTCCTGGGTGCCTTCTGATTAATTTCACCTTCTGGAGGGAGATTATCTAAAGCTTGACGTATAATGTGAGTAGACTGTCTTATTTCCTCCATTCTAATTTGGAATCGTGCTAAGCAATCTCCACCAGTTCGGACTGGAACCTCAAAATCCAGTTCAGGATAGACTAAATACGGTTCAATCTTTCGAATATCACCCTGAACTCCTGATGCTCTTAAAACAGGGCCAGTTGCCCCAAGATTCAGAGCGTTCTCTTTTGAAAGAACACCTACCTCCACACTTCGAAGCATAAAAACCTTCGAATCTTCTAACATTGCGCTATATTCTTTTATACGCTCATCAAGATAGTAAGTCAGTTTTCTCGCATCATTAACAAAACCCTGAGGGAATTCATGCTTCAGTCCTCCTACACGAAAATAATTATACATCATTCGAGAACCTGTAACATGTTCTAATAAGTCAAGAACATATTCTCTTTCCCGGTACGGGATAACAAGCATTGTCAATACTCCCAAATCTCCCGCGTAAGCAGAAAGCCATGTGAAATGCGATGCAATTCGTTGAAATTCGAGCATTATCACTCGCATATATTGAGCTCGTTTGCTAACTTCCATCCCTAAAAGTTTCTCAATTGCCATTATGTAAGTCCCTTCCCATGACATTGCTGAGACATAGCATAATCTATCTGCAAGTGGCTGAAATGTATCATAAGGACGTGATTCAGCCATTTTTTCAATCATACGAAAAATATAACCAATGAGGATTTCTGAACCAACAACTTGTTCTCCCTCAGTCTTAACTTTTAATGTCCACAAACCATGATTAACTGGATGCTGAGGACCCATATGAATATACATTTGTTCACTCATGGTTAGACCTCCTTATTGGGTTGTGGTTTATAGGAAAAAGGTTTTTCTGGTAAAGTGTATGCTCTTCTCATAGGGTACAATTCGGAAATGTGTTTATGTTCATAATCGTCCCAATCTTCGGGGAGTAATAACCGTTTCAAGTTAGGATGCCCAGATACGTGAATTCCAAACATATCATACAGCTCCCTCTCGTGCCAATTCGCAGAAGCCCAGATGGATGTTATTGAGGGAACTTGGGATTTATCTCGATCATCCAGCTTGACACGGACTTGGATGACCGTTGAATCTCCATCCCAGCGATCGATGTGATATACTACATCAAAATGAGTTTCCCAATCAACTCCAGAAATAGCTTCCAAAGATGGAAATTCCAAATCCTGAGCTACAAAGGTCATTACCTCAAAAAGATTGTCAGAACTAGTTTTAATTTCAAGACGGGAATCAGCGATAATTTGAACATCATCGATTTTTCCTGAAAGTTTTTCCTGAATTTGCTTTCTGTGTTCCTCTATAGGCGTCATTTCTCTTCTTCCTCCAGTAATTTGCCTTTAAGGATTATCCGATGATCTATCAAGGGAGGGGCTCTCTCATAGAACTCTCTAGGAAGCTCTCGAAGAGGTTCTGGGACATAAACACCATCTGCTTTTATTTTTTCTTGAAGACGATGAAGTCCAGCCCACATTGCTTCTGGTCTGGGGGGACAGCCTGGTACATAGATATCAACAGGAATTACTTGATCAGTTCCTTCCAAAATTGTTGGAGCTTGCCAAAATGGACCTCCACTTATAGCACATTCTCCTGTAGCGAAAACCCACTTCGGTGCTGCCATCAAATCGTAAACGGTTCTCAATCGTGGAGCTGCTTTGATAGTCATTGGCCCATTAATCCATAGAACATCACAATGACGGGGACTTGCCCGAGCTAAAATTCCTATTCGCTCTGTATCATACCGAGAAGCCATTGTTGCAGCCATTTCAATAGCACAACATTTCATACCTAAAAATACTGGGTATAAACTGGCTCTTTGACTCCAATTCCTTAACCAATTCAGTATTACCGTCGTAAAATTTCGACTTTTCGTTAACACCACATTGGGCATTGGTTCATAGATTTCAAGCTCTCCAAGAGCTTTTAATTCTTTATATTCAGCCATGCTCTACACCCAAGACATTGTTCCCTTTTTCATCCAAAAGAATACCCCGAATAGCACTAAAGCTGCGAAAAGCCCCATGACGATCATAATTGTTACTTGATTTGTAACAATCCTAAAAGAATAAGCCCAAAGAAGAAAAAGAATTGTTAAGATGTCAAATACTACAAAAACCACTGCAAAAGTAAAGAATTGGATATTAAATCGTACTTGGGCAGTACCAATTGGTTTTTCTCCACATTCGTAAGTTGCTGTTGACGCTTTTAACCGGGGGATACTAGGTGAAAGAATCAGCTGGATTATTTTGATAGCTATTGGACTTGCGAGACCTGCAATTAAAAATAAACCGAAGTGTGTGATTTGCTCGTCATACATGAGATTCCCATTAATGAGTGAATTTGAGTTAAATTATGAATTAAATAACCGATCACGAAGGTAGTTCGTATTATTTTTATGATCGGTATCTAACCTGTCCATAAATTTTCTTTTATAAACGATTTTCCCTTCAAACTACCCATTTATTAATATCTTTCTCGAAATGATTAGAGAATGAACAATAATTAACTATACCGTAACAGTTCTGTAATTAGGATGCAACTTGTAAACATTGTAAACAGAGCATTTTATTAACTCAGAGATAAGCGCTCTTCCTGATGTTAGAGTGAAAATTCTTCTTGTAGTACCTCCCACAATTCTGGAGAAGACTATTTCAAAATATAAACTTGCATTCCTTAATTTTACCGCTCCACCTCTGGGTTTAGGTTATATAGCAGCAGTTTTAGAAAAACATGGCTACTCCAATATAAATATCCTTGATTCTCAAGCGTTAGCATTATCTCCGAATGATTACCGTAGATATTTAAAACGCTATAGACCCGATTTTGTTGGCATTCAAACTCTTACACCAAATTTTGCAGATGCATTAGCGGCAGCAAAAATCGCTAAGGAACAAAATGTTCCAATTGTAGCTCTAGGGGGTTATCATCCTACTGCTATGCCTGATGAGAGTCTTCTTCTTGGGAAAGGCAATGTTGATCTTATTTTTAGGGGTGAAGCAGAATATTCAATCTTAGAATTTATCCAAAAGTACGAAAAAGGTCAGGATTGGACAAATATAAAAGGAATTTCATTTTTAAAGGAAATACCCCAGCATAATCCTCCCGCTCCACTAATTCAAGATTTAGATACGTTACCTTTGCCTTCTCGCCATTTACTCCCAATGGATCGGTATAAAATCTTTGGATCTGCTTTCCCAGCAACTTCGGTTATCACTAGCCGTGGATGTCCTTTTTCATGCGATTTTTGTAGTGTATCGGCTTTTTACGGTGCAAAGTGGCGACCAAGGTCACCGGAAAAAATAGCCGAGGAAGTTCGATTTTTAAGAGAAGTAATGGATATAAAAGCCACAGCTTTTGTTGACGACTTATTCTTCATCTCTAATAAAAGAGTCAAGATTCTTTCCAGTGCTCTTTCAAGAATTAAAGATATTTACTGGGGAGCTACAACCCGTGCTGACAAAGGAGATCTTGAATTATTAACTTTGATGCGCAGAGCAGGCTGTCGTCTGGTGTTCGTAGGAGTAGAATCTGGAAATCAAATGATATTAGATCAAATCCATAAAAAAACGACATTAACCCAAATTGAAAGATACTTCGACAATATTAAAAAATCTCGTATGGATTCTCTCGCCTCTGTTTCGTTTGGTTTCCCTGGGGAAACAAAAAAGACCATTGAGTCAACTGTTGATTGGGTAATAAATCGTCTTGACCCTTCACTTGCATTATTTACTCTAGCTACACCTTATCCTGGAACAGAATTTTATGAGAAGATGCTCGCAGAAGGAAGAATTAAAGAGCATGATTATTCTAAATACAATCTCTTTTATCCAATCACAGAACTATCAGGATTGACTAGAGATGAGATGAAGACATTAACCAAAATGGCATATAAACGCTTTTATATGCGCCCACGCAAAATTTTTCAAAATACAATGCGAGAATTGCGTTATTCTATGGAAAGTTATGGTTTTGGACAATTTTTATATAATAGTAAAGTTTTTGCAAAAGGAATCATCAATATGAAGATTCTTACCTCAATGTAACATAATTAAACAAAATTTCTTCCTTTTGAAGTCAGAACAAAGGAATTTGGTCTCGATTCAATCTCCTTAATCAAACCTCTCTTCTCCAATTGATGAACAGCCTTCTCAAAATTAGAGTCTTCCAAAGTCTTGCCTGTTACTTTATTCATTTCTTGAAGTTGGCCCTTGACAAGCAATATATGAATATCTCGCTGTTGCGAAATGATTTCTAAAATAGATAAAGATAAATTAGTCAGTTCACTATCATTCACTTAATTTCATCTCAGATTTGGATTATAATCGCTTTATCAGCCTTTCAAATTGAGACATTCGTCTCTCGAATACTGATTTTTCTTATTATTCGTGCAAATTTTCGGTTTAATATAAAAAACAATAAAAGGTTATAAGGAAATATTCATACGACCTTCTCAATAATTCAAAATAGATTACACGAACCAAGAAATTCAAGCTTCAAATTCGAGGTGATTCAAGTTGGAGGATATTAAAGCATTAATTACCAAAGCAAAGGCCCTAAAACAAAGTAAACAAGTTGCGGAAGCAATTAATATTCTTAATCAGGCACATGAGATTGGAATTACAAATAATGAAGTTGAAAATCTTGTAGATATCCATAATCAGTTAATGTTACTTCATTATCAAAATGATGATTCTGAATCCTTTCAAAAATCCTTTAAATTTGCACGTACTTTAGCAGCTAGAATTAATTATAACAAAGGTCTTGTAGAAAGCTATATGAATAAGGCTTGGATCGAAACCGATAACAAAAACTTTATTGAGGCTATAACACACGCATCTCAAGCTTTAGCAATTGATGAAATTTTAGAAAGTGCAACAGCTTTTACTACAGCCTTGTACATTATTTCTGAAGCAAATTACAGTGTAGGAGACAACGTAAAGGGGGATAAATACAAACAACTCTACCAAGATAAATTAATGAAATTGACGGAGAGCGAGGAACAGGTACTTAAAAGCATTGAAGGATTATCTGTGGGGATAGCTAAAGAAGAAGATTTAGACTCACGCGTTAAACAGGCTTTACAAGAGCTAGATTCTTTCTAAGCTCTACATTTCTTCCACATTGTTCATATTCGCGTTACTAAGTTTCATTGCCTTGGAATTTATTCCCTATGAGGTATATTTGTGGTCTCTAACTATTCTTTGGTTCCAAAAAAAGAAATTGAAAAAAGACATGGTCAATTAAGGAAAAAACTCTCCAAATTAGACGTATCTGGTGTTCTCTTATTCTCAACTGTTGAAATATTTTATTACTCAGGAATAGGATTGGAGGGTGCTCTATATATCCCGCAAGAAGGCGAACCAATTCATTTAGTAAAACGAAATATTGAATTAGCAACTGAATTTTCTTCTATTTCTAATATTATTTACTTTGGAAGATTATCTCAAATCTTTGATACCTTAAAAATTAATGCCAGGAGTAAAATAGGGGTTGAATTAGATATTCTTCCTTATTCTCATGTAGAATTCCTTAAGACACTAAAAAAAGAAATCACCCTTGTTAATGTAAATCAATTCCTCAGAAAACAACGTGCAGTAAAGACGAACTATGAAATTTCTCAGATAAAAATGGCAGCTAAACTAGTTGATCAATCTTTTGAGTACTGTCTGGAAATTGCTACACCTGAAATGACTGAAATTGAGTTAGCGGCGAAATTAGATAAATGGCTACTCAATAATGGTCACCGAGGTTATATAACTACGCGAGCATTTAATTCGGCATTATTAAATTTTTCATATGTAATTAGCAAGTCGTCTTCAATTCTTAATATTCATTTCACACCTATTTCTGGTTGGGGTTTATCATTAAAATATCCTTATGGACCATCAACTCAAAAAATTGGAAAAGATCCCTTTTTTGTAGATACATGTGGTAATTATAATGGATACATATCTGATACAACACGAACATTTGTTCACGGTAAATTTGATCCTGAAACCAGGTATCAACTTGAAGCACTACAACACGTGAAGCAATTACTATTGAAGGAATTAAAACCAGGTATTAATCTTGGGGAAGTTTATACAAGGGCAATGAATTTAGCTAATGAATTAGGCATTAGTAATAATTTCATGGGAGAAGCTAACGACAAGGTTCAATTCTTAGGTCATGGTGTAGGATTGGAATTAGATGAGCTACCAATTCTCTATGCTAAGGGAGGCCAGACAGAATCGGGAAACATTCTTGCATGTGAACCTAAATTCATCGAAAAAGGACGAAAAGTATTGGGCATTGAAGATACTTATGCGATCACCGAATCAGGAACTCACTTACTGTCACAATCACCAGACTATTTTGAAATTTAATTTTATGAGGTATTCTTAATGGAAAATTCCCGAAATTCCTTTAAATCATTTTTTTTTGATTTATACTTAAATCCAACCTTATTATTGATTGCTTTTTATCAAATAATTGCAACAGGAGCTTTTACAGCCCAACAAATATTATTAGCAGCTTATTTGGATGATTTAGGTTACTTAGAAGCCCTCAGTCTAGTAAGTGGGTTAATTCTCGCAATATATTTTGTCTTCTGGTTTATCTTAGGACCTATAAGTGGTTCACTGAGTGATTTGCATGGTCGGAAATTTTTGATCATTTCCGCTAATATTGTCAGCGGCTTTGGATTCATTGGATTAGTTCTTTTCCAACATCCATTATTGTTGTTTATGGTTAATGGAATATTAGGGATAGGTGCAGCATTACGTATTGGATCTGTTATTGCCCTATGGATTCAACATAGTCCAAAGGATCGTATTGGTGAATCTATGGCTTACATAAATATCATTTTAGGAATTGGAGGAATTGGTGCGACAATTATTGGCTTTATTCTTTGGTCAGAGATCAAAGAAGTTTCATTTTTTGTTTTCGGTATTCTACTGCTATTTTCAGCTATATTAATCCTTCCTATATCCGATGAGGGTGACTATATTCCTTTTTCATTTGGCGGAACTCGTGATATGGTAAGATCCAAGCTCTCAACAAAAATCTCAGATAACTTCTTTTTAACTCCTCCAATTATTAAACTAGGCATCCATTGGTTAGCACTATCTGCCATCGTCTCATTTGGAACCTTCTTAATTCCGATTATTGATAGAATTATTGAGGAATTACCCCCAGATGTAGTTCTCCCTTTGGTTCCCCTATTTACCGTTGGTGTGGCAATGATGATAGCTGCTTTTACAGGATTAATATTTTGGGGAAGAATATCAGACAAGTGGGCTAGACGTCCAGTCTTGATTATAGGGTTTACTAGCACAGCTATATTAATGGTGACAATTTTTTTGATCTTTCAATTTAACCAAATTCCAATGATCATAGAAGGACTCAACACTGCAGATACTCTTGTCATAATTCTTGTTTTGATAATAGTAGCCCTCTTTTTCACAATGACTTCTCTCATACCTACTCCTATGGCTTGGATTGTAGATATTATGGGGAAGGAAAATCTGGGAAAGGCGATGTCACTGCGTCAAGCACTCATTGCTATCGGAACAATATTCGGTACCTTTATAGGTGGATTTGTTATAGGAACATTTGGTATTAGTGGCTTGATTTTGGTTATATTGATTTGCCTAATAATCTCTGCTATAATAATCGTGTGAGAATTTGTCAAAAATGAATTTGATCTAGTGAAAAATCATTAATATTGCATCATTTTCCACTTTTCTTATGGGTCAATGGTTTGGTAGCTCAGGTGTTAGAGGCACCTATGCTGAAATATCCCCAAATTTTGGATTTAAATTAGGTATGGCCGTTGGAGAAACTTTTAAACTTAATAAACCAGTATTAATTGCCTCTGATATAAGAGCAACTGGAGATATTCTTAAATTTTGTTTCATGAGTGGTTTTTCAAGCGTTTCTGGTAATATTATTGACATTGGCTTGAATCCAACTCCAGTACTGTCTTATATATCAGATATTCAGGATACTTTAGGAATAATGATTACGGCTTCACATAATCCACCTGGAAATAATGGTTTCAAACTTTTCTGGAAGGGAGGGGAATGTAAGGAAGCGGTTGAGGGAAAAATTGAAGAGAGAATACGTTCATCGACTTTTCCAAGTATTAATTATGTCTATAATCAATCAGAATGGAATTCGGTAGGTACTGGCTCATTTACAAACCCAAAACCTATTATTGATGATTATATTGCCCTATTGATACAGAAACTCAAAATTCCAAATACAAATCTCAAATTAGTTATCGATTGCGCGAATAATGTCCCCAATCTTGTAACTCCTCTAGTCTTGAAAAAATTAGGTTTTATGACAGTTACTGAGATTAATAGCCATCTAGACGCTTCATTTCCAGGACGACCAAGCGAACCTACAGCCGAAAATTTACAAAGGTTAATTTCTAGAGTTAAGGAAGAAAATGCTGAAGTTGGAATAGCCCATGATGGGGATGGGGATAGATTTGCCATCATTGATGAAAAAGGAAGTCTAATTAAAGCGACAACTCTCATTAACTTCTTTCTAGATCATTTGGATTATTCAAATACGGACAAGGGAATAGTCTATCTTACGAGTGACTGTACTAGTGAAGCAGCAAGTATAGCAAAGCAACATGGAGCTATAGTTAAAACTAGTCGCATAGGACGAAATAGAGAGCATGTGAATGAGCCAGGAGTCATATTTCTAGCTGAACCAAATAAACTAGTCTTTCCAGAGCTTGGTAACTGGATTGATGGCTTATTCCCAGTCCTAAAACTTATCGAAATTGTGAGAAAACAAAAATTGTCTGTTGTTATGCAAAGATATGAACAAAGAAAAACACTGAGGAAGGCGTTCATATATAGTCAAAGTGATATGCAATACATTCACGACCATATACAAAATCTACCCTCTTTGTGGTCCCAACAGATTGAGAGAGTCATAAAACTTGATGGATTGAAACTGTATTTTAAAAATAAGTCGAGTGTTCTAATTAGGTTCTCAGGAACAGAACCTAAAGTGAAATTTTACTTAGAATCAGAATCTGACTCAATGAATAATAATTTACTTTCTAAACTAATATCAGAATTTAATTTACAGGGAGAACATTTGGATTGTTAACATAGGATCTAATAACTGCTGATGTGAAAGCGTTGAATAAAAAAGCTACAGGTGACATCAAAGGAGTGGACATAGTTTCAGATGAGGAGGGAAGACAATATCACATAGGATTGGCCAAAGGAGACTTAACTGAAAACATAATATTGGTTGGGGATCCCGCAAGACCAAACTTAGTGAAACATCTGTTTTCAGAAATATATTTTGAAACACAAGTTCGAGAATTTCTTACTATTACTGGTCGGATTGGAGAGACAGATATCTCAATTATGAGTACTGGTATTGGTCCAAGTAACATTGAAATCTGCATGGTTGAAATCATGCAAATTTGTAAATCACCAACAATAATTCGTGCTGGGAGTTGTGGGGGTTTGCAATTATATCTCAACATTGGAGATTTAGTCATATCTACTGGATCAGTTCGTTTTGAGGACACCAGTTTGTATTTTATTCCTGAAGGTTACCCTGCAATTGCTGATTGGGAAGTCATATTGGCTTTAGGTGAAGCTGCAAGAAAAAAAAATTATTCTTATCACATAGGTCTCTCAGCGTCTGGATCAGGATTTTATGGAGCTCAAGGAAGGGATATTCCAGGATTACCTGTAAAAAATCCCAATGCTATTAACTATTTAACACAAGTGAACGTATTAAACTTCGAGATGGAGGCTTCGACGCTATTTAATTTAGCACAAATTTCTGGTTTGAGATCAGGTATGGTAAGTACGGTTTTTGCTAATCGTGTCACAAATGAATTTATTACTAATGAGTTCAAACATGATGCTGAGATTAATTGCGTGAAGACTGCTATTGATGCGATAACAATCCTTGAACAAATGGATCAAGAGAAAACAAAACATAAGTCAAGATATTGGTCTCCTAAGATGAAGATACCTAATAAGTAAGGATCTAGTGTAATTTAAGATGAAAAATCGTCGCGTTTTTTGTTTAGGACATATTTCAGTTGATATTTTTATACACAGAAAAGATTTAGCTGCGCTGAAAATCGGGGGATGTATCTCGTCACCGAATTTATCACTACAAGGAGGAGGAGTAGCTGCCAATGTTTCGTATTGGCTTGGAGTACTAGGTACCGATGTTTCAATGATAGGAGTGATAGCTGATGATCCTGCAGGATATTTTTTACGTAAGGATTTAGAAAGAGTAAATGTTAAATGTTATTTGAAAAGTTCAACAATAAATCCTTCAGCTAGTATTCTGATTATGGTGGAAGACGGTGGAGAAAGGTCTTTTATAATAAATGGTAAATGTTTAGATGAAATAGTAATGGAAGATGTTCCAATAGGAGAAATCCAAGGTGGAAATCTTTTTTATACTTCTGCATATAATATAGAGAATTCACCAATAAAAAATACTGTTATAGATGTTCTGAAAATGTCCAAAGCAGAAGGTCAATCTTCTTTTGAAGTATTATTCAACTTAGCAGCTTATACCACTGTGGAAAGCCATAAAGATATGCTTAAAGAGGATATTCTACCTTACGTAGATATTCTCATTGGGAATCTTGAAGAATATGAAGCTCTACTCCACCTGACTAGGGACCAAATCACTGCGAGTCAGCTCTTAGAAATGATTTCAACAAAATTTCCAACCATAAAAATACTTCTCCTTACCGATGGCGAAAACGGTTGTTATTATTATTCTCTTGAGGATAGAGGACATATTCCTGCTGAACGTGTGTCTGTCATTGATACCACAGGAGCTGGAGATGGATTTTGTGCTGGGTTTATTAATGGGTACATTAATGGTCTCTCATTGCATGATGCTATTAAATCAGGTACTTCTTTAGGTGGGCATATCTGTCAAGGATTCGGAGCAAGATATAACTCAACTGACTATATTGCTTTTAGGAATAATATTCAATGATTTTATATTGGAAAATCATTTTAATGATTATAACCAAGCAAGTATGAAATCTCAAGATAGAACTCGCAATATAATAATAAAATTAGCTAGAATCCAAGTTCATAACATCGGGGGAGAATTCCAATTCATAAGAACTATTAAAAATTCAGATAGTCAACTGGTATACAGATTTTCTTCGGAACAACACAGGAAGAAAATTCAAGTTATCAGTCTCTCGTTTTTGTAATCTCATTTCTTACAAAAATGATTAGAGTAGATATAGAGATATTTAGAGGTTTTATTATGGGTAAAATTAGACCAGTCGGATTAACATTTATTGTGTTAATTTCGATTATAGCACTCTCAGGTTGTACCGAGTCAGCAGCTGAGTTTGAATTTGCCATCATTTTCGCCACAGGTGGACTTGGTGACAAATCATTCAATGATGCCGGATATCGTGGACTTGAACAAGCTGAAGAAGAATATGGTTCACAAATCAACATCGATTATGTTGAACCAGAAACAATTCCCGAATTTGCTACGTTCCAAAATGACTTAGCAAGCGAAGGAAAGTACGATTTGATTATTTGTATCGGATTCCTGCAAACAACGGCCTTAAATGACACTTGGAAGGATTATCCAAACCAGAAATTCGTATTGATTGATGATGTGCTCACTCATGAGAATATAAGCTCCATCACATTCAAAGAACATGAAGGATCTTTCTTAGTTGGTGCCATGGCTGCTATGACAACCAATACCTCCAAGCTTGGTTTCTTAGGTGGATTAGACATCTATTTGATTAATAAATTCCTTGCGGGATATCAACAAGGTGCAGCATACATCGATCCACTTATCAATGTAACTTCAGTTTACTCACCAAATCCCACAAATCCATGGGGTGATGCAGCTGGTGGAAAACAAGTTGCTGAAACCCTTTACAGTCAAGGAATTGACGTTGTATACGCAGCTGCAGGTGGAACAGGTGTTGGTGTATTCCAAGCTGCTGATGAAGGTACAAATGTTATGGCCATTGGTGTAGATAGCGACCAAGATTACTTATATCCAGGTAAAATTCTGTGTTCTATGCTGAAAAAGGTAGAAACAGCTGTTTTCAGTTCTGTTCAAGGAATTGTTGATGGCACTTGGAGTGGTGGTCATACTGAATTGGGTATTGCCCAAGATGGTGTTGGAATATCAGACATGTTGTATACTCAAACAACAGCAACTGGTGACTTCGTATTCGGCGGTACTACCAAAACACGTTGGGAATGGATTCTCGATATCAAAGCAAAAATCGTCGCTGGCACAATCATTGTTGACGATGAACCAACCTAAACCCCAACCTTTTTCTTTTTTTTTTCACATTTGACTAATTCTTTTTTGGAGATTCTTTTCTTTTGGCAACTACAAATGGACCAATACCGAACATTTCTTTCGCTGTTCAGATGAAAAATATTAGTAAAACGTTTCCAGGACCAGTAAAGGCAAATATTGCCGTGAATTTACATATCCAAAAAGGAGAAATTCATGCACTTCTTGGAGAAAATGGAGCTGGCAAAACTACTTTAATGAACGTCCTTTATGGTCTGTACGGACCGGATCAAACTGAAGATTCATATATATTAGTGAATGGAAAGGATGTACAAATTAAGGAACCAATCGATGCAATGAATGTGGGGATTGGAATGGTTCATCAACATTTTATGCTTATCCCAAATATGACTGTTGCAGAAAATTGTGGTTTGGGAGCTGAATCCACGTTCATAGGGGGAAGGCTAAATGAAATGGAAACGAAGGCTAAAGTCGCCGCGATTTCTCACGAATATAGATTGGATATAGACCCAGACATTTTAATAGAAAAACTCCCTGTTGGTTTGCAGCAACGAGTAGAAATTCTAAAGATCCTATATAGAGGAGCGGAAATTCTTATTTTAGATGAACCCACAGCGGTTTTGACGCCTCAAGAAGTGGATTCTCTATTTAAAACCTTAAAAATGCTACAAGAAAAAGAAAATAAGACAATAATCATTATTACACATAAATTAAAAGAACCAATGGCTCTTGCTGATCGAATTACGGTATTAAGGAGAGGAGAAGTTATTGGTACAGTAGATACAAAAGACACCTCACCAGCTCTATTAGCAGAAATGATGATAGGACGAAAATTAATAACAATGACGAAGGATGTCATAAAGAGGGGAGAAAAAGTTCTAGGGATTGAAAATATTGTTGCAGAAGATGATAGAAGCCAAATTGCTTTAAAAGGCATATCATTAGAAATTCATGCAGGGGAAATTCTTGGAATTGCAGGAGTGGTAGGGAATGGACAACGAGAGTTAGCAGAGGTAATTACAGGGTTAAGATCGCTGAAAAGTGGAAAAATTACTCTGAAAAACCTAGATATTACAGGAAAGGATCCAAGATATTTATATGACCATGGATTGGCTCATATTCCCGAAGATCGTCAAAAAACTGGATCTATTGGAGACTTTACAATTGCAGAGAACCTTATTCTAGGGGTACATCATCAAGATGAGTGGTACAGCTCCTCGACTAGGGGAGTAACATCAAAAATAATAAAATTTTTTGATTGGAATAAAATCAATCTTACCGCTGCTGACAGATCTGAACGATATGATATTCGAACGCCTACAATATTTACCATTATGAAGTATTTATCAGGCGGCAATCAACAGAAAGTAATTGTTGCAAGGGAACTATCAAAAGAACCCATTCTAATCGTAGCAAGTCAACCTACTCGAGGCCTTGATGTAGGAGTAATAGAATATGTTCATAAAAGACTTTTTGAACTACGTGATTCTGGAAAAGCAATCCTTCTAATTTCAAGTGATTTAGACGAGATATTAACATTATCCGATCGAATTGCAGTTCTTTTTGAAGGAGAAATTGTTGCGATCGAAGATCCCAATGAAACAAATGAACAAAGACTTGGGCTTCTTATGGCAGGACACAAGGAGTGACAAAGAATGACAGAAACCGCACACGAAAAATTTAGATCCGAAATTTTACGTTCATCAAGATTTGAGGGACTGAGATCAAAAATTGCCATACCTTTGATTTCAATATTGCTGGCTGTTATTGCTGGTACAATTATTCTATTGTTAATGGCAGAGGATCCAATCACTTCCTTTTATTACATGACATTTGGAACCATGAAACCAGTCAAAATTGCTGATACACTATTTAATGCGACTCCATTATTATTTACTGGGCTATCTGTTGCGGTGGCTTTTCGTGGGGGTATGTTCAACATCGGGACAGAAGGACAAATGATTTTTGGAGCTTTTTGTGCGGCATTGGTGGGTTTTGGCCTCCCAATGTATTTTAATATCAATTTACCTCCGTATGTTCTGATACCATTACTCTTATTGGTTGGAATGGTAGGAGGAGCTATCTGGGCTCTCGTACCAGCCATTTTAAAGGCAAAAACAGGGGTACATGAAGTCATTACAACGATTATGATGAATTATGTTGCTTTGACGCTAATGGTTTTTTTTGTTGGTGATCTCAGTTCTCCCTTTATTGATAGGAAATATCATGGAAATGTATCTCCACAATCTCCAAAAATAGCTGAAACAGGTGTTCTTGACAAAATCTCAACCACATTCATAGGAACTGTCGTTGAATTTTTATTTGCACCATTTAGAACCTCAAAGTTACATTGGGGTTTTGTTATTGGTATTATTGCCTGTTTTGTTATATTTATTCTGTTATGGAAAACTCAACTTGGATATGAAACCAGAGCTGTAGGTTTCAATCAATCTGCGTCCAAATATGGGGGAATTAATGTCTCTAATAATCTTATCAAGGTCATGCTTATATCTGGTGCACTTGGAGGGTTAGCCGGGGCAATAGAAGTAATGGCGGTTTGGGGAAGGTATGTAAATGGGTTTTCATCTGGATATGGTTTTGATGGTATTGCAGTAGCCCTTATTGGAGGAAATCATCCGATTGGTGTGATTTTCGGGAGTATCCTGTTTGGTTGGTTAAAATCTGGTGGTCAGGTACTTCAAATCTCTGGTACTTCAAAAGATTTAGCTAATGCTTTAAAAGGGCTTATTGTATTCTTTGTAGCAGTTCCCTTGATTGCAAAATCCGTCCTTGATCATTTCAGCGATAGTAAAGAATATGAAACTTATCAAGAGGCTAGGAATCAATTTAAAACCCACGAGGGGTTTGAGTCAATTTCTATGATTGAAAAAATTCGTGTACAATCAATTCAATATACCAATTTCGTTGTAGGAATATTTTCCACTGAAATTATTCGAATTGTGAACTCTATTCGCGATAATATTAGAATTATCACTGCAATGTTAATAATGGCCTTTGGAGCACTACTAGCAGGCTTGATTGCGTCAACACTCGCCCCCTCTATTCAAGAAATTGGAGACAACTTATTTTCTCCGATTTCAGCTCAAATTACAAAAATTGAGTTCTTAATACCAATTAATGATTTTCTGACAAACATATTCTCAATTGAAACACTATTTTCAATCCTTCTATTTCTCACTTCTGCATACGGGTATTTTTGGGTGAACCGTTTTGAGAATTCGAAATATTATCGGCGAATGTTCCTGTTCTTTCTAGGTATATTCGGCATAAGTTCTTTCCTAGGTATTAACACAATAATTGGCCAAGAACTTACATTACTAGTATTTACTTTAATAATCATGGGTTTTATTGTATATCAGGAATATCTTGCCATTCAAACCAAACCTGTTGAACAAAGGAGTTTAGATAATTTACAATACACCCCTCAACAGAAAATTGCAATAAGAATTTATTCCTTATTCTCTGGAATCGTAGTTCTATTAATAATTGCCTTAATTTACTTAAGTCCTGGTATCATTCCCATTCCGTTTGATTTTGGAGAAGAAATTAAAATAGGGGAGACTTTTGATTTCTTTTTCTTTTCTCTGAATAATTATGGAGCACTTCTTGGAATTGTGGGATTGGTTTTCTTAATCATCTGTTTTATCGTAATGCTGCGAATTCAATTACCACGAAATCATCGATTATCTTATATATTCAACATTCTAGCGTTGATATTCTTTTTCTTCGCTGTTTCAGGTGTGTATAATTTAAATGCTACACTGTTATTCACAATGACCCTTTCCATTGCGGCACCAATTGGTTTGGCATCATTAGGAGGAATGTTTTCAGAAAAATCAGGAGTAGTTAATATAGGTCTTGAAGGAATGATGCTAACAGGCGCATTCGTATCCGTTTGGTTAACATATGAAACTGGAGACCCTTGGGCTGGAATAATTGGTTCTATCGTTG
The DNA here is from genome assembly GCA_003144275.1 of Candidatus Heimdallarchaeota archaeon B3_Heim. Taxonomy (GTDB): domain Archaea; phylum Asgardarchaeota; class Heimdallarchaeia; order Hodarchaeales; family Hodarchaeaceae; genus Hodarchaeum. The sequence continues at coordinate 106,142 of NJBF01000006.1, forward strand.
CTGGAGGATTAATAGGTCTTTTACACGCAGTAGCATCAATAAAATATCGTGCAGATCAAGTAGTAGTAGGTGTAGCTATTAATCTTCTTGCCTCTGCACTTACTACACTAGGTTTAATCGCTGTATGGAATGTACGAGGAACCAGTCCCACGGTAACCAGTCTAACCAATATCAGAATTCCTGTGTTAGAAGCAATTCCTATTATAGGTGATTTGCTCTATGCACTATCTGGGGGTAAGAATGGGCTATCACCGGTTGTTTATATTTTTCTTTTAGCAATTATAATTAGTTGGTGGGTCATCCAAAAAACTTCTTTCGGATTGAGAGTGCGTGCTGTGGGAGAACACCCCAGAGCTGCGGATACTCTTGGCATTAATGTATTTTTAATTCGATATATCTGTGTGATGTTGTCAGGTGTGTTAGCTGCGTTAGGTGGCGCACAACTCACACTAGGTACCGTTCCAATTTTCGTAAAGAATATGACATCTGGCCGTGGTTTTGTAGCCCTTGCAGCCTTAATTTTCGGTGCATGGAACCCGATTGGGGCGGCTTTAGCAAGTCTACTTTTTGGGTTTGCATATGCTTTCCGTTTTCAATTAGATTCGTTGGGGATAAGTTGGTTATTCCAAGTAAATTGGCTACCAGCTATAATGGCTGTGCTAGTACTGATAACTTTTATTCTATTAGGCTTAATACTTCTAAGATGGATCATTCGATTCCTTAAGATCGATATCCTTGGTAAAGAATCTCTTGAGCGTATTACGTTACTTCCTGCTCTTGTTATAGTCTTCATTACTATGCTAAATTTGTCGTACGTTGTTAACGAATGGATACTCACAGTTTTTCTTGACGATTTTCTTCCAGAAAAATACTCTATCCTTTTTCCACCATTAGAAGTCAATGTAATTGGGATAATTGTAACTTGGGTTGTGATTCAACTCCTCAGATCTGATCCTCAACAACTTTCTTCACGAATAAGGATCGTTGTGGGTTTAAGCATCTCTCTAACAATAATTGGGATTATTTTCATAATTGCTCAAACTGATTTATTCTTAGAAAAATTAACACCTACACTACCATTTCTAATTACAATGATAGCTGTCGCGACAGTCGCCAAACGTGGGAAACCACCTGCTGCTGACGGAATACCCTACATCAAAGAAGGTTGAAGCCTTCTTTCATTTGGTTTTTTCATTGGAAAAGTTGTAAAAACATATGTGTGGATAAATATGGAAAAAACGATGGTTGGCTTTTTTTCCCCAATTTCAGATGGTGAAAAGAATTTAGAATTACGCAACAAGAGTAAAAAGGGAGGATGGAAAATAATCTTGCCTTCCGAGGTTGATGAAATCTCGCAAGATCCTGAAGATAATCTTTTGTGGTTTTTTATTGGGACAGGAGGAACAGAAAAGAGTGTAATTGATTATCTATCAAAGTTCTCTGATAAAACCATTCCTCTCATCGTAACCCATGATCATTACAATTCACTCCCTTCAGGAATGGAAATTAGGAAACATTTGGCGGATTTAGGAAAAGAAACAAGGATTATCCACGTCGATATGGATAGAATATCTGATGTCCTAAATAAAGAATATTTACTACTTGAAGTCAAGCAAAAATTGCAGGACTATAAACTAGGGTTAATTGGTGAAGTTTCTGACTGGTTAATTGCCTCACGAATTGATCCGAAGCGCGTAAAAGATGTCTGGGGGGTAGATTTAATCCCGATACCAATCAAGGAGCTAGTTGAAACTATAACTCATCATAGAGATGAAAAATTAAGTGAGACTACCGAACAATTTCTTAAGCATGCACAAGCGACCGATCGAACGGATAACCAGATCTTTGAAGCTCAATATGTCGTACAAGCAATTGAGGCTCTGGTAAAGAAATATAATCTTGATGCATTCTCTATTGAATGCTTTTCTCTAATTCAAGAAACCGATAGCACTTCATGTTATGCTCTTTCTTATTTTAATGACATCGGGCTTGTTGCCGGATGTGAAGGTGATCTTCCTTCCACTTTTACAATGATATTAGCTAAACTCCTTGTAGATAAACCCTCCTTTATGGCAAATGTTATTTCTGTTAGTCCAGAAGAGAATAACGTGAATCTTGCTCATTGTACAGTACCACTAACTATGACTGAAGGCTATTCAATCCGATCTCATTTTGAATCAAATAAAGGAGTGGCAATTAAAGGCGAATTTAAACTCAATGAACCAGTCACACTTATTAAAATTGGTGGAAGATCGTTGACAGACTGGTGGGTTTCCTCGGGAATCATCCTAAAAAACCAAGATGATGAAGGATGCTGTAGAACTCAAGTTGAAATCCAACTCAAGGATTCTGTTAATTATTTTTTACAAAATTCCTTAGCCAATCATCATATAATGATTTTAGGAGATCATCAAGTATTATTTGAGACTTTCCTTAAACAGTTCTTACAATAATTGGAAAAAATAGGTTAACTTGCGCGAAGGCGAGAGTTAATAGCCAATCTTTCTAGAGTCATCTTTATTGTATCCTTTACCTTATCATTTTTCTGCATGTAACCTTCTAAGTAGGCCTTAACTTCATCAGGGTTATTCAACCCAGCTACAGATACAATATTGCTAATAACGCCTTCTAAATGCATCGGGTGGAGTTCTTCTAATTCAACTATATTTTTCTTGAACCATTCCCACAAATGATCAACTACAAACAAATTTCTCGCTGAGATCATAATTGGGAAAATCTTGTTTTTACTTGGAACTTTTTCAATGACATAATCAAGTGCTTTTAACTGGAGATCCTTATCTTCAAAACTACCAATTGCACGAAGAATATTAATCGTTTCAGGTTCAGGTATGTCTGCACTCTCGAGTTTTTTAATTAAAATAGCAAATGATGAGGGAACTTGTGCAGCTCCAATACGCATTATACTAGATAATAGATCAGGGTGAACAGATTTTCCTTCAAGATATTCATTGAATTTTTGGAGGCCAAATTCGGCGACTCCTTCATCATTGAAAAGATAACTTGAAATTAACAGCGAACTACGTAGATTTGTAACTTGGTGCGGTTCATCTTCTTTGGGTTCATAGCCAATATGTTCTAGGACTTTATAGAACGCTTTAAAGCCAATTGCACTAATCCTTTCTCTCCGTGATTCAACAACTTGAAACGCATGAACTAGATTTGCACTCATAGCAACTAAGGGGAGATAATTGTCTTCTTCGGTAAAATATTCCATAAAATCCAAATAATCGTCGATAGAATAGTCCTCACTTCTCACAAACGCATAAAGATTATTATGCAAACCATAACGATCTCTTGGGGATAAAACTTTCTGTTTAACTAATTTTCCAAGCGCATGGAGATTTTTCTTTTCATAAATCACTCGGTAAAAACCTGATTGTTCAAAATTTAATTTGTAAGCGGTTACCCCATCTGGTAAGGAAATATCCATTGATTTTTCGTTAAATACGAATCTTTGTGTATCAATCAATTGAGTTTCTCTGTAAAATGAAATTGTAAGAGGGATCATCCACAC
>NJBF01000039.1 GCA_003144275.1 Candidatus Heimdallarchaeota archaeon B3_Heim
AAATCGATTTTATCTTGATCAAGCTGGTCAATTATTAGATAAGCTATTTAAAAAGGGACAAAGTGAGATTAAGGATCAATCCCTAGAGAAGAGCCCATTATTTCAAAAAATTATTGAGCTTATTAATACAAGAACTATTAGGAAGGAATTTGTTCTCCTTTTGGCAAATGAAATGAGAAAGATTAGAGATTGTAATGAATTTTTAACTGACTCTCTTGGTAGTGAATTAAACTTCTTTCTTGATCATCCTGAAGAGTGGACAGATCGCTTCCTTGGCATATCCTCTAACAAGAAGGAACAAGAAGTTCAGATCTATAGGGTAAAAGCCACTTTGCTAGATTATTTGACTAAATTCATTGAAATAATGAAAATTCCCGAACTTAATACTTATTTACCTAGAAATTAATATTGAGGACTCCTTATGAATTATTATAGACAATTAATATTCTTAATAACCTCTTTACTAATTTTTGTCGTTCTTTCATTGTTAACAGGTTCACCCGCTTTATCTGGGCTTGCTTTGCCCATTCTATGCTATATCTTCTTTATTTTGCTGACCCAAGAAGTGAGTTTAGACACGATTACAGTTACTCGTATAATTTCCAAAGATAGGGGTACCACTGGTGATGAAATAGAAGTAAGACTGATAATCCGAAATCAAGGGCCAGCAGTTCCACTCCTTGAAATTGTTGATCTAACAGCAGAGAAATGCACAATATCATCTGGTAGTAATCATTTACAAGTACAAATTGATAAAAATCAAATTATTGAACGAAAGTATACATTAAAACTTCATCACAGAGGACGGTATGCACTAGGCCCAATTTTCTTAAAAGGTAGTGATCTATTCGAAAAAAAATCAACCTATAGGAAAATCGAGGAAGTTAGAATAATTACTTGTTTTCCGGATTTTATGAAGCTACAAACTTTACCAATTTCTCGTGACAAACTATTACCTCTAGGTGGGTCGATTCCCTCACGAATCTATAAAGGAAGAGATTTTGATTTTCAGGGAGTCCGACCTTACCATCCTAATGACGAATTACGCGCTATAAACTGGCGAGTTACAGCTAAATTCAATTCTCTTGCAACTAACGAATATGCGTTAAATCAACAATCTCATATAATTATAATCCTAGATCACACCGCCTCAACAGAACATCTACTCGAGATTGCAATCAAGGCGACCCTCTCTATTGCTGAATGGGGGATAAGGCAACGGTCCAAAGTAGAACTTTTGGCAATTGGAGATTATGTAAGACAAATCAAACCAGCTGCAAATAAACGACAATTAATATTAATAACTGAGCGTTTAGTTGATTTAGAAGCCATTTCTCCTCAATATGCAAATATTCTTGAATCCCAAATCGAAAATAGGGTATTCCCTAAACTGAGACAACCTGGGATTTTGTTTATTGTCTCTCCTCTAGCTGAATTAACCATTATTAATTCGGTTAAAAGGATCGTTGAATCAAGATCACAGGTAATATGGGTTAATCCAAGTCTAGATTATTTGTACGAGAAAATTAACCCTTCAAAATTGCAAAAAAAGAATTCTAAAGAAATGGTTGAGACTTTCACTAACATATTAACTACTCTCATTAGAATTAACACACACAAGGAATTCGAAAAAGTCCCGAAGTTTAATTGGTATCCCGAAGGTCCGGACTACAGCTCTCTAAACTCTCTGAATAAACTGGGTGTATAGGTATGCACTTATATATAAAATTATTACTGAGTAAATTGCTACTAATCATGACCTGGTTACCTTTCGGATACTTCCCTCTTTTTATAGGGGTAAGTAACTATATCTGGACACGAGGGTCAGATTTATTACCTGTATTCATAATTGAAGCTGTTCTGATTGCTTTAGGTTTAAATGGAATCATTGGACTCCTTACTTTTAAAAAGCAATACCTTGCTAAAGAAATGGCCCTGACCATCCTTATTATAGGTATCATTACTAATTTACAAACTTCTGTTCTTGCTGCAATCAATGTCACCTTAATTTTCTTCTTCTGGAATATTTGGGTATTAGGAGAAAAATATGCGCAATTAGACAAAGAATATAATTACCCCAACGGTAGTATTGACAAACAGGACATTAATGATGCATACCAGAAACAACTTCAAGGCTTTTTTATTATCGGATGGTTGGTTCTACTGGGTTCATGGATGATCATTCTGATTAGTGAAAACATTGTTGTTGACCTAGGCGCAACGATGACAATATCATTATTCTTGGGAGCAATAATACTTCTTCTAATTTTCCTATCAGAACGTCTAGCAATTTTTCCAAAACTAAAGAAAATCTGATGGCAAATTCAGATATATTTTTATCATCGCATAGAGGGGAAAATAGGTATCTTACCTTCATTAGAGGACTAGTTAGGGTTTTCACATGTCGTGGTTATTTGAGAAGATTAGTGAATTTCAAGTATTGATTTTTGAACAATCAGAAGCAGAAGAGGTGCATCTCTCCAAACATAAATTTTTGATTCTTAGTTTGTACCTAAGTGCATTCGTACTTACATTCCTTCATTTCGCTAATATCCCAGCTGATGTTGCTCTAGATGTGCAAATAGCAGCAGCATCTAATAATCCTATCACCATACCCTCCTCTCCCCGTTTGGGACTAGCTATACTTTTCTATTTTTATATCTCAATAGTCGCTTTCATAACCATATTTAAGGGGGGTTCAGTTCCGAATTTCATAACCCGTCCTCGTTTCCCTGTAATGAGAAGACGCTATAAAGTATTATCAGTAATAATAGGATTTATTTTTATCAATGCTATCTTATTTGTTAGTTATCTTATAATAATCTCGTCGTCTTTAATTATTATAATTACTGGCCCCGTTTTGTATATTATCTGGACAATTCTAGAACCTTTTTTCTTACTGAGCGGAATACTGGCAATTATTCGACTGATTGAAGCGGATTACCCTCAAAGTGGATTTTCTTCTCGTGGGAAACGTGCACTAATCCTGATTTTTGCTATAGGATATTTTACCCCAGTAATATTTACTCTATTCCTTATTTCCTTTACGTCCATTGGCTCTGAATTCAGTGAAATATCGATTTTCGGCCAAACATTTTCGTTTTATATTCCTGCTATGGACTCTTTTTCGCGGACGTTTACTTCAATTCTGTCTATAACTCTCATATTTCTTCTTATATGGTGGATTAAGGATAAATATCGAGGCCCATCTCCTATAAGAGAAAGAAAAAAGGGAATGCTTCCATGGTTCTTGGGATTAACTTTAATCCTGATAATTCTAACAGTTGTACCTTTAATAGCTTCAACTCGCGGTTCGTTGCAAGAAATTACAAGCATTTTGGATATCCTAGGTCTTTTTACAGCTGTTATTATGGGATTGTGGAATGCACTTGGTGTGGAGCAAATTACTGAACCATTACGTGGACTCAAACGATTGAATCCTCTGGAGTACATTGGCCGGTTACATCCTTATACTAAAGCACTTTTTCTTTTAATAATATCTATGTTTGCTTTTTTTTCTTCTATGGAAAGTAACACGATTGCAGCAATAACAGGCAATCCAGACACTCTTAAATTGCAAAAATTAAATTTACTGGCAGCTTTCATCGGAGCAGCCTATTTTATCCTATTGTGGAGATACAAAGGCCAAGCTCGTTCAACAATGCCTGGATTACTGAAAACCACTCAATATCAAATAGAGGGAGGTTTAGCTAAAATTCGATCTTTCATCAGCGGTGAACGTAGTGTCTTGGATATTCCTTCTTATGAGGAAGAAGAATAAACCTGCAAATCCAGAAGTGTAACACAGGGGAAAATGAATATCACAGATCTTTTTTTTTAGATATAGTAATGTAAGTTCCTTCATCAACATAAGCCTGTCTAACGATATGCAGATTCGCTTTTCTATGCATTTTACGCATCTCGATAGTTGTAAAAAACTTAGAACCCATCCAAAAAAATTTCTCCATTGATTTAATGTAGTGTCCAAGAGGCCTAGAAGGATCAAACTCAACGACAATGGACAGACCTTGTTTAGGTTCAAGTACTCGTTCTATCTCTTTTAACCCTTTTAATTGGTCATCCCAATGATGTAACGAGTCAATAACAATTACTCGATCAAAGTAAACTCCATCAAAAGGTAATTGTTCCGCATAACCAAGGACAGGTTTCGCTGTTGGAAATTTCTGTATAGCTTGTTGAAGCATGGGTTGCGAGGGATCCAGTAACCATACTTGTCGTGCTAATGAAATTATGGAAGCAATACTTCTTCCCGTTCCAGCTCCTATTTCAAGAACCTTTTCCTGACCAGTCAATTCTAGTGCATCTATAATTTTAGAAGTTGGGTTATCCCGAATGAGAAAATCATACAAAGGACTAATCAAATCAAAAAACCGTTTGGGAATTCTTGTTACCATCCTGTCATTGTTAAACGTCAATGTGCATACGATCATACTGATTAATCAGAACTAGTAGTTTCAAGTAGTCGATTAGTCACTCTTTGAGCTTCATTTTTCACTTTAGTAATATCTAATGTCAAAAATTTGCCATTCTGATAAACGATCGATCCATCGATAATTGTCATAACGACTTGTTCCCGTCCTATTGCATAACAAAGATGACTCACGGGATCTATTACAGGTGTGGTACCAGGGGAGTCAAGATCAAGAACTGTTAGATCTGCACGCGTATTTTCAAGCAATGTCCCTGAATAACAATTTTTTGGAAACAATGTCTGGGCATTACACGTGGCCATCCTCACTACTTCAGTTGAGGTGACAACTGTTGGATCTTTGTAAACTGCTTTGTGAATCAGTGCCTCAAATGACATCTCTTCAAACATATCCAGTTTATTATTGCTTGCTTGACCATCAGTTGCCAAGCACACATTTATATTTTCTTTCAGCAATCGAGGAGTGTCAGCTATTCCAGTTCCTATTTTTGCATTACTTTTAGGACAATGTAGAACATTTACTCTATATTTTTTCAGCAGATCACGTTCTGCTTGTGACAGATGAACACAATGAGCTGCACTATTTATAGTCTCCAAAACCCCTATTTTATCCATCCATTCAATGGGACGAAGAGAATGTGTTTTTTGGGATTCATTGACCTCATATTCAGTTTCATTTAAATGTGTATGAATATTCGTTCCTCTATCTCTAGCCTCATTTGCAATTGTTTGGAACCATTCTTTTCCTACAGTATATGGCGCATGTGGCCCAAATGCAACATAAAGGCGGTTGTTATTTCCATTCCATTTGTCATGTACATTTTTAGCATGTTTGAATGCTTCTTCCATAGAATTAGATTCAGGATTACCAGCAAAAAAGATACTCGGGGCAAGAACGGCTTTTATTCCTGTTTCGTGAATCGCTCGTGCAATTTGATCTGAATAAAAATATTGATCATTAAATCCTATAGTCCCACCTGCAAGCATTTCAGCAATTCCTAGCATCGTCCCCCAGTATGCATCCTCTGGAAGTAAATTTGGTTCTATACTCCATATATGCTGTAACCACGTTTGTAGAGATTTATTTTCCGAGATACCTCTTTGTAATGTCATGGGAATATGTGTATGGGCGTTAATCAAGCCTGGAATGACTAAACCTTTTTCAAAGTTATAATATTCATGACCAGCTTTTTTGTCACTTTCTTTACCTCTGGGGCCAGAATAGATAATTTTCTTCTCTTCAATAACTATCCGCCCGTTATTAATAACCTCTCCAGACAACGGATAATAAATCCATCTTCCATCAATAACTAAATCCATGAAAAGACCCTTTAACTCTCTTTTTATATTTGTGATTCGAGTGAAATTTTTGCCTCTATCCTTCCTTTTTTAAAATTGCGATAGAATCTTGGAAGCGTATTTGATTGAAGCAATTTCTATTCGAGGTTGTGGAATTGAAGAAAGGACTTTTATTAGCTATATTCATCATTATTACTTATTATTCCTCTGCATATCTCTATTACCAATATCTACTTCCCTATACAGTTGAAGAGGGCACAATCTCACTAAATAATTTAAACAAAACGATAGAAATTGATTATCATGATCCAGATATTTCATACAGAGACCTGCCTGTTGTAATAAAACTGCTCTCAGGTGATCCGCTTGAAATTACTTATATGAAATGTTCTGATGATTTTTCAATAAATTTAACTGAAGGTTCAGTGAGATTTACGCATAATTTTGCTGGGAATATTTACATCCGTTTGCTCAACGAAAATTCTTCCGCAATAATGAGTTACACAATTATCGATCGAGCATCATTATTTGTCCCTAAATCGGCCACAAAAGCATGTACTTCTATGCCTGGAATAGTATTTGGATTTAATATTACCATACTACTCATTTTATCTTCAAGTATCTTCATAATTATATATATTCTTATTTATAAGAGAGATTTGCTAATTGACAAAATAAGACTGAGTTGAATAAGATGTTAACTAAATATAATTGTTCATTAGGCTTGATAATCACTTTGATGTTATTTTTAAATCTCGCATTTCTAGAAAGTAGTCGTAATGCCAAGATTATCTGGAGTACTTCAACAACAGACACAAAGATTTCAAAATCTATGTCAAATGATAATTTCGAATTCACTGGTACCTTAATTTGGAAGAACACCGATTCAACAGCATACATTCAGCATGTGATTGTAGGGGATTTGAATGGTGATGGAATCGATGATGTTTTAGCAAGAGATCATGAAACCCACGTCTATGCTATTGACGGAGTTTCAGGTGAAAGTCTCTGGATAAACATAGTTCCGACTGATATGGTTAGATCAATTTCTGTTGGTGACTTTAACAATGATGGATCGGATGATGCATTAGTAGGAGAGTGGGGAGGAATGGTTTACGCGATAGAAGGGAAAACTGAAGCTATGTTGTGGAACAATTCAGACACGAATCAAAAAATATTCTCATTAGCAGTAGGAGATTTTAATAATGACGGAGTAGATGACGCCCTAGCGGGAAGCTGGGAGAAGAAGATATTAGCTATTAATGGATGGAATGGGGAAACCTTATGGAACTACTCTAATCCTTCTGAATATATATTACCTGTTACAGTGGGGGATTTCAACAATGATGAAATTGATGATGCTCTTGCAGGAAGTCTAGATGGCAAAGTTTATGCCTTAAATGGAAGTAATGGGGAAATATTATGGATTAACACAGATCAAGATGATGCGACGATTTCTATTGCCGTAGGAGATTTCAATAATGATACAATTGATGATGTAGTAGTAGGTTGCTTATCTACTTTGAAAATATATACAATTGACGGAAATACAGGAGTAACATTGTGGAACCACACCAATATTGGGTCAGTTCAGTCTGTAGCTGTTGGTGATTTCAACAATAATGGAGTTGATGATGTTTTAGCTGGAAGTTCAGATACCTATGTATATTCATTTGATGGATTTACGGGAAATCAAATTTGGAACACAAGTACTCCTGAAAAAGAGGTAATTTCTGTCACAGTTGGAGATTTTGATGGTGATGGATTAGATGATGCCCTTGCAGGTTCCTATGACACCAATGTTTACATTTTCAATGGCTCGACAGGTGAAAATCTTTGGAAAACTGATGAACCAACGGATTGGGTTGTTTCAGTAGCTATCGGAGATTTTAATGACGATGGTATTGATGATATATTAGCAGGGGGCTATGATAAATCAATCTATGCTTTCTCCCTTATTGAACCAAGTATAACTACTGATACCAGTTTATCAGCTGATTCATCGGTGACTACTACTTTAAATTCGACTACAGATGATTCAGACGTCACTAGTTTGACATTTCCAATATTTCTTATCGCCTTGGTTATATTAAACTTCATAAAACGAAATTATTATAAAAACGGGTAATTGTAAGTAACTTTTCAATTCAATTCGATCAAAGTTATAAAGTTATAAAAAGAAAAAAGAATCACTTCTCCACAATCGAAAGAAATTTAATTTTTAAATTTAAACAAGAATCCACTCCTTCTTTACGTGTGATTATATAATGGTAGATCGAGAATATCTTGAACAATTACCTGATTCCGAACTAGATAAGTTATTTCAAGAAAAGAAAACTGATTATGACCAACGCTCGACAAAGTACAAAAGGATTCAAGATTTATTAAGACGTAAAGTGACAACGAAGGAAAAAACCGTTAGAAATTATCAATCAGAAACCGATCTGCTTCGAGTGAAACATCCTGATGTTAATGTCGCCAAACAAGACTTTGACGACAATCCACAATTTCTGAGAGAGAGTATCCAAAAACACACAACGGCGGTATTAAATCTTCAGACTCATCAAATTCAACTTAAGAAACTAATAAAAGAAGTCAATCTGGATTTTGCTAAGCTAAAAGCACAAGAAAAGTTTCTACAACAAGAAGTAGATAATTTAATTACATTAAATGATGAACTAAGTCAAGACCTAGAAGATCAATCTGAGAAAATGCAACTAGCTGTGATTACCTCAGAGTATCAATCTACTCACGATCTTTTAGATACTCTATCTTTGGAGATTGAACATCTGCATAAACGTTTACACGATAGGAGCTAGTACCACATGCCTTCAAAAATTGACGGAATCCTATCGCTCCATACTCAGATAGAAAAGTTGTCATCTAACCATCTCCAAACGAAATATGATTTGACACAAGAGCTCAAAGAGCTTGCTCAACAAGAAAAATTAATTAAAACTGAAAATGATGAGCTAAAGGAAGCAGTGGTACGGCTTCAGACAGAATCTAAACCTGAACGTAAGGTCGAAGATATAACGAAACTAATTACGACCATCAATGAACTCGAAAGTGAAATATCAAAAAATGAATTACAAAATTCAGAATTGGAATCAGAGCTAACTGTTAAAAAAACTGAGCACGGAATTTTAGCAAATAAAATTAAGATATTGCAAAATGAGAAAGAGGAGCTTGAAACCTCAAGCAATCAAAAGAAAGCAGAACGCTCTCGTGCGAAAAAAACCAGTGCAAAAGTACGAAGTGAACGAGAACGACTTAACAGGTTACGACAGCAAATAGAAAGAAAAGAAGAAACAAAAAAGAATTTAGAGTCAGCTACACAGACATTAAGTATAATAGAACAAGTGATAGTTTCATCTTCTCCTGTTTCTGATTCAGATTCAAAAGGTATACCACCAGAAGTCACTGCAGAGATAAAAGAATTGATTTTAACATCGAAACGTACTTTTGATGAGGCACAAACAAAGTTTTCTTCCACAGATCTGACTCCATTTCTACTTGATGCAGCTAAGGCTTATCGACTTGGCGTAAAGGCATTTATCTTATTATGCGACAGGATGGCTAACAAGATTGTAGAGCAACCATTAGGTGAACAGGCATTTGAAATTGTAAATTATGGCTTAATTCTTAATACCCGGCACCTCAAAGCAGTGGATGCAATGTTACAAAAATTGGAAAAGGGGGTAGAAATTGCCCCATTAGCAAGCTTTGCCAATGAAGTTCGAGATTATTTCATAGAAAATTTATCCTTACTTAGACTTGCAGGTGAGACTCTAGATCTGGAATTGCTAAAAAAATAAAAAAAAAGGGAAATTAGATTAGTGATTTCCGATCACTAGCTTTCCAAGACCCAAATTTAAATACATCATAGAGTGCTGACACAAAAGAAGTTACAGCGGCTAATCCGATTATTACTCTCATAATCAAATCAGCATTTTGGATAAATTGGTATGTAGTAGGATTAGTCAATATATCGGAAGGAGCAGTAGCAGTTATTGCCGCAAAGAGAGTAAAGGGGAAGTAAATTACCACAACCACTCCTGATATTCCACCTACGATATTTTTCAAAGCTGAAGCTAGACGAGTAACCCTAATTCTTCCAAACAAAACCAAAAAGGCATTATATGCGAGACTAACACTCAACGAAAAATAAACTGCAAACCCACTAATCACAAACCAGTTTGTATTAAACAAAGGGATATCGGATATTTCTAAATAAAGTAAAAAGGCGATAGCGATTACAGTAAGTAAGCCACCAAGGAAACCTCCAAGATGTTGCCCAAAAGCAGGCCAAAAACTGACCTCAGAAGGTTTTGATTCATCTTTTACATAATAAAAATCTAACGATTTTTTCGGAACTGGAGTTGTCCTTTTATTAAATTCTGTTTTAATATCCTCATATGACTTCTGGAATGAAACGCGTAATTTTAACATTTGCTCCTTGAAGGTTTTTTCATCAGTGATATATAAAGCCATAATAAAGAATGCTATTCCAATAAAACCCATAACAAAAGATAAAAAAGCAACGAATGGATCATTTGTAGCGATCTGGATGATCCATGCAATTATCATAATTCCAATAAATCCAGCCATGGCAAGTATGATAAACTGTTCATTCTGAATCTTGGATTCAGGTCGAGTTAATGGATTTTTCCATTCTGTAGCGATATTGGATTCCTCTTCAAGAAATTTCGTTGCTAGAATTTTAGGATCTTCCATAATCATTATAGCTTGTTCAAAGGATTCGTGAATAGTTAGTCCTTTCTCTTTTTCGGATATGTTATGAGCAAGATCCCAGATATGAGCTTGTAATTCCTTCAAAATTTGTTCTTTATCAGCTAAAGGGTCTAAATATCTGCCAACCTCAGCTAAATAGTCATCAATTTCTTTATATGTCGTATTCATTTTAGTTCACTTTCAGTGTTTTCAATTAAATCTTCAAGGATCCCATAATAGTGAATCCAATTCTGCCAAAGAGCTTGATAGGCCCGTTCACCCCTCTGAGTCAAACGGTAGTGCTTACGTGCAGGTCCGGAGGATGAAACTTTTAATTCATGTTCAACCATCTGTTCTTTTTCAAAACGTCTCAGAATTGCATAAAACGTGGCTTTGGTACCATCAAGCTCTCCTTGAGTGGCCTCGATTAGTTTTTCTCCAATTAAATAACCATAAATACCTTCATCTTGATATTTCTTTATAATAGCTAGTAATGCAAGACGATTAGCATTGTTTAAGAGATTGATAATCTCTTTGGTCACCCATTGAGTAATTTCATCAGTTTCTGTCAAAGCGTAATACCTCAAATAGTATTATCATCTACTAATAGCAACACTATTCTATGCTTAAAAGTACTGCTGTTGAGGCATATAATTCATATCAATTAAACCCTGAAAATCATCAAATTTTCATGGTTCGATGTCCCACCAATTTCTTTTCATCCTTTTTGACGATTTTTTGTTGAAGCTCAAGGTGGTTCTCTTTGGGCAGAAAGTTAAGGAATTAGGCTAGGATCAACGTTTATATTAGAATTACCTCTTCTAAAATAAAAAATTCACCCTTCTGATTAAACAAAGGTAGAGAGTAAGGATATCGGTAATAAAAGGGACTATATTAATAAAAAATCATTATTTCGGGAAGACATCCGAAATATATTACCCTCATCTTTAGTTTTTTATACTCATTTTTTAGCTGGTATATTTATTATCTAAAAATCTTTGATTAAGTTGAATTAATCATGAGCTCTGATATAATTACTACGGATCAGCTTTCTAAGTTTTATGGTTCCATTCTAGGTATACATGAGGTTTCAATCAAGGTTCCACCTGGAGGAGTTGGATTCCTTGGCCCCAACGGAGCAGGAAAGACAACATTAATCCGAACGTTGTTAGGAATCATTCGTCCAACAAAAGGAACCGCCCATGTCTTAGGATACAATATCAAATCGGAAATAAATCAAGTTAGGGATCGGATTGGGTATATTCCTGAATTTAATACATCTTTTATTCCCGATATGACTGCTATGAAATTTGTAGCCTTCTGTGGTCGGATGAATGGTCTTGCTAATGCCGAATCGAAACAACGGGCAAGTGATTCTTTGTATTATGTTGGTCTCGGGGAGGAAAGATATCGAAAATTAGGAACATTCTCCCTCGGAATGAAGCAGAAAGTTAAACTTGCATCTGCTCTGGTTCATGATCCAGATATCATAATTGCTGATGAACCAACAAATGGTTTAGACCCAACAGGTCGCAATCAGATGCTAGATTTAATAAAGAATTTACAGATAGATCAGAACAAGCACGTTATCTTAAGCTCACATTTATTAAGAGATGTAGAACAGACAACAGATTATGCAATTGTATTTTCTGAGGGAGAAATATTAGCTCAAGGCAAAATTAAAGAGTTAACCTCTGGTCAAAGAACTTCTATCAGTGTAAAAGTAAAATTCAACGAGGATCTGTTCATTAGAAATCTTAAGGATAAGGGATATGAGGTTTGGGATGAAGGAGGATTTATCGAAGTAAAAATTTCTAGTGATACAGAGAAAGCGATTTTCAATGCTGCTTATACCGCTGGAACTGAAATTAGATATTTTGGAAGTCGTTCTAACACACTAGAGGATGTTTTTGTTGATTTATTCCAAAATAAGGAGGGGATAAAATGAGCGACCAATCAACAAAAAATGATGCCTATGTCAGAAAGTTTTCTTTTCGGCCGTTCACAGGATTACGGCGGGGACGAATTTTCCGAATGTGGTCAATTTCTTGGCAATGGTGGATTCACGAATGGGATCGATCTCGAGCAATAAAAGTTCTAATAGGTTTCCAAATTTTTATTCTTTTTTTAACCAACATTTTTGTCCTCACCTTCAAAGACATTCAGCTTCAAGCGGATCCAACCTTAACTACTGGACAAATCCTAGAGGACACATTAATTCCTTTAGTACGCGGGATAGTGAGTTTTCAGACCAGAATTCGTGGAGAAAGTGCTGGCCATGGCGACGAGTTTGGAACATCTTTTTCCATTGGAGGAACAAGTCTTTTCATTCTGCTACTTGCTGTTCTTGTTGGCTCAGGACTAATAGCTGATGATATTACAAATAAAACAAATGAGATTTATTATTCAAAATTAGAAAAATACGAATATATCATGGGTAAGTTTGGAGCGTTCTTTATATTCGGCAATGTCATGATAACTCTCCCTTACGTTTTAGAATTCTTTCTACTTTACATTGGATTAGGAAATATGGACTTTCTAGCTGTCTTACCAGTATTAGTTCATGTAATCCTCTTCACTGAATTAGTAAATATAACTTATGCGGCAATCATCCTAGCATTTTCTTCCTTGACTGGTAGACGGTTATATGCAGGTCTTACAACCTTCATGCTTTTATTCCTTGCAAATATGATTGTCCCCTCATTGGCTTTTGCTCAAGGAGGTGAAGTCGGACTTCAGCTATTAACTGACGTTTTAACTCTGCTTCTTGTCAGTTCCTATCTTTTAGACGGAGAATCGATAATTAGATTGGATCTTTTAGGTAGAGAACACACTCTAAATCTCGCGAACGGAATCGGAATTGAGGGATGGATGATTATAGGAAGTTTGGGATTATTCATCTTTTTAGGAATCTCGATTGTAATTCTGCAGGTCTATAGGAGGCATAGCGCTTGATCGAATTAGAAAACGTATCTAAATCATTTGGAGATGTTGTTGCAATATCAAATATGAGTATGCATGTTAAAACAGGCACGATAACTGGGTTCCTTGGCCCAAATGGAGCTGGAAAATCGACCACATTAAAAGTTGTTATGGGTGAGATTTTTCCAGATCTTGGAACCGTTAATGTTCTTGGTGAAAATCCTGTTAATAATATCAAGCTCAAACAAAGAACTGGATATGTTTCAGAACATGATGACTTGTATCAATGGATGAAAGGAAAACAATTCGTATCATCTCTTGCAAGATTACTGCTTCCTCGTGAAGAAGCCGAACGTGCAGCAAAAGAGGCATTAAAAACAGTTGGATTAGCAGTCAAAGGAAAAAAAATTCAAGCGTATTCGAAAGGAATGAGACAAAGACTGAAGGTAGCTGCCGCAATCGTTCACAATCCAGATCTACTTATCTTAGATGAACCTTTTGGGGGCCTTGATCCTTTAGGTCGTCGTGAAATGAAAAAACTCGTTTCAAATCTCAATCAAGATGGTGTTACAATTCT
The DNA here is from genome assembly GCA_003144275.1 of Candidatus Heimdallarchaeota archaeon B3_Heim. Lineage (GTDB taxonomy): Archaea > Asgardarchaeota > Heimdallarchaeia > Hodarchaeales > Hodarchaeaceae > Hodarchaeum. The sequence continues at coordinate 13,983 of NJBF01000039.1, forward strand.
AATTTCAAGCCATATTTTATATGAGCTTGATCAAATGAGCACGAACATGATTCTCATTCATCGTGGACAAACTCTTGCTGAAGGCGCTCCCTCTGAAATTTTAGAATTAATTGATCAGTTTCCACATCAAATATTAATTCATGCTCCAATTGATCAACTTAAAAATCTTTCAAAACTAATGATTGATGAATCAATTGTTAATTCTTTGAAATTCGGTGCTGACAAATCCTCCACAGATTTAGTTGCAATTACAAACAATCCAAAGGAGTTTTATCCCAAAATTACTCAGTTGATTGCAGAGAATAATCTCTTTGTTGAGCATCTTGAAAGTAAGACTGACAACATCGAAGCAATTTTTGAGTTTCTAACATAAAAATGGAGGAATAAGAGATATGGTGAACAAACAAAACAATACAAAATACGAATATTCTCCTCCTCTGTTTTCACGGGGAATTTTCTTAATCCAAATATTCTTGAATAAATATGTCTATGATAAAAAGACATATATTCTAATACTGATAAGTGTTCTCCCCTTATTAACGATTGGCAATATCCATCAACCTGGAATTGAAGATTACGTAGATCTCATTGGCCCCATATCCATTTTTACTTTTATTATTATGCCTTTAATTTCCTTAATATTAGGTGTAACAGCCATCTCGGACGAAAAAGAAAATAAAACAATCAGTCAACTGTTAGCACGTCCAGTAAGACGAGAGGAAATAGTTATCTCCAAATGGATTACTATTATGATTATTGGCCTAATAATTACCACAATTAACAGTACTATTTTATATCTAGGATTTTATATCCTTCTGCCAGGATCTATTAGCCTACTCGGTAATTTATCTGTATTACTTGGAACGTGGATGTATTTAGGATTATGGTTTGGGGTTTACGCAACAATTTTCCTTTTCGTTGGGGTATTTTTAGATAAAAATGCTATTGGACTGGGTTTAGCAATTGCGTATTTTGAAGCTTTTTTTGGACAATTCATTTTTGGAGCCTTTTCTGGAAATTCTCCTTTTTCAGTTGCAAACCATATTTACTACATTGCTTCAGAATTTTTCTTGAGCGATTATATCTCGTTTAATATAGCAAAATTCGAGCCAATCTCTTCTGTTCTTGTCTGCATTGGATTAGTATTTGGATTTCTATTTCTCGCTGCATTCACGATGCGACGTAAAGATTTCCCCTAGTTTCTCTTTTTTTTCCTTCTAATAACAAAAGATACTGAAATTAATGCGCTGAATACCGCAAAAAAGTCAAATCTGCTAATATAATCTAATTCCTCTTCTCGTTCAAGTCGAATGTCTAGAGAAAAACTAGCAGAATTACTATTATTTACTGATCCCTCCATATCTGAATTGATATCGTAGAATACTAATACTCCATTCTTTTTCTCCCACTTAAATTCAGCTGCATAAACAAAGTCCAAAACAATTCCTGTAGATCTATCATTCATAGTACCAGAGTATTCTACTTCCATGATGAAATATTTCTTTGTTTCCTCATAATCCAAATAAAGAACTGTCTCAATTCCTTCCAATGCTCCATCTAATTCTGGAATGGATTGATTCCAAATATTGAAAATTGATAACCAAGGTAGGGTGACGGGTATTACAAAAAATTCGTCTCCAGCTGATACTCCAGAAGAATTATCTAGGAAATTGACATCGTTTCCTAGGACACTGAGGCCTAATGCATTTTGAATCCCCAAAATGACTTGGGACTCATTACTTTCAATATTTACCTCGCTTATGCTTGATTTGAGTTGATACACAACATAAACTGGATCTTCATCATTAACGGCAACGATACTGAGGTTAAATGTTGTTCCTACGGGAATGATTTCCTTTCCCAGCATATATCCTCTTGTTGAAATTTCCGTACTAAAGAATCCAAAGGAATAAGCAAAAGTTCTTTTTGCAGCTACTACTGTATAGGTCCATTGGTCTTCGGAATCAACATTATAGCTTGAAAAGCTAGCCTCAACTGTGAACGGAGTGAGAAGTACTAAGAGGAACAGGGAAAGAACAGAAATATACCTAATTTGCAATGCTCGTTTAAGAACTCTCAAATCACTCACATAACCAAAATACTTTGAGATATAAAAATATTCAGATGTAGGATTCGTCAATATACTCTTCAAGTATAACTTAAGAGATTATAGTGATTTAACGTTAAGAAATTCATCCCATATAATCTCTAATTCGCTTAAACGCTTCTTTAATCTCTTCTTCAGACCTAGAAAAAGCAACACGGAAATATCCATCTGCTGAATTCCCAAATGCCGTACCAGGAATTGTGGCAACATTTGCATTATTTAGAATTTCCTCTGCTACAAGCTCTGATGGCTTATCTGAATGGGAATATTTGACAAAGCCATAAAATGCTCCATCAACACTATCGAGTGATAATCCATCTATCTTAGATATTTCATCTAGTAACAATTGTCTACGGACAGGAAATACTTCTTCAATTACTTTTTGAGCTTCAAACCTTTGTTCCAAAGCGGTTACCGCACCCCATTGGCAAAAAGTAGTTGCACAACTTGTACTTGCCTGTATAAATCGTAAAATACCTTGAGACAACGTTTCATTCGCAATAGAATATCCGAGACGGAAACCAGTCATGCTGTACGTTTTAGAAAAGCCATTCACAACAATAATGTTGTCTCTCCAGTTTTCCAATTCAGTTAAAATAGTTTTGAAGGAGCTGGGAATATACATATAGTCGTTATAGATTTCATCTGCAATTATCGTAAGATTCGTATCCTCGATCAAATCCTTCACAAATGAGAGCTCTTGGGAGGAAATTATATGTCCAGTCGGATTATTTGGAGAATTTATGAGAAGTGCTTTAACGTCAGTATTTGAGATAGTTTCTTTGACCAACTCCTGATTAAGAGAAAAGTCATCCTGCATGGGGATAGTCAAAAATTGTCCACCAGAGAGACGCGCCATATCGGGATAGGAAACCCAATACGGTTCAGGAAATAGAATTTTTTCTCCCCGATTAAGTAGGGCATAAATTGATGCCAGAATACTCTGTTTTGCCCCTGAAGTTACAATAATTTCCTCATTTGGATTTATATCAACAGAAAAATCCTCTGCATAGACAGAAGCTATCTTACTTCTTAATTCTGGGATTCCTGAACTGATAGCATATGTTGTTTTTCCTTGATTAATCGCTTCGATAGTGGCGTTCACAATAGATTGTAAAGGTTGGAAATCTGGTTGGCCTATTTCCAAATGAATTATATTATGTCCATTGGCTTCTCTTTCTTTTGCTAATCGAAAAAATTTTGCCGTAGGAGACCCTTGAAGTTGTTTAAGCTGTTCTGATAGCATTTAATTCACATCTAGATTTGAATCATGTTGATAAACTTATAAATCTTTAAGATAATGAGGACATTGTCATAAAAGAAATTTTAATTTACACTTTTGAAAACTATTCCCAAAGAATTTATTAATTCTAATCTTACTTAATTCCAAAAGTACTAGATTCATCTTCAAAGTCTATAATCTAACGTAATCGTGCTGATGAAATTAAACATATACACGTGAAATGAGTATGAAAGTCGACCCAAATTGGTTTCTCTTTGTGGAGGAAAAAGAGATACGATGGAGTTTTGGAAACCCCGATGAGGAGTTTAAAGGCTTCGTGATTAATTTTCTTGCTGGATTAGCTCAAATTGGAGAGGAAATCTTTGGAGAGAATGGTGTAGCTTCGATAGAGTTTGATCTACCAAAGAAATCTCAAGTTCTATCTTCAGAAATATTCATTGTGAATTTGTCAAATAAATTTTTTATTATTATGTCAGATCCAAGCATTACCATGAAGATGCTGAACCAACAAGGGGGAATAGCGCATGAAGTTGAGGAAATTTTATCAGCTGTGTTGGTTGGACAAGCAGCGATTTTATTTGGAACTAGTATTTCAGAAGTCTCATCAGATGATGAGAGTAGTAAAATTGAAAAGGTCTGGCAAAACATAATACTTGATATTTCAGCGAAGTATACTGATGATATTGACCAAATTGTTTCTTCGAACTCATCCAACTTTTCACGGCTTGCATTTGAAGATTTGTTATTTCTACACTATCATTTAAGAAAACAATCAGAGCTAGGAAAGATTATTTCTCCCAAAGGATGGAGTCTGGTGTCTCATTACAGTGGTAGTGAAATCCCATTAGAACACAATATGGAATGGGATGCAGTTGTTCTAGCAGGTTATTTAGGAATAATTATTTCTTTCATTACTGCACTCTTTAATTCTAAACCAAAATCTCTCACCTTTGGAACGCATACAGTCCAAACTCTTTGTTTTATTAATGGAAAAGATGAATATTTCATAGCTATTGATTCCCCATTTACAAAACTTATTTTAGATTCTGAATTTCAAACAAAATTCTTCGCACTTCAGGAAGAAGTTATTACGGATTTACACGATGCCCTTCGCAAGCGTATTATCGAAGAAATTTTAGCTGCAAACGCAGAAGAATTGGAAAATCAAAATTTAGTCTCACTACTTCAAGACAACGTTTTATCAAGAAAAACACTCTTTGAACGATTGTTTTCCCGTAAGAAACGACTTGAATTTCGGTAAAAACTTCTAATCAAGTTTACTACAATCGCAAACTATTTGAATAGGAGAGCCTGTTATGTGTTGTCTAATATCTGAAAAAATGAAGTAGATAAAAATGGCAGATAAAATTGGCGTTATAGAGAATTTTTTCGCAAAGATAAATGTGGGTGTTTTACATGTTACTAGCGGTGAATTGTCCTTAAACGACACGATTAGTATAAAGGGGTCAACAACCGATATCACAATGACTGTAAACTCGATGCAAATTGATAGAAAGGATGTAGAACTTGTCAAAACTGGAGAAAAAGTAGGTTTAAAAGTTCCAGAACGTGTACGACCCGGAGATGAGGTTTTCAAAGAATAAACAATAGAAGTTTTATTTATTTTTTGATTCGATATTTCCTGAAGGTTTTCAATCATTTCGTCAGTAATTCTAGAAAGAGTCATTTCGTGTTGAGTGTAATCTATTTCATTCCATTTATATAATAGATCAAGTTTGAATGAAACACTTAACAAGTAAAAATCTTTAAGTATCCCTTAGAATCTGAAAGATTGTTATATTTTTCTCTGGATCAACGTTAAGGCAGTGAAAGAAATTTCTCAACCTAGTATCCAACCAAAAGATTTGAAACCAGCTGAAATTCTCTGTCTCGACGATGATGAGTGGTTCTTACGTTTATTAGTTAAAAAATTTCAGAGCGTTGATCCCTCTTTTAAGATAACAACAGCAATGAGTGTTGATGAGGCACTAGACTACTTAAAGGAACAATCATATGATTGCATTTTGTGTGATCATAAACTCCCTGGTACAATTAACATTCACGGAAAGGTCTTTCCTTCTGACGGTATCCATGTAATGCGGAAATTTAAAGATGAATTAGAAATTGATACACCATTTATCTTCGTGACGGGACAGGGATCAGAGGAAATAGCCTCACAAGCACTACAATTAGGGGCAGCAGGTTATTTCATTAAACGTGTCCAACCCGGTTACTACAGCTTAATGGCAACCTCAATTCGCCAAATTATTGATCGATATTGGTTACAGCGTGAATTAAAAGAATCTGAGTTCCGTTATAAGGATTTATTTGAAAATGCGACTGGTTTAATCTTTATTTTTGATACGAAAGGAAATTTACAAGAATCAAATCAAAACTTCTATACTATGTTCGGCTATAAAGAGGAGGAGAAGTTAGCTTACACCCAGATTGCTCATACAGCCGATTTTGATAAATGGCAGAACATGATTGATTCGATAATACTAGGGAATAATCAGATCCAATTACTCAGAGCTGTTACAAAAGATAATACCGTGCTCCATCTCGACATTAACGCTCGTCCACTCTGGGATAAACGCCAAAAGACAATCATCGGGATCCAAGCCATTGCACGAGACATTTCAGATCAAGTTAAGACCCAACAAGCATTGATAGATTCAGAAGAAAAGCATAGAAAGATCGTTGAAGGCTCAATTGATGGGATAATTTTTCTTGATACTCAAGGTGGAGTCATCGATTGGAATCCTGCAGCAACTATAATAACAGGAATTGATCAAAATGACGCTGTAGGAAAAAAGATTGAAGAGATCATACAATCACTAAAGCCTTCTCAAATAAATGACCCTGAATCTGTAGAGGTTGATCCTTCGGTTATTCGAAAGGAGTACGAAAAACTCTTCGCATCAGAAGCCGATCTTCAGACTCCAAAAATGATTGAATTCAGCTTAGAGAATATAAAGACGTGCAAAAGGCATTTAATTGAAACGGTCGGCTTTATTGTTGAACATTCAAAAGGAAATCGTGTCGCAATTGTAATGCGTGATGTCACAGAGCGTCGTAACGCTGAAGCAGAAAGTCGATCATTTGCACAGCGATTTCAAATTCTAATTGAACAAACAGCTATCGGTGTATGGGTAACTGATCTTACAGAAACTACTACATACGTTAATGAAAGTGTCGCACAAATTCTTGGTTATAGTAAACGAGAAATTATTGGAGCTTCAGTTTTGGATTTTGCATCTCCTGAAAGTGCAGAAATAATTAAATCCAAAACAAAAAGCCGATTTGCGCAAAAAACCGTCAATGATACTTATGAACTACATTTCTTTCATAGAAATGGGAAAATCATAACCACACTTGTAACTGCAGCTGCAATTTATGATGAAAAAGGGAATCTTCAAGAAACTTATGGGCTTATTCGTGATGTTACGGATGAACGGGAGCGAGAACAAGAATTAAAACGTACAAAAGAATATTTAGAGTCAATAATAGCTTCCATGCCCGCTGGTGTCTATTCTTATGATTTAGATCAAAAAATAACAATGGCAAATCCTCGGTTAGCAGACATTCTTCAGTATACCTCCGAGAAAGAATTAATTGGCCGTTCAATTTATGATTTATTTCCATCTCGTGAACATACTAGAGTTGAAAACTTTGTTAAAGAAAGAATGACTGGCCAACGATCAAAGGAATATATTCCACTAAACTATCTAACCAGAAAAGGTGAAGAAGTGACTACTTCTGTTACTTCCATCCCATTAGTAATTGATGAAAAAGTTGAGGGTGCAGTTGTCACAGTTTCAGATTTAACGGAACAAAGACAAATAGAAGAATATGTGCATAAAATTTCTCACGAGTATAGGGTATTGCTAGAAAAACTTCCAGGGGGAATATTAAAAATCAATACTCTTGGACAAATTGTCACATATAATGAAAAAGCAGCTGAACTATTGAATTTCATTGATGTAGTTGATTTAGGAACCTTAAATTTACTGGAATATCATCCATTCAAAGAAGCGGGGATTACAGAAAAATTTAGGAATTTGTTATACCAAAAAACTGATGAAGAGGTAATTGTAGCCGAAATTATTGATAATTTGGGGAAAAAGCATCTGTTAAAATTTCATTTCTTTCCTGTGAAGGATCAGTACATGGAGAATCTTTCCTGGTTTTTAGTTGTTAATAAACCAGATTAAACGTCTAATTCAATAACTTTTCCAGTTTCAATACTTTTTCTGGTCGCTTCGACTAATTTCAGAGCATTAATACCATCATCAATTGTAACTAAAGGTTCACCATCACCCCTAATGCAATCTACTAGATTCCACAGTTCAGAAAGTAGTGGTTCGCCGTAAACTTTTATCTGTTCTCCATTAGAAAAGGGAATACGAATAGCTGATACTTCCTTATCCCCTCGGGCAATTTCTAAACTCCTTAATTCAAGAATTTGAGTAAGCAAATTGGCACACAATGTTGCTTTTGTACCTTCAATATCTATTGTCCGTAATTTCCCAGCGAATTCTCGACTCATCAAAAATGTTACTATAAATTCTCCCTCTTGAGATGTTAATACAATAATACTAGAGTTTCCTACATTGTTTAACGTGAGAGCAGAAGAGAATAACTTCAATTTGCCTCGGGGTAGTAAACGCATAGCTACATCAAAATCGTGGACTCCAATATCTTCATAAACATCACCGATTGAATCAAGACGTGCTTCAGCAACAGCTCCTCGCCTTTGAAATAGCACTGATCGTGGTTCTCCGATTACTCCCTTGTCAAGAATTTCGATTATGCTAGATATAACAGGATTAAAAACTTCTACATGGCCAACGATAGTTTTTATATTTTTACCATGAATCTTACTTTTTAACTCAAGCGCCTGTTCGACAGAAGATGCAACAGGCTTTTCTATAAGAAGTCCTTTTAAAGAAGGTAAGTGAGAAACGACTTCTAATGCAACCTTCGAGTGAATATTAGTTGGTACTGCAACAATAACGCCATTTGGTTTTCGTTCACTTGCTAACTCTTCTATAGTTGAAAAACTTGGAACTTTAAATTTTAGACTTACCCTTTCTGCTGTAGCGTTATCAGGTTCAACAATTGAATCTAGAAAACCCAATCTATGTAATAATCGCGCGTGGGAAAAACCCATTCTTCCCACTCCTACAACTGTTATTCGTATTGAATCATTTGACATTTCCTAATCACCCTACTAGCATTTGAAGAGTTCCACATTAAGGCCGATATGTTTCTTGTGCTACGATCGAGAGAACTTGAATAGAATAATAAAACGTGAGTAGGATGACTATTAGCATTATGAAGTATGCGACAATATTCCACTGTTTTAGCACACGATCATAGAAATCACCCAATGGTAAAATTAAGATTAACGAAATCCAAGTGGCTCCGAAAAAGACTGCGATAAAATGAGTCTTGAGAGAAAAGTCCTGGAATAAGAATCCCGAAAACTCTCCAACTAAACCCACTACCCCAATACTAAGGATTGCAAGCAGAAAAGTTATACAAACAGTATAGATTGATCCCCATGAAATACCTTTGACGAAGGATTGATTTCTGATCCCCCTTTCTTCCGATGTTTTTATATCCCCTAAACGAAGGATTATTGGTCCTCCGCCAAAATAAATCCATAAAAAGTTAAAAATAGCCGTAATAAGAACTCTTGAAGTATCTAAGCGATAATTTACTTGATAACCCGTCTTTCTGTACACGAAAAATGTAGCTAGCCAGATTGGCATCATTAACAAGGATGTCAGAAGAAAACCTGACATGATGCCAAACAAACCATCCAAAATAGGATCTGTTTCGATATTTAAGAAAAAATCACTTGTCGAATATCTGAAATACCAATAAAAGTAAATCATTGTAACCAATATAAGAGATCCACCATAGTTCAGCAAATTCTGCCGGTTAAACCCACCAAAATTTTTATTCAGAGAACTTAAGGTCTGGTGATTCCTGTGTACAACTCCGAAAGAACGTGAATGTGAAATTGTACTTTTTATAGGAAAAGATCTTGATGTCCCATGTCTGATTATTGTAAGTGGAATACTTGCAGGTTTTAATAATTGAGACAACTCTACTTGAAATCCTTCAAATGGTTTCTCAAGTAACAAAGAACGTTTCGTTTTCCTACCAAAATCAGTCGCTCCACAATGTACACAATATCCTGTATTCGGAGGATTTGGTTTCCAACAATGATTACAAATAACAGCTTGTGATCCTTCTTGAACGGAAGTTTGCAATCGAGCTCCACATAAATGACAAAATGAATGTCCTGTGGGGATTTCCTGTCGACATAAAGGACAATTTTGATTTTTGGCAATCACTGGTGATTCAGTGTCGAGAGATTTCCCGCATCTGATACAAAAAATCGTTTTGGGAACTAACTCTTCACAATGTGGACATTTGATCTCACTAAATGAAGGTTGTTGAACCTTCTCCAAGGTAGAGCTCAATTTTTGCCCACAGGTAATACAAAATTCCGTTTTAGGGACGTTGTTATTACAATGAGGACAATTAATAAAAGTAATATCCGTATTATCTGAATTCATTAGATCTAAATGTCCTGTTTCGATTATTAGTTGTTTTCATCTATTCATATACTTGTTTAAAAATGATGTTCTGTTAAAGCAACAACTATTCTTGTTTATTGCTGATTTCTCACAAAGTAAAAAGAATTTTCTTAGTTCCAAATGAAAGTGAATACTCCAAACAAGAAAATCATTAACTCGACGACGATTATTTGTTGTTTCCTATAGTAATTCTTAATGAAATTCACAGGATTTGATTCTTCGAGAATTTCTAATGGATCTAAATTGAGAAGTGACACTGAATAGTCGGAAAAAGGAGCAAATATATACACATTCCAATCAATCATATCACTCATGAGATGTATGAAACCACCAAGGAAAAACCAATAAAAATTTGATTTTAGGAGGAAGGAAAAAGAAGTAAGAAAAATCCATACCATTGGATAGTGGGGAAAATAAGTCCGATGGTTCTTTTTTTGAAGAATTCCTAAGAATATATCTGCATCTGGAAGAACACAGCCTAGAATTAATAACATATTCGAGAACGAATCGATTTGAAGGATATTCACAAATATTATTCCGATTAAAAGATGGATATGAGGCATCAAATTGCATACCAGCTGGAAATCTATATACTGATGCAGAATTTTCGAGTTTACTATACGCATATAATTTAAAAACAAAATTCATTCTCTAATAAAATGGTCAAATACATTTTGGGATAGATGTGCTATGCCATACCGTCAACCTTTAGAAAAGTTGCTTGAAGAAAAGAAAGTTCTTGGAGTGGTAATTTTTGACCCTTCTGGCAATGATTGGTGGCATACAGGGTCATTCCCGCAAGCAAATGACAGACTTTTAGATGGATACTATTTAATTCACGAATGGGTAACATACCCAGCTTCTGCTGAAATAGCTGGAGTAAAATATCTGACATTACTTAATGCGTACCCAGATTACTGGCTTTTGACAAATATGCAAGGCCAAGGATCCTTAATTCTCCAAAAAGCTACTAACGGCTTTTATTTTTTCTGTTATCTAGATGAATCCATTGATCCACCTGACATCCAGAAAGAAGTAAAAGTAATTGCCGAGCTTTTCGCACAAGGCGTCTAAGGGATTTATAATGACATCAGGAAACGATTATTCGAGTCTAAGCCATATTTTTCGAGCTTATGACGTACGAGGAGTATATAATAAAGAAATCACTGCTGCAGTCCATTATCGGATTGGTCTAGCCTTCGGAACATTCTTGCAGAGAAATCAAGGATTTCAGACCCAGGATCATTTTGTCTTTATTGCTTGGGATATTCGCCAAACAAGTTCACTATTAGCACAAGCTTTTGCTGCCGGAGTCATGTCTTCTGGAATACATATTGAGTATTCTGGGGAAGCTTTACAATTTGGTGCATGTATGTTTTCAGCTTGGAAACGGAATGCATTTGCTACGGCATATATAACTGCTTCTCATCTTCCTCCTGAATGGAATGGGGTCAAATTTTATTATGGTAATGGAGTGGGTTTTTCTGAAGAAGACAACATGAAAATTCGAGACATTTTTATTGAAGGTGATTTTCTTCAACCATCATGGACAGGGGTAGGACAAATGACTCGCTTGAATCTCAAAAATGAGTATCGTGATTATTTAAGTACAAAGTTTACACTTAAAAGACCATTAAAAGTTGTTGTCGACTGTGGGAATGGTTCCTCATGTTTGTCAGCTCCTGAAGTCCTAAAATCTATCGGTCTTGAGGTAATTCCCTTATACTGTGAAGTCAATCCTGCTTTCCCCAATAGGCCTTCTGAACCCAATGAACAAACTTTGACTGAGCTATCGAAAATTGTTATTGAAGAGAAAGCAGATTTTGGAGTGGGATTCGATGGGGATGGTGATCGTGCTGTTATTGCTGATAATACAGGCCGTGTCTTACTCGCCGATATTACAGGTCTAATTCTGGCCAAATATATGCTCTCGATTTTTCCGAAGAAGAAAAGGGTACTAGCGAATGTAGAATGTTCTCTTGCATTAGAAAAATCACTCCCTGAATCAACAATTGTTGACCGTATTAAAGTAGGCCATACATTCCTAACTGCAGATGCACAGGATAAGAAAGATACATTAATTGGAATTGAGAGCTCTGGACATATGGTTTTTCCACATATATACCTATTTGATGATGCAATGATCATTCCTTTGATCTTAGCTGAAATGCTATCAACGCAAGATACTAGTCTCTCTGAATTGGTTGATCAACTGCCCTTATTGTATAAACGTAGGGTAGCTGTCCCAGCACCAGATAATATCAAATTTAACGCTATAACAAGTTTGTTACAAGAGATTAAAGCATCCCATAATTCTGTGACTGACATCGATGGAATTGGTATTTCTTTTGGTGTTGAATCTTGGGTATTAATTCGGGCTAGTAATACAGGACCAAAAATTCGCATCACTATAGAGGCAGAATCAGCTAATCAGGCAGATGAGTTACTAGTTAAATATCAAAAGTTATTAGAAGATAAGCTTCAAGAGATTACCTCTACAATGGAATGATGTGTTAGAAATGATTGATAAAATCGGTTTAATAGGTGGCACTGGTCCATTAGGACAAGGATTAGCTTTACGGTGGGGATTAGTAGGCGAACCAGTCTGTATGGGTTCAAGGCAGCAGGAAAAAGCGGACAAAATTGCTCTTGAAATAAATTCGAAGTTAAATAGTCAGATAATTCAACCTATGACAAATGAGGATTGTATTCAAGAAGCAGACATTATTCTCATCACTACTCCATTTAATTTCATGATTAAAACGATAGAACCATTATTACCTCACTTAACGGTGGAAAAAATCCTTGTCGATGTCACTGTTCCTCTGAAACCGTTTGAAAAGGGAAAAATGGTTGACATTCTACCACCAATGGACTTAAAAGCTCAAAGTGCCACGGAACTCCTACGAAAAGTTGTTCCTCCTAACATACCTGTAGTAGGTGCCTTTAAAACCCTATCAAATTCCACATTACGAGATATTAACAGATTACCAACCTTATATCAGGATGTTTTCATTTTTAGTAAAGATAAAGAAGCTAAAAATAGAGTGAAGGAGAAAGCCCTTAAAATTGAGCACCTCCGACCTGTTGACGCTGGAGGAACGCTTTCAGCAAGACATGTGGAAAGATTTACTGCCTTCCTCATTGGTCTCAATCGAAGATATAAAACACATGATTCTGGAATTAAAGTTTCAGGACTACCTACACGAAAATGGTAATTATTTAGATGCTTGGTTTAAAAGTATCTATTATCTGTTTTTGTGATTTAGAGATATTATAATGGTTGAGGATAAACTCGTCCAATTGAGTTATTTCCTCATTTCCCAAACATTTTTCTCTCTCTATCTTCATTTCTTCGATTTTTTGTTCCTCTAATGCGGAAAATGGTAATTTAATGGGAAGTCGCTTCAAATAGTTGATTGCTATTTTAGGAAATATTTTCTTTACCGTTTTAAACTTATGGTTAAGATAAAAAGTCAATAACGAGGAGTTTAATATGATTTCTAAGTGTTTTAAATTGAAATGAGACCATTGTGGGTTGAAGGTAATTATATACACATCGCACACACAAAAAAGCCTGTTTGGATCATAAACTGCTATAAGCTCACGACCAATTCTTCGGAGGAGCAATTTAGGTGTCATATACATTGATTTATCTTTAAAAATTGATTTCCTGTTCGAATCGAAATCAATATATCTCTTATCTCCTACTATGGAAAATTTACTGATATTTCTCCCAGCTATCAATGGTATAGAATCCTTTGTAGAAGGTGTTTCGCTAGTTAAGGTTGACTTAAATCCTAACTCGATTCCACGTGTAATAGATGCAATATCCTTTAGAAATAGCGAATCTATTTCCATAATCTCAAGAATTTCAGTAATTTCTGTAGCCATATCAGGTACAATGTACCTAAACTTCTGATCCATAATCATACTTTGGTCATTCTTTTTAATCTGAGAAATTCCACTTTCAACTGAATACCTACTGAATTCAATGATATTGGAAAGACTCTTCTCGGCTTCAGTTTTCTTATATCCCATTACAATGCATGTTTCAACAGATACTGAAGGAAATACATTGTCATCCAACATTATGATTTTCTTGATGTAAATCTGATTGAGTAATAAATCCCTGAATGCTTGATATCGAAAGTTTGTAGTGAAGTTATTCGGAATAAGGAAGATTAACGCTCCTCCTTCTCGTAATAGATGTATTGACCGTTCCACAAATAGAAGATAACTTTCTATTTCGGGATCAACACCTTCAAAAATTCTTCTATAGATATTTTTCTCTTCTGAAGTAAATGAAATCCCAAAGGGGGGATTTCCTATACAAATATCATATCCCTCTTTAGTATTAGGTAAGGGCCATTCATAAAACCAATGAAACGCATTTTTAACCAAACTTATGTCTGGCTGAGTAATGTTAAGATCATCGAAGAAATAACGAGTTAATTTTTCTTCTGTATAATAATTCTTCATGGTTTTAGGAGGTTTAATATACCCAATTAACGCATTACCAGTTTTAAACGAAATTTCAATATCCTGATTAGTCGCTAATTCCCTTTTTTTTGACTCACATAAATTTATAGATTCATTATTTATATCTAAACCATGCAAAATTAGTTTAAAGTTTTTTAGATCACTTGCTCTGATGTTGTTCCGGTGTTTCATAATTTCAAATAAAAATCTACCATCTCCAACTGAATTATCAAGGATGCTGATACTTCTAGAACCAAGTGGTTGGTTCAGAATCTTGTTAATAAAATCGAGAGAGAGATTGACCATTAATTTTACAATTGCTTGTGGAGTTGGGATCGCTCCTAGTGGTTCTTTTCCTTTATTCACCTTTCTTATTCCCCCTCCAAAATTATCTGCTTTTCATTTTGAGATAATTCATAAAGATTGAAAACAATTTCGTCTATAATGGACCTAACATATTCCATCCTTGAATATTTTCCAAATATCCCTTCGACGTAAGATTTATTGACTTTAATTCCTATTTGTTTTCCTAACCATGATAAGTCGTCTACATTTCTTGTTCGAAAAAACCTATCAATCTGCTTCATTAACTTAAAGGGATTACTTGTATGATTTTTCTGATTATATATTGACTGATTAACCATTTCATCTAGCAGTTGTTTTAGCTCCTTCCCTTCATTAAGATACAATTTGAAGATTTCTCCAATCACGAAGAATTGGTCTACGTTTGATTCCTTTTTTGCTGACAAACAAATATTGGGAAGCTGACTCTTTTCTACCATTTTCTTAATTTTACTACGGAAGTCAGAATTCGAATCACCATCCAAACGAGGAATTATTAGTTTATTTAGATATGGTTTATCTAAATCTTTGCTTGTTACAAATCGTTTAGTATATACTGCATTTTGTAACCACCAATTTATAAACTTAGATTGAAGTAAAGCACCATATGCATAAATATCATTAGACGAAGAATAAGGAGGAATTATGTTAATGACAGTTTCATGAGTAAGGTAGACACCTAAGGAATCAACCCAAATTGGAAGATCCAGTTGGAATTTTGGTTTGGTTTTATAAGCAATAATACGTTGTCCAATTATTTTAGGTTGTTTTAACCTTTTAAACTTAATTTCAGGAACAGCTTCATTTACATAATTACGTTCTGGAAATAAAAATCCGTGTGTAAGCGAAACTTTTTCTATTAATGGAGTAGATACGTCTTTTACACGAAATCGACTACTTAAACCACGAAAAGCAGTCCATTCGATTCTTCTGTGATCTTTTAGGAGCTTTTCCATTAGTTTCTGCTCTGAGGGAGTGACACCCACTAAAAAATTATCGAAACGAATCGCGTTTTGAGTCTTTACGGTTGAAATGAAAGCTAGCTTTTCATTCACAGGATCCCAGATCCCTGTTCGGAACTCTAAAGATGGAGAGATTTTTTGTAGTGTGAGGGCAACTTGCTCTTGCAATTGACCAGAAAATTGATTTGCTAAATCAAATACTTCTAAAAGACGAACCTGGGTTAGACATAATTGTCGAAATATTTTCCATTTATTAGAGTAAATAAAAGGTTTAGGTAAAATAAATGAAAGGATACCCCTGTCTTTCAAGAGATTAATTGACTTCAGTACGAAATAAAGAGCGGATTCTGACGGAATATTCTCTTGGACATCTTTAGGACGCAATTTTCTTATTTTATCCCACTCTTGTGGAGAATATTTCGCATGATGAGGAGGGTTAGATATGATTAAATCGTATTTTGTTCCTTGATTCTCTGTATCAAATTCAGTCAGAAAATTTTTGAGATGAAAAACAACAGAACATCTATCATCTTTAACAGAGTTAATTACTAATGATTTAGCTCTTGAGAGCGCAGAAGGGTCAATATCTAACGCATCGATATTGATAGAACAAAATTTATTCTTTAATATCTGAATAAGTGTTCTACAAAAAATTCCTTCTCCAGCTGATGGGTCTAACACTGAGAGAGTATCATTATCTCTTGGGTCATCAAGATAATAGACAATGTTTCCAATTATTGCCTGTACAATGTTTTCAGGTGTAAAATATTGCCCTTTTTCGCGCTGAGTACGTGACAAGCTGAGTCCCAAAAATCGTTTTTTTCACTAAGAGCTGACATTCAACATATCTTTAATTTTCTTCGCAGTGAAAGTCTTACCAGTAAGTACATTACCACTCATTATAATAAGACGATGATTATTTTTGTTGATCATTGATACCAAATTTTTCACCTTCAAATCGTAATTATCTGATCTAGTCGATAGCTCAACAACGTGACTCTTACTCGGAACATAGAGAGAAGATTCATACGTCCTAATTAATTTTTCATAACGCACAAAAATTGAGAGATCTGCATCGCTCTTGGTTAGAGATTCTTCTTCTTGACCTCTGGCGTCGAAATTTAATTTCAGAGCTTCCTTAGATACATTAATATGGACAAAAATCGGATTGAAAACTCTAAATTGCTTGATTAAATTCTCTCGATGATTTGGATGTGAGGGGGAATTAAAATTAGTTCCATCAAAAAATACGACATTGGATTTATTTCTACGTAGATGACAGGAAATAAGCCATATTGCGAGTCGATAAGTATGGGTACTCTCCCAAGTGGAATAATTTGGTTTATTCATACGATATAATTTTCGAATATGATCTGTTGATATTATATTGATCTTCGGAATTTTTAACGCAGTACATAAGTTTACAACCATTTTAATTCGATTGAGAATTTCATACAACTCTTTTTTTGAATTAAGTGATGGTTTAACCTCGACTTGCTCACGTAATAGGGTTAAACAAATTCCAATAAACTCTCGTTGTATAGCTTTTGTCTTATCTATGTTTAAGTAAGCAACAACATCATTTCCATTGATCTTCAAATCTTTCAAATAAATTGGGCTTTGTGAGGCACTTCTCAGTTTTATATCCTTTAACAATGCTTCAATGGGATCAGCCTCATTCCCTAACAACTTCCATGCTTTGATAAAATTAAGGTAATCTTCAAGGAATCTAGGATCGATTCTGAAAAGGAATTTCCTTAGTGCATAGTTTTTTGAAATTTCAGGAGCTAGAGTAGAATAAGGTAAAGGGACCGAATAAATTGTTAAAATGTGTATTATATCATCAATTTGCTTGTTTGGGAATTTGAGTCCTTTAAGGATACCAATAATCAACTTCTTGTCTAATTTAGGGACAGCATGTGATAACTTATAATCAGTAGCTGATAATTGATGAATAAGAACAGAAAATCTGAGATTTACTGAAGAATTGTTGGTAAGATTGTCTATAATACGAAAAGTAATTTCTAATCGTGATAAACCTAAACCTGATATGAGAGTATGCATGAATTCAGTATTAAATTGAGGGATTAACTTAGCTAGTACCCCTGTAGTATGTAAGAAGTGCACAGCTTGTTGCCAATATCGCCCCGACATCAATTTCTGTAATTCAGTTCCAATTCGTTCCTTTGCAACTTGATCAAATACATCTAAATGTCTAGGAACCGCTGCAAGAGATGAATTCTCAACAGAATACCCTAATTCTGAAACAAATCGAAAGATTCTAATTAATCGCAGCCCATCTTCCCCTAACCGAGCATCAGGATCACCTACCAACCGTAAAAGTTGATTATTGATATCAGAACGTCCATTGTAAGGATCTGTAAATTCCTCAGTTATAGGATCATATGCAATTGCATTTATTGTTAGATCACGTCGAGCAAGATCTTCCCCAATATCAGTTACAAACTGAACTTCGGAAGGACGACGCCCATCTTTATACACACCTTCGACCCGAAAAGTTGTAATCTCTATTGAAAGATTTTTAAAGAGAAGAGTAACTGTTCCATGTTGTATACCCGTCGGAATTACCCTAAAATGAGTAAATAAATCCATAACTTCAGATGGAGAGGCGTCAGTTGCTATGTCCCAATCATTTGGTCGTGTTTCACCCCGCAAAAGATCACGAATTGACCCACCAACGACAAAAGCCTTGAATCCAGAAGAAGAAAATTTGTGACAGATCTCAAGAATTTCCGAAGGAAAAAGATTTGGGGTTAATTCCATGTTTCTACCTCTGTCTACTTTCGAATTGAGGAAAAGAGCTATTAAAACCTTTAATATCTCCTATGGATAAGCAATACTTTCTGAGAGATGATATTTGCAACACCTATCTCAAAAACTAAAAGAGTTTTATGTATCACTTCTTCAAGGTGGGAGATACTTAGGTTGGTCTGATACAGATAACTTTGAGGTAGCTCTAAATTCACTCATTAAATTTCTCTCGGTATTTTATTACCAACCTTGGGATAAAATCACAGAAGAATCATTCTCTTCACTTGAAAAAGTAGAAAAATGTAAAATATTTTTCAAAATATGGATTCACTTATCTAATGGGTCTCCAGATAGAAATTATATTTCGGTTGTTGAAAAAACTAGTTATCATTTATCTCACCTTACCCCGCATGAGGAAAAATTACTACAGAGTATTCCAGAAGCAGATTGGGACCAAATGATCATATTTATGGGAAGATATCAATTTGTTTTGGTCGAAACATTCCAACAATCTGGGGGGAAAGACGAAGGAATAACCCCAGAATTTCTCTCTATATTTGCAGAAATGGTCACAAATGAATTTGAAAAAGATTTTTCTGTTTCACCCAAAGTTTCGAGTCGCAAGATAAAGGGAGTATACTACTCGCCGTGGAAAATCATCCGAGAGTTAACAAATAATCTTATAGCAAGAGATAAAGTTCAGGTGACGGTGTTAGATCCAAGTTCTGGAACTGGTTCATTTCTTCTTTACGCAGCAGAAAGAATTTTCCAAAATCAATTGAAATCTTCATGTAAACACGCTGAAAACCCATCAATGATTGTCAAGAATTTCATTTTTGGGGTAGATAAGGCAGGTCCAGGTATATTAGTAACCAAGCTTCGGTTGCTATTCTGGATGTTAAGTAAAAATCCTGAATCAGAAATAGAGATCAATCCAGGGTTATTTTCGAATATTCGGAAAGGAAACTCGCTTTTTGGATTTATTAATGAGAAATTCAGTCCGTCTATTGAGATCTTGAGTTATTTTTCTCAAAAGATAGAGGAAAGTGAAGTAGAGTCATCAAAACGTGTTAAATTGACTAAAAATATGGATACAAATTGGGTACACTCTTGTAACCAACTCAAATCAATTTTAATGAGTAAGAACTGTATAAATGGAGGAAATATTGACTCTCTAACGGAGCAATTAAATCGAGAGATTTCAAAACTGTTAGATATATCATACATACAATTTTTGTCTTTTTTAACGAATAAAACAGCTAAAGTAAAATCTTTTTACAATATTGACACAGAACAGCATAATTTTTTTCATTGGGGGTTGATTTTTCCCAATATTATTCTACAAGGAGGATTCGACGTATGTTTAGGAAACCCTCCTTATGGCCGTTCTATTCTGTCAGTAAAAGAGAAAAACATCCTAAAAAAATCTTACAATTCATGCAAAGGATCTAATGCAAAAAAAGTAAGCTTGAATGCTGCAGGAGCTTTTATTGAACGTTCAATCAAACTCTTAAAGCCAGAAGGCCGTTTAGCATTCATTCTTCCATTTTCTGTTCTTAGGGTGGAAGAATTTGAAGGAATTCGGAATTACATTCTAGAAAGGACTGTGATTAACGAAATTCATGACGAATCTGCAGCTTTCCAAGATGTTACTTTAGAAATGTGTTCATTGATCTTAACTAAACATCAAAAAAGTGACTACTCGATATTTATTAAACCCAGAAAAGGTTTGGAACCAGGATTACAAATAAGAAACTCTATTTTCATGAATTACAAGCGATTTATGATTTACTATGACACAAATTGGCAGAAGATTGTTAATGGTGGAAAATTCTCCCAAGTAATGGGAGATTATGGAGTAGATCACAGGATTGTCAAGAAAGACTTGAAACGAAATTACACCCCTTCCATAGGCTATGTCGTTCCATTTCTTCATTCAGGAAAGTGCGTCACTCGCTATGCACTGAACCCAAATTATTTTCTTTGGTCAAAATCGACTCATAAGAATCCTAGATTTATCAACTATCTTGAGAAACCTAAACTTGTATGTACTGCAATTGGTAACGAGTTTCGGGTAGCGTACAAACCTAGGGGGATCGTACCAGGAACAAATGTCTCAATAATGGAAATTTCAAACCCCCATCATGATTTCTTTCCTCTAATGATTATACTCAATTCTTCTCTAATTAATTATTTATTAAAACGATATATATTGAACTATTCTCATCTAACGGTCTATCTACACAAATATTATACACAATTAATACCAATAAAGTATCCATGGTCTTATGAAAAGGAATGGAGAATAATTGGGACATATATATCCTTATTAAATCAGATACAACAATTGAACATTGGACTCTCTTACCAAAAAGAGTTGAAATTTTTGGAAGAAATTACAGAGCACCTTGTTTACCATTTATATCTTCCAGAAATATATATAGGTTCAAAGTTAACGTTAACATCTATACTTCAGGATTCCCTTCTTGAAATCCAATTTGAGGACTGTATTGAGGCACTCTTATCCCCAGCTAGCAATATTGAGGAGATTATAAGTGAAAAAAATTCTGATGTAATGAAAGCTGAAGCAAGAATACTAACTGTCATTAGTACATTGAAAACTGATTCAATTCTCAATATCCTATCTCAATCCAAGCAATTAAGAGAAAAATCGGGAATAACGAAAAAAAGAGATTTCGTCTAAATTGTTGAACACCACCATTAACCTTTAAAAAGAAAACTAAGAAATCTTAACCTTAGAAATCATCAATGGCCATAGCTGAAATAACAAACGATAAGGAATATGCCATGATTGA
>NJBF01000077.1 GCA_003144275.1 Candidatus Heimdallarchaeota archaeon B3_Heim
TGTACCGGATTTAGAAAAATATGTAGATTATTGCTGTGGGAAAAAATCTCATGAAAATTTTAAACGATGGCCAACAGGGGCTGAAGCCATATGGTCACTTACGCAAAATTGGGGACATCTTTCTGTATGGGATAGTACGCTACTCGGGAATTTCTTACACGAAGCTGGATTTGTTAACGTAAGAGAGGTGGATTTTTTAGAAGGTACAGATAAAAGAATTATTAAAGATAATGAAAGGAGGAGATGGGAGTCGTTATATATGGAAGCACAAAAACCACAAGAAACTTGCAATTGAGAAAAATAAAGCAGCAGAATGAAAAGAAAAATAGGGGTTTTATCGAGAACAAACCACATTTTCCTGCAAACACAGTGAGTATATTGTCTTTTTTCAACAATTCCTTGAGGGGCCGATGGGAGAAAAACTAACTACCCCTGTGTTATTCATAGTTTTTAATCGCCCAGATACAACACGGCGAGTTTTTAATGAAATACGGAGAGGTAAACCGACTAAGCTTTTTGTGGCAGCTGATGGGCCAAGAAAAAACAAGAAGGGCGAGAATGAGAGATGTCAAGCAGCAAGGGATATTATCAACCAAGTAGATTGGGATTGTAAAGTCAAAACACTTTTTAGAGGTAAGAATTTGGGATGTAAAATGGCTGTTAGTTCGGCAATTGACTGGTTTTTTGAAAACGTGGAAGAAGGCATTATTTTGGAGGACGATTGTGTACCGAGTCAAAGTTTTTTTTGGTTTTGTCAGGAGTTACTTGAGAAATACAAAGATGATGAGAGAGTGATGATGATTAGTGGCACTAATGTAAACATTGAGTGGAAATCAGATTTGCAGGACTATCACTTTTCATATTATGGTGGTATATGGGGTTGGGGAACTTGGAAGAGAGCGTGGAATTATTTTGATGTAGAGATGTCAAAATGGAAAAACACTTACTGGAGAAAACAAATAAAGTATCTAATTGGTGAAAAACAATACAAAGAAAGAGCGAGGAATTATGAAAAAACATTTACTAAGCAGTTAGATGCGTGGGGCTATGCCTGGAGCTTTGCTAGGTTAATAAATTCTGGGATGTCTGTAGTCCCGTCAAAAAATCTAATTTCTAATATCGGATTTAATTCTGAAGCAACCCACACAAAAAACATGAGGCATAAAACAAATAATCTAAAAAGATTTGAGATTGAGTTACCATTGACCGATAATCCAATAGTTATTGTAGATGGAGATTACGATTATGTTTTTTCAAGCATAAACAATCGAAGCTTATTGAAAAGAACCATAGACAGGGCTAGAAAAGTATTTCAAAGAATTTATATTAGGTTTTAACGATAAACGTACGAGATAAGAAAAATGATAAAACAAGTTAGTATTTTAAACACATCGATTTCCTCAAATAACTTGGGAGATTATATAATTATGGATTCGGTAAAGAAGGAATTAAATGATATTATGCCAGATAGTTTTTTTGTCGAACTGCAAACACACGACAAACTTGGAAAAGTTAGTTATAAAAATCTTAAAAAATCAAATCTTTCTATTGTGGGAGGAACGAATCTCTTGTCGTCAAATATGAATTCTTATAATCAGTGGAAAATTGGATTGATTGACTCAATTTTCTTAAAAGATGTAGTTCTGATGGGCGTTGGATGGTGGCAGTACCAAAAAGATCCAAATCTTTACACTAAAACTCTGCTTAGAAGGATATTAAGCAAAAAATTCTTGCACGCGGTTAGGGATAACTACACTAAAAGAAAACTCGAATCTATCCGAATCAGCAATGTTATAAATACGGGGTGCCCTACGATGTGGAACCTTACCCCAGACCATTGCAAAAAGATACCGAAGATAAAATCAAATAATGTTGTCTGCACCTTCACTGATTACAATACCTGTTTAGAAAAAGACAGAAAACTAATTCGGGTATTAAAAAAATGTTATGATAAAATATATGTTTGGATTCAAGGTAGTCAAGATTATGAATACATAAAAAGGATTTCTGAAAAGGATATTCTAGTTATACCACCCAACTTAGAAGCTTTTAACCGATTGCTTAAATCTGATATAAGTTTAGATTATGTTGGTACAAGACTTCATGCGGGGATAAGAGCAATGCAATTCTTCAAACGAGTAATCATAATTGGTATTGATAATAGGTCAATTGAGATTGGAAAGGATTTTAATTTGAAGGTAATAGAAAGAGATAATATTAAACAACTAGAGAACGAAATCAACAGTAATTTTGAAACAAAATTACATTTACCCTTAGATGATATTGAGAAATGGAGAAATCAATTTGATGGGTAAAGATATAACCTTAATATTATGAAGATTATTTATAGTGTAATTTCAAATTAATTGCCGTTTCTTAAATGAAAGTAGTAATAGTTAACAAATCAGACATTCAGGGTGGAGCTGCTCGGGCAGCCTATAGACTACATACAGGTCTTAGGGAAATCGGTGTAGATTCAAAGATGCTCGTAGATAATAAAATAAGTGATGATCCGAACGTTTATGGCCCGGAGGGGAAAATTAATAAGTCATGGAGCAAAGTTCGCCCTTTTATAGATAGAATACCTCTTAAATTATATGATTGGCAAAAGACACCATTTCATCCCGCATGGATAGGCAGAAACATAATAGGCCATGAACTAGTCAAGAAAACTGATATTACAAACTTACACTGGATAGCAGGAGGTTTTCTTTCTATAAGGGGTATCTCGAGCCTTGTTAAGTTAGGTAAGCCTATAGTTTGGACACTCCATGACATGTGGGCCCTTACCGGAGGATGCCACTACTCAGGAGATTGTGAAAAATATATTGATTCTTGTGGTGCATGTCCTCAGTTAAACTGCGATAAACATAACGATATTACCAGAAAAATTTGGAGGAGAAAAAAAAGAGCGTATAAAGATTTGGATTTGACAATTGTAACTCCCAGCAGATGGTTGGCTGAGTGTGCCAAAAGAAGTTCATTGTTATCGGATTTAAAAGTTGAAGTGATACCGAATGGCTTGAATACCAACATATTTAAGCCTATAGAGAAATTGGCAGCAAGGAATATTCTTAATCTCTCCAAAAATAAAAAAATAATTTTGATTGGGGCCATGAGTCCAACTACAGACAGGAGAAAAGGTTTCAAATATTTAAAAGAGGCAATTAATAAGCTGGAGAATATGAACGTTTTTAATAAAGATGAACTATGTCTTGTAACCTTTGGGGCTTCTCATTCCAGAGATATTGAAAAAATTCCCTTTGAAGTAAAATTTCTCGGAAGACTTTACGACGATTTTTCATTAGCGTTAAGTTATAGTGCGGCTGACATTTTCATGATTCCTTCTCTTCAAGATAATCTTCCAAATACTGTAATGGAATCCCTTTCCTGTGGAACTCCTGTAGTTGCTTTTAATATTGGTGGAATGCCGGATCTGATTGAGCATAAAAAAAATGGCTACTTAGCAAAGGAGAAAGATCCTAAAGATTTGGCAATTGGCATTAAATGGATAATTGTGGATGATGAGAGAAGAAAAAAAATTTCAATGAATGCAAGAGAAAAAGCTTTGAGAGAATATACATTGAAAATACAGGCTGAGCGGTATGTAAATTTATATAAGAGCTTGTTACAAAATAGAATATAGGAATAAGAAGAGTCAAAGGACAATGAAGGAGAAATCTATTAATACTGGGTACCCCAAGTCTGAGGCAGTAGTTTATGATCGGAAGAGATTTTCCGATCCCAAAGGAAGACTATTTAATAAATTAGAAATGCACCAATTAGAACGTATCCTACATGTCCTACCGCTCCGGCAACGAATATTAGAGGTAGGATGTGGAACCGGCAGATTTATGGTGAAATGTTTGGAAGCCGGACATGAGGTTCACGGATTGGATCTCTCACCCCAGATGCTGGAAGAATGCGTTAAGAAAACCTCGAATTTTAAGCAAGTAAACTATTGTTTGGCCGAGGGTTCTAAATTGCCTTTTAAGGACAGTCAATTTGATTTCGTATATTCGATTAGGACGTTAAATCAGGTTTCGTCAAAGTCCTATGCTTTGGATATGATCCGCGAAATGATTCGAGTGTGTGGCGATAATGGGACAATCCTTGTTGAATTCGTTAATAAATGCAGCGTGGCATTAGGTAGATATCGTTCTGTCCAACTCTCGATCAACGATATCAAATCGGTGGTTAAAAAATACGGAAATGTTGAAATTAAAGATATTTCGGGGATATTGATCTTCTCGCAGACTTTAATGAATCTAACGCCGGTCTTATTATTAGACATATTTGAAAGATTCGATACCTTTTTTTCCAAAATGTTTCCGGTGCTTTCGACTCGGTCTTATGTTACCCTGCAAAAGAAAGTCTCGTAATCGAAGTGCCGTAGCTATAGTAAATAGAAGGGTTTTGTATGATGAAGGTTGGTATATTTGTCGCTGAAGCTAAGTATTCTGTAAATACGTTTAATACCATTTCAGGACATGTACAGGTGCCTCTCTTAAGCGCCAATATATTAGAAAAACATGGTTATGAGGCTACCCTTATTACCAGTAAAGCTCCTGAGGGATATCAGTTACCCCCCATTGCTTCTAAAAAGCTAAGTGTAGAAACTGTTATGAGTGTATCTAAAAAATGGCCTAATCAGGGAACTCGACTTTTGAGAGTGCCATTATTGATTAATGAATTGCGAAAGCTGATATTGTCCTCGAATTTTGATATAATCCACGCCTTTGGAGATATTGAAACTGCTTACCTCTTAGGATTACTCAAAGCTAGGAAGATTTCTACTACGGCGTTTATGACATTTCAGAATTTCAGCATCTCGAACTTGCCTTTCGTCAAGTTATTAACCACTAAATTCTTGAAAAACATAGATGCTTTGATAACCCTAACAGATTATACAAAGATACAAATGCTTCAGTCAGGTTTAGGTTCAGTTGTCGATAAGAGCAAAGTAGTAGTGATGCAACCAGGGATTGAGAAACAGTTCAAAATTGATAGGGGGAAGTTACCTTCACTGAATCCTAAACGGTGTGTTCTCTTTTGGCGGAACGCAAATCGAGAAAATGGTGCGGATATATGTGCCGAGGCTTTTAAACAATTAAGTGGTGAATATCCCGATACTAGCTTTATATTCGCTGTTCGACCGGGCGATGAATATGATGAGGAACTTTCAAGAATTAGCCAAATATATGAAAATATTGAACTCTTATTCTATCCCTATACAGACAATATTCGAATGGAAGATTTGCTGACCTCGGCTACGGTAGTTGTTCTCCCATTTCGAAAACTTAGTATTAATCCGCAACTTGTAGTTTTAGAGACTTTGGCTAGCGGCACTCCACTTGTTACGACTCCTGTTGAGTCAAACAGAGAGATCATCAAACATCGTGAAACCGGCATATTAGTTCCACTATCCGTAAACGAGATTGCCGCAGCACTTAGAGAATTATTAAGTAAGCCATCTTTTGCGAGAAAGATAGGCATTAACGCCAAATATCACATTCAGAAAGAATGGAATTGGGAAAAATACGGAGAGAAGCTAATAAAGCTGTACGAGGAAGTTAAGATAACTAAACGCAAGTCGAAAAGATTTAAAGCATAATCATCAAAAGAGCAGGGTTAATTTTATGCATAACACATCACGCAAACTAGAAGGTGGGCTCCGGACTAACGGTCTGTTCAATAAAAAGTCTGAACCAGATAAACCTTTAATTAGCGCAATAACCATAGTTTTTAATGGTGAGAAATATCTCGAACAGACAATTCAGAGTGTTATAAATCAAACTTACGATAATATTGAATACATTATGATTGACGGCGGTTCTACTGATGGAACACTGGATATTATCAGAAAATATGAAGATAAAATTGCCTACTGGGTTAGTGAGAAGGATGAGGGAATAGGTGATGCTTTTAATAAAGGGATAAAGCTATCATCGGGTGAAATTATAGGTATAATTCATTCAGATGATTATTATGCCAGTAAGGACGTCGTCTGTAAGGTAGTTAATAAGTTCAATAAATATCAAAATATAAAAGCTATTTACGGAATAATCGATTTTGTAGATCCAAAAACTAATGAGCTTGAACTAAGATGGGGTAAAGATTGCAGTCCAAATGAAATTAAGAAAAGAATGTATATTCCTCATCCAACATTATTTTGTAAAAAAGAAGTTTGTAAGAATATAGGTTATTTCAGAAAAGACCTTAAATATGCGATGGATTATGAATGGGCAATCAGACTGGTAAAATATACTAAACCTTACTTTCTAAACAAAAGAATTGCCGTAATGAGAAGAGGCGGAATCAATATGAGAAATATTAAAAACACTTTTTGGGAAGCGTCTAAGAGTCTATGGGAAAATGGATACTATATGGATGCAATTATAATGATTATTAGGAGTAATGTTAAAGATGCTATGGAGAAAGTCATACGAAAACTTAGATTAAATATTGTTATAAAAAAATATCATAATATGAAAAAGTACTGACTTTCATTTATGCTGATATAGTGCTGCCCCATCATTATCATAAATTTGGTTAGAGTTTTTTATGAAGGGAAGCGAGTACTTATATTTATTTGCTCTTTTCCGAGCAACATCAGATATAAGGTAATATTTTGCATTTGAAGCATTGCTAAAGGATATGTTCCCCAACGAATCAAAATTAGAATTGTATCTAAAAGCAGCCCTTACACGGCCGAGAGGTCCTGCCCATATAGTTGTTTTCTTAAGATTTGATTCCATCCAATTCATGGCAATTTTTTCTTCCTTTGAATAAAATATCCATCTATTGGATACTGACGGATCACATGTTGACTTCACTAGCGAGTTTATTGACCATATGATAATTAAGATGATAAACAATATTTCTCCAGTAAGTTGCCACCTTTTGATATCCAACTGATGTATCCATTTTAAGATTATCATGCTGGCTAAAGCTACGGCAAAAAACATAAAGTATGGGAAAATTCTTAGTTCAAAATTGTTTGCAACGCCAGTTCCAATGATTTTGTCCAGAAATATTGTTATTAAAAGTAAGAGAAAGAATGAAACATAAAATGAAAATAAAAATAAAAAGTGAAGGGGATTGGAAGAAAGATTTTTCTTTTGGATAAAATCCCAGATAATAGTCAAAGCCATAATTAAAGAGAGAGGAAAAATTATCCAATTAAATAGCATCAAAAACATCCAGATAAATGGGGGGAAGGAAAGATCGGATGAGATCGAAAGAATATGCAATCCGAATACATAGGTAAGTAACCCAAAGCCGCAAGCTGCATATATGCCCATGCGATAAGACTTATTAGAACGTATTTTTTCAGAAAACCTCATAATCAGATTTTTCAAAGCAGGCATGATTGGAACTTTGAAAAAGATGAAAAGCAGGAACAGTGACACAATTATGATTAATGTCGCAATGCCAAGCGGTATTGAAGTTGGATGAAGCGCTATTAATTTATTTTTCCAAGTATTAATGTGATTCTTCTGCGACACCCATAAGATAGGATATATATATGAACAGATAGAATAGTATATTGGAATGCAAGGAATCACGATATATGACATCTTCTTATAAGCCGGACTACTCACACCCAAAAGCTTAGAAAAAAAGAAACCAATCATACAGGCAAAAATCATGCTAATGATGATAGCCGCTGAAAACCACTTGTTAAAGGAAGTTAATGATAATACGGTCATATAAAAAAGTGCAAGATACAAAACGAATTTCTTATCATCCCTTTTAAGTGAAATCAATCGTATCAGGATGAAAAATGTCATCAATGCAAGGAAAAATATAAATCGTTCGTGTGAGCCGCGACTGGTGAAAAACAATAAACCTGGCTGCAGAGTTAAAAGGAATGTGGCAAGCAATGCTATCTTTTTATCTCTAATTAATTCAACAAATAGTGGATAGGCTATTGTTAGATATAAAAAACCCGTCGGTAATATTAACAACTTCTGAATGGATAAATCTGTAATATTTGATAAAAAAGTTACTACAACTTGAAATCCAAAGCCACTGCTATACTGATAGGTGGTAAATATTGTGGCTTGGCTCTTTACTGCCTGGATTGTTTTTGTAATCATTCCCATGTCACCATCAGCTATTAATCCAGAATATCGTAATGAGAAGTATAAACAAGATAAGAATCCGTAAAATGATATTAATAATAGAGAATTAAAAGTAGATCTATCTATTGGAATACTCTTATGTTCTGTGACAGCAGTTTCTCTTCTTGCAGCAGTTACAGCAGCGAAAACCAATGTGAATGAAGATATTGCCAACAAAATCGGACCCAGCCTAATTCCCCAGGGAGTATAACTTAATACTAACCCAGTAATTACTACTACTGCGATACTCAATCCTATGCTAAGAGCGATTCTTTCTATTGCATCCATTTCATTTTTTTTGGGAAATAAGGCACAAATGAGGGAATATCCCGGTAGGAATAATACCAGAGGGAAGCCTACTATTATTCGTAGTGGCGTGGCATTTAATGGCGGAACCACAATGAAAATCACGGATACTAACACAAAGACTATTATAGCTATAAATTCTTTTGGCACTCGTCCTTCTGGATTCATATACCGTACCTTACCTTTTATGAAGTAA
>NJBF01000007.1:0-96667 GCA_003144275.1 Candidatus Heimdallarchaeota archaeon B3_Heim
ATCAACGCTATCAGCAATTGCTCAGCCAGGGTCGGGCGGTGGATTTCGACGACTTGCTGATGAAGACGGTGCAGTTGTTCCAGGACCAGCCTCAAATTCTTAACAGCTACCAGTCAAAGTATGTTCACATTCTGGTTGACGAATTTCAGGACACCAACATCGTCCAGTATATGTTGATGAAGCAGCTAGCAGGAAAATACCGGAATCTGTGCGTGGTCGGTGACCCTGACCAATCTATTTATTCCTGGAGATTTGCTGATTTACGTAATATCCTGAGTTTTGAGAAGGATTATCCCGAAGCCAAAGTGGTGTTTTTGGAGCAGAATTATCGCTCCACCAAGACAATTTTAGAGGTAGCCTCAGACGTTATCTCAGCCAATGTGCAACGTAAGCCTAAAAAGCTATGGACGGGAAACGAAGACGGAGCGCCGGTAACCGTTATCGAAAGTTATAATGCCGAGGAAGAAGCTCAATCCGTGGTCAACGAGATCGAGAAGCTCATCGGCCAGGAGCAAATATCCCTCAAAGATTGCGCCGTCATGTATCGGGTTAATGCTCAATCACGGGCCTTAGAGGAAACTTTCTTAAGGTACGGTGTGCCTTATAAGCTTGTTGGTGGCACGCGTTTCTACCAGCGGAGAGAGGTTAAGGACATTATTGCTTACCTCAGACTCATTCACAACCCCCAGGACAATGTCAGCCTTGTCCGGATAATAAACGTTCCTGTAAGGGGCATTGGGCAGCGTACCCTAAGCCATCTTCAGGATTGGGCAAAGGCTCATGATATCTCCCTTTTCGAGGCTTTAAAACAGGTGAGTCACAATCCTGCTGCGAGCGAAGCGAAGCAATCTCTTCCTCCACGCATTATTCAAGCCCTGGCCGGATTTGATGCTGTTATGGTTGGGCTCACCGCCCAAAGCCGTGAGCTAAGTTTTTCTGGTCTAGTGGATGAGATACTGGGGCATACCGGATATAGAGAATATATTCTGGACAAGGAGGATGGGGAGGAGAGATGGGAGAACATCATGGAGCTGCGCAGCGTTGCCAGCGAATATGATGAACTCGACACTGAAGAGGCTTTAACCACATTTTTGGAATTGCCACTTCCGCTTATTCCGACAACAACATCTCCAGGCTCCATGAGATTTTTCAGCTGTTCGATAAAAATGTCCTCGTAACCTGAATCGTTCCCCCATGCCAACATATTGGGAACATTGTCAGTCAGTGCTATAGTTTTAAATCTTGGAAAGCCTTCAACTATAGTACCTTTAGAAAGATCACCAACAAAATGAGAAGCGGTTGCAGCACTTCCTCCGTTCCCCATGAAAAAAATAGTATTCCTATTTTTGCGTGCTTCATATAGAATTTTAACAAATCTATCCATTTTTATAACAAACTCTTTCTCCATCTGATTTAGAAGGTCTGTTACTTCTTGCAAGTAATTTTTTGTATAGTTTTCTCTAAAATTTTCCATAATTGTACACCTGCAAATTAACGTTCATCGATCATTGTACACAATTCTACTCCCTTTATGGTCAAACTCAAAGTCAACTTCTTGAAGGTTTGCTAAAGATTTCCGTACTTCACGTTGTTTATTTTCAGGACAGTATAGAAGTAAAAAGCCTCCCCCACCTGACCCCAATATCTTACCACCAATGGCTCCTGTTTCTCTGGCATTTTCGTAATACGAATTAATCAATGGATTTGTAATTTTACTTGCTAATTTCTGTTTATATAGCCATCCTTGATGCAATATTGTGCCAAATTCGGTTAGATCATTGTTTCCTAAAACTCTACGGAGATCAGCAGCTAAAGCTACCATTTTATCTAATACTTCAAGATTCTTCTTAGTCTTCTCTCTTTGTTCAGGCAATACATCAGATGTTCTAGAAATCATTCCTGTATAAAACAAGAGGAGATTTCGATTTAGTTCCGCCTTGATTTCTGGTTTACAACCGACAGGATAGACAATTACACTTTCATCGGCATTAAACTGAATCCAATTTAGTCCCCCATATGCTGCAGCATATTGGTCCTGTTTACCAATTGGATTACCCAAGATTTCAATTTCTATCTCACATGCTTCTTGAGCTAATTGCTTTGAGGATACATCTTCACCTTTAAAGGCGTGTAACGCATGTAAGATCCCTACAAGTATACTGCTTGAAGCTCCTAACCCTGATCCTTTTTGTGTGGGTAGAATATCAGTCATAAGATTTATTTCAACTTTTTCAGTGACATCCACGAATTTCATTACCTCTCGTACTAAATCATGCTCAATCTCATCTACATTGTCAACATGTTCTACCTGGGAGTATCCAATACGTATGTGTTTTGTGAATCTGTCATTAATCATGACATACATGTATTTATCAATTGTGGTACTTGTAACAGCTCCGTAACCATGCTGATAATAAGCATGAAGGTCGGATCCCCCTCCTGCGAAGCTCATCCTAAGTGGGGTCTTAGAAATTATCAAAATAAATCCTCTATCTAATAGTTCAAAAGTACTCTAACTGTCAACAGTTTTTCTTTTTGTTTTAAGGAGATAATTGTTATTTGAATATTCAAATCCCATTTTTCTATAAGACTTTCATTAATATACCTTATTCAAATTGCTTAAGTAGAACATAAATACAAGAGATTGTTGCTGTTTATCGATTTATTGTAAGTGAGATCAATAAAATGAAAGCTGGAAAACCTATTTTAATCGCATTTTCATTAATTTTCCTCGTTCTGAGTTTGGGTCCTATTATTAACCGACCGAATTCGATTCAAATCAAATCTACAATATTTACTCCAACAGAAATGCCTACTAATTATACTATGACTGGTTATTATACAAATTCAAATAGTACCTATTCTAATGCAGCTTTTCATTTATTA
This sequence comes from Candidatus Heimdallarchaeota archaeon B3_Heim, assembly GCA_003144275.1. Lineage (GTDB taxonomy): Archaea > Asgardarchaeota > Heimdallarchaeia > Hodarchaeales > Hodarchaeaceae > Hodarchaeum. The sequence continues at coordinate 2,887 of NJBF01000007.1, forward strand.
AAACATGGAGCTATTGGAAATTCCCTTACCCCTTTCTCCACTTTTTCAAATTTATCTCAATTTTCCTTAATTATTGTACCATATAAGCTAACTTGGACTCCAATGGAAATTTCCTTACTCGAAACTTTTGTTTCTCAAGGCGGATTAGCCTTCTTGACTGCTTCTATACCATCAAGTCTTTTTGATCTATCAGTTTCAAGTAATGATGATTTTTGGATTATTCCTACAGACATACTCGCTCAATCGATTAGTGATAAAACACATCTTAAACGTCAAATAAGCTACTACAGGGCTGCACAAGACGTATCACTTAATCTTTATCCTTTTGATATTGTACGGGAATTGAAATATATCTCCAATATTGATGAACCAAATTATGAGATACTCCATACCGCCTCACTTGATTCAGGCGGAACGGAACCACTTGGTTATGCGACAGTTGCTAAAAAAATGGGGTTGGGAAGGTTAGTATTTTCCACAATTCCTTTTTTCGATTTATGGGGAATGTCAGCAACAGGAGGCCCTACAGTTCCTTCAAGTGCTAGATTGGGATTGTTAACGGGATTATTAAGTACTATGGTAAACCAATTTGTTACACAACTATTTCTTATGCACGGAACGATGGTTCCTTTACGTTGGCATACCCCTTACGGCAAATTAGGTTTAATAAATTCACGTGATGATATAGATGCTTATAAAAAAAGTACAGTATTAGCACGGGGGACAGTGGATAGAGCTCATGGTATTCCCTCAATTTTCTATGAACTCAGAGATGATGTTCCAAGTGGAGACTGGCCAGAAGTTCTTGATATTTCGAGCGAGTTCCCTGAAGGTTACCATATTCCAGGGTACCATCGACATACAGCTTTTGAAATTACGGCCCAGCAATATCTAGATGTAATTCTCGACATTGAGCAGGAATCTGGGACTAGAGTGTATTTTGAGTGTCACCATGGGGCAGGATCTGGATTCTTTGGTCAAAACTATGTACGATCAGCTATTGAAGCAACTGACAGCTTAGATCACTTTGTGTTATATACTTCGAGTGAAGGGGGGAACGGAAATGAGTACGTTGAACCTTATCTATATCTTCTTCCAAATGGAACAATTATTAGGGCGAAAAACTACTATTCTCTTCCAAAAGTGGCAACAATCGATCGCCAGGTATCATCCAATGATGTCCCACGATTTAAGGAAATCGTTACACAAGCTGTTTTTCAGCATGAATACCTTCGTCATGTCCATTATTTACTCCATAGTCAAAATGTTTGGTCGAGCCTTTCGACATATTACGATAACCTTCTTACGTATGGAGTAGATCCAATCTATGAATATTTATATAGTGATCCTATTTCGTTTGTCGAATTGAATCGTGCATACGTTGAAAACGTAACAACTAAATTCAAATCGAATACCTCTCAACTAATTGTAGAAATCCAAGCAAATCAAGATATAAATGGATATACTTTCCTCATTCCTTATAATAGATCAATTTTTCTTTCGGATATCTTAATCAATAATGTCCCAGTGGATCTAAATACCATTAAGATTCTTCATAATGGGAATTCAGGCTTCTTATTATTTTCCACGGATTTAGTAGAAGGAACACAGGAAGTAATAATAAAGTTTCAGGGTGAAATCAATCCTTTGCCAATCGATCAAGATTTTGATGGAATTCAAGATGAATTTGAGGTGAAATTCTTAGGTACGTCATCTTCAAAATATGATACAGATAATGATGGGATTAGTGATGGGGACGAACTTTTTGTCCTTGATACAAACCCTCTAAATGGAAATGATATCACGTTTACGTCGACTAGCGTAGGAACTTCAACTACTTCAACTTCAAGCGATACAACTTCAATTTCGAGCAATCCTTCTTCTGATCCATCATCAGAAACAACTCCTTCTTTTACCTCCACACCAGATGATACAACAACTATTGATTCGACCTCATTTGCGCTCGGTAGTATACTAATTGGACTAATAGCTTTAGTGGTTGTTCAATATCGCAAGAAAAAGTATTGATCACCCTAATTCCAGATTACTACTTGGATTGATGATCATTATGATGGATCGTATAAAGGAGCTACAGTATTATCAAAGAATCAGAAGTACAGACATTTTTCGTACTTTGATTCATTCTCAAAACTACTTCTTAGCGAGAATTGTCACTGTAGGATTAGCTTTTATTTCGTTACCTGTTTTCACACGCCTTTTTACTCAAGAAGATTATGGAATCGTGTCTGTATATAATGCATACGCTGGAATTGTAGTTATCCTTTTAACAGCGAACATTCATGCTTCAGTCGGCCGATATTATTTTGAGAAAACAACAGATTTCGATGAATTTCTTGGAACAACCTTAATTTTTACATGTATTACCTTTATTGTTAATACTCTTGTATTTCTTTTATTTATTGATCAATTTGCCAGTTTACTAAATCTACCTGGACTTTTACCAGTCTTACTAATCTTTTCAAGCCTTTTTTCAACTTTTAATCTGATATATTTTCAAATTATCCAAGCTCAACAAAAGAGTCTGGAAGCTGCATTTGTTAGTATATTTAGTGGAGGTTTTTCACTCGGTCTTGCTCTTCTCTTTGTATTATTATTAGAAGAAAATCGGTATTTGGGACAAATATGGGCGTATCTTATCATTGGATTTGGATTCTCTTTATACTTCCTCTTTAGAATATTGTCTATGACTAAGTTCGCTTTTAAAAAAGAACACGTAAGATATATTATTAATTTTTCCGTTCCACTTATTCCATATTACTTAAGTAGCACGATACTAGCATTTTTTGATCGTATAATGATTAACAATACGGTAAATCCTGCAGCAGCTGGTGTATATAGTTTAGGTTATAATATCGCGATGTTATTATCCATAGTTATCACGGCTACTCAAACCGCTCTCATGCCGGATTATTATGAATTTTTAAATACCAAACAGTTTTCAAGAGTCGATGCATTAATCAAGAAAGTTTTCTCTTTAATTACTCTTGCAGCCTTAGGACTGATTCTTTTTACTGATGAAATAGTTAAAATCCTTGTAGATGAGAAATTTCATGAGGGGCAGGTTGTTGTGCCAATTGTAGTATTTGGTTACATTTTTTATGGCATGTTTACAGTTTATGGTCGCTATATTGGATATGTGAAAAAAACCTTATATTCTTCTCTAGTCTTAATCCTCTCTGGATTATCAAATATTGCTCTAAATATAGTCTTTATTCCCCTGTATGGATATATCGCTGCAGCTTACTCAACAGCAATATCTTACTTCCTCCTTTTCTTATTAGCATGGATAATTGCAAAATTCGTATTGAAACAAACATTAACACCCTTATGGGCTGTATGGAAACCTACAATTCTATTAATTTGTGTTCTTACAGTATTTCCCTTAATTGCAACAGTTATTACTAATTTTCTATTACTATTTATGATAAAAATTGTACTTTGGGTTGTGTACGGAATTATCCTTTATACTCGTGAGCTTAAGAAATTGCTTTCTACTTAATCTTGCAGAAAAAACAAGTATGTTTTCAGCCTGTTTCTCTCCCATAATTCTCAGTAAGAACACTATTTCGTATTTGTTTAAATTCCCCAAGATATTTAGACGGAGGATCATTAAGATTCCATTTTCTTAGATCGATTTGCTTTCTAAGAGAAATCATTCGATATTGAGTTAAGTTAATCTGAAAAAAGTATACTGAACGACGGAATGATCTAAATAATTGTTTAATTCTTGAACTGGAAATGTTCCCGATAGATCTCTTGAGGTAGAAATTCATTCCTTGATCTATGACGTTATTTGATTCTTGGTCACTTATCCCACCTTCTTGGCTTAGGTGTTTCACAAGACAATTTTTGAATTTTCCATAATAATAATTATAGGTGCCGTCTTTAATTGGTTTAATAACCCCCGCATATTTCGAATACAAAACCTTCGTGGTAGGGACGGATTCACGAGCACCATAAAATATGTCTAAAGTTTTAATCTTGCCATAGATTATGGTTAGCATGTCAAGCAATAATTCACCAAAACTTGCTGCGAAGTTTAATTCTTTTATATACGGTAGCGATTCTTTTTGAATCATTCTTAGGAAATTTGTTTCATGAACATAATACAAGGTTGGAATGTAGAATGATAAATGACTAATTAAACGAGATTTAGGATCAGATGAAGTAAGTGATGCATATGCCTTAATTTGGTTAATAGAGGAAAGATATTCCTTCCAATAAAACTTCTTTTTATTTGATCTGTTAACCTTCGTTAAAAACGATAGATAATAACCACCAACCGCTGTATAATCTGAATTCTTTTCTAAAAAAGCGATACTTTGATCCAACGCTTTAGGTGTGATATAATCATCATCTGCACATAGTACGGTGTATTTCATATCAAGAAAATCTACTGTCTGGGCAATTTTATGATAAAAATTAGTTTCAGATGAAAACTGATCAAGATGATTTATTCTCAATTTTGAGAAAGTGGAGATTATTTTTTCATTACTTGCTTTTATTTCATCAGAACTCGAATCTGGTACTAATATTTCATAATTTACATTTTGCTTATCAAAATAGGTGAGAAGGCGCTGAAGATGACTAGGCCTATTGTATGTGGGAATAACAAGAGATAAATTATTTGCACTGCTCAACCATGAAACCTTCAAAGGCTTAGGTTTGCAATCGCGAATATATTAATTAACTTGTTGTAGCATCCATAGTTTTAACTAAAGTGGATTTTTTCAAGATTATGCTAGTTATAAGCAAGAAAGTCTTATAAGATTCAATTAAAAAGGCAGTACAATTATCTAACTAGGTGAAATTATTGTTAGAAAAATTTTTCATTGAAGATTTTGAAATTGGAGGAGATAGAACTTTTATCATTGCAGAAGGTGGCGTTAATCATAATGGTAACATCGATATAGCCAAGGATTTGATTGATGAAGCTGTAAAATCCAAAGTTGATGCAATTAAGTTCCAAACATTTGTAACAGAAGAGTTGGTCACAAGTTATGCTCCTAAAGCAAAATATCAAGAAATTAATACTGCAAAGAATGAATCCCAGTATGAAATGATTAAAAAACTTGAATTATCTTTCGAGAGCTTCCAAGAATTGAAAAGCTATGCTGACAACAAGGGAATATTGTTTTTTTCTACTCCTTTTGATCTTAAAAGTGCTGAATTCCTAAGTAAGATAAGTTTACCAGCCTTTAAGGTAGGATCAGGAGATATGAATAATGTTCTTCTATTGGAAAGAATAGCATTCGAAAAGAAACCAATTCTTCTTTCTACAGGCATGGCTACTCTTGAAGAAATAACAGAAATCTTTGAATTCTTGAAACAAGAGAGAGTCATTAAATTATTACTATTTCATTGTATCACAAGCTACCCTGCATCAGTAAGTAAATTGAATCTCAACATAATTTCAACACTCAAGAATCTGTTCAATGTTCCTATCGGTTACTCAGATCATAGTATTGGAATAGAAATTCCTCAATTAGCGGTGGCTGCAGGAGCAAAAGCTATTGAAAAGCATTTCACACTTGATAAGAATCTTCCAGGACCTGACCATAAAGCTTCTCTTGAACCAGAGGAGTTGAAAGAGATGGTTAATAGGATTAGATTTACTGAAAAAGTCCTTGGAAGTTCAACAAAACAGATAGACGAAGTAGAAAAACAGAATCGTGTTGTTGCCAGAAAAAGTATTGTTGCAATGCGGAACATTCCAAAAGGGGCAATTTTATCAAAAGAAGACCTAGGAGTAAAACGACCTGGCAATGGATTACCTCCTGTTAAAATACTTCATTTAATTGGAAAAGAAACTAAAGTTTCAATAGATAAAGACGTTCAGCTGCGTTTAGATATGCTTCACTAATATTTACCATAATAATCATGGAAAAGGGATTAGAATTGAGAAAAGTCGCTGTAATCACGGGAACACGAGCAGAATATGGATTATTAAAGCCAGTTATCCAAAAAATCATTGAAGACTCTGATTTAGAGTTAGATTTAATCGTTACAGGTACCCATTTGTCAGAGGAATTTGGATATACAATTAACGACATTGTACAGGATAAGATTCCAGTAACAGCGAAAATCAAAGCTTATCCGCTGACAGATGATGGATATGCAATGGCTAAAGCCATTAGTAGATTATTGGATAAATTGATTGATGAATTAGCGCAAAACAGACCAGATTTCATCTTGATTCTTGGGGATAGAGGAGAACCACTTGCTGCTGCAATAGCAGGGACCTATTCAAATATCCCTGTGGCCCACATACATGGAGGAGAAGTTTCGGGAAGTGTTGATGAACCAGTACGTCATGCAATATCTAAATTAGCTCATATCCATCTTCCTGCAACACAATCAGCCGCAGAAAGACTAATAAAAATGGGAGAATCGGAAAATAGAGTTTTCATTACAGGAGCTCCTGGTTTAGATTCCATCCTTCATGAAAATTTTCTCACAAGAGACGCCTTAGCAGAAAAAATTGGTTTAGATCCATCTAAAAACTTTATAGTTGTACTACAACATGCTGTTACAACGAAATATACACCGAAGGAATCAGCGGATCAAATAAAAATCACATTGCAGGCAGTAGCTCGCTTAAATTCACAAAACGTTGTTATTTATCCTAATTCAGATGCAGGAGGGCGAGAAATGATTCAGGAGATAGAAAAAATTGCGAAAGAACCCAATTTCCACGTGTTTAAGAATTTACCCTCAATGCTGTACAGAAGTTTATTAAAGCACGCCACTCTTTTGATTGGAAATTCGAGTAGTGGAATTATTGAAGCTCCATCTTATAATCTTCCAGTAATAAATATCGGTTCACGTCAAAACAAAAGAGAAAGAGCAGGTAACGTAATTACCGTAGATTATGATGAGCAGGAGATATATGATCTAGCTACTCGGATATTGACTGATCAGAAGTTCAGACAATCTTTAGAAGATGTAATAAATCCATATGGAGATGGAACCGCAGCTGAAAAAATAGTAGAAGTACTTACAGCAGTTGAGATTACTCCGGAATTTCTACAAAAAACAATGACCTATTCATTTCATTTTTTGGTGTTTTAATGACCTTAGTTGACTTCCAAGAACGTCTTATCTGGAATAAATTGGAGATTGGCAAGAATTTACTTGAATTAACTACTTATGAGGGGATTTCCTTCTGGTGGAATATCGACCATCTTTTCTATCACTTCTTATTATCCACCCTAGAGAGTAATGGAAAAGTCCCTAGTGTAACTAGAAGGAATTTCCTTACCGTTAGACTATTTGGAACGAGAATAGGATTATTAATTTTCTTAATACTTGATATCCTTTTATTTTTGTTCGGTAAACTAATCATTTTAATTGCTAAGGTAAGTAAAAACGAAAAAAAATTAGACTATAGAAAAAAACCTATTTTCCTTGTTATTAGCTATGATGCAGCTTGGGTTGCAACACCTAGTTATTTATCTGGATTAATAAGAAAGTCAGATCATCTTAAAGACTCTGTGATGGAGACACTTCAGCACAAAGCAGATTTTTTGGGAACTTCATCATTTCGATACCGCAAAGCAAGCTTTAAAATTGCACTAGAACGATCCCTTTTCTGGAATCATTCTTATAACTTACTGAACGTATACTGGTCACCAAAGAGCTGGTTAAAACAGGTTTATGCTTTTAACTTCTTTAAAAGAAAATTGAAAATGATAAAAAATGATTCTAAATTTCGTAAACAATGTCAACAAAATAATAACGATTTCTACGACATTCTTATTCAGGAATTTGATTATTATTTTTGTTTCTTATTACCACTTTGCGTCAGCTGGGTAGAGACATTCACATCTCTAATTGACAAAATAAAACCCTCTCTTGCACTTATCTCAAATGAAACTGGACATTCGGAAAAGAGTCTGATTATTGCTTCAAAAAAACATAAGGTTCCTGTATTAGCAATGCAACATGGGGTTATTGACCCCACAAATCGTGGATATATTTTTTCTAAAAAGGATATTAGTAAAAGTGGATCAATTCACTCACCATATAATCCAATTACTGATAGAACCGCAGTATTTGGTACTAAGTACAAGAATTTCATTGATAAAAACAGTAATTTCCCTGAAGGCAGTGTGGTAGTAACTGGCAACCCAAAATTTGATAAATTATTTCAAATGGTTAACAAATTTAAAAATCGGGGCCATATTCGACGTTGGTTGAACATTCCAGAGGATAAACCCATTCTGCTCTGGACCACACAAACGCATTGGCTTTCTACCGAAGAAAACCGTAAGAACGTTGATGCAGTCTATTCTGCTCTGGAAGAATTGAATGATGACATTACACTAATTGTGAAACTTCATCCTAATGAGGACCAAAGAGCTCCTTTTTATCAAGAAGATTCTCGCATTAAACCTATCTATCTGGGAAAAGAAGTTGATATCCTCCAACTGATTTACGTTTCAAATATTATATTAACGAAACACTCAATGACGGCAACCGAAGCTGTTGCACTTGACAAACCTGTTATAATTTTAAATCTCAGTGGAAATCCAGATATTATTGACTGCGTTGATGAAGGAGTAGCTGTTGGAGTTTATAAGAAAGATGATCTAAAACAAGCTATCCTTTCACTACTAGTTGATGATTCTAGAATCGCTAAAAATCGGTCTCGATATGTGGAAGCTGAATACTATTTAATTGACGGAAAATCTTCAGAAAGAATGGCCCGTCTGATGGAATCAATGATCAAAAAAAATTAAGAAAAATAGCTGATAGTGAATTCAATGGGAAATAATTCAATTATCTTCTTGGCGACATATGCTTACTTAGCAATTCCTCAGTACCTCTCAATAACTCCTAACCTAACAAATTACACAAAAATATTGTTTAACACAAGAGATCTACTCTCTACGAAATACGACAGCAAATTTATTACCCAAGACATTAAAAAGAATTATTTTGATGATTTTTTTGAACTAAAAGATTTTTCTTTCAATGTAAAAGGTCCATGGAAAAAGTATCAAGCTTTCAGAAGATGGAAACGAGCAATAATCTTATATATGAACCAGATTTTCCCCCAAGTCGTTGTTAGCTGTTCAGATCAGTCAATGACTGATAAAATTATCAGTTCTTGGTGTAAAAAGAATAAAAAAGCATTCATTGTCTTGCAACCCTCGTTTATTAGTGGGATGCATTATAAAAAATATGGAATCAGTCACAAAATTAGGTATCTCATTTTTAATAAACTTTTAAATCTGCCTAGGTATCGTAAACAGCATTTATTTGGTAATGAAGAACATTGGACTCACTTACTTCTTTGGAGTCAGTATTTTATTGAAGATCCTAAAAGACCGAACATGTATTTCGTTGGCAATCCTGCTTTTGATGTGCTTTTTAGTCAATTTACTAGCAAACGAACACTGAAAAACAATGTTTTAATATGTACACAAAATATTAAGGCAATGGTGGGAAAAGAAGCGTTTGATCAAGTTATCGATATGTACATTCAAGCAATTAATGCAAAACCTGATCTTACATTCTACATCAAAGTCCATCCAAGAGAATCAATTGAGAAGTATGAATTATTATTCCCCAAAGACCATTTTCCAAATGCTAAAGTGGTTCAAGAGGATAACTTGTATGATCTCTTCAGAATTAGTGATGTTCAGATATCAGTATCTTCTTATACTTCCTTTGAAGCAGTAGCAACGGGATTACCAATTATTATTGTGAATCCTAATAATATGTTCGATTTTATTGATCATTTTAGGCAAGAAATAGAGATAAAGGTTACAGATCTGGAGAAAATCGCAAAGGCTATTGATTTAGCTAGGTCTGAACATTATTGGATGGAGTTTGTCAAAAAGAGGGAAAAATATTTTGACTATATGGTCCATTCCACTGATGGAAAGAGCGGAAAGCGAGCTGCAGAGAAAATGGAAGAGATTATCAATTTTAGTGGATAATGTGTCAATTATAAAATATGTTATCTGTTAAACAAACAATTATGGACGTTAAAAAATGAAAACAGGATTTCTAATAACTGCACGAATGAAATCAACTAGACTACCCAAGAAATTGACCCTAAAAATCAATGATCGTGAAATAATTGCCTGGTTGATTGATAGATTGAAACAATGCCAGAACTTGAACGAAATTGTAATAACCACCTCTTCAAATCCACAAGATAAAATACTCTGTCAGATAGCAAAACGGGAGAATGTTAAATGTTTTGAAGGGAGTGAAATTGATGTTCTTGAACGATTATACATGGCTGCAAAAAAATATGAATTAGATTATATTATTAATATTACTGGTGATTGTCCTTTAGTTTCTTTCGATTTTATTGACCAAATTCTAGCAGCATATGAAAAAACCAATGCTGATCTAATTACGACGTTTAAATTACCCCATGGCTTCTATATTTATGGGATAAAGATCTCTGCATTAGAAAAAGTGTTAGAAATTAAAAATGAGGTTGATACTGAAATTTGGGGAGCATATTTCACCGAAACAGGACTATTCAATGTTGTAGATTTAGATATTCCTTCTGATTTGCACCGGAAAGACTATCGCTTAACCCTTGATTATCCAGAGGATTTTGATTTCTTCAAAGCTATTTTTGCGGGGCTTGGAAGAGACACATTTAAGAAATCGACAAAAGAGATTATCGAATTCCTAGATACTCATCCTGAAATTGTACATCTCAACTCGCATTGCGAAGAGCTTTATCAAAAACGATATGATCAGCAAAGGAAATTAGAGCTAAAATGAAGATTGGAATCATAGGTTTAGGATCAATTGGTCGACGACATGCACGATGCCTTCACAAAATTGGAGTTACCGACATTGTTGCCTTAAGAACAGGGAAGGGTACGAAAAAGGAACTATCTGAAGACCTAAAAAACATTAAAGAAGTTTTTGATAGAGAGGATTTCTATTCTTTGAACCTAGATGGACTTATTATTTCAAATCCCACATCATTTCATGTAGAGTCTATGAAAACTGCTTTAGAATATGAAATCCCAATTTTGATTGAAAAACCGATAGCCTCATCCCTAGAATCGATTGAAAAATTAAAAATTCATGATTTATCTAAAATTTTGGTAGGTTACTGTCTTCGATATGATGAAATAATAAATGTGGTAAAAGAGTTCATTGATTCCAACAGATTGGGGAGAATTTTCAAAGCTCACCTTTTTTGTGGACAGTATCTACCTTTATGGCACCCATATGCTGAATATAGAACAGAATATTATTCCCGTAAGGATTTAGGGGGTGGAGCCCTTCGTACGCTTTCTCACGAGATTGACCTGATGCATTATTTTTTTGGTAATGTTGACGAACTCTTTGCTAGCGTAGAGAAACTTTCTAACTTAGAAATCGATGTAGATGATAATGTTCACATTTTTTGCAGGATGAAAGGGGGTTCAAGGATTCATGTTGAATTAGATTACCTAAACCCGACATATCAGAGAACAGGAAGAATTCTAGGCGAGGTAGGAGAATTAACATATTCCTTTTCAAATAAGAAGGTATCTTTTACTGATTTTAAAGGTAAAACAGAAATAGTCTACGAAAATCTTGTGTTAGATCCAAATGGAATGTATCTCAACCAAATTAAAGACTTTATCAATTTAATTAAAGACCAAGTCAGAGTTCGTTGCACATTTAATGATGGGGTAGAAGTGATGAAAATTATTAAAACTTCCGAAGATTCATCGCGATTGAAATCGTGGCAAAAAATTGAGTAGGGTTAATTATGAGAGATCTGTTTAATTTAGATTCAAAAGTCGCAGTAGTAATTGGTGGTAATGGGTATTTAGGAATTGAATTTTGTAAAACTTTATTAGAATATGGAGCAGTGGTCTATTGCTGTGATGCAAGTATTCAAGAATCAGAAGAAACAAACGCAATTAAGAAGAAATTTCCTGATAAATTTAAGATGATAAAAACTGATGCGACTAATAAAGAAAGTCTTGAAACCCTGAGAAATGATATATTAGGAACAGAAAAAACGGTTGATATCCTGGTCAACACAGCAACAATGAAAGGTAATGATTTCTACTTACCTTTCGAAGAAGTCTCACTGGAAGGATGGAATATTGGTATTTTGGGAAATCTAACCATACCATTTCTAACAATACAAACATTCATTCCTTTGATGAAAACACAGAGAAAAGGCTCTATTATTAACATTTCCTCGCACTATGGAATAGTTGGAAATGATCAACGGATCTATGTTGGTAGCAATTTACACGAACTCTATGTGAAGGACTCCCCTAACATTGAACAAGTATACTCACATGGAGTTTATAATGCTTCAAAAGGTGGGATTATTAACTTCACCCGATATCTAGCCGCTTATTATGGTGAGTACAACATTCGAGTGAATTGTATCTCACCAGGAGGAATTCATTATGAGGATGAGAATGAGACTTTTGTACAAAAGTATTCAGAGAAAGTCCCACTTGCAAGAAAAGCCAGGAAAGCCGAAATCAATGGAGCGCTGATCTTTCTAGCATCTAATGCATCTTCATATGTTACTGGTCATAATCTTGTTGTAGATGGGGGATTTACAATCTGGTGATAATCTTCTTAGCCAGAAATTACAGAAGTAAAAATGCTGGGCTATATCACATTTCAAACTGAATTAACTATTCAATCTTCTTCTCAAAATCACAACACATCAATTATAATATAGTTTAGATAATTTGAAATCATTGAATTTACCCTCTGGAACATGGAAGAAAAAACATGAGATATTGTAAAAAATGCGTAATGCCTGACACAAGGCCTTACATGAAATTTAATGAAGAAGGGGTTTGTTATCCCTGTATCCATTATGAAAACAGGAAAAATGTTGATTGGGACGCAAGATGGAAAGAGTTAGAAGCTCTTGCTGACAAACATCGCGGTCGGAATGGGAACTATTACGATGTTATTATAACTGCCAGTGGTGGTAAAGATAGTCATTACCAAGTAGATGTATTTAAAGAAAAATTGAACATGAATCCTTTGTTGGTGTCTATTGATAACTTTAGCTGGACCAAAACTGGTCGAGAAAACTACGAGAATTTGGGGGATAGATACGGTGTGGATATTCACCTGATTACCTTAAATCGTAAGGTTGCCAGAAGAATGCTCAGTAAGGGTCTTGATAAAGGTCTTTATCCAACATGGATATGGGATAGAGCAGTCTATGCTTATCCCTTACAAATGGCCATTAAATTAAACATTCCCCTAGTTATTTGGGGTGAAAATACAGCCTATGAACGCGGAGGCCCTATACTTGAGGACACTCCTGATGCAATGGTTCAATTGAAGAATGATGTTGTTAAACCGATTCCATTAGAAGAATGGGTAGATGAGGAAATTACCTTGAAAGATTTAAATCCCATTATCTATCCATCAATGGAGGAAATTGAAAAAGCGGGAGTTGAAGCTAGATTTTTGAGTTATTATGATCCTTGGAGTGACCATGGACATTACGAATACGCCATCAAGAACGGTTGGAAGACATTGGAGGAAGAATGGGTACGAGAGGGGCTTCCAGGCTTGCATTACTTACAAGTTGATACCATTGGATATCTTGTCCATAATTGGGTTAAATTCGTGAAAATGGGTCATTGGGCTTTGACAGATTACTGTAGTTTAGATATTCGTGAAGGAAGAATGACCCGGGAAGAAGCCGTGAAGCTAATCAATCAGGAAGAGTATAAATTGGACCCAAAAATGCTCAAGGATTTTCTAGATTTTACAGGTGTTTCTGAAGAAAGATTTTGGGCTCTTGTTGATAAATTTGCCAATAAAGATATTGTTGAGAAGCGCAACGGTATATGGAGATTAAAACAACCTCTGATGTAGGTTTACTTCCCTCTCCCTTATTTTTCTCTCTTTCTAATATTTCAGTAAAGACTATTTTCTTATTTGAATTCCAGTTGTATTCCCAAGAGATCTTGAATTACTTCTTGAATTAACACCTTTATTTGTTCTTTAGTCAAGATTGAAGCATTTTCTGATGAGTATAACGCTTCATTATTTTTTGGTTCTATCTTGACTGCTAGATTATCATAATAATTTATCAGATTTTCAACTAATTCAGGATGATAAAAGGGATTATTGGGAACTAAAATGAAGATCTTGTCCTTTTTGTAGATGTTTGAAGTTTGCGTTTCATAATCGCTTAATAATTCCTCGTATTTCTTTTCTCCAATGCGATCTCCAATAGTCTTGATCTGTATTTCTTTTGGCTCGAGTTTAAAATATGGAGCTACAACTTCAATCATAGCTTCAACTAGGTCGCCTGTATAGATCGCTGGCATTTCTAGAATGAAAATCTCTCCACCTTTCGCAAATGTTGCTGTGTTTAAAACCAGACTGACGGCCTCTTCCATTTTCATAATGAATCGAGTCATTTTGGGATCAGTAACTGTAACTGGTTCTCCTTTTTGTATCTGCTTGAAAAAAATTGGGATAACCGAACCTCGTGAACCTAGCACATTCCCAAATCGAACGGCAGAAAAGGAAATGTCTTTTAAACCAACATATAAATTGGCTGCAATGGTTAGCCTTTCCGCGAGTAGTTTAGTAGCACCCATAACATTTGTAGGGTTAATAGCTTTATCTGTACTAATAGTAATGAATTTCTTCACATTATTGGTCAGTGAAGCTTGGATTAGATTTTGTGTACCTACTATATTTGTTTTTATTGCCTCAAATGGGTTATACTCGCATAAAGGAACATGTTTCAATGCACCAGCATGGAAAACTATATCTACATTTTCTAAAGCAAATTTCACTCTTTTCGAATCACGAATATCTCCAATAAGTACTCTTAATCTTTCTGATTCAATCAGCTGGTCTAAATAGAACAAACCAGTTTCATCTATATCTAAAGCTCTAACTACTTCTGCTTCTAGGTTAATAAGCTGCCTTACGAGTTCTTTTCCAATCGATCCTGCAGCTCCAGTTACTAAAACGGTTTTATCTTTAAAGTAATCAGTATCCACTTGTCTTCACCTTATTTTTTTGATTCAAAAAATTCATAGATTTTCTTAATGACATATTCTTGTTCTTCTTGAGTCATCGTTGGATAAATCGGTATGCTCAGTATTTCCTGAGAAATATTCTCGGTTACGGGTAGATGTATGCTATACTTCATTTGTTCTTTGTAGAAGTAAGTGAGGTGGATAGGAAAGAAATATACTTTAGAAGAAATTCCATTTCGCTTAAGAAAATCTACAAGTTCATCTCGAAAACCATGTTTAATTCTGATGGAAAACAGTTGAAACACATGCCTTCCATCTGGAGGTGTAAAAGGGAGTATAAGTCCGTCTATCCCTTTTAATTTTTTAATGTAGTTATTTGCAACCCTTAAACGTTTTTTAATAATTGTTTCTACCTTTTCTATCTGTGAAACTCCTAAGGATGCATTAATATTAGATAAACGTAAATTATACCCAAGTTTCACATAATTACTAGAAAAAGCGTCTGTAAAATAACCTTTGTCATCTTTTCTCCCATGGGATCGTATAAGCAATAATTTTTCATAGATTTCTTTGGAATCGGTGACAATAGCTCCACCTTCTCCAGTCGAGATTACTTTGTTTTGACAAAAACTCAGCATTCCACTATGACCAAAAGATCCTGTCATTTGGTCTCCTAGCTTTGCCCCAAAAGATTCTGCAGCATCTTCAATGAGTATTAGATTATGATCAGTAGCAATTTCTTTTAAGGCACGAATTTGAGCAGGGCAACCTCCATAATGGACTGGCATAATTAATTTTGTTTTTGAAGAAATCTTTTCTTTTACATCTTCAGGAGCTAACCCCAATGTTTTTTCTTCGATATCAGCAAATATAGGTTTTCCCTGCACGAATAATGGTGCATTAGCAGTAGCAATAAACGTCAAAGAAGGTACTATTACCTCATCATTTTTTCGAACATCATAAGCAACCATAATGGCATGCAATGCGGACGTTCCTGAATTAAAGACAGCACAATAACGAGTTCCGATGTACTCAGCAATCTTCTGTTCAAATGTACTTACTTCTGAACCAATTGCCCAATTCATCCCAGATGTAATGACTTTTTTTATTGCCTCAACATCTTGGTCATCGGAATAGATCTTGAATAGAGGTACATTGGGTGCCATTTTCTCAATACCTACCGTAGAATTTCAATTCTGTTTCTGTTATCTATCTTTATATTTTATTGTTAAAATCCTTCTGTCTCTGCTTCCATATTTTCTATTTCTTCCTGAGACAAATTCCTCTTTACCTCAACTGGAACACCAAACGCGACAACATTACTTGATACATCTTTGTTCACCAGGCTGAATGCTCCAATTATTGTATTTTCCCCTATTGTTACGCCTGGCATTACAAGAGAATGGCTCCCTATTCTGGCGTTTCTTTTAATTTCTACTTTTCCAGATTTCCCATCGATAGTCGATTCGGAATAGATAGAACAATGAGAACCGACCTGGACAAAATCTTCGATTTCTACACCAAATTTAGCATTGATATAGGTAAAAGCGCCTAAATCTGTATATTTTCCTAATTTGAGTGTGTCTGGATATTGAACTAACCAATTCCATTGTGTTAATTGTCCATGTTGAATTTCAGGGGTCTTCCAATCTTTGAAGTTTTCTCTTTTCATTAACTTGTAACCATCCTGAATCATAAAATTCCAGAGAGACTAATCAGTATGAACTACGGCTCATTCACAAGAATGATAGTGCAAATAACCAATCATGAGAGCCTATTTAGAACTTCGACTAATACTTTTTGTCTTGAAGAATATTACTTCAAATAAATATAGTTTGGTACACTTTTAACTAAATTAATGAATACGTACATGAATATGTCTTAAATGTGGAGAACTGATACTATTGCAAATTAATGATCCTAAAAGGAATATTCCGTATATAATTGGCGAAACAGCCTATAATCATGAAGGTGATATCAATTATTTATTTAGAATGATTGATGAGATAGCAGAGTTACAATTAAATGCTGTAAAGTTTCATTTATTACTAAATTTAGAAAGTTATATTCAAAAAAATCATCCACTCATTGCAACTTTAAAAAAATGGATTTTTAATCAGTCCCAATGGGATGAAATTATCGATTATTCTATTGAAAAAGGGTTGGACGTCATTGCTCTTTGTGATGATGTTGAAAGTTGTGAATATCTTATAAATACTGGAAAAAAGATCGATTCGCTCGAACTACATCCAGTAAGCATTAATGATCACTTCTTGCTGGATTCTATTTCAAATTTCGATGGTCGAATCATTCTCGGAGTGGGAGGGGCATCCTTAGAGGAAATACGATATGCAATAGATTTTCTGACGAATCGAGGGAGGAATAACATTCTCTTGATGTTTGGCTTCCAGAGCTATCCTACAAATTATCAAGAAATAAATTTATCAAAAATGATTAAAATTAGAGATCTTTTCGATCTTCCAGTTGGATATGCAGATCATACAGCGTACAATGACCCTGATAATACGTTTATTAGTATTTTAGGGGCTGCCATGGGCTTTGAAATTCTTGAAAAGCATTATACTCTCAATGTCGGACAGGAGAGAATTGATTATCATGCAGCGATTGGGAAGAAACAGATGAAAGAGATAAATCGATTAATGAAGCTCGTTCTAGATGTGTACGGGATTGGATCAATAGAAATGAGTAAAGCAGAGCTAAATTATGGGAATATTGGGCCTATGAAGAAAGCTATCGTGGCAAAAACGGATATTTCTAAGGGAACACAATTATCTCTTGATAATTTATGGTTTAAAAGAACTCAAGAGGAGAGCTACATTGAACAAAATCAATTTCTTAAATTATTAGGATTAGAAACCACTGTTAATATTAATAGTGATGAGATAATAGATTATTCTAAGATCAAATATCAGTTTCAGAAGATGAGTGAAAAGGACTTTACAAATATAGGTAAGAATGAAGAGAAAGATTAAGTCTGTTTTCTCTGTTTTGGAGAAGAAAATTCCCAGATATGATCACAGTAAGCACTCCCTGTTACGATCTCATGATTTCTAGAAAATTGAACGCCTGGGAGAACATTTTCCGTAAAAGTTTGATCTGAGATACAGTATGCATAGGCCAAGTCAGCTAATCCTTCATCGGTTAGAATTTCATAGAATGGACAGCGAGTGAATTTCACCTTCAAAATTGTTGATGCAGACTCTATAATTTCACAATATGGTGTTTCGCTTGCAAATTGTACATATGACTCACGAAAACGATTAAAACGTTCTTGAGAACCAGGTTCGAAATCTGAGAGTATGTTCCTGTAATAGGTGGTCATGAATTTGCCAAACGCATCTGAAGCCACCTTAAATGCCATTTCTTTGTTTAGATTTTCATTTATCGATGTTAAAAATGAAACAGTGGCTAAAGACTGCAGTTTTTTTTGCGTGTAAATTCGATCTTTTTGAGGCGATTTCCTGTTCTTTCTCAAGTGAATTTATCTCCTAAATTTAGAAAAATATTTTTCTTCTAAAAATGAAGAAAGAATTTCCAACCAAAATAAGCTCTAACCTCTTTGTCTTTTAATTTCCACTTCTCTTTCCGGGCACTCCAATAGCCCTTTAAAATTTTAATCCCATTAAATCCCGCAAGAATTGTTTTTAATAGCAATAGGATCGGATTGTAGCCAAAGTGGTATGTTAACCGTCCATTTCGAAATAAATCCTTCTTAGCAACTCTTGTAGTAGGTCGTTCTTGGATCATATAAACCTCTGATAGTTCACGAGCTTTCATTTTTCTTATTTTTGCCCGAGTATTAATCCAAGTATCCCAATCAACCTCTGGGAAATATTCCGAAGGCGTTGACTCAAGGAGTGAGCTCCGGATGACTTTACCGGATCCCCGTGCATCTTTTCTGCCAAATTTCGCGCCAACATTAATTTGCTCTACATATTCGTTCAATTGATCCTTTACTACAATAATCCCCGACACACACCCTAAAGAAGGAGTGTTACCCATTGTTGTAATGATTTTTTCATAATAATAAGGTTCTAGACGGGTGTCTGCATCAAGAGTCGCGACATAGTCATATCTTGCGGCTTTTGCTAATTCAAACCAAGCAGTATTAAATGTACGTCCAACCGTGTCCAAATTTGGTACTGTTTTTATTGATAATTGGAGCAATTTCAAATTTAAACTCGGATATTTGTTAATCAGTCTTTCAATTTCAACTCTAACGTTTGGATCAGGAGACCCATCATCAATAATTATCACTTCATCAGGTACTAAAGTCTGTTCTAATAATGATTTTACTAATTCTTCCAACATTTCATACTCATTATAGACCTTTACGAATACACAGAATTTTGTACGCAAGCTCTGATCCTTTTCAATCATGATTCTTACCTTTCAGGAAATAACATCTTATGATTGCCCAATGCCACGATATTTAATACCTAATTCTTTAATTTTTTCACTATCCAATATGCCCTATATACCCTAACCCGATTATTGCTACTTTTTTCATTTAATTATTTCCTTTATGTATTCTCTCATGATTTCCTGTAAGTTCCCGTGTTGTCCATAACAAGAAGAGCAATCCAAGGCCCACTCCAAACCATAGAGTTGTGAAACGAATAACTAAGGTCAAAGCAACTGATTTTGTATATTTTACGTTAAGAAGATCGATAACCAGGAATTCTAACCCGCCTTCCATTAATCCTAACCCGCCTGGTAGGAATGAAATAGCACCTATAATGGAGGAAGTGGCATAAATAAACATAGCCATTTGGAAACTCATTTGTATGCCCAAGCTTTGCGCCACCAGCATAAAAGCTAAGCATTCACAGGCCCAACCTACCATTCCGAGGAGGAGTGCTCCAGTGAATACTGGTAAGCGAAAGGTGACAATGACATCTGCACGAAAATTATCAACATATCCACCTAATTTCCGCCATGGTCCAAAGATAAGAATTCGTGAAAAAAAGTGATAGAGAGGATCGAATAAAAATGTGATCACACCAATCATTACCAGAAAAAGAATTATTAGAAGGATAAAAAGATAATCTGAACTGAAACCCATTATAATAATACCAATTATTGATAATAGTGTGACGGCCAGTAAATCTATCAATCGTTCAGAGAAAGTTGATGCAAGCCCCTTTGAAATATCTATATTACTCCTTTTTTTCAGTAGTAAAGCACGGATTGCTTCTCCAGCTTTTGCGGGAGTTATTGCCAAAGCTAAACCAGCCATAAAGACTTTGAAGTTATATAGAGGGGGAATTTCTAATTTTAAACTCCTTGTAAATAGAACCCATTTTAGAAATCTACATAGATAATTGAGAAAACTTAGGCCAAGTGCAATGAAAACTACTTCAACTGGAATCCCAGCTAAGTAGATAAGAAGTTGGTTCCGATTACTGATAAATATCAGAACTAAATAAACTCCTGCTCCCAAAATTAACCCAAATACAAAATTACGGAATGTAAAGATCTTACTATAAAAAGATTCACTCTTTAATTCCATAAGCTTCCCGTTCTGAAAGACTTACCCAAATCGGACATTTAGGGACAATTAAGATTTTTATGTTAATGATGCTAATTATCACCAGTCGGTATTGGTGCTATTCTTCCTGCTTCCTCGACGCGTGCCTGTTGGTACACAGGTCTTACCGCCTCTCCACAGGCATTTAAGGTCTCCGCGGAACTCTCGGCGACAGGAATTATTAGGGGTTCCTTCTTTATAAAATCATCAAACCGTTCTGAAAGACTTACCCAAATAAGACAGTTAAAAATAATTAGGAACAATTATTACAAACCGTCCTTGGAGCTGTTCTTCCTGATTCATCGACGCGAGCCTGCTCAGATGCAGGTTTTACCACCTCTCCACAGGCGTTTAAGGTCTCCGCGGAACTCTCGGCGACCGGAAATAGTCGGAACCGATAGATAACATAATAATTGGCTACATTGCACGCAGCATTCTGATCACGATCTAATACCAACCCACATAACGGGCAATGAAAAACCCGATCAGCTAACGTTAGATCCTGCTGGTAATACAGGCAATTAGAGCATAATTTCGAGGAAGGAAACCAGCGATCGATCTCAATCAACGTAGAACCATAGAAAGGTGCCTTATATGCGAGGAAACGCTGAAACAGACCATGTGAAAGATCGGCCCAATATTTACTCAGCTTCTTATTTTGCATTAATCCTTTGACATATAAATCCTCGGTAACTATCACGCTGTGGTTTTTAGCCAGATAGGTAGAGGTTTGATGCAAAAAATTATGCCGTTGGTTTGTAATTCGACGATAGAATTGCGCTAAGCGGAGGGCAGACTTTCGTTTATTATTTGAGCCGTTCTCTTTCCGTGAATGAGCTTTTGATAATCGACACTGTTTCCGAGCTTGACGGAGGAGGAAATTAGGTCGTGCGATGGGGATTCCAGAAGATAAGGCGGCAAAGACGGATAATCCTTTATCCAACGCAACGAGTGGGCCACCGTTTGGTTTACGATCCGGTTGTTCCTCTTTCACGGTAAGAGCCACAGACCAGCGATCCGCAGTCCGAGAGATCGTGGCACTCAGTATCCGTGCCGATACAGGTAAATTTGGCGTTTCTTTTAGCCGTAATTTCCCCAAACGAGGTAATTGGACCTGTTTTACCGCTGGAAAAAGGCGAACCACTCCCGTCAATCGAAAGCTGTCCTTACACTTGCCTTTTTTCTTGAATCTGGGCAATCCGACATAGCGGATGGTTCGGTTCTTTTTTCTTTGTTGATGATTGGTGAAGAAATTCTGATAGCCACGATCTAAGTCGCGGAGGGCCTCTTGCGGGACACATTTCGAGACCTCATACATCCAGGGAAAATCAGTGTTTTTCAAGCGATTTAATTCTTTATGTTGTTTTATAGCATCGGTATAACGAGCTGTACCTGTTTGCGTGCGATAACGTTGTTTTCGACTGGCTAATCCCCAGTTCCAGGTAAATCGTGATATACCTGCACATTTGGTCAGTAGCGTCCGTTCCTTGTTATTTACACATAATTCGTACTTATATCCTCGTGTACGGAGCATCCCTGACCATCCTTACTAGCACTCACTAACATAACATAGCAATACTGATTGATTACGCGCTTTTCTTCTTATAAACCTACGAGGCCACGTGATCTAAATCAAAATTGCTAATATTCCGTTATTTTATTGTTAAAAGGTTAATTAGGTCATCACTGGAACTATAATCTCATGAGATCTGTTTATTTCTCTATTAATTATATCTTTTAGTCTCTCCTCCCTCTTCCTAAGTTCCATTGCTTTTTGTTTCCCTTTTCCCCTTGAAATTCACTTTTCCTATTTGTCTATAAATGTCTATATTTGGCTATTATTCAATAGATAGTTTACAACCCTACATTCCAGATCAAACGGGGTTCCTTTCCCTCATTTTAGCGTTAATAGGTTAACTAGCCCATCGTTTTATCTATAATCCAATGAGACAAATTAAATCCCCAGTCATTATTATAATTCATGTTCTGTCCCCGTTTCTTTCGTTGTTCTGTATGCTGTCTTAAACTTCCTCTTCGTCCTGTGTGTCCATAAATGTCGATATCTATCCATTGATTCGCTAGCTATTATCAACCCTTTGAGTATCACTTTTAAAATGCAGATCAATGAATCACCATCAATAACCACTAAAAAATCCCTTCTGAGTTCTACCAGTGCATCATTTAGAAAGGATTTCTCTGACCTAGCAAATTTTTTTACCACAACCTACATCAAACATCATTTTTTTTGTCTCCTGATCGTCTTTGTTGCGAGAAAAAGAATGTCTTGAATGTAAACAACATTTTCCTGTACCGTCTATGATTAGAGGTGTAAAGACTAACCAATATGGGGATAAGGAAAAATATGGTTATCTCTGCGGAAGATGTTATCGGAATAGCGTGGAAAAACGATCAAAAATCCTCCTCTTTTTCACTGTGGGTTCTGGGGTTATAGGATTTATTTTCTTTAGTCTAATCTTGTATATGTATCTATTTGTCAAAACTCTTTTAGCTGATCAGTTCATATCTACAGTAGAAACTTTTTCATCCTTGGGTATTATTTTCATTTTATTTTCTTTGGTCTTGTTTTACATGCGTCACAAAGAGTTGTCTAAAATGCGGAAGCAAATTAAAACTCTTCGTTAGTTTTTTATCCGTACATTATGAGGAGAAATCATTATAATTAAGAAGCTTATTCATAGTTGGATGTTCTTCAAGTTTAGTAATTATTTTCTTTATTTCGTGAGCTCTCCCCTTTTTACACACAAAAATGCAATCATTTGTATCAATTATGACCAAATCTTCAATACCCAGTCCGACGATTGGTTTTTCTCCGAATATTATACTATTTTTCACATCGACACCTAGGAAATCTGATTGAATTATATTACCTTCATTATCTCTGTCCATGATTCTGTCTAGAGAATCCCAAGTTCCAATATCATCCCATTCAAAATCTCCTTTAACGACTACCAGATCACTTGACTTTTCCATAATTCCATAATCTATCGAAACTTTCGATAACGGTTCAAATACTTTTTTTGCTACCTGTGGATCAAAATTTTCTTTTCGAATTGTTTCTAATCCCTCATAAAGAGTTGGCATGAATTTTTTATAGCTCAGATATAGAAAAGAGGGTTTTACAATGAACATTCCTGAATTCCACAGATATCCAAGACGTATATACTCTCGGGCTGTAGAAGATGTGGGTTTTTCTTTGAAAGAATTCACTTCAAATGTATTTTCTGTTGTAGCAGTCAATCTATTTCCTGGTTCGATATATCCAAAGCGGGTTTCAGCTCTACGTGGTTTTATACCTATTAGTGCAATCTTATTTTGTTCAGCTAATTTGACGGCGGGGTTTATCGCAAGTTTAAATTTTGTTAAATCTGGTATAAAATAATCTGCTCCCATAAAAATGGTTACATCATTCTGATCATCATTCAATAAGTGTGAACAAGCATAACCAATGCCTGCGGCTGAATCTCGACCTAAAGGTTCGACGATTAGATTTACATCTGGCAATTGTTCTCGAATTAGCTGTTTAAGACTATCCCGCGTCGAAATATGAATTTTTTTTGAATCAACAATCTTACAGGCATTATGATACGTCTGTTGGATCAATGAAACGCCTCTATCAAGGGAAATACATTGTTTAGGTTTGTTTTTACGTGATTTTGGCCATAAGCGTTCCCCTCCGCCTCCTGCTAATATCACAATATTGACCATCCTAGTTTCCTCTAAATTTACCCTGCGTGTTATTTCAATTGAAAATTTCTATGGACCAAGAATAAAAAGCTTACTCGAATATTCGAATTAATTTTTATGCAAATATTTCCCGATTATTCGAAGTAATTCCGCAGAACTGAATGGCTTTGTCACATACTCTTCCGCCCCTGCTTGAAACCCCTCTTCGATATGATGATCAAGAACCTTTGCTGAGAAGATGATAATAGGAATAGATTTATGTATAGGATCGGTTTTTAATCGTTTACAAACCTCTATACCATTTAATTCTCCAGGCATTCTGATATCAAGAAGAATTAAATCGGGTTTCTGCTTAACTTCCTCTAAGGCTTCCGAACCATTTAGGGCCTTGAGTACATCGTAACCTTCATGTCTTAAGATTGTCTGCATTAATTCAAGAGTATCAGGTTCGTCATCAACTACTAAAATACTTTTTTTCTCCGAAACCATTCGAAAAACCCGTGGATAATGCAATATAAGCAGAATTTGTAACTTTTTACAGGCTAACTTAGTTAGTTTAATAATTTTATTTCAGAGTCTATCGGCTTGTAAGATTCTTACTCTTATTTCTGATGAATTATATTGAATAGACCATCCTTTATTTAATTAAAGATCTGTTCAAGAAATTTTTTATAATTTTCAGGTTCATTCACAGATGACAGATGATTTTGGAGATACTTAACATCGGTGGGAGTGTCTAAATCTCTTGCGCATGGATCTAAATCTAATATTTCAAATTCTATATGATTCATTTGTGCAGATTGGACATATCTATTTTTACTCTTCAACCCAAAACTGAATGGAAGTAATTCAGGATGTCTCATATAAAGCATAGCAGTCCCCTTTTTCTCTCCTATCCCCGAAATTGAGGGAACTATCAATAATTCTACATTCTGAGCGCGTTTCAATAATACGTGAAGACATTTGACAGAAAAAAACGGAAGATCTGGCATTATAATAAGTACTGCTTGTGTCGGGGGTAGTTTTTTACTTGCTTGAGAAAGGGCCTTGTTTAAATCTGTGCCTTCATCAATATAAGTGAAGTCAGCCCCTAGTTCCAAGCTAAGATCTATTATTTCCTGTGATGGGGAAATTACGCCGAAAGATATACCCCTCCTTTGAACGACTCTCATTGTCTGCTTGAATATAGCTTTTACTAAGCTTTCAATCGCGTGATTTCGTGTTGAGGCCAGCGTGGATTTAATACGCATTTTTGTTCTTGTAATTTCCTTAATGGGAATTAAAACTAAAACATCTGAAGCCGTTTGCTACTCAACACCTATTATCTGTTGATTTGGGAGAATCGAATAGATTCCTAAAAATCTTTTACCAAGGAGCAAAAAAAACTATTGTTCTTTGTTGCAGCTCGAGCTACTGAAAAATAATCGGCACCTGTTTTTAAAATAGCCTCAGCACTCTCTAGGTCAACTACTGAATTATTACCAATCACTTCAGTTTGGCTGAATCGCACAAAGCTGGTTAGAAGATTTAAATCTGTACCGGCCATTCCAGTTTGATAAGAATCTACGTGCAAGTAATCTACTCCCCAATTATTAACCAATTGAGCGAATGAACGGGGATCTACAGTATTCCCACGAATTTTTAAAGAAATAGTAAAATCCTTGGATTTAAAAATTGATAGAACGTGAGATAATATTTCAGGCCGATAAATCAAACTTTGGCCTCCTCCGTTTTCTACAAATTCTTGTTGTCTACAATGAGCATTTACTTCGATAATTGGACTGGAGGAAATTCTTTCTGAGAGCTCTCTAGCAAAAGATTTAGTGTCTTCTGGATCATTTATCCTTACATTTACAATTGTATTAGATATTGATGTAAGATTTTCTAATTCATGAGCAATGTAATCTGCCTCTTCTCCCAATTGCATCATAAATTCAGTACGTCCCCGTTGAGTTGATTTAACTGCAGCATTTATCATTTCTTTACCGATTGAATATCCCCCAATTGTCACCTTTCCTAAACAGCCTGTGTCATAAAACCTAGCGGCAAACTCTCCATTTGTAATCCCAGCCATTCCTGCTAATATCACTTGTGAAGGGGAAATTTTCATTCTAAAACTCTTCCAATAAGATGTTTAGAATTTGCTGTGCATCAGTTTGAGTTTTAATGATAATATTGCCAAATAAGGCTTTAACTCCTAATTTTTGGGTCGCACTTTCAAGATTACGGTCAGATTCATGTAAGAGAATGCCATCTAAAAAGTCGTGAAAAAGTTTAACGACTACAATCGGAGAAGTTTCATAATTCCATGCATGAAGAAATTTGGCAGTAGGGCCAGAAAGGGCCGCATTTCCAATAATTGGGCTAATCGCAAATTTTTGGGCTTTTGAGGTTCGGAGGGCATCACGAATAGGGGAGATTGCAACAATTGGTCCTAGGGAAGAAACGGGATTGCTAGGGCCTAAAATTATGCAATCAGCTGATTCAATTGCAGTAATGACTTCAGAAGTAGTAATGCTCAAATCACCCTCAAAAAAGACATTGAGTACATCTAAATCTCCCTTGTGTCTTACCCAGTATTCTTGAAGATGTAAAATCTCATTTTCAGTACGAATAATTGTTCTAATTGGCTGGTTAGCCATTGGAAGAATTCTTGATTTGATATTCAAACGGTTTGCAAGTTGTTTTGTTGCCTCAGTCAAAGACAAACCTTGGTTTAATAACCACGTCCGAAATAGACATAGACCTGCATCCTGATCTCCAAGATTGAACCAAACATCCTCTTTTAAGTTATTTTGTAACATTTTTACCATATTAAATGTATCATTATGAATACCCCACCACTTTGTTGAATCTATCAGGTTTGCCAAGGTAAATAATATACTGTCAATATCAGGAGAGACATAAAGACCATAATATCGCCAATCATCCCCTGTATTTCCAATAACTGTAATATCTCGAGGATCAATAAGAGAATTGATACCTTGTAGTAATTTTGGGGTACCAGTCCCACCTGATAAAAAAACAATCTTTAATGAGCCCATATTGTCCCACTTTTATCACAAAGTCTTTACCTCATAAATTCCTAATGACATTTAACTTGATTGTATGAAGTACATTATCTGACCTGTAATGAATCAAACTATTCCAGAATGGGACTTAATAATCCTTAGAGAGAATGATAGCTTAAATACACAAGTAGTTTGGCATGCTGCTGCATTAGCTAGAAGTCGGGGGATACAAACTCGTGATCTTATCATTATCGATTGGCCCACTGATCCAATCGTGGTATGTGGGTTTCATCAAGTTATTGAGCGTGTGGTTGATATTGATTATTGTAAGAAACATGGAATTCCTATTAGTCGCCGTGCTTGTGGAGGAGGGGCTGTTCTTTTAGATTCAAATCAGCTTTTTTATAATATCATTTCCCATATTGATTCCACGATTATTCCCAGGAATATAACTAAGTTCTTCGAAAGAACACTTGAACCAGTGGCTCAAACCTACCGCCATTTCGGTATAGATGCGGAGTACAAACCTGTTAACGATATAATTGTCAATAATCGTAAAATTTCTGGTAATGGTGCCGGCTTACTTGAAAATGCTCAAATCTTAGTTGGTAATTTTATCTTAGACTTTCCTCGGAAAGAAATGGCCCAAATTTTAAAAGTTCCCAATGAGAAATTCCGCGATAAAGTAATTAAATCTTTGGAAGCAGGTATTAGCTCATTTCAAGACGAATTAGGATATATTCCCCCTCGTGATTCGATCATTAAGGAATATATCAAACAGGTTGAAACAGCTTTTAATATTCGTCTTGTTGAAACTCAGTTTGAACCAGGCACTCTTGAGCTTATAGAGGATCTTAGAAAAACTTACTTAACCGATGATTGGCTTTACCAAGTGAAGGCCCGAGGAAAACAACTTACTAGTAAAGTAAAGATACACGGATCTGCACATGTGGTTGAGGGGATGTATAAATCTATGGGCGGGTTAATAACGGTGATTTGTGAGTTTAATGATACTATACTCACAGACATTCTCATTAGTGGTGATTTTTGGATTCTTCCAGACACGGTTCTGCCCAAGCTTGAAAAATCGTTATTAAATCATGATCTAAAAAAAGGAGATCTTATTGATCAGATTGGTTCTTTCTTGGATGACAATGAATGTGAAACTCCCGGTACATCTGCCTCCGATCTGGCTCAGGCTATTCAGAACGCATTTGACAGTATTTCTAAATTATAAAAGTCAATGACTTTTACAGATAATTTCATCCGTTTCCTTAAATATCTAAGTTCCATTTCACTCAATAACAAGATTTATCATGTCTATATTGATCATTGAGTGCGTAAGAACCATGAAATTTTCCAAGATAAATCCAAATCGTATCGGACACTATTCAGGGAGTGAAAGGTTAGAAGATCCAACCTTAGAGGAGCCTGATGAAGATACAGAGGAAGTTGCTCATCGTTGGCATGACGATCCTGAAACTAAAAATAAAATGATTAAGGAAATGAACAATAAACTCAAAAAATGGGATCAAGACATATTTGGAAAGTATCCTCATTCCAAAATGTCGTTTCATTTAGTGGGACAGTCACACATTGATATTGCATGGTTGTGGAGAATTGAACAAACAAGGAAAAAATCAATTGTAACCTTCAAAAAAGCGGTTTTTCATACTAATCGTTTTCCAAAATCATATTGCTTTGCTCTTAGTGAACCAATTCTACTTGAGTGGATTTTAGAAGATGATCCTGTATTGTTCAAAGATATTCAAAGAAGTGTTGAGAAAGGAGGAATAGAATTAGTTGGTGGATCTTACGTCGAACCTGATTGTATGATGCCCTGTGGAGAGGCAATGACTAGAAGTCGACTATATGGACAAAGGTTTTTCTTTAAGCATTTCAACCGTCTTCCAAAAGTTGAATGGTTTTTAGATTCATTTGGGTATTCAGCTGGCCTACCTCAAATTCTTAAGAAGAGTGGAGCTGAATATATATGGACAACAAAGTTATCGTGGAACTTACAAACCGATTTTCCATTTTGCAACTTTTATTGGGAAGGTGTCGATCACTCACAAATTCAAACTGGAATTTTTCCTATGAGTTATGGTTCTTTTGACAAATGGGATAAATTTGAGGTTGGTCATCATCCTCTTAAACCTAATGTAACATATCGGGGAAATTATGAAAGAGATTATACTGATCTTACCCAATGGGTAGAAAAGGATGAGATCATTCCCCATATCGGATTATTCTTTGGTTTGAGTGACGGAGGCCATGGGCCTACTTATGAAGAAGTCGCTCGGGCCAACACATTGGTGGAATTAAGTAACACATTTCATTGGAGTCGAGTAGAAACATTCTTTCAGAAAATAGAACAATGGAAGGATCGTTTTCCTATTTGGGCCGATGAATTGTATTTGGAGAATCATAGAGGATGTTTTTCAGTCCATGCTGAGGTTAAAAAGAAGAATCGGGAATTTGAAAATAAACTCATTTCAACAGAAATCCTAAGTACGATAAACTCTATCATCAAAAGTAACTCAAATCAAACACACACAGAAGAACTCGAAATAATTTGGAAAACTCTCCTTAAAAATCAATTTCATGATATACTTCCTGGAACATCGATTCCTGAGGTATATGATGATGTTCACGAGGATTGGCTGTCCTCTGATCAGAAAATACAGTTAATTAAGGATGATATTAGTAGGAAGTTGAAAGGCCCCACCGAAAAATGTCAATTTGTGATGTTTAATTCCCTCTCTTGGGAGCGAAATGCTAGGGTTTTTCTCCCGATAGATATAGTTAAAGGAAAAATCCCTCTTGATAACGATGGGTGTCCTCCTAAGGCAACTCTTACATATTTTAATCCAACCAAAATGACTGAGCTTGTGCAGCCAGTCTCGGCAGAACCAGAGGAATGGCTTGATGCCCGATCTGCAGGTTGGTGGACAATCATACGACTCTCAGCAACAAGTCTTACCCCAGGATATCTTTCTCTGAATGTAGAGATGGATAATGGTAAAGCAATAAAATCCGAACAGTATTGCTTAGATAACGAATTAGTTAGTATCATACTTGACTCCAATACTGGTGGTATCCTCTCTCTAACTAATGTTTCAGTTGCAGACAATGCAAATTTACTAATGGGTTCAAATAGTAATTTGACGGAGGCTTATGAGGATATATCCGATATTTGGCCAGCTTGGAATCTCACCTCTGAATACTGGAACCACCCAATTGAACTATCTAATTCACAAGATGTACAAATCTTTCTACGTGATGCAGGCCCCATTTTTGCTACTATTGAAGTACAAAGAACCTTAGGAAATCCAAAAAATTCAGTCACACAGCGTTATACTCTTTTTAAGGGACGAAAGGAAATTTTTCTTGATTACATTGCCGAGTGGCAGCAACCCCAAGTTATGTTGAAAGTGGGATTACAATCAGCAACTAATGCAAATCGTTGCACAACTGATGTGATGTTTGGGGCTATAGAACATAGTACAGTTCCAGAAACACCCGCTGATAAAGCACGATTTGAGAAAATTTGTCATAAATTTTATGATTTAAGTACGCTCTCGAATGAATGGGGGATTGCTACTCTTAGCCAAGATAAATATGCTTTTAGTGTCACAAATGGTGATAGCTCCCTCACAATGCTACGTTCTCCACCTTATTTTCCAGCTTCACCAGAAGCCTGGGTTCATGAAGAACGAGCTAAAAGAAAGGAAAAATACGGCACAGAGGTACCTGAGTATTCGGGTCTTGGTCCACTTCGTAGTCAGTATGCTTATCTTTCACATAAGGGAGGTTCACTTCTTACTCAAGATGAAAAACCCAATCCTGTTGTTCGACGAGCTGCAGAAGAATTTAATCAACCTGTACAGCTTCTCAAAATAACTTCTGAAAGAGACGAAGAAAAAACACAAGTTGTAGGAAAATCCCTAATTGAAATTGATTCGGCTATAGCGATGCTCTCAGCTCTGAAAATGAATGAATGGAAAACGAATGGTAATCTAGTAATTAGAATAGTAGAAATATTAGGAGTCGGTGGCAAAATACAGGTAAAATTTAATTCAATTATTCAAAGTAAGATTAAATTAGTTCGAGAAGTAGACTTACTTGAACGACCCGTATCAGAAACAACAATAGAAAAGGAAGATTCAGGATTTACAATTACTTTAACCCCATTTGAGGCAAAATCTATAGAATTAATTATCTATTAGGACAAGAAGTGCAAAAGTTCACTCATTCAATTATTTCCAAACCAAGAATGCCTGATGACATAATTATCAGTGCACGAAGGAAATTATTGTTAATTTTGCCCTTTTTTCTTCTTTAATTATCTTTTTCTCCTTTAAAACGTTCAGAGCTTGAAAAAAATATAAGTTGGCTAATTTTGATTCTTTCTTGAGAGCCAACAATGTCATAGATCTATTGTTTCTTTGTAATACAGCAATAATAATATTCTTATTTTCAGAAAGCTGTTGATTCATCGCCAAAAAAATACCCCACAAATATGTTTGGAAAAAACCCTAAAGAGCCTGCATTAGCTTAGATTTATCAATAGTGGCAACTCCAATGACTTTATCTGCGCCCCCATAATATACAAAATACTTGTTTTCCTTTTCCACCACTCCACAGGTGAAACAAACATTTGGTACATCGCCATGGATTTCGTAATCTTCTTCTGGACTTAAAATTGGCTCTTCTATTATAGATATAATCTTACTGGGCTCATTTAAATCTAATAACATTGCACCCAAACTATAATGTAGGTTTTTGTCAACACCATGGTAGAATTCTAGCCACCCTTCTTCTGTCTTGATTGGTGGCGCACCAGCTCCGACCTTGAAATCCTGCCAAGTATTCTCTATAGGTGCGAAAAATTTTGTATGATCTGTCCAATTTTTTAAATCTTTCGAATAAGCTATCCACATATCCGGTTCAGGAGCACGATGCATCAAGACATATCTCCCATTGATTTTTTCAGGAAAGAGAACTCCATCCTTATCACGATATTCATTAATTATTGTTCCATGCCTTTCATAGTTCTTAAAATCAAGGGTTGAGGCAATACCAATATGAAATTCTACATCACCCACAGGTATCAATGTTTTGACCGCAGTATAGGTAATATAGTATTTTTCATCTAAAAACGTAATACGAGGATCTTCAATCCCGAATTTTTCATACTCTGCTTCAGGGATCATATTTGGTTCTGCAAACTGCTCGAAATTATAACCGTCTTTACTCAGAGCCAGACCGAATGTCGAAATATATGTTTCATAATTCCCAATTGCACGATAAAGCAATGCTACTTGGTCATTGTACATAGTTGCAGCACAATTGAAAACTCCCCCTTTTTCCCAATCATGATTTTTATTGGGTACAATGATAGGATTTTTAGTATATCTTGTTAAAGAAACCATTATTGTCAACCTTTTTCGTAAGAATTAATGATCAGAAAATTGACCAAAGCATGAACAGAATGAATTTGTTGAGCCTTAATCAAAATTATTTAAAATTCTTCATTTTTCTTGGGTGTTTACCCCGATTATTAACTCATTCTATTATCTGCCCAAGTACTAAAGAACTTAGAATCATCTTCTGGTAGGTTCTCAACCTTAATACTGTATGTTTCGTTTGGTAATAAATTGAAACAATTATCTTGAGGTCGTAGTTCCCACGAGATTGTTACTAAGAAAGTAAAAACATTAGAAATGAAAGTTATTGTGTTTTCATCAGCATTAATATCAAATTTCACCTTGGGTTTACCAAATTTGAGATTCACAGGGTCATTTAACAAGAAAAAATTGTTAAAACTACCAATATTGGATTTAAAGTCCATTATTACAATATCATCTTTATTCTGTTCATTTAGCGGATATTCAAGCTGTATGGTACCATTTCCTTTAATCGACAGCTCATAATTCATGTTCTGAGTCATCCTTCCCGGTAACTTAATAGTAGATATTTTTAATACCCCTGATATCTTTGTAAATGTGTCATTTATTAAGATAATCTTCTGTTCATTCTTATTATAAGAAACTAATACTGGAGAATATGCATTTTTGGTATACCAATATGCCATCTTCGGAACTCCATAATAATCAATTAATGACCAACAGATAGTAGGCCAAGGTTCATTAAATTGCCATATTAATGACCCACTATTTTTAAACTTCCGTGATCTCCAAATTTCAATGGCAAATTTCATTGCAAACGCTTGAGCTGTCTGTGAATAGAGAATCCACTCATTAATAGTTTCAGGCTTTCCAAATTTACTAATATTTACATTTATTTTGTCTAAAACCAAATTATGAAATTTCCATATATCATTTGGCTGACTTTGGCTAGTTTTACTTAATATTTTTGAGAGGGTGGATTTTGAAGGAAAGCTCTGGATACCAAACTCAGACACAAATCTTGATTTAAATATCCCATACTGCTCATAAGTAGGAGGTTCTAAATTGGGTTGGTTCACTCCATGCCAAACTTCCCAATTATGAGAATTACCTTCTTCTTGAGAGTTGGGATCGAACGTATACTCATTTTCAGCTGAAGGACTCCAAGGACTAGATCTCCAATACGGTCGAGAAGGATCTAAATTCGAACAAAGCCTTTTTTTCAAAAGATGTAATTTTTCTCCGATTTTTTTCTCCTTCCTGTCCTTGAGCGGAATTTTTTGAAAGTCAATCCACTCATTTTCGTTGTTTCCACACCATAAGACAATCGAAGGGTGGTTTCTTAACCTTTTAATTATTTGTTGAACCTCTGCCTCTACTTGCGTCAGAAATTTATCAGTCTCAGGATATATACTACAAGCAAATTGGAAATCGTGCCAGATCATTATTCCTAGACTGTCACATAGTTCATAAAATTTCTCTCTCTCAACAACTCCACCTCCCCAAATCCTTAGCATATTAAAATTCGCCTTTTTTGCCATTTGGATTAAATTCGAGTATTTCTCATCTTCACAATAATTGAGCAACGCATCAGTTGGAACCCAATTTGCTCCCTTCGCATAAATCATTTCACTATTTATCTCAAAAGTAAAACGATTCTCTAATTCATGGTTTAGGATTAGTTTAACCAATCTAATGCCAAACAAACGCTCCTTGCTCTCATTAATTCCTTCAACTGTAAGTTTTATCTTATACAAATGTTGAGCGCCGCACCCATTTGGCCACCACAGTCTTGGGTCATTGAGTACAACTTTGGTCTGGTATTTATTCACACCTTTAGTTAGTGCATAAAGAGATTGATCGTTGTAGCATATTTTGTTATCTTCTGGTTCAAATACTTGTATCGTGATTGGTAATTCATCCTCAACTTCACTATGTATTTCCCATTCAAGAAACTGCAAACAATTTTCTTTTTGGATTTCTAATGTATAGATAAAAATATCTGAAATTTCAATTAATCCCGTTCTAGTTAGCGTAACCTTTCCTATACCTTTTGTAAGTGACCGAGGGGCAAAATCCCATCCATAATTATAAGTAGGTTTTCGAAAGATAACCCTTTCATCAAGTTTCTGGGTATAATCAGTTTTCTTTGTTTCAGGAAGAGGAGGATAAATAAAAAGACTTATTGAATTGATTCCCTTTTTCAAATACTCTAATGGGAGTTCAACTTTGATAACCATGTGAGCACTTCTTGTTTGTTTAATCAAGTTACCATTTAGGTAAACATCACACACTGTATCGATATAGTCAAAGGTTAGTATGTTTCTCTCATCAAAGTACTCAATATTAACCTCAGTAAACAAAACTAAAATCATTTCCTCATATTTCTTGAAATTTTCCATATTTTTTTCATAATAAGGATCTAGACCCATGTGTCTTACGATATTCGACTGTAAAGTTCCTGGTACAGTAAATTTCAATAATTTCAATGGTAAGGAGGAGGGGGTGATATTTTTAGTGATTAAATTCAAAATACTCTCTTTTTGAGTCCTATCTATTGGACTAAAGAGCCAATTTGAAATTACCGTTCTGTTTAGCATAAAAAACTTACAAACTGCTTATTAATTATTAATTTACTGGTTTGTACAATAATTAATGAGCATAAAATCTCAGTTATTTCAGTTAAGTGATCTCAAATGGCATCATCCAAAAAATCATCTTTGGAAAAAACAAGTAAACTGGAGAAGAAAGTTCTTCATGTTACCAAAGAGGAATTTTTTTCATTAAAACCTATTCAAAGTACATTCCTCACTGTTTTAAAAGAAAAAGAAGATGGCTTATTATTAGAAGTTAATATTGCACAATTTAAGAAAAAATCGATAAGAAGAAGATTAATTCCTTCACCAAATTATAGGAAAATCCAATTAGATAAACTGGGTAAATTTACATTCGAATTATGTAATGGAAATAATACAGTTAAGCAGATCATTCGAAAATTTCAAGAAACATTTAAATTAACGCTAACTGAGACAGAAACAGCAGTTGCAAAATACCTGACGTTACTTAACACACGACACTTAATTGGTTGGCAAATTCCTCAAGATATGATTGAAGGGACTGATTCGAAGGACAAAAAAGTTGACGAAATTTCTCTGGATTAGCTTGTCTTACAGAGTAATCATTCAATTCTTGGTGATTGCAAACTTTACTACATTCTCAATTATTCGTCTAATATGCTTATACGTTGAAGTCTGAGTTTTATACTTGAAAATTAAACAGTAGATATCATTTTTTTCTTCACTTTGCCAAAAATACCCTTGAAATTCGGATCCTGACCTCAATGGGAGTTTTCTTTTCTGAATATTCTTGTTATACTGCCATAAAACTCCCTCTGTTTGCCCTATTTTCTTTTTGCTGAATTCACTTTCACTCGGTCTAAAACCTGAAGGGATCCTAGGGAGCTTTTTTGGATAATAATTCATGAACCACACTGGTAACTCATCAATAGAGTTAATTTTTTGGTTTGCTAAACCCAATCTATAACAATACATATCTAGAGACTTATATCGAAGCTGGAAAAACGTTAATCCTACTAGAAAAGACTGTTTAACTAGGTTCATTGATCGTGGGGTCATAACGGTCAGATTTGGTGCAATCCATTTACTCTCATAGTCTATTGGATGACAATTTATTGTTTCAAGGATTTGCATGATGTTAGCTTTAATTTTATTAGCTTGATCGCTTGAAAATTGGCTTTGCATTATGATTAATCTTTTTAGTACATCACAATTCCATACTACGATATAACCGTGTAGTGTCATATCCTCAGTTATCCAGTATAATGTTTTAGCCGAATGATCATTAACCTTAATTCCACTTTCGGTACGTTTCTTGATTTTCTTTCGCTCTTTCAGAATAGTCTTGAAATAATCATCAATTACAACATCTAAATCAGGGGTTTTCCCCTTCTCAACTTCGACCCAGCGAAATTCCAATATTTTTTTTTCTGTAGTACGAAAACCAAAATAACCCGTCATCTCTTTGCCTTTCCTCTTCTGTGTTTTCGTTGCAAACACCATTTCCCATTCATCTGGGACATTTAAGACTATATCCTGCCAACCGATGGTTTTAAAGTCCATATTAAGATCCACTCCTATAAAGACTCTGAGGAAAGGTAACTATTGGAAGATGAAATAGAGGTTTATTAGGGTTGTTAAATAACGTTGCTCTATTTACTGAGCCAAAAAGCATTAATCTTCAAACGATTGATATTCCCAAGATAAAAGAATCAGAAATTCTGGTAAAAACAGCATATTGTGGACTCTGTGGAACGGATATTCACCTTTATGATGGAAAAGTACCTTTTGCAAACTATCCATTAGTGCCTGGTCATGAATTTTCAGGAGAAATAATTAAGGTCGGTTCCAAGGTAAAGAATGACCTGAAAATTGGTGATAGAGTAGCAATTAATCCGAATTTGTCCTGTTATGACTTACAGAAGAAATTATGTTATTATTGCGAAAAGAATCGAAAACATTTCTGTGTGGCATGGGAAGCGATAGGAGTTACCTTGAATGGTGCTTTCGCAGAATATGTCATTTGCCCAAGCACCGTTGCTTATAAAATTCCCGATAATGTCTCTTTAAAAGCTGCTGCGTTTATGGAACCACTTGCTTGCTGTTTACATGGCTTAAACAATATGACGATAATGGATTCAGATGTTGTCTTTATTATTGGCTGCGGACCCATTGGTTTATTGATGCTCTCTGTTATAAAAGCAACTACGTCTTGTAAGGTAATAGTAAGCGAGCCTGTAAATTCTCGAAGAAATTTAGCCAGAAAAATTGGAGCAGATGTGATATTAAATCCATTAAGCGATGAAATAGTCCCAATTATTAATTCCGAGACATGTGATAAAGGAGTGGATGTTGCGATAGAGTGTGTGGGATTATCAAATACTGCAAAGCAAGCGATTGGTAGCCTGAACAAAGGAGGAAAAGCATTGATTTTTGGGGTCGCTGATCCTTTATCAACTATAGATTTGGATATTCACAGACTATATTCTAATGAAATTTCAATTTTTGGAAGTTTTACTAATCCCAATACAAACATGAGAGCTTTAGACTTACTATCTAAGGATATACTAACACCTATTCCAATTATTTCTCATGAATTCCCAATAAAGAGGATTGAAGAAGCCATTTCTCTTATAAAAAGCCATGTAGATAATGTGAATAAGATTTTAATAAATCCCTAAAATTAACTTGGGAATTGAGATACTCCAAAAGTAAATTAACCCGTGAATTTAATAATAAACAAACTTCTTGAATAATCCAAGGAAAAGAAAATGATGTCTGAAAGCACCATTCAATGTCCCTGTGGCCGAACAATCCATGATTATTCGGACTATTCTCTTCTGTATTTGAAAAAAGAATTTGGTGAAGGAGGAGAGATCGATATTCTATGTAAAAATGATTATTGCTATTTGAGAGAGCTAGGGTACTTGAAATTTAGTATTGACAAAGCCAAAAAAGTTATTTTAGAAAAAGGTAAATTCTATGCCCCATATGTGACATGGAACGCGACAAGAATGTCCGAAGATAGGACTGTTGAAATTCTCAAACAGCATCTAGTTGATATTACAGAAAAGCTAGTTCAATGGCAGAAAGTTATGAAAAGTACAGATGAAGAAAAGGTACAATCAATTTCTGAGGAAGTAATTACGTGAGCTTAGATTTACCAGAACC
Source organism: Candidatus Heimdallarchaeota archaeon B3_Heim (assembly GCA_003144275.1). GTDB lineage: Archaea > Asgardarchaeota > Heimdallarchaeia > Hodarchaeales > Hodarchaeaceae > Hodarchaeum. The sequence continues at coordinate 41,305 of NJBF01000007.1, forward strand.
CAAATTTTCAATCTCTGAGGTTTTTTATTTATCTTATTCAAATATTAAAAGACGATTTTTCCGTTCTGTTATAACAGCCTTAGGAATTATACTAGGAATCGCATTTATGGCTGCATTATTAACAAATTCACTTATTTTAGATTGGTTACAGACTGGATCAGGTGTAGAAGCATATCAATATTGGTTAGTAGGGATTTCATTAATAGTTGCTTTTGGAGGAATAACCAACTCAATGCTGATGGCTGTTAACGAAAGAGTAAAAGAAATTGGGGTTTACAAATGTATTGGAGGATTAGATAGTCACATTGTTCGGTTATTTATAGTAGAAGCCTTACTTTTAGGAATATTGGGAGGTTTCCTTGGAGGAATTATCGGCATAGGAATGGGAATTGGAATTAATTTAAATCGAGCTTCATTACAGGAGTTATCCGTCCTCCTAGAGTCGAATATCACCTCTCTGATATTGCTTTTATTGGCTTGTATTGTCCTTGCAATAGTATTAACTTCACTCGCTACATTCATTCCTGCTCGTAGAGCTTCTAAACTATCACCAGCGGAAGCTTTAAGATACGAAAACTAGTATGGCGGTTAATTTATGAGTTTAGAAGAATTCGTCGTTGAAATAGATGATGTATACAAGGAATATACTTTAGGAAAGGTTATAATCCATGCTCTTCAGGGAGTTTCATTTAAGATCAAACGAGAGGAATATGTTTCTATAATGGGTCCATCTGGATCGGGAAAAAGTACCATTTTCAATGCTATTGGTGGTTTAGATACAGTTACTAGTGGCGAAATTTACATAGACCAAGTAGACATAGCTGAATTGGATGCCTATGAATTAGCATGGTTGAGGAATCGGAAAATTGGATATATCTTTCAGACATTTAACTTACTACTTGCCTTTTCTGCACAGGAAAATATTGAAATTCCAATGGTATTTGCTGGTGTTCCAAGAGAGGATAGAAAGAAGAAATCAAAAGAAATTTTAAAAATGGTGGGCTTAGAAGATCGAGCTAAGAATAAGCCAGGTCAGTTATCGGGGGGACAGCAACAGCGAGTGGCAATAGCTCGAGCTCTAGCCAATGATCCTGCAATCATACTAGCAGATGAACCGACTGCGAACCTCGATTTAGCAACAGGATTGGAAATAATCGGGTTGCTCAAAAGGCTCAACGAAGAACAAGGAACGACAATTGTGTCTGCTACACATGATCTGAAAATGATTAGCATTAGTGACAGAATTATCTGGATTCGAGATGGAAAAGTAGATAGAATTGAAGACAGAGCTGATATTCAAGTAGACGCAATGACGTAATGGAGTGAAAAAGTTGTCAGAAGATATTACCATACAGATGGAGAATGTAGTAAAAACTTATCAACTGGGAAGTCAGGAAGTCAAGGCATTAAACGGAATTTCCCTTTCTATCCCACGCGGTGAGTTTCATGTTATCATGGGTCCATCTGGATCAGGAAAAACAACATTTCTCAATATGGTTGGTGCACTAGACGTTCCTTCGGAAGGTGAGGTCTACTTTGAGGGGGTTCCTCTTTCTAATCTGACTCAAAAACAACTAGCTTCCTTGAGAGCATATAAAATCGGATTTATCTTTCAAACATTTAATTTAGTACCAGTAATAACAGCCTTGGAGAATGTTACTCTACCATTAATATTTCAGAATTATCCTCGAGAAGAACGAAGAAAAAGAGCAAAAGAAATATTAAAACGCGTTGGTTTAGAGGATCGAATGAACCACACACCAGATGAATTGTCTGGAGGACAACAACAGCGAGTCGCCATCGCTCGTGCACTTGCAGGGGAGCCAAGTCTTGTCTTAGCAGACGAACCAACTGGAAATCTAGATTTAAAAACAGGATTTTCCATAGTCGAATTATTAAGAAAAATTTGTCATGAAACTGGTGTTACAGTGATAAATTCGACTCATGACTTGAAATTAATCGATATTGCTGATAAGATTTCGTGGTTACGAGACGGTGTTATAACAAGAACCCAAAAAAGAATTGATGTGTCGATATCTTCTGAAGATGTGACTATTCCTTCATATTAACACTCTATAAAGAATTTTCTTCAGGAAAAAACTTAAAAGTTGACAGAATATATTCAAAAAAACACGTTAAATACAAAATTTGGTGAGTAAATTTTGGCAGAAAATAGTGATATTATTGCAGGTGTATGCGTTGTATTAGCTCTACTACTTGCTATTTATAGTACTCCTGTGATGGATGCAATTGGTGAATTATTATTATTTCTCATTGAAATTGGGTTACTCATATTAATAGTAGTGACTGCAATTTATGGACAGCGTATGTCAAGAAGCCGTGGATAATTTATTCGATCCATCCCTTAAGGACATTTCTCGATTGGGGTAAGCACGACATAGAAAATTTCTCCTTCATGTAGATCAAATTTTATTCCAGTATTCAGCTCTTTTTTTGAGAGAGTGAGGACATTTGTTCTCTTGACTCTGCTAAGTGTTTGAATCCTCATCTCATAGTTTTCATAATCTCTTGGATAAAAAGTGATCTGACAGTTAGTGTGTTCAACTAACGGATTATAAATAATGAAGTTTAGTTTCTTAGGAGGAAAAATGTCCATCAAAGGAAAATCGAAAAGATCTAGATTTAAAACCATTATATCAGGCTTGATACTTTTGGCTAATGCCTCAAACATTAAATAAAGATATATTATTTCCCCTGCACCGTATATCTCCCTTCCCAAAGTGCCTGACCGTGCACCTTTTTTGGAATATTCCTGGGAAGCGGAAAAATGCGGGGGTGTTTCCAGCATCTCAAGATCTTCAAATGGAATATATGGACAAGGGGTGTTTCTTCTCGATGGATAAATAAATTCCTCTGATAAGACGTTTGAGAAAAAATAGAAAGTATTAATCCTGATGAGATTCATGATTTTCATGGCACCTCTAGGCAAGATCTGAATTTTCTCTTCCTTTAAAGCTGTTTTCAAAAATATTAACCATGGGAGGACTGATTCAATATTTTCTTTTACAGCAGGATATCGAATACCTATACATGCCATAGGCAATCCTAAATTAGATCGTTTACCCTTCCAATCAAATGAATTGTCATTATACCAGTAAAACATTCTTAATTCATTAAATAAGAACTTCCTCGCTATTTCTAAGTATGTATAATCTTTTGAAATACTAGCAAGTTCAGCAAATCCTGACACAGCATAAGCTATCTCAAAAGGTTCCCAAAATAATGTGTCTGGAGAAAATTCGGCCAGTTTCTTCGCGCTTTTGATTGCTTCGTCAAGATATTGACTTTTTTGAAAGAGATGGTAAGCTTCGATTACAATATATAAATGGATGCCAAGGCAGGCGTAATTTTTTGCTTTTCGTTTCCAAATTATGTCCTGTTCACCCCTAGATCTCTTCAAGAGTATTTCTCTTTGTTCATCATCATCCAGAACTTCGTAAAGTGGTTTAAGAGTAAATGGATCATAAAAAGCAGTAATTTCATAATTATGCTTTTTAACGAACTCCATAGATTTTTTTACCATATTTCTAAACGTTTCGAGATAACTTTGACTATTGGAAAGCAAAGGGAAGAGTCGTACTACCCAACCTAACCTTAAAATAGGCTCAAAAAAGTACCACGAATCTCCAATTGAATATTCTGTTGCTTTAATTATAGTATGGCCTTTGTCAGGGTAATAATCTATATTATTATAAAAAAAATTTGAGGCAGGGTCAATAAAGTGATTTAAAGTCCTATACATTCGACGAACATGATTTTCTTGAGAATTACTAGGATTTAGAGTTAAGTATAAGATCCAAGGCGGAAGAAGTGAGAGTAATGTCATTGTTTCAAATACATTTGATCTTCCTATTGCTTCTCTTCGTTGAAGTTCTGAGTCATCCATTACATAAGCATAATATTTAGGAGATTTTGGATCAACCCAACAATATTTTTCTTTCAAAAGATCATCAATGCATCCCTTAGAAAATTCTGTCCAATTTAACCCTTCTTTTGGATAGGGAACTTGTCCTGGAATTAATGAAAAACATCGAGTAATAAGATTCTCCATCAAATCCCATTGGTTTGGTTGTACTTCACAGTATTCCTGTGTAATATAATAGTCAAACACTATTGTTGACCCTTTCGGAAATGTTATTGACGATTTAAGGGGAATCCTATGTATTAAACCAATTGTTCCACTTGAATGAACACCACATTCATAGATTGAAAATCGCTCTATGTTTTTTGGTGACATCCATTCCATTTTTGAAAAATTCATAAAGAAAAATGTTTGAACTTTTGATTCGGGATTCCAAACTGCCGCGGCTGGCATATCATTTGATTTCCACTCGTTAGTAGGAGGAGTATGTCGACTTGGCTGTTGAATAGTCACCACATTTTTTGAAAGATGAATTTTCGGTATAAGATGGATTTTTATCTCAGGACCAGTTTTATAAAATGTATAATCTTTGTTGAATTTTATTTTAGTTGTAAAATGAATCCAAGGATGAATATTGTTCTGAGTTTCAATCTCTGTAGATATTGTAAATCCTACATCTCTTTTATTTTCAAGCTGGAGAAGTGAGTGATTTTTTTTTGCAGTACTGGGAAGAAAATCAGCTGCACAAATTGATATTCCATTTTCTAATGTTATGAGAGGTATTTTTGCACTTTCTTGCCATTTGTCTTTTATTCTAAGCTGTAAGAATATTATAAAGTGGTTTTTTTCTTTTTTCAACAAAATTGACTGATGTTCCGTTACCAAAAACTTGTTTTGGATTGATTCCATGAGAATTATCGACTCAAATTTTATCTTAAAATTTCTATTCAGTAGAGTAAGTCCTTACCCGTATAAATGAGCATATTCGTTTTTAGTAAATTATTGGGATATAGAATAATTGGAACCTAGCTCGTTATTACCTAAGAATTGAAGAACTTATCGAAAAACTTGGTTTTTTATTTCAACGGCATGAAGCTTTTTTTGATTGGTTTTGTTATCTGGGGTAAAGGTTTTTTAACACACTAATATCGTTCCTACGAGCTAATTAATTTTTAACATTTGCCCTTCCTATCAGGTTTGTGTGATTCAAATGAGTTCAGACGCTGAAAAAATAGAGAAATCAACTGAATTAGAGGAACTAGATCAACCTCAAACTGGATTAACAAAAAAATCGTTATTTATTGGATTAGTGATCCTATTATTATGGGGACTAATGAGTATTTTTGCTGGTAACTTTGGAGAAGCTCCACATATTTTTATAGAGGAAATGAGTATCCTCTTCCCTTTCTTCCTGTTAATTTTCGGTCTTCAAGCTCTTGAAAGAGTACGAATAAGAGGTTTAAAACTAACCCGTCAAGAATTGACATTTATTTGGGGTTTATTAGTCGTTGGTATTCCCATAACTAATTCTGGATTTCTTGCTGGAAGATTATTATTAAACGCCATGTATCCTCTACGGGGCGAATCACCTCCACCCTCGAATTTTGCACCATTTTTCTGGGGACCTACGTCACCTGATGAGTATTATGCGGCGTTTGATGGCGGTGGTTTTCCTGATCTTGGTCAATGGTTACTACCACTTCTATTTTGGGCAATAACGTCTTTTGCTTGGGCTTTCATGTGTCTATTCTTAATACAAATCTTTAGAAAACCTTGGATTGATGTAGAAAGACTAGCTTTTCCACTTGCTCAGCCTGTTCAAGAACTTTTAGAAGCGCCACTAGCCAAGCCTCATGAAAGGAATAGGAGGTATACTTGGTTATCCTTTGGAGCTTTGCTAGGAATAATTTGGTCTTCATTTGAGTTTCTAAGAGTAGTTTATCCTGAATGGGGAGATATATTTGCAGATATCGATCTCTTAGGAATTAAACCAGGGAAGGCTTGGGCAGTGCGGATAGATTTCGGCCAGCTATTTGGTTTAAGTCAGTTTCTGCCTAATGCTTATCTTGAGTCACGGCCCGAACCAGTAATGATCGCTGTATTTCTTTTAGTATCCTTAAATGTCCTGCTATCGTCAATAATTTTTTATTTACTATTTTGGGTGCTTATTCCGATATTTCAGACAGAAGCAGGTTTAATAGCGCCACCTACTGGGCCTCCTTGGGCATCACCTCCAGATATTGATTTAGGATTCGCAAAAGGTGGCGGAATGTCTCTCTTCACATTTGGTGAATGGGGAATCCTTTTTGGGTGCGCATTTTGGGCAATAATATTACAACGTCGGTATCTATGGAGAACAATAAAAGCAATCTGGGATCCCAGTGTTATAGATGAGTCAAACGAACCTATTCCTTATCGTGCGGCTTGGATTGGATTGTTCATCTGTTCTCTAATCTTCTTAATGGCTTTACTACTAAGTGGAGCACCTTTGATTGGTGGTATTTACGCCATCTTGTTCCTCCTGATAGCATATGTAGCAGGAGCAAGACTTAGAGCGGAAACAGCAGGTATGGGAATTGGTCACCCGGGATATGTTCATCTGCATGGCATGCATTCAGTCCGAGTTCTCATAGGAACGGATAGTGATGGAAAACCGGTAGATCAACCTGGTTTCTATGTAACAGCGTTGTGGATACAATTCTTCCAGAGAGATGCCGCTCCTGCTTCCCCTGCAATTTCAGCACTAGAGTCTTACAATATCGCTCGGATTACGAAGACACGAACTAGGGATATTTTCATTAGTCATTCTATTGGAGTAACCGCCATAATTATCTTATGTTTAACAGCTTGGCCTATTTTAACTTATTTCTATGGTCTGAGTAATGAATGGTCAGGAGAAGCAGGTCACTACTTCGATTATACTGAATCAGCTTATGAATTAGTAACTGGAGGTTTCTGGGATTTCACTAGCTATCGTGTTGATATTTGGGGACAGGCAATCTTAGGAATAGTTTTCGCAATCGGGTTAAACATTATTCGTCTAGGAAGCCCCTGGCTTCCTTTAAATCCAATCGCAGCTCCGATACTTCTAAGCCTTCGCGGTGGATATTGGTGGTTACCCATCTTAATAGCCTATATTCTCAAATATGGAGTAGTAAGAATTGGTGGTACACGAGCGTACACCACATTTCTATTACCTGCGGCTGTAGGATATCTCTTAGGTACAGCTGGCATATGGGGTTTTTCACTGGTCTCTATTATGATTCCAGCAATCTTTCCGATGATAATATTTAATTCCTCAATGGAATTTATATATTATAACGGTATAATCCTTTTGATTTGGATCGCTTCGATCTTAGGAGTAGCTTTCTTCTTCTTAAAAAGATTAATGCAGAGTTGAGAATAGACCAAGATCTGATGGAAGACCCAGTCATGTAATTAAAATAGGAGAATAATGATCTTGAAATTTGCCAGAATTTTATTCTTCTTTTTTTTCCTATTCTCCCTAGTAGCAAGCAATCATGTTTTCTTTGAGGATGGATATATTCAGGAAGATAGAGAAGAACAAATTGATAATCAAACAGAATTAGATATGTTTAACTCAATTTCTAAAACAAACGAATTTCCAGGATATGAAGGATTAAGTGACCAAATCAATGAAACTTATTATGCAAATATACAAAGTCATATAACAAACTTCTCTACGTTTGATCAAAGTCGGTTTACTGGATATCCCGGGTATGAGTACGCAGCTAATTATATCCGAGATTTTTTTATCAGTCAAAACTTAGAGAATACTTCTTTCCTTACTTATCCTCTTTTAGTTCCGATTGATAAAAACACTATGATTGAAGTGAATGGAAAAAATTTCACAGCACACACTCTCATGCCTAATTCACTCAATCCTAGCAAAATTTCTTCAAATGGAACATCTGGTACCTTGATTTATGGAGGTACAGGTTCCTATTCTGATTTAAACGGTAAAAAGATTGAAGATGCGATTGTAGTACTTGAGTTTAATTCCTTGGGCAATTGGATAAATGTAGCGAGTCTAGGAGCGAGTGGAGTTGTTTTTCTACCTACTAACGACACAAATCGCTTTGAAGCTGAAGAAAAAGTTTTGGATATCCCACTTCACTTCCCAAGGCTCTATATTGAAAACCAAACGACTGCTACGACATTAAAAAACTTATCAATGCAAGGAGATCAACAAGTCACGATTTTTTCCAATATGGAATGGACTTCGATAGCTGCTAAGAATGTGATAGGATTATTACCTGGTAAAAGTGAAGATATTATTATTGTCTCGGCTTATTTTGATTCAGCGTCAATAGTTCCATCTATCGCTCCTGGTGCAGATGAAGCTTGTGGCATTGCTACTATGTTAGAGTTTATTCGTATCATTAATGATAATAATATCGTTCCTGAAAAAACAATTATGTTTTTAGCCCTTTCAGGACATAATCAACAGGCTGCTGGAGCAAGAAATTTCGTGGATCAGAATTATAGCTCCTTAAATTTAAACAAAGGGATAAAACTATTTCTTTCATTCGATCTTTCGACTACTAACGATAAAATAGCTATCAATCCATATGGTTACTTATACAAATTCCAACTCCAATATACCACAGGAAATCGACTTATTACGAAATTGAAAGATATTGCTGAAGATTTACTTCTCACTTACACAGATGAAATAATGAGTGAATCGGGCTATTCTTTTAATGTAAAATCTTATGTTACGAACAAAGAGTTTAGGGATATTGCCCCTATTAATTTTGTTGGTGATCATGAACCTTTCATTGCATCTAATGTATTAGGATTATCATTATTTACGTCAGAGTCCCATCGCTTAAGATATAATACACCCACCGATTTATACACACAAATTTCCCCTAAGCAATATGATTATCTGAAAAATCAAGCAGTGTATACCATTTGTGCTTTAACTCAACTAATCATTGATGAAGAACTTAATCCAATTTTAGAAAACCTTGAAAACAAAAAATTCTCATTAAAAGTTGCCACAAATGCTCATGTTGGTTACGGATATATTGAAGGGTTCGTAAAACAATATGATAAAACAAATGCATGGTTAATTAATGTTCCAAACGCTCTTGTTAGAATCAGATCCTACAACAGTCGTGATAGTAGTTTTGGAGAATACTCTTACATTACCAGAGCGGATAAAACAGGTTATTACCAAATCCAAGGAGTTTCATCATCACAACCCGATTATCCCCTAGAATTTGTAGCTGAAGCATATTTATTTGATTCTGATGGAAATTTAATAAAAGCAATTGATCTCGGCACGCAAGGCCAATATTTCAAAAATTCAAATGCACTTACAAAACGCAAAACAACTGTAAATCCCACTGTTTTTGATTGCAGCACGCTAGGGATCTTTGGAATTTACCACCCATTTACACAAGTCAGTGCTGCCCAAAACCTTGATTATAAGATCTTGGATCCGCAAACACGAAATCAGTTCTTCTCTTACGGATATACTGGCTCAAAAACCGTGAGTTTAGTATTCCTACAACCAGATGTTCCTTCTATTGCGGTAGGAGTATATAATGATGGAATACTAGGTGTATATGCTACAAATTCAGATAATCAAACTTTACGAGGAAAAGGTTATACAATAGGACAGGGAGAGTATAAAAATCTTGGTTTCTCCTCATTTATTACCGCAAGAGATTTCCTATCAATTACTCAGACGTATATCTCATTGTACAGTCAGTATAATATTTATGATGCTTTAGTTGAGCTTACATATCAAACTGCCTCTGAGTTGTTGAACACTGCAAACGTTTTGAAAACCAATTATCAATATTCGCAGTCGATTGCGACAATAATCGAATCACAGACATGGGCTTATGATTCTTTTAGACAAGCAAGAAAAGTTATACAGGATGGAACCACCACATCTATATTCTTTGCTGTTCTCCTAATACCATTTGCTTTTGCACTATCTGCATTATTATTTAATTTCGATAGCGGTATGAAACGAATATTAGCTACTAGCGCAATCTATGCTGCTGGATTTGGATTTTTCTATTTAATCCATCCAGGAATGCACCTCTCAAAGAATATTGCTATGATAATATTAGGCGTAGTAGCGACAATATTTGTATTTCCAGCCCTATTCATGATTTATCAGGAGGGTTATGATTACCTCAAGAGTATACGTATCAAACAACTCGGATCACATTTTGCTGACACTTCACGAACCTCGACTTTGTTAATAGCCATGAGTACAGGCATCTCAAGGATGAAAAAGCGAAAAGGAAGGACAGTCATTGCTTTATCAGGGATAGTTCTCATTACTTTTTCCTTAACTCTTTTCACATCTGCCACTACTCAAATTGCTACATATTCAAAAGGAGAAAGCCAAAATATTGACTATGATGGCATTTATATCAAGACAAAGGATTGGGAATATCCACTCCCAGAAGAAATAATCACTAATTTAAAAGTTAAATATGAAGACGATATTCAAATCGCATCACGATGGTGGCTGTATCCACCCTCAGATTTATCAGCTTTCCCAAATGGTTATGTAAAAGTTGAGACTCCAGAGGGGGATAGGAAGTGGGAAGGTTCCGCAATATTAGGTATGACAGCTGTTGAACAGAATTTTCATCCTATCGAGACATTGCTAATAGCTGGACGATGGTTTACAAGCACGAATAGTTCAGAATGTTCACTAGTTAATTATATCAGTGATAAATTAGATGTATCGATCAATGAAACAGTTTTTTGGGCTGGACAAGAATTTACGGTTGTTGGAATAATTGATTCTAATGGATTTGAAAGGCTCAAAGATTACGACGGCGAAAAAATGACTCCCAAAAACAATCATGCCCCAGCTCCAAACGTTCATATATTAGCAAATGATACTTTTATATTACCTGCTTATACTGTCAAGTCTTTTGGAGGAACCCTTTCCTCTATTTCGATTACAGCAGCAAACCAATCTTTTCATGAACTTTTTTTATATGAGGAGATCGCTAGAACAATTTCCTCAACTTATGGCCGAAACTTGCAGGTTAGAGTAGGGTTTGATGATGAAGTAACGATTTTTAAACGACAGCTCCAAAGTCTTGGGCAGGGTTTAGGAGATCTCGGAATTCCACTATTAATAGCCGTCCTATTGATGATTAATACTTCAGTAAGTACTGTGTACGAGTCAAAAAAGGAAATAAATACATTTACCTCATTAGGATTGGCACCAATTCATATTGCTGGTCTATTCTTAGCAGAATTTCTAGTTTATGCAATTCTTGGCTCTGTGATAGGATATCTAATGGGTATTACATCTGCTGTCATACTTTCGACTTTAGGAATTCTTCCCGATTCTTTAGCAATAAATTATTCGTCAGGATCAATAGTCTCTGCCTTAGGTTTAGGAATGGGTGGAATTCTCCTTAGTACAATATATCCACTAAGAATTTCAGCAAAAATGTCTGTTCCTTCTGTCCGACGATCATGGGAGTTAAAAACAACTTATGAAGATGATGGTAAAACTTGGAATATTCCTCTTCCCTTTGTAGCTGCAACTGAACAGGAAGCAGAGGGGATCATTGAATTTTTAAGGGAATATTTCTTCATTTTTGAATCAGAAAGTGTTGGAGGAGCATTTTTTGCGCAAAAGATTTCAACTAGTGAGACTGATCAAGAAAGAAAGGAAAAACATCTGACTGCAGTTGTTAACTTGGCACCTTTCGATGCAGGTCTGAAACAAAAGGTCGATATTTTCACCTACCTTGAGGAGATCAAATATCATTATGTTTTCGAAATTAATTTAGTACGGCAAGAAGGAATTCTATTAGCTTGGGAATCTTCTGTTAGACGATTCGTTGATAGTATTAGAAAACAGTTATTAATCTGGCGAAGTCTTCCCAAAGAAGAAAAGGCACTTAAATCTGAGAAGTTCAGATCGAATTTACAACAATGATACAGAGGGCTGCAAAATATGAGTGAAAATAGTGAAATCAAGGATGGGGTGATAAAGACTGAAGGACCCAAAGAGAACTATCAAAGTGGATTTACATGGCGAGTTGGCCTAGCAATAGTTTATTCCGCTGTTATTATTCAACCCGCTGCAATCTACTTATATTTTGTAACTAATCAATGGTTTATCGGTGCTGTTCTAAATACAACCATTGTATTATTCGCTGTTTTTGCTAAATTAGCTGATAATCCTCTAAGCAAACAAGAAGTCTTCATGCTAATTAATGTTACGAGTACAGCACTTGGGATGGAAATGATTGTACTTTTAGTCTTTAATTATTATTTAAGACACCACCCTATTATTAGCTCTCAGATCATCAACGGTGTTCCACTCACAGCTTTGATACCTGATTGGTTCGCCCCTGCATATTTTGGCCCTCTTGAAACTTTACTAAATCCAGTGTTTATCCTCCCGTTGGGTTTGTTAATAATCACTGCTCTTTTGGCCAAATCAACTGATATTTCCCTCGGAATTGTATTCAACTACTTATACACTAAAGTTGAAGTATTACCGTTTCCAACAGCTGAAGTTGAAGCCGAAAGAGCTAAAGCACTCACATGGGAGGATAAGAAGAAGTTACAAGTTTTTTCCATCAGTGCAATAATAGCAAGTTTTGCGGGGTTAATTCTCTACTTTTTCCCGTTAGTTTTTGATATCACTTTGATTCCCATTCCTTGGTTTGATTTCACGCCGTCTGTTGAAGGATTTTTGAATGGTGCAACATTTGGAATTGCAACAGACATTATTTTCTTTGTCACTGGATTTATTCTTCCTATGAGCGTTGTAGTGAGCATTCTAATAGGATCACTCTTCGTTAACTTTCTTGTGAATCCATTACTTGTTGCAAATAACATTGATATTGGATGGGAAAAAGGTATGTCACTTATAGATACATTTAATAACTCCCAGCTAAATTTCTGGCTTCCGTGGACAATTGGATTACTCTTGAGTTCTGCTTTAATTCCAATATTACGTAATCCTAAGATCTTTATAACCACTATAAAGGATTTGAGAAAACTTTCAAGAGGAAAGGGAGAAGAGTTAGAAGGAGGGGCTCCAAAATTGAGTGTTTTGTTTGGATTTTTTGTATTGGGAACTTTAGGTTCTGTAGCTGTCGCTTGGTTGTTTATTCCTGATCTTTCACAGCAAATGATTGTTATTCTTATAATACTAACTCTGGGTTGGAGTTTTCTGTCTTCTTTAACTATGGCATATGCTTTTGGGATAACAGCAAACCTTCCAGTTATACCGTACGTCAAAGAATCGGCTTTTGTGGCAGCTAATGCGCCCATTGGTGGCCAAATTTGGTTTATACCTTTAGTGATTTCACAAGGAGGAGCAGGATGGGTAGCTACTTTCAAAACAGCCGACTTAACTTATACCAAAAGAGGGAGCTTGATCAAAGCGCATTTCTTGGCCTCATTCGTTGCTTGGATAGCTGGTATCTTCTGGGTATCGGCCCTTCTTTCGATTGCTCAGGTTCCCTCTGTTATTTTTCCAGCTCCTTTTTGGCCATTAGAGGTTGGTAAAATAGCCACCTTTGTTACAAATCCAACTGCAGTCATTGATCCTCTTATTATCGGAATTGCTTTTATTATCACACTCTTCTTATATTTTCTAGAGTGGGGAACAATACTCCCACTATCAGTTATTTCATTCTCTGTGGGAACTATAACAGTTATTCCTTATGCGTTTACAACATTTTTAGGTGCCCTCTTTGCCCAAATTCTTAAAACTCGTATGGAGAACTGGAATACAAATCGAGCAGTTATTTTAGCTGGTGTAGGAGCAGGAGTCGGGATTGTAATTGCTCTGGCTACTTTCTTGTCCTTAATTAAAAATACAATTGCTTTGCCATTATAGGGGTATTAACAGTCAAGTAATTAACAAACAAATATGGGCAAATAGACCAAGAGAAATGTAACAACAAAGGAAGGGCGGATAGAAGCAGAATTAGCGCCAGTCTTTCAGAACGGTAATATTATAATCTGGCTTCAGTTTCTTTTGTAATTCTTTGTACGTTGATAGAAATATCTTCTAAAAGTTCGATGATTAGATCCAGTGTCTGAAAATATTTCTTTTTTGAAAAAATCACATCAATAAATTTCTCAATACTTATATTCCAAATAAGTTCAGAGGGAGATTCGTATCTTTCTTTAAATTTGCGAGAATATTCGTCAAGATCTTTTGTAATAATTGGTTGTGAGAAGAGCCGAACTGATAACTGATCTGGCACAATTTTGTGAATACATTGCAAAAGTGAGCTTTCTTGGTTTAAAATTTCAACTAATGATGAGTTTATGTATACATTCGTATTCTCATTCTGTAAATATTCAAGAAAAGGAGAGGAGTGGAACCGATAATTTTTCCTAACAAATCCTGTTCTTTCTAGCTCACATTCATATCCCTTAAGGCGTTGAAAGAGAAGAATATTTTCAGAAGAGAAGTTTTCTTTATCAATTATTACTACTGAGGCTGTGAATTCCCAAGATTTATCAGAAGAATATGAAAGTCGTTTGGATCTAACAAGTATCGAATTAAAATGGTAGCCTGATTTAGGAACTAAAATACTTGCCCCTAGATCGGAAATTTGCCAGTCCCCGTACTTGGACATGTACTTAGCAAAGGGAGCTAATAGGCCGTCACTGTAAGATTCAACCATACAAACTCATCAGGATTAATTGTGTTTTGATGGACTTAGTCTGGGGTTTAAGATTCATTTGTTCCCCTTAAGGCGTATTACTTTGTACAGGAAATACTCTTTTAAACAACTCTTATTTCATAATTTGTTCAATAAAACAAAAAACTTACTTGTTTCTTTGCGGTGAATTCCCATGAAAAAATCGTTAAAATCCTTAATCTTTATTGTTTTAATAATGTCTCTTCTGACTCAAGTTAACATTGGCCAAAGTAGATCGAATTTCTCTCCAATAGCTGAAAAGAGAATAGTCAGTAAAACTGTTGCAACTGATGAGATGATCAAGGTAAACATTAATGTGACTGCTCCCGGCACACATGATTTACCAGAATTTACAGTCATTATAATTAAATTGAACGAAATAGCCTCTAACCTACCAGTATCCATAGATTCTTTCGGTATGAATACACCTGAAAGCACAGATGATATTAAATGGAATGCTGCATATGTCACATATGAGGGTTCATTAATCCCGTCTCAAGTAGATGATGTCGATGGAATAACAGGATTTTCAGAAAATGATGAATTGCTATTTGCACTTCCAGAATCAGTCAATCTAGCTATAGGCCAGAGTGCTCAATTTATTGTCTACTTTAGCCTATTGGATTTGGATCTTCCTCCTCCATATTTTCCAGAAGTCTGCAGTCTCATTGTTTATCCAAAACTAAAGGCAATCGATGATCTTCATTCTGATATGATTGACCCAAATGACGGGGCATATTACATTGGAAATGAGATCATACAAGGGGCAGTATTAATCGCAGCCGCATGGTCTTCGGGGACTATGTATGAATTGTCACTTTTAGATGATCAAGGAGAGTCCCGATGGGATATAATTAAACAAAGAAGGGACCCCCCCCCCATTGATTCTCAGGTTTGGAAATGGTCTCGTTTTGCTCGATTTGAAGAGTTCACCTCGCAAAATCAATATGCTACTCGTCCCTATCCTGGAAAATTAGTCGAATTGATCCCTGGCCCTATTCGTGCCCGAATTACTGTACAAAGTACCCAACCCTACGTAAAAGGTGTATTTGGAGGACCAACGACACAAATAGATATATTTGGCTTATTCACGTATGATGTCTATGTTAATCAACCCTATCTTGACTATTCACTAGACATTACAGGCCCCAGCGCTGGTAGTATCGACGATCTTTCTCTTGAATTCCAAAACCGAGAATGGGGTGGTGGAAGACCTCAAACTCTTTATAAGGGAATATATATCCCAGGATATACCGAAGATATAGGCTATGGTGAAGGATGGGTTATGCGGGGCCCAGATGACACTGATATTCATAAAATTAATGCAAACATTTTTGATTCCCCGTGGTATCTCGAGGCATTATTGGAGGGCACAACAGTCATTCCTCCCTCATTAGCGGAACCAAATGACGACCAGCGTGGATATGGGTTCATTTTTGATGAGACTGGTTTCAGCAATCTTGAATGGAGTGCTTCAACTGAAGGTGTAAAGAACATGTATTCAGCAGCACAGTTTCCATTTAATACAAGATACCATCCATTCGATGGTGATATCCTTCAAGGGCAGGACAAAATTGAATTTATGGAAGATAAATATGACGAATATTTGAGACCTGACCCCATATTCAGTTTTAATAGCTCTATCATCTCCATAACTGACATTCCTTTTGATTATCTTTTTGTTTCTTCACCCGATGTGGAACTTGACTTTGACAATGCTTTATTGCAGGTAGAAAATATTACAGCTTTTGCCACTGATGTTGCTGAGTTTGTTACAAACCTTACTGCCACGAGTGCAACTTATAAAATTTTCAACTTTAAAGAAAAGTCAGAAACGGAATTAACTGGTAGTTTAGTATGGGATCCTACTTCCCAAACATGGGGTATTCCAGAAATTGATGTCTCATCCTTGAACCTATACAGTTCTTACTTCATTTCAGCCACCTTTGAAACTTCCACACTTGCTGGAGAAAGTCCTCCATCCGCACGCTGGGGTGGTGGTATAGATGTTTTCCCCCCCATTATAGGTTCTGTTACCAGAAATCCTTCTGATATTGTTCGTAGTGGAGATAGGGTGAATATTAGTGCCTCAGTTGAAGACGATGAAGGTGAAGTCACCTCTGTGATATTACTCTATAATCACAACGGTACATGGTATGATGTGCCAATGGACATGGCCTATGGATTATACAAAGCATCTATTCCTCCTCAAAAGCAGGGGACAACAGTTGAGTACAAAATCACTGCCTATGATGATGCTACCCCCGAAAATTTCAATACTTCAGAGGTTTACAGTTATACCGTTGCAGTAGAATATTCCCCTGGACAGGGACTAGTGCCACTGTTTCTTGGAGGTGGAGTGCTAATTGCTGCTGTAATTCTAGCTCTAAAATCCGGAGCACTTCATAGATTGAAATACGACGAAGTAGATTGAGAAGAAGAATCAGGGGACTGGCCTTCTTCTTTTTTCCTTATTTTTAATAAAACTGGTTGTAATCTTAAATCAATCAAGTGAAATTCAAATCTATCGCAAGTTCTCCTCTTCAAGAATAAACGTTTTTTTTTATTATTCTTGGGGGAAAAACGGTCAAATGGGGACAATAAGATAATAATTTTTCCAACCCATATGATTCACCCATATGATGATGAAAAAAAGAAGAATATTGGAGTTATACTTAAAAAAGATAAAAAATGATTGAGTCTGTTAATAGAAAACACGTTTGTGTGTTATTTCTATTCTTTAGAGGAAAATATTTCGAATTCTAAAGCTATCAAGAAACTGATTGGTTTTTAAAATGCAAAAGAAAAAGATTCAGATCTTATCACTAGGTCTATTTATCCTAGTATTATTTATGCAATCCCCTCAAACTGGAACAGCTTCAGTTTCTGCATGGAATGCAGTTACTATTGTTGTTACAGCAGGTAGTGATGGATTAGCCGCCGGAACGCCTATTATTATGGCTGATTCAGAATTTTCAGGCGATTTCGCCTTAGCAACTGCGGTTGTTATGGATGGTGACACAGAGCTTCCCACACAATATGACGTTGATCTTGGTGAGTTAGTCTTCCAACTTCCCGCCGCGATCGCCGCTAGTGGTGAACAAACTTTTGAAGTAGAAGCAAGTTCATCAGGAGATACAAATGATCAAACTACATCAATCACAATGACTCAAGGTAATTATAGCGAAACATACTCTGATTATCTTCCTGATTGGTCTTCTGCCCTCTTAATGAATGGTACAGCATTAGCCAATGATGTACATTCACTTGGAGATGTCATTTGGGTAGAAACAGATTGGGGTGTTCTTTGTTTACAGGTTGCAGCAGATTGGAGACATGGGACGTGGAAACATGTCATTCTGAAAGCTGAGAATTGGGATGCCGTAGGCGGTTTCCATAAAGCAGCTACCAACTGGAGATGGCGATGGGCTCAAGCACTTTTCCAAGATGCAGATGAAGGATGGCAAGTAGGTGGTCGCGGACCCGATACTATTGAAATTATGACTTATGGTCCAGTTAGAGCTGTTATTAGAGCAGTGGCCAATTCTGACTTCAAGGATAACTATGCTCAACAAGTTCAAAATATGAATGCAACTCGAACCTATACCATTTACAGCGGAACCCCTGGAATTGCTCAACATTTCACCTTAACTGGCACTAATGCTACACAAGCAATGACAGATTTTAAAGTCCTGAACGAATTGGATGAACCCCTGAGAATGAAACATCAGCTCATGGATAGCCAATTCAACACCTCTGATTCAAATAATCTATCCACAATTTACGTACCAGGTGATGCAACCTACGCTAGAGGAGGTGCGGCGGTATTTAACCTGTCAAAAATCACCGATCCCTACTTCGCTGTTTATAATGATGTGAGTAAGCACGGCTATGTTTACAATTATGGTCCATCTTCGATTATGGACAAATTGACAAACATAGACGTGGGAAATGAAGTTGTTATGAACTACGCGTTCGATGCTTTCCCAACTGGTGGATTTAATCGATATTGGACGCCTTTCAGCACTTTTACAGGGGCTATTGCTGATCACGCAGCAGCATTAAACACTATGTGGGTAGCGTCTTACACAACTGCTATGGAAGAACATGCCAAACCTGCACCTGGGTTTGAAATCGTTATGGGAACTCTCACTTTAGTGGGTTTAGCGATATTCGTTAGAAAGAGAAGATAAATCACTCCTCTCTCCCTTTTTTCTTTTTTCTTTATTTTATCTTTGATTTCAAGATTTCCATTCTCAATTTGTTCTAAACAAAAACATTGTTCTGTTGATCGAACTTACTGCTCGCAAGTTCATTCTAGGAGCATTTTGGATTTCTCATTTTCTTTTTGGTAACATCGTATAGGTAAGAACAGCTATCAGGGACAGCCCAGAGATTCCAAGAAAGAGGAGTATTGGTAATTCTTTGAAGGAGTTATTTCCAGCAGGAATCGTCGTAACGTTCACAATCGGAAGTATCCATTCTGTTGAAATTTCTGATAACGTTATATACGCAGAACCAAGAGGGGGAAGAACAGTATTGAATGATTCCCCTGGTTGGTATTGACCACTGAATGTCCCATTCACATATATATCGTATTGATCTGTTAAGTGTTTTAATGTAAATTCCAAGCTTTTTTGCTGTTCATAAGGATTAAAAATCATAAAAATACGATTTTCAGGTTCAGGCAAATAAGACTGGTCAAAAATATTTAGATTCACGATCAATGATTTATTATCTGTTGCTTCTCCCAAAGCTTCAAACATCAAAAAGTTCCATAGTGTTTCTCCAGCCCCATAAATTTCTTTTCCGTTATATCCTGCTTTCAATGGGTCAGGATCATAAAAACCTCTAGAAGTATGATAATCTATATCCTCATAAGGAATATATTGAAGTGTAGTTGGTCCATAATCTCTTTCATAGACATCGGGGATGCTAGGACTAAAGAAATAAAAGTTCTTTATTCGATTTAAATTTAAAATTTTGAGGGGTTCAATAGCTTTGAATCCAGGTCTAAAATATAGATTTTTGAGGTAGGATGTCCAAAACATTATTGATTCGATGTTTTCTTTATATGCGGGTGCATTAATACCTCCCGTATTTACTTCCTTGGGATTAGCGTAGGGGGAGTGCAATCCATCTCGCCAATTTGAGGGTAACCAAGGACTCGGCTCGGGATTAAATCCAAATGACCAATCGATTTCTCCATTATTATAATAAAGAACTTGTTCTTCTGCATAGAATAAATCGATAGCTAGTTGTGCAAAATCAGTTGAGGACTCAATGACATCTACATATTGAAGAAGTCTTGATGCCGCAGCTACTCCTGCAGCTATTTCCTGTGGTTCATACATTAGCTTATATGGTTCTTTAACAGCTCTCATTGCTTCGAGAGCAGTTTTGGCTTCGTTTAAATATTCAATATTACCTGTAAGCTCATAAACATCTATTAAACTGTAGGCCAACAAACCAGAGGTGCCATAATTAATATTAGTATTTCGAGTCTGTTGTTTTGTCTCAACACTTACAAATTGGGGGAATAAATAATTGAAATTGTGAGCCATCTCTATAGCGCTACCGAGAGAGCCATAAAAAGATTCATTTAATACTGAAGCTTGGCTCATCATAAATATTTGCCCCCACTTCAAGACTGAATTTTCTAAATAATACCAAGAATCGTGATTGGTTTCCCCCGGACCATTGGTAGCCTGTTCATAGATGATGGAATAATATAAAGGTAAACTATTAATGAATTCTTCTACGAGTGATTGTTGTGTAGAATTTGGTTGAAGTTGGAGATAACGATATAACGGCCAGATAACATCTACTGTCGCTATAAGTTCAGCACTTTCTCTAGTCCAATCCTCTCCTCCCCATCCATCAGCACCTTTCACATACGGACGAAATCCAATGTTTCCTCCAGAAAGATTGATCCAACATTCATCAAAAGTTAAAAGATCATCAATACTTTTTTTAGTGTAGTCTGTCCAATTCGTAGCATGATCAGGATAATCAGCATACGCAGGTAGAATGTCTATCGCGGTTTTACGTGACGTAATCATTGAATTCCAATCGGTATAGATATTTACTCCAGTATTAAATTCAGGTAGGCTAAAAACAATTGGAGTAGTTGAAGAGAGTAATACACTAAGTACACTGAACATAACTAACACATATCGGACGGAGAGGAAATTGAATTTCATAATTATCCCTTAGTTTAGCCTTTCTATTTAAACTATAATTATAAATAAGAGAAAATACTCAGACAAGAAAGAAGAGAAAAGTCAATTTTTCCTCTTTCTACGTAAGAAAAATATGACTGTACTCAGAGCTAAAGATACCAATAAAATACTAGAAAATGGACTTGCTTTGGTACTTGTGGTAGTTATGGTTGTGGTTGATGTCGTCAATGTAGTTGTAGTTGTAACCGGTTCAACTGGTTCATAATCCACAGTTACATTGTTAATTAAGGTTCGTGTCCCATCGTAGGTAAGATTTCCATCAGCAGGAGTTATGACTACTACAAAAGCTGTATCTGCGGGAATCTCAAATGATGTCACACCCGTAGCATTAGTAACTAAAAATGACTCTGAAGTAGTTTCGTATAAACTTTTATTCTCTGTACCAACGTCAATTTCAATTGTTTTACTAATAGCATAGGGATTGAAGTATAAATACGTCGGATAAGCTTCTTCGTGATAGTAATCTGTTACTAGACAATCTAGTTGTAAAATTTTCTCATCATTTGTTGGCGCGATGATACCACCAAGATTTCCAACATGAGAACTCCCATATAACCCTAGATTTGTAGCTCCAGTTTGGTCAGCGTACCTATCCCGGTTTAAATCACCAGTTGCGAGAGGAGTAATTCCATTCCAAGTTTTTCTTAATGATTCATACGCTACAGAATTGTTTGGGTCGTAAACATCTTTCCAGTCCTCACTGTCTTGATGAGCTGCGTCTAAATCAGTACCATAATGTAAACGAGCGGCATTGGCTGCATTCAGGACAAATTTACCAATATCATGGGCAAATCGATCATCATAACGAACTACAGGCATTAATGCTCCCACTGTTTCAAAAGTATTCATAGTAAATCCGTATCCTCCTCCATCGGTTATACTTCCTGACAATCCATAGGCGTCAAAGCCTCCCCATTGGTCAGCAATAACACCCCAACCTGAACGAACTCCGCCGTTACCAGTTCCAAAACACCAATCAATCATTTTATTGATATTGTATGCTCTGCCAAGTTCAGCGTTCATACGTGCAGTGATCAGCGCACCATAAAGCATTAAGACCTCATAGTAAGGATTAAAGGAAAGTGTGTGTAAATATTCCACACACCATTCCGCTGCAATCAAATATTTCGGATCGCCGAATTTCAAATAGGCCATATACTCCAACCAAGCAATGGCTCCTGCTGCATCAGGTTCTCTCCACTTATTATTATCGTAAGGAGTCATAGAATTAAAATCAAAAGCAGTATGCAAAAAATTAGGGACGGTCCATGGAGAAATTTTTCCACCCATCCCTACACATGCATCATACCATCTATCAGCAACTCCCCGCATCTGATTCTCAAAGTCTCCAACATCAGGATAATAATCTGCAAGCATATAAAATATTAGATTAGGGAATAAAACATACCAAAAACTTGTTTTCGCGGTAGTTTGGAGATTGTTCAAGTAAATATACTGGTTAGTATCAATATTATACCAATTTTCACACATTTCCACCCAGTTATACCCACTCTGGCTGCTTTTGTCAATTCCCACGAGAGTAGCACTTAGAACAGCTGCCATTAGATTTATGGCTTCATCAGCCATTGGCAATCCGATATAGGAGGGTGCTCTGAAAACATCACGATCTCCCTCAATCCCCCAATGATTAGTACCTATAGAAGTCAATGGTAGGAATGTTCCTGTTGCACCTAAGTTGAAAAAAAGGGTATCATAATCTCGTGTTACTTGTTCCCAATCCCTCATATTAAAGGGCTCTGGAAGATTGGGCATAAGAGCTACTCGCTCTATTTGACCAATTACATTGACTGATTCAATTTTGGAATCATTTTTGATCATTAATGATCCAATTACGTTACCTGAACCAACTAAGAGTAATACACAAATCATTAGCACAGCTAGTAGAGTAGCTTTAGCTTGATTAGTACGATTTTTCTTGGGAATTGACATTTGTTCCAATGCAAAATTCTGTAATAATAAGTGTTTTCACGAATTTGTATTAGCATTCAATCAACCTTTTTTTATCCAGTTAATGCTACTTCTCCAAGCTTAGATATAACAAGCAAGATACTCGTTTTCATCATATTATAATCCATAGACGGAGAATGTGGACTATTCAAAACCTGCTCTGGTAATAAAGGGAGATGAATAAAACCAACTATACATGATGGTGGTTTTTTTTTCATACTGATATGATTAAGAGAATGATACATTATTTGATTACATCCAAAGGTTCCTGCGGAATATGAGATATAACTAGGAATTTGATACTCATTTAGGTATTCCACAAGGATTTTAATTGGAAGCGAGCTGAAATAAGCAGTAGGACCACTTGGCTCCAAAATCTCTTCCTCAGGTTTCGATCCACAATTATATACAATCTTATTTGTGTTGGCGAGATTGATGGCGACTTTTTCTATAGAGATTGCCGAACGGGACGCCTGTCCCATATTAATGATGATTTCAGGTTCATACTTATCTATCAATTCTGTGATTTCTCTTTTTATCTCATTAAAACGAAGTGGTATCGTCTTTCCGATTACCTGAATTTTGGAAAATTCCTGACCATTAAGCTCTTTAGCAATCATTTCTGAGGGGTTTACAAAATGATCACCAAAAGGCTCAAATCCTGTTAATAAGAGAGTTGTCAATTTTTCACCGTGCTATCTTTGAAAGAAGTATGAAATTCTTTCTAGGAAAATTCATTATAGATATTATTCGTATATCTTCTAAAGGGCATTAAGATGACTTCAGTAAAACCTGAATGGGATATTTATGCTAAAAATACAATGAATCCGATAATTCAGGCGCATTACTATTTTACTGTATGGAGAAATTATAGATTATTATTACACGGATTAAAAATTCCACGAGGAACGCTCCTCGAATTAGGATCTTCAACAGGCCAAATTTCTCTTCGATTGTCTAGAATGTATAAGTTATCCCCTACTCTAGTAGATACATCGGCTCTTGCACTCACATTAGCAAGTCAATTTTATCGAAAAAAGGGAATCATTCCTATTATCATTAAAAAAAGTATTCTCGACCTGAATCTAGGTCAAAAATATGATTTTGTTCATTCACATGGCTTATTGGAACATTTTATTGGTAAAAAGCAACAAAGGGCTATGGAAATACATATTAACCATGTTAAACATGGAGGATGGTTGATCTGCTGGATGCCCAGCCCTGATATATTTTATCGTCTTAATCGTTGGTATCTAGAACAAACTGGTAAATGGATTTTTGGTTTTGAACAGCCACTTACTCTCAAAGATGTTTTATCGATTTTTCGTCAAGAAGTACTAATTATCCGAAAGATTCGTCATTTTCCAGGATGGATTGGAGTAGCTGCTCAACGGCAATGATCTTAGATACTCAGAATATTTAGCATTTCACCTTAAAAGCCTAGTATTCCTTTCAAGAATATCACAAAGACGAACAATTGGGCTATAGTAATGGTAAAACCTTCGTAAATATCTAATTTTTGATCGTCAGTCATTGAGGATTTTATCATAAACAGGAGTAACCACGCAAATCCAAATTGTACCAGTAAGAAGGGGACAGGTAGTTCACCTGTTCCCTGTACATAATGAATTAACGGGATCCCCTGTAGGCTATTACCTTCTATGCCAATTACAGCCCCTATATATGAAAATAATGAAACTAGCCCAGTCATTAATAACAAATTTTGCATTGTACCTGCAATTAGATTACCTAGACCTAATTCAATACCTCCTTCGTGTTTGACTGCTAATAAAGCAATTGCATGCTCAGGTATTGAAGCTGCGGCACCAATAAAGAACGCCAACTGAAACTCATTTAAAACAACCTCTTCTGAATGTTCTAAGAATAGTTCTACCGATGAAGATATCATTTCACCAGCAAAAAATATCATTCCAAATGCCAAGAGAAGTGTAAAGACTACGATAGAACGTCCTCCATTTTTATGCTCAACAGACGTTTCTCTTAAAGCATTAAGATCACGACTCTTTAAATTATGACGAATGATGAAGAAAAGGTAGAAAAGATACACAATTACAGTAATTACACTTGCTTCATAGGGAAGATGTGGGATTGTCCCTTCTCCACTCATTGCTAGTTCAAATATTTCAAGACAGAATAGAACAATTCCATAGACAAATATAGATCCTACTATTACAATAGCAACACGTACTATTGGAACCTCAATGTCTATAACTTCTTTAGGAATGGTTATAGGCTCTTTACGTTGAAAATTTCCAAGCATTACCAAAATACCCAGCATCAAGATATTGAAACCAGTAGCGATTATAATAAATGCAATTGCAAATTCAACCTTTCCACTGAGTATTGCAAATCCACCAATAACCAATTCAGGTGAGTTACTAGCTAGGGAGGATAAAACTCCAGAGACATAGGGAGTTAAACCCATTCGTTTACCGAATATTTCAATTCCTACAACAGCTTTTTCAGAGGCTAAAATCGCGATTACTAATCCAACAATCATAAATCCAATTAAGTAGAGAGTGGGTAAGGTGGTTTTAGTAAACCAGAAGATTATAATCAGAATACCAAACACAGGAAAGAGTATTTTATCACGAGTACCGAATTTCATTTGCTCACCTGACCTAAATCTATTGAAAAAGCAATGATTTCATCTGAAATTATTAATTTTTGTTTGGCCAATTGATTTTCGATAAGATTGTAGTGATACATTCTGAAGTGAGTATATTTCATCTTTGCTCCTCAATGTCGGAGAAAATTGAAGGTTCATCTTCAGGATTGAAATCAAAGAAGTCTTCAAAGTCCAAAATTCGAGCAACTTTACCAGTTTTTCCGTGTATTGACGTCGGCATCCGTAATAATCGACGTAAATCTATAGTTACTTTATGATCTATCCGAGGAGCCCAGCGACGCAAGATCTCATCGTACTTATTTACACGAGCTAGGCTCAAATTGAAACTCCGAGCAAGATTATCATCTACGTATCCATCTTGATGTTTCAGCTGTCTTATTGTATTTGTAGCTACATTCCCACTTAATCCAAGTTCGACTAGATCCTTCCGGCGAATATTCTTTAAATAGTATCTAAAGATCGTAGATTCAGTCCGTTTACGAAATTCATATTTTAATTGTTTTCTCTCCTGTACTCGTGCTGTTTCATCCTCACCCTTTATTATGGAAAGATAATCAATAATGGACTGACGCTGATCTCGATCAAGATCAAAGGTATTAGAATCGCGTACCCATCCATGAACGCCGCGTCGTCCTGAAAATAACCAGATGATATCGTTCATGCCGAAATCTCGACGCAAGGTCTCATCGATGAGGCTAATAGAGACATTTATCAATTGCCAGCACCGTAAACATACTTGACCAGCACCAGTACAATCGCATACATACTTACGAACGGCATCATAGTCGTTTATATCAATATCAAAGACTAATTCATGTCCTATCCACTCTAATGTATGGATAGGTCTTTTTCGGGAAGGAGGATTGTCATAAACAGCCCCGATATAGGCATCGGTTGGACACCGGTCTATTAAGAAATCTTGCAGGTCATCTGGTGTTTCAAATGCGATATTCCTGAAAAATTTACCATTTAGACTCACAAATCCAAACTCACGAGTAGAGAATGAAGAAAAATCAATAACTTGAGTCAGAGTATCTACATCAAATTCCGTTGCATAATAATCTCGAATAGCTATTCGACGTTTTGACATATTCACGATATTATCTCCTACTCCTCCTTGGGTTTGTTTTCGGGTTCCTGTGGTGAAGAAAGACCTTCAATCTTAATTGCAAAACGTGTCCATTGAAGGGGATGAACAATTTTTCGGTAAAGGGATCGATTATAAACTAAACGAAAATACTGAGAACAGGCTTGTGTAGGATTACTACTACTCACTGAAATTAACGAATTTAAGTGTGAATTCAGAATTTTCAATTTCTTTTTTGTCGTATAGTAATTCTCTTTTAAAAATTCTATTAACACTGCTGGAGCCAAGTGGACAAATGGACAAAAATATCCAGTAGCTATCGTTGAACATTGAGGTACATTATAGTCTTTTTTTCCTCCTTCCAAACCGTATAAATGACGGATTTGATATCCTGAGGTTCGTTGGAACTCTGAAAAGGTTTGTCCAACATTATCCACTGATTTGTCGTACCAGAAGTGGAGCTGTTCGTTTACAGACATTCCTAACCTCTTAAGGAAAAAACCCATTTGCAGTCGTTGAACATGAACTAATCGTCCTGTCTTTTCAAACTCAAAATAGATGCGCAACATACACGGTGGGAATATCTCGGGATGTAAAAATAAATCTTGCCCTTCAAGCTCCCCTCCACTATATTGGGAACGAATTTGCACATGTTTAGAAAGGTCTTGTTCAAGATCCTGTACGGCGTTATCAATATCCTCCCTTATGCCCAATAAATCCTGAGATTTAATTATTTCTTCTTCGAGTTTTTTCTCGAATGCTTTTTTCAACACCCCACGAAATGATGCTTCGTTTGATACGACCCATCCTTTTCTTAAATATCCTTTTCGCTTGGATACCATCCATGGAACCTTTGAAAAATGCACACACAACAAGAAATCCCTTTTTTTTCTACTACGACTTGTATGATATTGTTGATAAAGCTCGGCTAGGTATTCATTCTTCTCCTCGTCCATTCTGAGCTTAAATTCTTCGTATTTCAGAACGTTTTCTTCTCCAAAGACCTGTCGAAAGATTATAACTTTCTCATCTATTGTTTCTGTACGATCGTAATATAAACGCTCAAATAGATCCCCTTCAACTTCAATCAGCCACGATTCCAAACGACTATTAGTTGCAGCCACTAATCTAAGTAAATATGCTCCTAATCGATAATCCTCATAGATTTGGTTGAGAGCTTCATCATATGAGGGAAAATAGTCACGAATAACTTGTGAAGGATTGTTGGGAAGCTTTTCTAACAATTGAACTCTATTCCATGCAAGATTTTTCCACGCTTTCACATCGATATTCAAGTTTGGAGGTGCCTGCAAAAGAAACCAGTTCGGGAGGAGCATTCTTCAAACCACTCTGCGATTCATTCAAGCTTAGTCGTTATAAAACTACATAAACACTATTGCATATGTGCTAAGAATCCAAGAACACATCTTTTTATTAGCCTAACGATATTTTTTTTATTGGTAACCAAAGAATGGAGAGAATACTTTGATTGCACATTTCATTTGTATTTTTAGAACTGATCCTTGAATGCTTAAAGAAGTGATAGATCATCTTCTAGATATGGTATTTCAATAGGGAGAGGGATGTGGTGTTCATTCATGGCATGAAAATTAACCAAAGAATGTAAAATTTTGAGTTCTTTTTTGAGTGTTTGTTTTCGCATTCTTGGAACCCAAATTTTCAATCCTGCTCTCAACGCGGTATGAATATATGGAATGGTCGCTCTTACAAGGATTTTAGACAACATAGGAGTATTATAATACAAATAATCGTATACTGGATTCTTTATTTTCTTGGGAGAATCAGGATTTAAATGGCGATGAATATCATATTGGATATTGTAATCGAGGTTCACAAATAAGTAACGAAACCAATCTTCCCATATTTTATAGGTAGACCCCGTGCCTTTGAGCCTTATTTGATATTTTGAGGGTGATTTCTTCACTCTATGCAGATAATCTAGGATATCATCTTCAGTAGTTCCCTCCACATAAGTATAACATCGTCCAACCATATTAGGTTGATGATTATCTCCTCCTGCTATACCAGGTAATCCGAACTCACGAGAAATTATTTGGGCAAGATAATTATGCCTTTTAGGTTGGAACCCATTAATAATTTCTATCATCCCTACACGCTTCAGCACAGATGCATTGATTGTGTAAGTTTGTGAATCATACCCTCCTGCAGGTGCACTTTGAGAAAGATCAAACGGATGGGCTAAAATATACAGGGCATTTGAATCATCAAGATACTCCAAGAACTCAGGTAAGGGGCGAAAACGAATTTGCCAGGGAATATTACGTAACCCGTAAACCAGAATATGGGCCCACCCATGTCTATTTTTATCGTATTTCGTAACTTCTTGGCCCACAATTGGAATTATATCGGTGTATTTAGACGCATAATGTAAAAATGCTTTGATTCCATTCATATTATTATGATCAGTAAGTGCTATCGCGTTGAGCTTCCTACGACGAGCGAGTTTGACCAACAATTTCGGTGATAAAGCAGAGTCTTGAAAAAAATGATTTCCCTTGAGTTTAGGTACTCGTAAAAGTGAGTAATAGGTATGAGAATGTAAATCAACACTCGTTAAATCACTCACTTATTTTTTCACCTAGGGGAGGATGATCAGCTTTTTTTTTCCTTTGCCCCTCAATAATTTGCTCTTATTTTTTTCTTTATATCAAAGTAGCGATCTTTTGTTGATATTTAGATGATTTACTATCTATTGGTCTTTTATAAAAAATGTATGTAAATTCCTAGAAATCTGATAATTTATTAAATCAAAGTACTAGAATCCTCAATATCTTGAGAAGTTACACGAGTTTTTCCTAAAATGTAAACTAGTAATCCAACCACTATTAAAAAATAAAATTTTACTAATTGGACAAGAATAGCACCTGAAAGTGCCATATCAGTACTGATACTCAAACCATATTCAATGAAAACTGATAATGAAATCTCTTTCAGTCCAGCCATTCCTGGAATTCCAACAGGGATTAGGTCAACAGTACCTCCCAGAAAATTTACAGCAGCGACCTGGTCAAGAGAGATCGCAATATTGACAGAATGTAATATTAATAGAATTGACAACCAATGTGCTACCTGTGCAAAAAAGGCTAAAATCAGTGCAACAGATGAAATTAATTTATTTTTGGCTAAATACGAGAATTGGATACTAAAATCATCAACTAATTTATCTGAAGATAGTTTTTCAGAGTTAATACGAGTACTAACTAATGGTAAGGAGCTGAATCCTTGTAAAAAGGTATTCAGTATACTTTTCGCCTTATTCGGGCTAAGAGCTATCAATATAAATAGACCCACGATTAAAACAGTTATTATTGAGATAAGTAATACGAAAATTAGATTAAATCCGTTTGGTAAGGGAGGATAGCCTAATTCGACTAATATAGCACTTAGATACTCAAACATTGATACAGCAATAAACGTGGATATCGGAATAAAAGCTAGTAGCCCACAGAGCTTATGAGCAACTACGCTAGATAATACTTCACCACTTGTGGCATTTCTCCTTTCCTCTTCGTTAAAAAATTCTTGTGTACCCATAACAACTTTCATAATAGCTTCGACGGCTCCAGCACTTGGGATAAGCAAGCCATAGGAGAACGAGGATAATTGAATCCGATAGGTTGTTTTTGTTGAAGGATAAATTCTAGATATTCCCAATAAAATTTTCCAGGCAAATGTATCAAGTAATACTGCAATAAACGTAAATCCTGCTCCGATCGTCAGTATAATTACATTTGCTCCAAGAAATGTATCAATCATTGAAAAAATACTAATATCTTCAAGAATAAAGTATAATAATAAAACAAAAGCTGCAAATCCAAGCAAAATGATAGTTTTCTTGTCAAATGCTTCTTTCAAAGAAAGATTCTTTTGACTCAACTCTGGCTCAGATTGATTTTCCATAAATTAGACCTTCTTTTAAGGAATCGGATGGGAGCTTCATAAATTCTTTTCAGAATGAATTCTTTACCCTACATCTAAGTATTGGATGCTTTTCCGTGAATATTTCTGAATTAGTTTTCACATCTTTGGGGCCATTTCTTTATAATTTGTTATTTCTTGTCCTCTGGATTGATTATCATTATAAGGGAGCGCAAATCCAAACAAGAAAATATTTTGAAAAGTATTTACGTGAAGAATTATTGTTTTATTTAATGACTGGATTATTAATCCTTTTGTTTCTCTTCCTTTTATTTGGCTACGCATTTGCTAATACCAAAATACAAGGATCAGGAATCGTATGATGAATTAAACGAATTTTTACCATAATTTTTCTGTAACTTCAATGTCAACTTTGCAGGATCAGAAGAAGAGGGGAGTTTCCATGAATAAGGATGATTATTCTCAACTTGAACGATAAACCCTTTATCTCGCAGATAGAATAATCTATGTAATAAATATTCAGAGTACACTCCTTTAATAAAGTGTTTTAATTTTGGATGCTTTTGAAGTTCTGGAGTAGTATAAACTTGATGGTCTCCAAGGACCTCAAGAATATGGGGGTAAAATTCTCGTGCACGGCGCAGAGCAGATCCTTTAGTTATATTGTAAGATTTCACAAGTGAATCAAGAGCATTTTTCTTGTGCCATAATCCTAACAATGGATCTTTAAAAGAAATTCTATTAAGATCATTATAATATTGAATAACGCCTCCTTGATATAAACGAAATATGTAGGCTCTACCATTATTATGAGGGATTGGTGGATAAGGAGTGTGATCATACCCTAGTTGATCACACAGTTGCATTACTCTTGTTAAAATTAATTCATTCTTTTGGGCAAAGAGTATTTGGTTACTAACATTGCCATCATCCAGAAGAAAGGCAGTAAGAAATTGTATTTTCCAATTAAAATACTTTGAAGGTAAATCAATGACAAATTGCACGAATTTTGGAGTTTTCAGATCATGTGCAACAAGATCTGGGATAGCCATCATAATAACATATGTTAATCCTTTTGGATAATGAACTCTCTCACTATTACCGTCTGGTGAACGGCTTAATTTCCCTAATAGTGATCGCATGTTTTCTTGGTTCATACGTTTTTGAGTCCAGACCAAGGAGGGGAATGATTGCCGTTTATCAATAGTTCCATCGCCAATAATATGACAAATCACACGCCAAGCATAAATGTTCATATGAAATGGAAACGAAATTTTTTCTAATTTACCTTGAGGAGAATATCGTACAGCTTGAACTGATTTTTGTATTGTCTTGAAATCTAAGTTAAGTTCTTGACAAAGCCTATATAGATTAGGTACTATAATGGTCTTATTAGGGGAGTCACGAATACCCAATAAGACTTTATAAGAAATCTTCAGATTAGTAGATAACTTTGAAATGGTAGATCTTTTTAAAAAGGTGGACAAATAGAGCCATAAATTATAATTCAAGAGAACATAAAACTTGGTTAAATCTTTTAATTGTACTGTATTGAAAGGGTCATTGTTAAACTCCATCTTGCTAAATCCAAGTCCAAGTAGAATTTAAGAACATAAATTCTCTTTAATAATGTAACATTAAGCCACTGTTTTAAATACTTTACTAAGCTATTAACGCTTAATTACTATGCATATACCCTGTTGTTAATAATGCATTCTGATGGAATTACTGTACACAAAAAGCATAAGAATTGTTGAATTTATGCAATGAAAGATGATGAAATGCCAAAATTACAAGAAAGAAAAACAAAGACTGGAACTACTTTTGTTATTACAGTTCCAAAAGAATATGTTGAAAAAATGGGTTGGAAGAAAGGAGATACCATTTTCTTCTCAATTCTGAGTGAAATGAGCTTAAAAGTTGAAAAAGGATGACAATCACCAATTATTCTTTTTTCAAGCATCTTTAGATTTAAGAAAAACCTTATAAAACAATGATAGATGATTAAAATGGCTTTTTCTGAATTATTATTTACTAATTTAGGCCCACTTATATACAATCTTATTTTTCTATCGTTATGGATCCTATGGATACAGTATCATGGAGAAGAAGAGAATGGCAGAATTCGTTCCATTTTCAGAAGTTATATAATGAATGAAAAGCTCTATTTTCTTATAACTGGATTGATAATCATCATTATCCTATATCTATTGTTCTCCTATGCAAATACGCACACAGACGTTGATGATGCCATAACTTCTGGAGTAGAAGCGTTTTTAGCTGGTCATAATCCCTACCAAGAGGACGTAGTAATTCATCATTTACCTTCAGGTATTACTTACGGTCGATATCATTATTTTCCGCCTGATTTACTCACCTATAGCGGTTTTTACATAATTAGTGGAGGAATTTTTGCTTTTCTAGGGACATATTGGTTCGTCCCCCTCCATCTCCTAATGTTGATCCCTGGTTACTGGTTCTTGACAAGGATTGTTGATTGGCCACATCATAAACTAATCCCTTTCTATATTTTACTGGTTACTCCATTCCTTTTTACGAATTCAATGTTGATGTGGTTTTTTTTCATCATTGGTTATTACTACTACGAAATAAGAAATAATCAAGATCTAGGAATGATTTTTTATGTCTTCGCAGCATCAGTGAAGTATTTAGTGGGATTTATTATTGTCTTTTATTTCTTTCAATCAATCCAAACAATTGTGAGGGAGAAAAATAGAATTCAGCTTCGTTCTTTTATTATTAAAGAGATGAGACCTTACTTAATAGGGGGTTTGGCATTGGCAGTCATTTCTCTTCCATTTAATCTTATAGACGTAATTGTTTCTGTATTTCTTTATCAAGGAGATTTAGCTGCAAGGGGTGAAGTGGCTCAATTGGTTGGTCCTCTTCTCATCGAAATTTTAAAAATACTACGCCTTGAAAGTCTTTACATCCTGAGCGTTATTTTTATCATTATTCTATCCTTATTCCTGCTTAGAAGTCATACTACTTATGAAAAAATTATTCATATTTCCTTTATGTCAATGTTTATACTCCCTTTCTATGGAACAGAGTTATTTATTACTCTCCCTTTCTATTGGTGGTTTAAAGAGGGATTACGTTCATATTCCAAAGAATAAAATAGAATAAGATAGGAAAAATTACTTTTTCCTCCTCTCCCAAGTTAGATACTTTTCTATTCATTTTATCGTGGTTTGTCTGCTATCGTTGTAATCAATGAGATACTTCGAACAGAAAACCGTTCATCGACGTATAAAATCCGAACGTGCTTTTTTTCTGGATGATCAAGCCCATGAACATCTACAACTTGGCATACACCAGAAATAGAAGATTTGTAATCATTTTTATTCATTTTCAATGGAATGGCTGTCTTACAAATTGTGCATGGTTCACAATTTAGGGTAACTATATCGCCTTTGGTAGTCATCGTCTGATTCGCCTCGAAGCTCTTGTGAAAGAAATAACCTCAAAGCCCTCTCTTAAACCTTTGTAAATTTAAATTATCATTCATACCTTATACGTTTACGGACGGAGAGGTATACAAATTTGACGCTTCTGTAACACCCATTCTACTAAGCCTAAAAGTGAATTATTTTTCGTAAAGTTTCATATTCTCTATTGTATATGATAGACACTTAACGGTTTTTATCACTTGATTATATCAGTAAATAAGAATCTTTCACTGATATGTTCAGCTACGCATTAATATATCAAGGAATACAAATTTTTACTGTGTTTTACGGATATTTATTACCTCTCCAGACAATAAATGCCGCTTTAAGGAAAGAGGGCTCTTTACTTTAGAAAGTTTTAAATGGGGGGAGAGTTTTTATTTTTCTATACTAGAGAATGAGGGCTTTATAGTATGAGTTCAGAAGAACATGTTGTAGATACTCCTTGGGGAAAACTCGTAACTGCTAAGGGCCTAGAGATTCTGATGTCTAGCTTCTCCAATGACATCAATCGATTATACAGTGCCATTACGAAATTAGATGAAAGGTTAAATAAACTCGAAATGTCTATTTCGTCATCCCAAGGAGAAAGTATAGATCCATTAATTGGTTCTAGTTTATCATCATTAGAACAGAAGATTGAAGAGCTGAAAGAAGAGCAATCTCGTTTTGCACTTCATATGAAACAAACCTTGGAGCTATTCTATTCAAAGTTAGAAGAATAAGAGAATTCCTGCTAAGATTTTTTCTTTGAACTTTTCCTGAAAAAGCCATCTAATGTCGTATGCTGTTGTTTTTTCTGTGTATTATTAAGTAACTCAGGTAATTCTTCTTTGAGAAATTGTTTCATCCGTTTGTCTTTTTGTTTAATTGCCCAGTACATCCCTTCATCTCTCGTACCCTTTGTTACAAGGTGAACAACGCGTGATTTTCGTTTTCTTCCTCTCCCACGGCGTTGGATAGCCCTAACAACTGATGGCACAGAATCATAAAAAATGACTAAATCACAGTTACCTACATCTAATCCTTCTTCACCCACAGAGGTACTGAGCAAAACCTTTATTTCTCCCTTTTTGAACTGATCAATTACTTTCAACTGATCTTTTTGAGATAATCCCTTATCCGTCTTTGAACTTGAATGTCCTATAAACACTCCAGTATTAATTTGAGAATTTGTTAGTTCTTCATGAAGAAAATGCACTGTATCTCGAAAATTACTAAATATAATGATTCGGGACTCATTTTTTGAATCGTCTCTTAATTCCGCTCTCAAATCCGAGATCATGAATCCTAGCTTGGGGTGAATAAGAGGCTTATCACCGAGTGAGGTCTCCAGCTCGTGAATGATTGGATCCTCAAGGAAAAGCCGTAAAGCTTTGGAGCTTTTCTTTTGTCGCCATTTTTTGATTGTGTTCGCAACTTGAGGAAGCCCTTGGCTTTCTACTAATTCTTTTAGGTGTTGTACTCTAATGAGGTTTGAGCTCGAGATCAATAAGTCACCATAGGATGAATCTTGTTTAGTCTGGAATACTATCTGTTGGTGGATAGCCAACGCTTCACGTTTCCCAAGATATTTGGATTTTTTTATACTTGAGAGGCGTTCTTTAAGTGTTGCGAGAAGTTCATCTTGTAGCTCCTGTAATTTCGTCAATAAGGATCTATACTGGTCAGGCAAGTCAATCCAAATAACTTCGGGAGTGTGTACTGAAATGAAGTCTTGGACATCGAAATCAGCGGGATTTGTAACTGAAATTTTCCCAATCCTTAGATTCTCACAAACCTCAAGAATTTTTTCTGGATTATTGCCTGGGGTTGCCGTAAATCCTATTATTTGACATTTTGCTTCTTTTGCAATGCTGACGTAAGCATAATCACCTGTAGCTCTATGAACTTCGTCAATACATAATAATTGAACATTCTTGATTTCTAATCTTCCATAAAGCAAATCATTTTCAATAGTCTGTGGTGTACCAATAATAATTTTCGCGTTAGGATATTCTTGTCCCCGTTTAGCGGGTGGAATTTCACCAGAGACTTCTAAAATTAAATCTGTACTCAAATTTCCGATGGAATCTGAAAACATGTTTTTAATTTGATGAACAAGTGGACGAGTAGGAGTGAGTATTAGTACTTGACGACCAGGAACCTTATTGAGACTGTAAGCACTGAGATAAGCCATAATAATCGTTTTTCCAAGGCCTGTCGGAAGAACAACCATCGTGTTCTTTGGATTAGTTACACACTCGGAAAAAATGACCTGTTGATAGATCCTAGGTTCTGTATTAGGTAGAACTAATTTCATAAGTTAAGCTCCACACTTTGCTTGCATTTATTACACCTATCTAAGATTTCTCCATAAGAATATAGTTCATTAAGAGAGTTGAGATAACCTAATTTGGCCTTGAATGGAGTCTCTTTAACTGTGTTATCTCAGAAAAAAGTAGTCCTGTTCGTGTGTACACACAATTCCGCTCGTTCTCAGCTATCAGAAGCAATTCTTGAACAAAAATTTGGAGATCACTTTCAAACATTCAGCGCAGGGACAAAACCCACGACAATTAATCCTTACGTAAAACAAGTTTTAACGGAAATGGGAATAAATACCTCCAACCTTAAAGCGAAGCATGTTAACGAATTTTTAGGTCAAGAAATAGACATAATTGTAACAGTTTGTGATTCAGCTAAAGAATCTTGCCCTTATTTCCTTGGTGCAAAACGTTATGAGCATAAAAGCTTCAAAGATCCTAGTAATTTTACAGGAACGAATGATGAAAGGCTTAAAGCAGTGAAACGACTTAGAGACGAGATTTCTGAATGGATCGAAGAGGTATTCACTCCCAAGTCTTGAATGCCTTGAATTGAGTAAATTCAGCTTTTCTATTTGAAATAATTGACATAATTTTTTAAATAGAAGATATCTTAGGGTTGCATAATTTATTAGAGACTTGAAAATATTATTCTCTTATACAAGAGGTGAATACGAATGTCTGAACAAGAAGTTACACAAGAAAAATCACAAGCTTTACCGGAAAAAGAAAGGAAGATAATTGTTGATCTTTGGAAAACGAAGATGCATGGGGAAATTATCGGGATTAAACAGAAAGAAGAGCATATGGCTAAGTCAAGACAATTTAACCGAGATTTAGAACTATTTGGAGAGGTTAGAGAGGTTAAAAAGGGAGAAGAAGAAACAGTTGGATATTTGGGCTATCGAAAAGGTCTTTGGGATGATGAGAAAGATAAACTAAATCGTAGATTGGTCATAAAGCTGTTTTCAAAGAGTATGTATTACCAAGGAACCATAGAAGAAATGATTGCCCGTGAATTTACACGCTCTTTAACCTCACGAAGAGACTTTCCAAATTTTTACACGTTAATTGATGGTCATGATTATGTTCTATCTGTTAGCAAGATACGAGGCGGCCTATTCGTTCCTGAATGGTTTTCTTTCCGAGCACATTTTGATAAAGACAAGAAATTTTACCCAATCATTCTCAAACATAAAATGGGTCCGGGAATTGATTATCGAATAGTACACGGAATTGGCGATAAAGAAATTGGTTTAATTAACGGGAAGAAATTTGACGTGGGTGGACGTTACGATATTGATATAAAATCATCCGATCCTAATCTGCTGTCCAATGTAGTAGTGAGAACATTAATCCTCTTTGCCGCAACTCTTAAGTTTCATAAATCTATACACAAAAAGATCAAAAAGGGTACAAATTTAATGAAAAAAGGGAAGTGGACACCAGATCTCGTCAACGAAGAGCTCCTTCTTCATCGTAATCCGAGAGCTATATTGCGAAAATAACTCTCCCTCCTTTTTTTTCCCTCTACAAGAAGTATTGTGAAAGCAGTTTATTCCTAGCCAGAACTAGTTCTCCTCAAACGGAAAACTCTCTTCTAAAACATCGTTTAATGACCAATTGCGAAGAATTGATCCAATTTGATTAGATATGTACTTTTTCCCGTAATTTAGTGCCGTCTTAACTAAGTCAGGCATTATATTAACATCAGTTTCCAAAAGTATCCCCTTTACAAACTTTAAACTAATTGTTCCTATTAAAGAAATCGATGTCGGTATTGTATAACAAGAGTCTACTGAATTTTTCGTGTTAAAGCAACAAAAATGGTATTAATTATTAACTTAAAGCTTCAAAAAAGCAAGAATTTCCTTAAAAGGATATGGAGCTCTAATTATATTTAGAAAATATTAGTTTAATCTGAATACAGCAATTTATATGACCATAATCGTGAAAGTTACCAAATTGTGAAACTGGATTTGCTAAAAAATTAACTATGATAATTAGTTCGATAAGGAGTATTATCAAAAATTATTCCTTTGTATCGGATTCATGACATAGTTTTTAACTTTCAATTGGTTAAAAAAACGAAAAATGTGACTCAAACTGGTCGAATGCTTTATTTCTTAACGAATAATATCGCGATTATATTGACAAAACTTTAAATCGAATAGCTCGAATTAGTTCGAACTGTCTATAATCCTTCTCAGTTTCCCCTACTGTAATTAGATGATGCTTTAAAATCTATGTTAGAGGGATAATCTGGAAGTACAGAAAGATTATGTCAGGATTTTACAATCAAAAGAAATGAAAAACTATCTATTGTTTCATGAAACCTAGAGGAATTTTGATATGGCTGATGTGACCGACAAAATTAAAGAAGCTTTACAAGCTGGGAGATCGGGCCAAGTCAGTCGAAAAACCCCATATGAGCGATTTGGATTCCAACAGAATCCTTTTCAGCTGAAATCTACTCATAGTATTGAAGAATCATTAATTATGCGTGAAGATGTATTAATTAACTTTGCCACACAAATTGGCTATGCTATTCGATTGTTTGAAGAGGATTCTTCTTCACCATTCCGTCATCAACTTACCCATGGCATACATGGTAGTGGCAAAACCACTGTAGCACAGCATTTTACTGAAGAATGGGAAAAATTCGGTTTTAATGATTATGAAACGATATTTACCAGTTTAAAGAACTGGCGGGAACCTCAACAAGATCGTGGGTTATATAGTGCCTCATCAAAAACTCTACAGACATATGAACGATTTCTTAATGAGATACTTCGTGCGACAAAACCACTTATAGTCTTCGTTGACGATTTTGACTATACTGTTACAGGTACATCCGCTATTCCACGTTGTTCAGAATTTTTTGGTGATATCATATCTAGAGCCCCCTTCGGTGCAATTATTATCGCATTAGTTAGTAGTCTTACACTTATTGTTTTATCTGAAACTGAGAATACTAACCTATCTAGATCTTTCTATTCAAATTTCAATCCTGATCATTTCTTTTTCCCAGTATTTTCAAAAACAGAGGTTCGTCAATTGCTTACCAAGCGCCTACGGGACGTTCGTAAACCCATTGACCTTTTCTCTGTGAAATCTTTGGAAGTAATAGCTGATCATAGTATGGGCCTTCCTACTATTGCATTGAAGATTGCGTCTGCATGCTTACATGAATTAATTACACAAAACATTGAAAGAGTTACCTCATCCTTAGTTAAGAATGTTATTAAGCAAGCAGGTTTTCGAAATGCTGTATCATTAATAGAATCTTTAGATCGTGATGAGGGAGATGAATCTGTCAATATTTTCACCCCAAAAAGACGTGATATAGTCATTTCTATCCTTCAACATCAAACACGTGAGAGGTTCTTTTTCCCACCGACTGGTGTTGATGGTCTAACGATATCAAACCTTGCCCAACAATTTGGTGTTAACTTATCAACTATGAATTATCACATTAAACCTCTAACACAAACCCTGCCAATCCCCATTCTTGAAAGTCAGGATGATGTTCATGATGCTAGATCGAAAATTCTCAAAGTAGATATGAAAACACCCATTGCCAGCGCCCTTGAAATTTTGGCAGTCTACCATAGACTTCAACCCGAACGCTATCATGTCAGTACACATTCGATACAAGTAGGACATAGGGAGGATGAAAAAACTTGAATACACCCCTTAGTGAAATTTTACAATATTTAATAACAAAAAAATCTCTGATAGAGAGTCCATTAAAATTAGATGAAGGAATTAACCGTGCCAAGTAATCTAGAACTTTTACCTCTTAAAGACCTTACCACTGAATATTGTCGATTGCGTGGTCTAACTATCGATCAGAACACCTCACGGGCTAGTAATCGTCGTTGGGATTTTGTCATTCAAAATGGTGGCGATAAGGAAGGTATAGGAATTACAATAAAGGACTGGAGACGTGCAGTAGGTGTGGATATAATCATTCGTGCCGAACAATTAATGAAAGCCAGTCGCTTTGTTTCAAAAGTCTTACTCGTTTCCAATCATTTTTCTGACCCCGCACGTTCTTTAGCGGAAAAAATTGGTATTTTTCTATTAACCAAGAATGATCTCATTGAGATTATATCAACATCGAATTCCCCTCAAGAGGAACCGTGGGCGGA
The DNA here is from genome assembly GCA_003144275.1 of Candidatus Heimdallarchaeota archaeon B3_Heim. Classification (GTDB taxonomy): domain Archaea; phylum Asgardarchaeota; class Heimdallarchaeia; order Hodarchaeales; family Hodarchaeaceae; genus Hodarchaeum. The sequence continues at coordinate 81,686 of NJBF01000007.1, forward strand.
TCATTCAGACAATCATGAGAATATTGTCCTCCAATGACTTTTATTTACCTTTGAGAATCTATGGCAAATGTTAGGAATACCAACGTAGGAATGGTCTTCTGTACTCGTTGGTAGTGGTAGACAAAATAATCATGCCGGGGAGTAAATATATCTAGTAAGAGCGGGGAAGTAGTGGTCAAGTCGAGAATTTTTTCAACTATCCACTTTTCTAGCTGCGCACCAAGAAGAATATAAAGCTGTTTTCGCTTCTGAAAAATTAATGGTAAATATAATTCTCCCCAAAGTGATGAGGGAAGAATTTCACACAGATAATCCAAGTCTATTCGATTAACTTCTGATATCTGATTATTTCTGATAGTAAAAGTCGGAGTTTCTAGTAGCGATTCTAAAGACATCTTTTTACGGGGGAGAGAGCCATAGATTTTCTCTTTTTCAGCTTTCCACAAGCCATTAATTAGTCTCTTCGACATTGAAATTACTTACTTCCTATTGCATTATAATAGACTATAATTCCAATAGAGTATAACCTTAACGAATTGAAATATATATTTTTAACGTCTTCTTCTGAACTTGACGTCAGTTGATTCTTCAGGTTTCGTTTCAGGTGAATCACTTCCACGGGATTCAGCAAGTTCACGTAATTCTTTAAGCTCAGTTTTTCTCTGTTTAATGGATTTTTCTCGTCTTGAAATACTTGTACTATCGCTACCAAGTGCTTTCGTTCTTCTTCGAGAAGAAACAATAGCCCAAGATAATAGTCCTACAGCAACAATCGTTCCTCCTCCGCCAAAGATGAGAATATTACCAATATCAGCGAAAGGGTTACTAGCGGTAGTGGTGGTGGTAGTAGTTGTGGTAGTGGTGTCAGATTCACCACCAGAGGCATCATACCTTATTGATAACAATGTTACTTCAAAATAATAGTTTGTTCCTTGTTCTAACGCAGTAAATTTCTTTTTTTCATTCACGCTTAAACCAATTATTCCTTCTTTGAATCCTAAAAAAAAGGCTGCTTCGGCTTCAGGATATAATGCAGCAACATCAGGTGGAACCACTGAATCTTGAGCAAGATATACATAATCAAAGCTGTTGTTTTCAACAATCTCAGTATAATCAGAGTACTCAAATCGTAAGTAATGAACATCAACTACGTCACCCCAGTCAGCAGTGACGGTTGCACTAGCTAATTCTGCAGTATTTATCCAAAAAGTTAGTAAGAGAACAAAAACGGCCGTTTTAGTTAGAGATCTTCGTTTAAATGATGAATAAAGCATAAATATAGTAGTTTATAAAAAATCTATATCTTTTATGTTTGTACGCACAATTCTTCGTTCGCTGTTCTCAAGTGTCGAAGGATAAGTTAGCAGGGAAATCGATCATAATACTTATCACAGAAGCTCTTTTAAGAATCGAATGCTGAAAATGAATAAATACTTCCAAATTAGATGGAACAGCTAAATCTTATTGAAGCTAGAAATAAAGACCATAATAAGAGGTTTAATAATGCACGATAAATCATCAGAATTAGTTATTCGAACAGATGCGGATCAAACCATTTGTGAATGCACCCGTGATATTTCCCCCGAATGGATTGTTGTTGGTTTTCCTGGTCACGGTTTGGTAGGTAATATTGCAGCTAAACACATCATTAGTGAACTGAATTTAGAGTGGATCGGTTCTATACGTTCTCCATTGATACCTCCAGTGTCTGTGTTCATTGATGGAGTACTGGCATATCCTTACCGAATATATGGTTGTAAAGACAAGGAAATTGGAATTCTCATAGGCGAATCTCCCTGTCCTCCCCAGGCATATTACTATCTAGCACGAGCAATGATGCAATGGGCGAGAAGTAATGGTACCAAACAGGTTATTTGTTTAGATGGATTTGTAGCTGATCCTCGTGAGAATAAATCAGACGAGGTTTATCTGGTTTGTGAACCTCAAGTCTATCAAGAGAATGAGGAGCTAAAAAACCATAATTTCCCAAAACCACATACTGGTTTTATTTCTGGTTTATCAGGAGCAATTATGAATGAGGCTTTGCTGAGTCCTATTGAAGGGATTTCTCTTTTAACACCAATCTCAACTCCTTATCCTGATCCTGGTGGAGCAGCCCGGCTTATTGAAGCATTAAGCAAGATTAAAGGGCTTAATATTGATGTTACAAAACTCTTAGGGGATGCAGAAAAGATACAGAAATCTTTAATGGAACTCGCGGACAAGAATCGTCAAATTTCTCAACAAGAAACACTAGGCCCCAGTAAAGGCCTTTACGTTTAATAGAAGGTTATTCCTCAGCCTTATGTGCCCAATTGGCAATTATTTCCCATTTGTCAAAATACGGGCATAAGGCCTTAACCAATTTAGATTTTAGATTCGTTTGTTTCTTTTTATCTAACTGCTGGAGTTCTGAATATGGAAGACTAAGAACCCAGTAATTTTCTTTGGATATAATTTTCTCTTTTTTCAATACTTCAAGAAATTGATCAGAGCCAATGATGAAATGATGCTTTTCTAAGGTTTCATCTTCAGTAGGTAGACGAAAACTCAATATTAAGAAGCTCTCATTGTTCATAAAAAAAGAAATTTCTAACTTCCACACAATTTTCTGTTTCTCTCTTCTCCCTGTACATACCTTAATATCCGCATACCTTACATGTTGATTTTTATCAGAGCGGATAATCATATCTACTTTTCCTGTGCTAGCGTAAGGACTGAAAGATTCAACACCTAATTCAAATAGCTTGATCTGGGTATCTAACTCATCAAAACCTCCTGTTTCATAGTACACATTGTTTTCCATGAGAAAGAACGCCCCAAAGTAGTTTCTTCTAAGATTATACTTAATGATTTTATTTATATTCCAATTTGTATCAATGCCCCTTAATAGTACATTGACAAAAATAATCAAAAGAAGTAAAAATAAAAATCTTTTGAAATTATTTTCCTTTGAGGCTTTTTCGCTTCTCCAATTAATTGTAGGAGATATAACTTGGGCAAGAATCAGGATGAATAGATTATTTAGGGACAAATGTTGATTCGAAAGCCTCATCCAGGGTGCATTTTAATTCTTTGCTGACACATTGGACACTGATTGAATACTTTTAACCATTCTAACAAGTGTGTTCGATGAAAGACATTTCTACATTCAGGACATGTCACTTTTTGTTCACGTGGGCCAACAGATCGCCGACATATTACACAATAATCTTGGGTTTCAGTAATACCCCCCCACGAATATGTATCTGAATTAACGTGAACTTGAACATCCCCCACGACAATTATATTTTCTCCTGTATCATCTCGTTTCAGTGTTCCATGTAATTCCCCATTGTCAAGAGCATGTTTTATAACCCGTTGTACAATGGATGAGTCAACCATTAATTCAGGAAGGTCTTTTTGAATACAATAGAATAAATATCCCAGTTCAACTTCATTTTGTGGACGACTTATTCGCTGATTAATACTCGAGAACAAATGGTTTCTTGTTTTGGCTAATAATATAAGATTTTGGTGTTTTTTATCAATTTCAAGTAGGACATCCTCCGCAGAGTCGATTACAACTTGTAGGAGTTGTTGTACCTCAGAGGATTGAAAAGGATGTGCAGATAAATGCCTTTCACGTTTAGATTGCTCTAGGAAATCAGAGATCGTTTCATTATATCCCTGTACCTGACGTAACACTGTATCAACGTTCGCAAGTAACTGAAGGGGTTCAATCATATCTACTGAAACAAAAATTTGTTGAATATCTAACCTTCTGTCGTTGAGTTCCCCAAGATAACGTGACACTTCTGTGAAAAAAGGTTGGCGAAGAGATTGGTTAATTATATGGCCAAATATAACACTAAGAATTATTATTACTATTATTATCAATTGGTCATTGAACGTACTCATACCCGTATTAAAGAACATGAAAAGAAAAATAAGACCTGAAATTGTGGCTAAGAAAAGAATGATATTGCCTGTTGTCTTTTCTCGTGATAAACGGGATAGTTTACTCACACTAGTCGTCATGTAGCCACCGAATAGGTCTAAGGGAATGAGTCGAAGCTTCAAATAATAACTGCCATTGAATTAATAAAAAGTAGACTAGTTAATAATTCCGCAATAATTTTCATATTTTGAAACTATTCACCCAGAAAAGACACACTGTGATCCGAAAGGACTAAAGAATATGTTATGTCATGTTTTACAAATGAATTCGGGAGAACTACTGAATTTTGTACTTTTACTCCATCACTTATTGAACAAAAGTCTCCAATTACTGAATTTGTTACTTTATTAGGCGTTGGGTTTTCTACCTCCTTTCCAATGAGATTACCATTGGAATCTTCTAATTCAACACTTTTTAAAAATTCGAGATTAGTGTTCCATAAATCATAGGCATTACTGATGTGATAAACTTGTGATGCAATCTTTCCTCCAACTCTTTTGCCCAGATTAATTAGTTTCATGATTGCGGGAGCTAATTCGTACTCATTTCGAATTGATTTGTCAGTTTCCTTTAATGCATCAAATATGGCAGGTGTAAAGATATAAAGAGCTGCTGAGCTTAAGTTACTCAATACTTCGGCCCTTGTCTGAGGTTTCTCACGAATATTCCACACACGTCCATTACTATAATCAACTGTGGAACTTTTACACATCTGTTCATAATTCATCTCCTCTAGTGATAGTGTGATAATATTACTTGCATTTAGATGAGTTTTTGATAACTTCTCTAAATAATCTGCTGAAAATAATGAATCACCAGCAAGCACAATGAAATTATCATACTCTACATACTTCTCTATTTGAAGTACTGCATGTCCAGTTCCTAAGGGGTCTTTTTGTACAATAAAACAAAATTCTAGATCAGGATAGACCGTGTTAAGTATTTTTTGAATTTGTTGTTCTTCTGGCTTAATAACAACTGAAATTTGGTTGATTCCAGCCAATAGTAACCTTTTAATGGAATGAATAATCATGGGAATGTTAACAATTGGAAGTAACGGCTTGCTAATCAACTGAGAAAAGGGATACATACGAGTCCCCCTTCCTGCAGCCAAAATATAAGCAGGAAGGTTACTTTTGCCCATTCCTGCAAGAAAATTCATAATCAAAAAGATTTAAGGGAATTGATTTAATATACTTACGTGTCTCCTTTTTCCAAAAATTCAATCATTCTCGATTGAAGGAGTCAAGAAAATTAATGGTTCTTCTCAAAGCGGTCTATTTCATTACTGATGAAGGATTTAACATTTATAGTCAATCCTTTGAGTCAACGGATCGAGACCAAGATATGGTTAGCAGTCTAATATTAGCATTACAAACATTCGGGAAGGAAGTTATGTCTGAAAATGTTTTACAAACAGTGGGCTTTAGAGGTGCTCAAGATGAAGATAACGAGGGGAAAGATATAGAAGGAACACGAATGATTCTTGAACAAGGGGATAGAGTAAACGCTATTTGCTTTGGAATTCTGGATAAGGATAATACGGAACGAGACGAATACAAGTTACGTGGACAACTGCGCGTAATTATAAAAGAAGTCGAAGGGCAATACGCAGAAGAATTAAAAGACCCCATCTTCAGAAAAAACGCTTTCACAGGATTAGAAACGCTCATCAATACCCGTTTCTTCCGTGACAAAATGTCTCGTATCTACAAGCAGCAATACGCTAGTTTAAATGAATATTTAAAATATCCAAGATCCCTCCTATTCGAACTGACGCCAAGAGGAATAAAAACCTACAATTTCTACCGTGACTTTCCAGAAGTTCAACAAAAAATGAAAATTATTGCTGTAGAAGAGTTAGATGGCCTTATTGATGATATAGAGGAACGGAGTAGTATGATATCCTTTCAAGATTGTATTGAACGCTTTGGAACTGATCGAAGCGGGGAAGTTTTTGAATTGCTGAAATTGCTGACAAGAAAGGGGGTATTTGACGCGTATAACTTTGAACGAGTGAGTATCACCGCGTAAGTGATCAAGTATTTTATGATCCCCTCATATCCCTCGATGCCTTTAAGATAAGTGCAGTTGTTTTCTTGCTCTCCTTCTCCATTCCATCAATTACCGAAATCAACTTAGTATCGACAGCTAAATTAATTTCATTCTTTATAACTTCAGGTAATTGAGCAACGGACTGATTTAATCTCTCTACTACTTGAGAGAATCTTTGAATACTACCATCTTGCACCACAAGTCGCTCGGTGACAGAGGTTTTAAGCTCATTGACGGAATTTTCTAGATTTATGTTAATATGATCACGTAGGGAGGCTAATTCAACTTGGATTATCGCACTCACCCTATCTCGAAGATCAGCCACTGTTGCCAGTTGATCAGTCTGATTTTCGATCAAAGAATTTAGATTACTTTCCATCGTTTTTAAGTCATCAGAGATTGAGACGAAACTATTAATGCTCACTTCATACTGATTACTTGTTTTTTCGGTGGAATTATGAACCATAGTGGTTAAACTCTCTGATAATACCTTCATCCGTCCCACAACATCATCGACATATCCAGCTTTTATAGTATTAAGATCTTCTTCAATTTTCCTCTCTGTAGATTTGAAATTAGTCTCCAGTTCATTTAATGATGACTCCAGTGTGGCAAGAACAGGTGGTAGTTGAGCGATAGAGGCGAGAAGTTCTGGATTGAGTCCCTCATAGGACTCCTGCACATGTCGAATAATGGTTCGAGCAGATTCTTGGAATTTTTCATCAATCGCCAAGGCGACATCAGAAAAATTACGAATGGAGGTTTCAAGTTCTTGTCGGATTTGAGAAACATCCTGACTCTGTTGAAGCATTTGAAAGATCTTTATATTTACGTCATATATTAGTTTCAGGCTTTCTTCGATTCCCAAGTTCTCACTTCACTCTTCTATCCCAATATTGTTTAGGAACAGATTGTGATTAATTTTACTAAAGGTGTATCTACAATAAGTTTTCTATTTATGATTGCACTAAGAAGAAATATAAATCCATATTAGTGTGAGAAATAAGTATAAACCGTAGTAGATTTCATTTAAGTCGCCGTAGTAATACAATAAACCGATCATTCTGCAAAATAGCATCATTTAATCGATGAATTAACACAATGGTTTCTGAATACACGAATTGTCTGAAATCATTTCCTCTAGCAAGCTGAAATTCTTTTTGGATGTCTTTCACAACGGAAAAGGATACATTTGGAATCCTAGATTCTAAATCACCTGGTCCTAGATTATATTGCTGGAGGACTGAAGTACTGATGCGTATTGTGTCCTGCAAAGTACGATTCCCATTGAGATAGTCTGATGTATTTGATATATATTTTTTAATGATGTTTTGAATAATTAATTCTTCTGAAGCATCCAATTCTATCTTACTCTGTAATGGGAACATCTTTTTTAAGTTCTGCAATAATCTCGCTGCAGGTGCTTCTCGTAGAAGCTTAAAAATCAAATCTTTAATTTTTATACATGGAAACTGTATGACTTCATGAGAATTAGGATGTGGAATCTCTTGTGTTAGAGCATATCTTTGAATTTCTTTACACCCATGGAGATAAAAAGTGGGGAATGCGAGATTGGATAAATTTGCATAAGAATTCATTAGTGCTTCAACGGATTCAATTATACCCCATTTATCAATTAGACTTTCATACCTATTGAAACCTTTAATTATTTCTTTATTCTTTTCTACTAGGGTGGAAGTATCATCAAATTGTTCGGTTTGATCGTTAGTATCAGATACTCCAATAATTTCAGTAAGTTTGAGATCTAATTTTTCTACAAGATCTATAAAAACGGGTTTTGCTTCTTTTAACGTTAACAAATTTGGCAAAGCTGAATGAACTGTTCTTAGTTCCTTGTACAATCCATCAGGGATATTTTCTCGGTCACTGATATACGAGCTGAGTGTAATAATCAAATTCAAACTGGTTAGATTTAAATTGATTAGGAAATCTAATTTGTTCTCTAGCACTTCAAGAGGTCTCTGATTGGAAGAATGACCTTCTGGGGGATGTTGATCTTCATTAAAATTCATAGTGATAATCTACCTCTTTACCTATCTATTCACATGATTTATATCATTTATTTGCCTGGGTTTGTTCAGGTGTAATATAGTAACCAAACAATTTTTCGAGATCGCTTACAGCATCCTCTAATTCTTGTTTTGTTGTACCTTTTGAGCGTTTAAACCAGTGTTGTTTCAATTCTGAATCACCACTGTGTAAACGTATCAACGATTTTGCTTCTTCTAATATATCATATAATTCTGGTATTCGTGGTAGGCCGAACAACAACAAAAGAGAGGCTCGTGCTTTCTCATCATCATAAGCACAATAAGTTGGGGAAATACTTGCACCTTTAGCCAAAAAAGGACTAAGAGCTTTTTTCAATAATGGATCAAATTCAACTCGTGCAATTTCTTTAGGTCCACTCAATACGGAAAATACTGATGAAGCAGCGGGGTTTGTTCCCATATTAGTTAAACTGCAATGTGCAGCAGTATATTCAACTGCTGCGGCTAATTGATTCCCTACATCTCCTACTTCAGGGAAAATGGATAAATCATCAAACATCGCTGGAACAACCACACTATCCAATTTGAGTGCGAAATCTCCGATATCTGTTGTAGGTAAGACCTCTTTACCTAGTTCAGGTACTCCTGGTGAGAGCATTTCTGCAATAGATTCAAGTGCTAGCGGATTTACAAGTTCAACAAATGCTTCTTCCATCTGAACGGGAAGAGGGGTGTTTGTTTGGCCTAAAACATTTGGTCTGGTCACATTACTATCTAATGCTGTAAGATCCAGGCCTTTCTCCCGTGTTATTAAATCAGCCGCTTCTCCCCTTTGCATACTTAATACACGACTCAACATAGTATTATTTGAAAGGAGTAGGATTAGATCGGGACCCATGTTTCCTTCCTCTAATTGTAATCGAAGGAGTTTAGATAAAGCCCATACGCTGTTCACAGCTTCAGATGATTGGTTTACGAAAGGTAAAACTCCGAATACATAGATGAAAATTTTTCGCTTCTCTTGCTCTGCAAACCTTTTTCGCAATAAGCGAATTAAGGCAGGAGTGCCTCCACAACCTGTTCCTCCTCCAAAGCTTGTGAAAATGCAAAAACCACTGATTCCTTCATAGCCTAATGCCTGCAATTGATTTAAAATTATATCTTCAGAGTCAATAACTGATTCATAACCAGCAGAGAATTTTCCACCCACGCCAATTTCTGCATCAGAATAAAGCAGGGTACGCTTCGATGAAATAGAGTACTTTTTTCTCGCTTTTAATAGATCTCCCCTATCGGTATTCATCACTAAATATTCACGAATACGCGTAGGGAGTTCTCCTTTCTCAGATTTCGCCAAATAGCTACCTACCAGGTTGCTCCCGCATTCTCCAATTCCGATTGCGAATACAGATGCTTCTGATCCTTCTAATTTTACATCAGACATATTTTAATCACCATCATCCTTACTTATAACAATATTATCGTTGTGGTATCAAATTGAGGAAAATAATGTTGTTTTTTTCAGCAAAGAAACTCATTCAGCTTAGTGTTATTACTAAATTTGATAAATGTTTTGAAACCTTTTCTTTACCCAATTCCATCAAGCAGGCATTAAAAATTCAAATATTATGAGAATAAGATCACTGAAAACTATTTCTTCATTATTTGCTAAATATCTTTTCTATCTGTCGAATTGGTAATTTTGAAGGTCGTAAAACCCTTGGAATATTCCTATCATGATCAAGGAATTGTGTAAGGTATCTGAATCCACTACTCTTTAATGATTTCCTTTGATCATTGGTTAAAGAGGAGATATATTCTGTGTATACACCAATCATTACGTATTCTATTGTTTCATTTGATAGATTACCTTTTAATGAATAGATATTAGGTCTGTATTTTTGCAGTTTTAATTCAAAACCCGACCTATCTTTGATACCCCACTTCGCTTGAACTTTCTCCCATACATACTGGGGATATTCACGATGTCTAAAATCCTTTATCCTCTTCTTATTAAACAGAGTTGTAACGAAATCATCAAAATTACCAGAACTCAATAAGTGATCGCGATATCCTAAAGCATTCCACCTATCACTGTTTTTAACCATATACACCTTTTTGTGCTCTTTGGGTAAAAAAGTGTCAGTTGTCAGATCCACAATTAATCCTCTTGGTGTACCCCTGTTTTTTGGAGTAAGAACTTCTATCTGCTCAGTACATTCGAACCAATATCGCTGAAAAGCCAACCGACTACTTAAATTTCCTAGATTTCGTTTTAATTTTGAATACAACTGTGGTTCAAGAAGTTCAAGCAAGAGATTTCCTTTTGGTGGTAGAATAAATGCCAAATTCGGGATTTCTTGATCATCAGATATTTCTTTCAATATCCTCAATTGACTCCGATCCCATTTAGGCCCTGATTTCAGTTTTTTATTTATGGAATCAAGAAAATTTTCAAATGAACCTAGTTTTTTCACATCAAATTTTTGATTTTTGCTTGTGAATCTCTCATTTAAGGCATACAATGAAGGACGGAAGAGATTTGGTTGTAGTACAATTTTATCCTGAACTTGTTTTCTGATTTGTTCCCAAACGTGATTGGGAAAAGCAGAATTGTCACCAAAATCCCTTTGTGTTGACGTTTTTCTGAAACACAGATTTACAAAATCATCGAATTGCCGTTCCGTCAAAAATTTGTCACTGTAGCCGCGAATATTCCATCTATTGCTATTTTTAATTAAAAACATTGTACGATGTTCTCTAGGTAAAAAAGTATCAGAAGTCATATCAATGATAAATCCTCTTGGACCATTCTTATATCTTCTATCAATTACCTTTGACACTCCTGTACATTCATTCCAAAAATCACGAAATAATGGTTTCTCTTCCAACTGTCTCTGGATTAATTCCAATGATGTGGTAGGATCTTTAGCTTGTTTATTCATATTTATGTCAAGAGATCGTATAGAATCAAGATTGATCTTATTTTCCTTATAATTTTGAATTAAATTTGCCTCTATCCCTGAATTTACGCCTCCAATCTCCGCATTGTTATTTTGAAAATGTACCCTGAAGTTTTCAATGATATTAACAACTAATTCTGCTGGATTGTCAGCCCATATATTCTGAAGCTGTTTTAGCATATTCTTCTCATCTTCTCTGTAAGATTGAGGAGTCTTGCTAAGATAATCTAATGCTTTTTCAAAAGCTTCTTCACCAGTATATCCAGCATCATAAGCTAGTCTGAGTGCGCTAAAGAGTTCTCCAAATTTACTAATACCTTCAGTATTATCCCAAATACCAATAGTAATGATTCCGACATTGTTTTGTGTCAGATTTGGATGGGATTTCATGTCATACACACTTGTTAAATCCACACCATTAATGAGATGTATAGTAATGTTCTCAAAATTGTCTGATTTTCCGAAAAACGATTTAAATTGGTCATATATAACTAGTTCTTTTTTATTTTGGTCAAAACACTTGCCTAAATCCTTGATTTGAACATTTATTGGTTTATGCGTATGAATCTTCAAATCTGAATAAGCTATATTTGTTGCACCAGAATTAACTCTCTCAAATCCAGATGGGGTGCATTCTGTGTCACTAGAAAATTTATGCCCGAAGTAATTATTTAATGCATTTAACACATTTTTATTCTCAAAAAAGGCTTCTAGTATTGCATTGATTCCATAAGTGTTATTCTCACTCATTAGATGAGCAATACTATCAAAATTTATGTAACGAGTAGCTCTAGCCTCATTCACGCCCCACATTAATCCATCAATTGCCTTAGATTGAAGAATTTCGTTATCAATGATCCAAGACCGATATATCCTGTTTATGGCATAATTGGTGGTAGTTCCTTTTATCTCATCCATTGCATCTAGAAAGCGTGCAAACGCCCTTCCCTTGTTTACTACCCTAATAATGAACTTTTGACCTATATAATTGGGATCTACGATAGTTGGATAAACGCCTGTGGCTTTTTTTTTCATGAATTGTAGTAAGTTATTGTATCCCCATTGTTTCATATTTCTCCTCCCAATTCGGTCTAAACCATGATAATACTTCCAAAATATTCCTGTTAAAGCATGTTCGATGTTTTCTCTTGTGTACTCGTGTTTCAAAGCAAACAATGCGGGTCTTTTCGTGGTTTTCAGAGCGATATCTTTCTTGAATACCCTCTGGAACTCTCTCCACACATTATTCATTTTTTTCTGGTAGGTAAAGTCCTTTACATTTTCAAAATCCGAAAATGATGCTCGCTTTCCAAATAGCGTATCTATAAATTCTCTAATATTCTTGCTATGCAATTCTCGTTTTGTTGGTGCTAGTGTATTCCAAGTATACGTATTTCTAGCAAGGTATATTCTCCGCATACTTGCTGGAAGCTCTTGTTCTTTTGATAAATCTAATAAAAACAGTTTCCGACCCTGTTCTGTTGGTTTCATCTGGTTTATTCCTTCAAACCATAACCGTTGCCATTCTAATCTAAAATTCCCTAATTTCTGATTATCTATAAGTTTATCATACAATCGTCGATCTAGTATCTCCACTGATTTGTTCCCATCTCCCTTGTATACAAAGGCAATATTGGGATAAGAACCATCAGTATTAAGGGTGTTAAGGTAAGTATATGTTTTGGTATCTAACTCACGTCCTGCTTGCAGTTGTGTGTTTAGTTCTTTAATTAACGTATTTATATCTTGAATTTCTTTGACTTGTTCTGTTTTTTGCTCTAATCTCTCATCTAATGAAATTTTTACTTTTTCCTCCTTATGAGTGGTGGATTGATCTCCTGTATCTGTTTCCCTGATTATTGTTTGATCATTGTAATCCTCATGTGTTAATACCAGTTTTCTCATCAATGTATTTTCTTCTTCCTCCTCCTTACTGTCCTCCTCTCCTTTCTGTCCTGTTTCTCTGTTTAACTCTCTTTCTGTCTCATTCTCCTTTATTTCTAACCCATCTTCAGCTTCTTTTTCCTTTTGTTCACATAATTGTTTCTGATTTTGTTCTTTTAGGTTATTAAATGAAATTTCCTCAATTTTATCCTCCTCTACTACTAACTGATCGGGGTAATTTTCTATCGCCGCAAGTATTTGTGAATCTCCTGTATTTTCATTATTGATTACGATTTGATCATTGTATGGTTCCTCTGCTAGCAATTTTTCCTCTATTTCATTGAGTGTTTCCCTCCGATCCTCCGTTTGTTCTTCTGAGTGTTCCTCCCTTTGCTTCCACTTCATATTCTCTTCTGATGACAACTTCTTATCTCTCCTCGATTTCTCCCTCTGGAAGTGAATATTTATTCTACTATGGATTGTTTCTTTACCTTAAATACTCACAAAAAAAGTTGTGTATTTTTGACTCTTAAAGAATACGGTTTTATACAGGCAATTCTATTGAACAATGGACTTAGTATTAAATTTCACGACTAAGGACTGGAACAGTGGTGATATAATTTTTCATATATCAATAGATCTTCGACAGGAGAACAAAAAATATAATTACTCTAGGGGATTCAATAGATCCTGTTTTGATTTCTAAGAATTTTCACTTCTTTAATATAAAAGGAGGAATTAGCTTCTATAATACAAATGATCCTGAGCAACTGAATGATCTAAGATTGCATTATTTTCATGGGGGAATGGCGAGAGGGCAAAAATTTCGCTTTCTGTCTCTTCCATTGTCATTTCTGATCCACCTATTATTTTAACACCATGCCAGATTTAATTTCAATAAATAATTTCATCACTAATGATAAATACGCTCCAATGACCTTGTTATGGGGATAAGTCTCCATAATCTTCTTGGATATCTCTTTAAATTGTCTTTTATTCTCTTCACTGTTATCTGTGGGTAAGTAGCGGGCACGAAACATTCGAAAAGCACTATGCCATCGATTTAATTGAATAGACACCTTTTCCCACTCCTCCCGCTGGCTTTCAATTCTCGGGAAAAGATCTAATATATATCGTAAATCATGTGAATTCAATAAGTCTGCTCGATCTTCAATCAATTTTGACAAAGGATATATTTTCTCCGATGCTTCATCGGAATACTTTTTGAAAACCTCTTGAATGTTTGAATAATAGTCTAAAATCCCTAATTTGGTCTGTAAATTCGCATTTAGATCTTTTTCAAATACTTTCATTATTTCAACTACAACAGCCCTTACTTGACTTAGTCTGATAATTGCCTGAGTCAAATGATGGACATTATTAGTGGTAGCAATTCGTTGGAAATCACTTAAATAGCCAAAGTCAATTCGGTCATCTGTTCGTATGTCAATCTGAAAAGAAGCGAATAAATACTCAATTGTGTCTTGGATCTCTGCAATATATCGCTCTCCAGTTGTACGAATTGTATTACATGCATTATTATCATTTTGTAACTTATCTATTTCCACAAAGACCTCAGTAATCTCTCTCAGATGGACATCTTCCTGATGTTTAACTATGACTTGTGAAAAAGCTTCAATATATCCTCCAACAAACTCAATTATATTGATACCTACTTCTTTGAGGTCATTAACATTTTTTAGGACTTTTCGTGATTCTGAGACTCCATGGGATAATAAAACAGCAATAATTTCTGTATCATAGAAATATATCAATTCCCTCAGATTATGGGCTAACCTCTCATGAGAAACTTCTTCTGGTTCAAAATTGTAGATTTTTTGTTCTGCTGCAAAAACACTATCACTGAGTGGAGAGATTTCATGAATTCGAGGAAGACTTACTCTTAACCAATTATAGAGATTCTGGTGTAATTTTGTAAGAGAATCCTTGGCTAATTGCATGCTTTCGAGACTGTAACTTTCATAACTATCAACTAAACGTACGATATCTTTGTGTGTTTTTATTTCCTCTAATTTTTTCTTCATCAGCCCAAGTGGTTCTTCGAAAAATGCAGAATATTGAGGGGGGAGTTTGGAATAATCCTGTATATTCGATGTTATTTCTCGAT
>NJBF01000007.1:96677-105404 GCA_003144275.1 Candidatus Heimdallarchaeota archaeon B3_Heim
AGTTAAAATAGAAATCATTCTATAAATAAATGTCAATAATTGCCAATATTCCGTTAATGCTTCTGAATAGTCCAAATTCTCGAAATCACTATCTGTTGTGTAACTAACGCTACTTGTTCCAGATTTCATCAATCTGAAAAGCCTTTTATCCACAGCTTCCAGTCCATCAAGTTGTTTTTTTAATTCCACCAAAATTTCTGTTTTCATTTCTTCAATAGAGCCTAAAAACGTAACATATTCACGAACGATGGCTTCAATATTCCCTATCTCAGCATGACTGTCGATTAATTTTACAATTTCATTACGTTTTTCTCTTAGATCAAACCGTGTTTCGATAGGAATTAACGGAAAAGAAATACCTTTGATATTTTCCCGAATACGTGTAGAGACTTTATATTTCCAAATCGAAATTTTCTCAAACTCATCTAATAGATTCTTGACTTTATCTTGAGTCGAAATCTCTATTTCTTCTCTAATCGACTTAAGATCTTCTAATTCTAATTTAGGGACATGAGATTTTAGTTTTGGAGGGATAGTCTCCAAAGTAGTGATTTGGTTACTGATTGGATGAATTTCGCGATCAATTGCAAACCAGATCTCACGTCGTATCTTGGCGGATAATTGATTCAGATTATCTATTTCTTTTACAAGATCACGAACTTCTTTTTCGTCTTCACTTACATATTCACGCAGTTGTTCTATTTCCTCTTTCAAATCGTCAGGTAATACATCCTTCAAGCTTTCACGAGTGTCATAAAGACTTATTAGATTTTGACGTAAATTTTGTTGAGCTGGTTTCGAGAAATAAGCAACTAATCGTGCTTCCCAATCTTTAATTTCTCTAGCTTTTGTTACTAATTCTCCAGGAGAAAGTGCTTCAAAATCTTTCACAGTGGGAATCGGAGGACCATCAGTTATACTAATAGCTTCCTGAATATGAGGATTTTCAAGCATCCTGAAGAAATAGTTTTGACATTCTGCTGCAAGTGCAAATCTGAAGTCGTAGTAACGTTTCACTAATTCTACCCACATTTGAAGTTCGTTTGTCTTCTCAGTTTCTTTTTCAATGCTCCGAACGTCATTTATGAAATCTTCAGGGATTGGAAATTTCATAACTTGCAGCGTTTTCGCAGCATTAATCAGTTCAGCCGTGCTAACCAATTTTTTCAATGCAATAATTAACTTTGAATGCCATGAACGAATTCTTTCAATATCTTGTATAATAATAGGTATTTCAGCCGCAGATACATCAATATTTGGTGCCGAAACCATGGAAGAATCGATTTCGTCGTCCCCAATTAGTTGAATAATTCTCCCAATTTGATCTTCGGTTTCTGTCTTCAATGAAATCTCATAAGTTCTTAAAGAATTGATGAATTCATTTTTCAGAACGCTTAGTCTCTTTTCTAATTCGATCAGCTTTTCTACTGAGGTACTTGAATCTGCATCACTTTGAATTTCCTCTATATGTAGTTTAAGCGTTTCTATATTACTTGAAAGCTGTATACCGATCGAGGAAATCGTTCCAAGATGTTGATGCAGAGTTGATGCCATACGAACAATTTCGGCTTGGATTTTTCCTTCCGTTCCCTTTCTTCTCTGTTTCAAATAAGCATTTTCTGCTTCTAAGTTACTGTAAAGTTCCAATAGGTCTGAAATTGTCATTACATGAATACTTGCCTTTGAAGTCTGGCTAGAGACACGAATTTTCTCCTCATCGAAGTTAACAAATTTACCATATAACTCAATAATTTCGCGATTGAAAAGAAAAATGGAAATATTTTTCCCTTTCAATACTTCCGCTACCTTATTATATATTGTTACTACTGAATTGCTAAATTTCAGGACAAGTGCAGTTTCTAAACTAGGGATTTGAATGCTCTTAATGTTCTCAGTTTCTTGGGGAACAAATTTAGCAATTTCTTTGATATTTTTTGCGAGATCAAAGTAAATTCGTCTAAATCCAGCAAGAACTGTATTCAAAAGGTTCTCTGTAGTTTTATTATACTGGTTTTTCTTCTGAGAAAGGGATTTACTCAATCCCCTCTTCTTAAAAAAGCCTGCAGTTGTTAAATCTTTTTCTAGTTTTTGAATCTGTGTAATTAATTTTTGGGATTCATTTAAAGAAGAAATTACCTGTACGGTGGGGTCGATTGATCGTAATTCTGTTGCCACAACACCTAATTCATGAAGATCTTTCTTAGATACAAGAGAATCTTCCGTTGTTTCCAATGACATGATATTCAACATTCCAAAAATTTAGAGCCTAGTCTTCTTTGATAATTTCTATACTAGGATGTTCTTAAATAATGAAATAATATTGTCAAAATATAACTTTCCATTCAAAAAGAACAGAATGCCTAGTTAGAGTCGACTGAATGAAAACATGAATAAACTGATAATACTGTTTATATTATTTCCATTATGATTTCTGATATCACCCCAAATTTTTCTGGAACTGGCCAATTCGAGGAAAAGCTGGAAAAGGAAAGCAGGTGAAGCAGACTGAACATAAGCACGGCCAATGCACTTTTAATTTCAATAGGGAATGAACTACTTTCTGGACAGACAGTTAATACAAATGCAAATTATCTTGCAAATGAAATGACCCAAATTGGGTTTTCTGTCTTAAAAATTATTACAATTCCTGATTCAAAGGAAATATTCTCCTCAGAAATTAAAAAATCATTATCTGAGGGTATCTATAGAGTCATATTAATTACAGGTGGTTTAGGTCCAACTTGGGATGACTCAACTGCGAGTTTCTTGGCTGAGACTTTAAATGTTCCTTCTATATTAAACTCTGAGGCATTAGCCCTTGTTACTCAGCGTTATAAAGAACTATATGAACAAGGATTGGTTGAGTCGGCAAAGATAACATCAGCCAGAAAAAAAATGGCTTACCTACCTGAAGGAACTAATACCATCTATAATCCTGTTGGAACAGCTCCAGGAATCATTTATAAAGATTCTATCCACAATACAATGCTTTACTGTTTACCTGGAGTTCCTAAAGAAATGAAGGCTATGTTCTTAATCCTTATCCCTGAATTAAAAATGATTAGTGCACTTGAAGAA
Source organism: Candidatus Heimdallarchaeota archaeon B3_Heim (assembly GCA_003144275.1). GTDB lineage: Archaea > Asgardarchaeota > Heimdallarchaeia > Hodarchaeales > Hodarchaeaceae > Hodarchaeum. The sequence goes on from NJBF01000007.1 coordinate 99,756, forward strand.
TCCTTTTACTTTGAAACTGAATTCTTTACCTCTTTCACAGATGAGTCCATACTAGCTCCCTTTTTATTAATAATAAGAGAAAAATATGATGTATGGATAAAATCTTTACCAAAATCTTATCAGGAAGAAGAAAATATTCATATTATTATTTCAAGTAAAGGAAAAACTCAAAATGAAGCTAAATCATTAGTATTTAAAGCGCGTGATTATCTTTCTGAGTTAATCTCTGGAGGAGAAATAGAGGAGATCTGATTACCGAATCTAACAGGACTTTTTTTTTGCGAATCATCTAATAACTGACAATTTTTAATGTGTAAGTATATTTAAATTTTTAAGTGATCTTGGACCTCACTTCTTTCAGAAAACTGTCCTTTCAGGCATGTGGATATTAAATGTCGAATAATAATAGTAAAGCTCTAACATTGAAAGTAGCTGAAGCCAATCAAAGTGATGTTGGACGCGGATTAGTACGTGTAGACTATGCAATCATGCGTGATTTTGGTTTAGAAACTGGTGATATCGTTGAACTTTCCAGTGAGAGAGCTGGAGCGCGTAAAACTGGTGCTTTAGTAATCCCAGGAAGGCGTGAAGATCGTGGAAAAAAAATCATTAGAATGGATGGATTGATTCGAGGGAATGTGGGAACCAGTTTAGGGGAAACAATCACTGTTAAACCAATTAAAAAACGTGTTGCAAAGAAAATCACGATAGCACCAGCAGAGGAACGGATTCGATTGTTAGTACGATCCGAAATAATTCGGGAACGACTTCAAAACCGTCCAATTTCGCGTGGGGACCTTCTTGTAATAACTGGACAAATCCGTAAAATCCCACCCTCAGGTGCATCTACTGGGGCTGGTATGGATGATTTCATATCACGTTTCTTTAATACCACTAGTAGTCCTGTTAGTTTGGGTGAAATTAAAGTAGTTGTAGCTTCCACGGATCCTGAAGGAATAATAATTATTGGAGATAGCACAGAAGTAAAAATCATAGAAGAAGCGCCTAAAGACCTTCGCATGCTACCCAGAGTAACTTATGAGGATATTGGAGGACTTTCAGAGGAAATCAAACGAGTTAGAGAACTGATTGAGCTGCCTATGAAGCATCCAGAACTTTTCCAGAGATTAGGCATAGAACCTCCCAAAGGTGTTTTATTACATGGACCACCTGGTACTGGAAAAACATTATTAGCAAAAGCTGTGGCAAACGAATCAGGGGTTAATTTTGTTTCTATTGCTGGACCTGAAATTATGTCCAAATTTTACGGAGAGAGTGAACAGCGAATCAGGGAAATTTTTCAACAAGCAGAAAAAGACGCTCCAAGTATTATTTTCATAGATGAACTTGATTCCATTGCTGTTAAACGTGAAGAAGTTACGGGGGAGGTAGAGAGACGAGTAGTTGCTCAATTACTTGCTCTCATGGACGGTTTGAAAAGTAGGGGGAAAGTTATTGTAATCGGAGCCACAAATCGACCGAATGCATTGGATCCTGCGTTAAGGCGTCCGGGGAGATTTGATAGAGAAATTGAAATTGGGGTGCCAGATCGCAATGGTAGATATGAAGTTCTGCTTGTCCATACACGCGGAATGCCGATCGCTCAGGATGTAGATTTAAAAGAGTATGCTGCAAAAACACATGGATTTGTTGGCGCAGATATCTCTGCTCTTACAAAAGAGGCTGCTATGCATACCCTCAGGAAAATATTACCGCAAATTAATTTCGATAAACCGTTAACACCAGAAATTCTCTCTATACTCATTGTTTCCAAAGAAAATTTTGATGAGGCATTAAAAATAACAGAACCTTCCGCAATGAGAGAAGTAATGCTTGAAATTCCGAACACTCGCTGGGAAGATGTAGGAGGATTAGATACTGTCAAACAACAATTGATAGAATCAGTAGAATGGCCTATCAATCATCCTGAAATTTTTAACAAACATGGGGTTAACCCTCCTCATGGTATACTTCTTTATGGCCCCCCTGGAACTGGAAAAACCTTACTAGCTAAAGCCGTGGCAACAGAGAGTCAAGCTAATTTTATCGCGATACGTGGTCCTGAATTACTTTCTAAATGGGTAGGAGAAAGTGAAAAAGCTGTTCGTGAAATTTTCCGTAAAGCCAAACAAGCTTCTCCCTCGATTATTTTCTTGGATGAGCTTGATGCAATTGCTCCCCGACGAGGAGCTTTTAGTGGAGGAAGTTCTGTTATGGAAAGTGTAGTCAATCAAATTCTATCCCTTCTTGATGGGTTAGAAAGTCTACAAGATGTAGTAGTCTTAGCAGCCAGTAATCGACCAGATATGATTGATCCTGCACTACTACGTCCAGGGAGATTTGATCGTTTATTACTTGTTCCTCCGCCCGATGTAGAAAGTCGAATCAAAATTTTCGGTATTCATACAAAGGGGATGATAATAGGAAAAGATGTTGATCTAAATACTTTTGCTTCGGATCTTGACGGATACGTTGGGGCAGATATTGCTGCTATTTGCCGTGAAGCTGTCATGATTGCACTACGTGAAGATTTGGAAATTAAGGAAATCTCTTTGAGGCATTTTCATGCCGCAAAGAACGTAATTCATCCAAGTGCAAATGATCAAATCGTCAAGGAATTTGAGAAACTTGAGAAAAAATTATTGGGTAAGTCAGAAATTGCTCGTAAGGATATCTTAGACATAAGAGGATATCTTTAACTTTTCTTTTACTCCTTAATTTTGGTCCAAAATCTATTAATCTTGTGATTTGGGCTTATAAATATCTAAAGGCCATTGACGCTTAACGAGTTTAGTTAAAACTTGCGAACTGAACTCGCCAATTTCTATAGAGGCACTTGCGGTATTCATAAGGCGTTCTGCTATTAATTTAGATCTGACAACAGAATCTGAATAACCTATTATTAACCCAACAACCAATGGATGATTTTTTACTACTACTAATTGCAAATCGGAAGCAATTATCACTTCCATTCCTGCAGGTTCTTTTAGAAGATCATGCATGGTTTCTGAAATGCTCTTGTTGAATTCGTTAAGGATTTCGTTCCCAAGGGAAGTATACTTAGTAGTCCAGATTTTATGTGAATCTAAATCAATTAGAATAACAACTCTTAATTTACATTTAAATACTGATTCAGACCCTACTACAACATCAGCTAACCAATCAAATGCATCATAGAAATTCTCACCCGTCTTTGCAGATATTCTGAAAAGCCCAACTGGTCGAGATGAACGGGTGGCGCGTGTTAAATCTAAATCTTGTACGATAGTATCAAAAGTACGGGCACCAGGAAGATCAATCTTGTTTGCTATGAATAAGACTGGAGCTTGCTCATTTTGTTTCATGGATTCCCAAAAGGCTGTCGATGCCTCAGTAATTCGAAGATCTGCACTATCTAGCACAAATACAATCGCATCTGCTTTTTCAAGTGATGGTTGCCAAAGTAAATTGCGATAGATTTCCTGTCCCCCAAGATCTATTAAACTAAACATAATTTGACGATATTTTACGGTTCGATAGTTAACACCCAATGTCCTGGTTGTAGGTATAAACTCGGAACGTAACAGTCGATTTACAATGGTAGTTTTACCCGCACTGTCAAGACCAATAATGACAATCTGATGCTGTTGTTGGTCTTTTCCTTTGAATATTCTTCTGAGAATGCTCGACATCGTTTCTTCACAAACGCTGAATATTTTAGGTAACTCAAGGTAAAAAAACTAAGTGTTTTGTAAGTGCTCTTCGACTTTGTTGATATTATATAATTACTGATAACCTTCTACTTACTAAAGGCTGTGGAACAACCACCAATATCTTCAATATCTACGCATAATTAGATTTTTAAAAGAATACCTAGTAAAAAATTCAGTATAATTGAGATGGATTACTAATGACAACCCGCAATCCCGAAACACCAGAATATAAACAGCTACGCCAAACTATGGATGATATTAAAACGCTTAAAATCCAAGGAGCAACAAATGTAGCAATTTATGGAGTGGAAGCATTCGCTAAACACGCTGAAACTGTCCCCGTAAAAGATGATGATTTATTAGCTCATCTTGAACCACTAGTTGAAGAAATTAGCTTTGTTAGAGTAACTGAGCCTGCGTTGAGAAATGGTCTTCGATACGTTATGACTGGAATAAGACGTGAAGGAAAAGAGGTTGCCTCAGAACTAGGTCAGGCATATGTAAAACTGATTGATGACGCCAAAAAGCGTATTTTTAAAATTGGTGCTGAACGAATTAGAGATGGATCCAGGGTCTTCACACATTGCCATTCATCAATTAGTGTTGGTATATTCTTAGAAGCTGCAAAGCAAGGAAAAGATTTCGATGTAATTAATACGGAGACGAGACCCCTTTTCCAAGGTCGAAAAACGGCCAGAATTCTGGCTAAACAGAATATTCGGGTAACTCATGTGGTAGATTCGGCAATGCGGTGGGCTATGAATTCATTCAATCCTCATATGATATTTTTAGGTGCAGATGCAATTACGGTTGAAGGTGTTGCTCTTAATAAAATTGGTTCCCGTTTATGTGCGCTAGCATCAGAAGAAGAACACATCCCTCTTTATATTTGCACCTCTCTTCTTAAGTATGATCAAGCTACAAGTATTGGCCGTTTAAGCGAGATTGAAATGCGCTCACCTCTTGAAATATGGGATGAAGGGTGTCCTGAGGGAGTTAAGGTTCTTAACCCCGCATTTGAAACCATAGATAGGCGTAATATTTCTGCTTATATTACCGAAGCGGGTTTGATTCCACCTCAATCCGTCCATCAGACTTTTCGGAGAATTTATGGCTCACAAATTCATGATTTTCAACAGTTATGGAGTTGATATTAGTCCTATAACAAATTGCGCACATATTGGTAAAAGGAGAAGGCTGTAAAGATTAACGATTATCTGGCCCATCACCAACGAAGTATCTATCGTCTTCTATAAATCCGACTTTTTCCAGTTCATCGTGTATTGTATTCACTATTATAGCGATCTCAGATTCATCATCCTCGTAGTGCCACACCGTAAATCCTACTAGTATCTCCGCGTAGTTGTTTTCCTCATCGAAATTATCAAGATCAACATCAAATTTTCTTGCAGTGCCTTGAAATTCCTTCACTAAGGATTCTTCCACTTCAACAAGGTTCGAATCAGCAAAATCAAAAGTTAGGGTTTCCTCTCCCTCACGAAACATACCATTAAATAAGTAATAGAAAGTAATCGCAGATGTTATTGTTTCACGATAAACCATTCTTAACTTCCTCTAATAAAAATAAAATGCTTGAGGCTCTAGTCACAAATTCAGTCCTAAAAACTCATTGTTTTCCATGATCAAATTTATCTGACAACTGATATTTATTAGTATAGGCTAGGAAGAAAAAAGGTTCATTTTCGTCACATTTGTTATTTTCACTGATCTCTCTCTGTCTCGAGCTTATAAGAGCGAGGGAGCCTTACTAGAATGGGAATGCGTACCAAGAAACACTCTCACCCCCAGTTAGCTATCCGAAGGCAGATGAAACCGCGACCCATTTTTACTGATTTGTGCACCTGTGCCAAAAATCTGTATAATCGTGCCACCTATGAGGTGCGCCAGGAATTCTTTAAGACAGGGAAATGGATACAATATATTAGCCTCTATCATC
>NJBF01000040.1 GCA_003144275.1 Candidatus Heimdallarchaeota archaeon B3_Heim
AGCTCCTTAGCGGATGTATTCATTCCTCCCGCACTGGATATAAAAGGACTTGACAAATGAGGTGTTGGTGTACGCTTAATATTCTTCCCATCTAAATCATAAACATAACCCGATGAGACATTTGGGTCCGTATCTAGATCCTCTCTGAAAAATGTGCTTCGTGACATTCCCAACTTATTGAAAATTTCTTGTTTCATATATTCTGCATACGACATTCCAGTTACTTTTTCGATAATTTGACCAAGGAGGGTAAATCCACCGTTCCAATAATAGTATTTAGATTCGGGAGGTGAGAGTAATTCACTTTGTGCTTCGTTCACAAGCGAATAGAAGTCATCCCACGTACCAAGAGGCAAAGTCGGGATATTCGCATTATATCCTTGATTAACCATTATAAATGCATATGTATCTAAACTCGGCATACCTGATGAATGGCTCATTAAGTGGTGAAGTGTTATTGGTTTATCCTTGAAGTTCAATTCTATTGGGAGATATTTAGAAATAGAATCATGGATGTTCAGTTTACCATTTTGAAATAATTGTAAAATAGCTAAACAGGTCATTGATTTCGTTATAGAAGCAATACCATAAAGTGTATCGCTTGTTGCAGGTTTCCGCTTAGTCAGGTCTCCATATCCAAATCCCCTGTCATAAATTACATCATTATCTTTTGTTATAAGAACAGACATTCCGGGAACTTTGAAATCTCGCATTACGTCTATTACTTCATGCTCAAAGATTTTTCTAAAAGGCTGCATGTTTATCGGATCCATATCGGTCATATATTTTTAAAATCTTTAAGTTTCTTATGCTTAAGTAAAAAACCACTTTCTAACTTACGAAAAACCAAATCTTAGCACTAACATAAATAAGAGGTAATAGTGACTAGAGCTTCAAAAGAGTTTCACCTCTTGAATATAGGAAAGGGTTGAAAAATGGAGAAGAAGTTAAAAATTAAACCTAAATACAATCCATGTTGGATTTCATTCTTAGGTGCCGTTTCAGGAGTTTTACAAGCTTTAGATAAACAAGAATATGATCTAGTTAATACGGGTGGATATACCGGTTATGCTTTTGCCTTACCCAATGTTATGAATAACTGTACCTGCCCCTCGGGTCCAACATCACTGGGAGAGATGTGGAACGAAATATTAACGGGAACTAATTCCTTGGGGTATGAAACTACACTGTATAATGACCCAATCTGTTTTCCTGAGAAAGAGGGAGAACTTACTGAAAAAGATCGTCAGCGTGCTTTGAGAATTTTTAAGACTGTAAAAGCCTCCATTGATGCCGACTATCCCGTTGTTCTCTGGGGACTTCCAATCCCCGAATATGGAATTGTAGCTGGTTATCAAGGAAATTTTTACCTTGCTAGCACATATCGTAGTCTAATGAAAATCCCTGAGGAGCCTGTTCATTATGAATCCCTTCAAGCACCGGGTGGTCTTCATGCTATCACTTTTAAAAACTTAATTGGTGATACTGATCCTGATTCAGATAGAATAAGCTTACAAAGGGCAGTTACTCTCGCAAAAGGTGATGTAACGGAGAAAAATTATAGTGCAGGTATTCAAGCATACATAGAATGGACAAATGTGCTTGAGAACGCACCAGAAAAAGATGTAATATATCATGGTAATGCATACGTGAATGAGTGTACTCTAGAGGCAAAAGAAATTGCATTTGCGTTTTTGCAGAGACTTGCAGAGAAATATCTGGAAGAACCTTTCTCACTAAAACTGCAAGCGGCAGGAATGAAGTATCAGAAGGTTGTCGAACAATTGAAGGAATTCCAGAAATTGTTTCCGTTTGCCATGGAAGGTGAAATTACTAAAGAAAAGCGGCTCGAAGGTGCAAAGGTACTCCGAAATGCTATTCCATTTGAGGAGGAAGCTTTAAAACTCATGAAAGAAGCACTATCTCTTTGGAAATGAACTTTACCAAAACTACTCTTTTCTTTTTTCCAAAATTTTTCAAGTTACTGTAGAATTTTGACTCCACATACGTTAACATTGAATGAGATATCCTTTCAATACGTGTACTTAAAGGAAATTTTGAAGGGGTCGGTAGATTACTTTTACTTTAGTATACTGAAAGATTAAAAAGAACAATATATGAATTGTGTTTGATTGCTTCTGATCTATTAGTAGGTTGGATTAAAACGGGTTAGGAGTAGTAAATGGTGAAAAAATCTTTTCATAATTTTTTGGAACAGATCCAAAACACACAAAGACAGGCTATAGAGCAAGTTGAAAGGGTACAGTCTGATAGACTTCAAGATTTTGATTATCAAGAAGATCCTCCAAAAATGATTGCGATCGACGGCTCGAATCGCTGGATCTGGAATAATCCCGACATTAATGCACGTATTGCAATTATTCGTACCGCTTATGTTGTTTATGAGTTTAATAGCGACTTTTCCCCTCCTATGCAGATTCTTAATCAAGGTTCTCAAGATGAAGCGGTTCTGATTGCACCTGATAACCCCAACATTCATACTTATGATCAAGATTTCCAGAAATTGCATACTGAAATACAGAGAATAATTGGTCGCAAAAATCCATTAGGGGAAACCCTCTCTTTGCTTCGTTCACTTGCTGAATTCAAAATGGTGGAGGAATTGGCTAGTAATTATACGGAATCACTGATTGTGATGGATGGCGCTTTGACTTATGTACAGATAAAAGAATTTGAAGACACCATTAGGAATATTGTCAAGGCCTGCAAGAAAAATAACAATATTTTGATTGGAGTATCAAAAAGGAATATTACACGGTGGCTTGGATCCGAACTAACTGATGAAGCAGTTATGAGAGAAATTGCCCGAAATGACCAAAAAATGATGTATATGGATATTCCAACGATACCCAAATCCCAACAGAAATTCCCATCTATTGGTAAGACTTATCTAGCGAAATTGCATGCAAAACCTGTTAAAACCTTTAGAGTGGATATTTATAACCCTTTAAATGTAAATGATAATAAAGTTCTGTCACATCTAGCATACTACTCACAGGTGAACACATTTCCTGGATATCCATTTCCCTTAGTAGATGCACATACTATTGCAGCCCTTTTAAGGCGTGTTCCGGATATGTATAATCACGAATTACTAGAAGTCGGCATTCAACTTGGTTTCACAGAAGATGAATTACTCCAATACATGATAACACATGAAAATATGGAAACTGATCCATTCCACAGATATTTAGACGATGCAACAAGATAACATTCATTAAAATAAGAGGACAAAAATATGAAGAAAGATATTGAAGAAAAGATAGCTCTAGGTGAAGTTATTTCGGGTGCTGTAAGTGGTGCAATCCAATTAAAGCTCAGGACCGATAGTGAGGAAGTGAAAATAGGATTTCCTGCAGTCATTGAGGGGAAAAAATATGATTTCTTTTCCATTATTTCTGATATTCAATTCCCAACAAGTAATGCGGTCACTATGTTAGCAAATGCAGAAAAACTGCGAAATACGATACCCTTGAATACCATCGACACTTCTAGGGGACGTACATTTTATAGTATTGCTGAGCTCCAGTGTGTTCAAATGATTGAGCAGACATCTGGCAAAGCTTTTGAATTTGAGACCCTTCCCCCTTATTTTTCATCAGGTCGATTAGCGAGTAAATCTGATGTGCAACGGGTATATCAAACAGACCTCCCTGAAAATACTCAATCAGTTGGAACCCTCAGAGGGGTAGAAGGATTTGAAATTCCAATTGATTTCAAAAAACTCGTAGAGGTACCGTTTGGGATTTTTGGTCGAACACACTCGGGAAAAACTTTTCTCAATAAGATAATCCTTGGAAATATTATTAAAACTGAGGTATCGCAGATTCTGGTTTTTGATATGCAATCCGAATATGGGTGGCGATCCCGCGCTGATAATTCCCCTGGTCTGAAGTTTTTCTTTGAAGATCAAGTCACTCTATTAAGTCTTGACCCGAGCACAAGTAAAAGCCACGATGAGGATTTATTGATAGGAGAAAACGAAATAGAACCTGAGGATTTAATCGTAGCTTTCCAAGATCTTTCACCTACAATGATTGATGCAATTTATGAGATAAATCGAACGAAACCCTCATCACAAACTCTTATGGAAGGAATTCATGCAGCACTGATAGCCGACCCCCCTCCTCAACGCATTAATCGTGGAACTTTGAACGCTTTGAGTAGACGTATCATGAGATTAGATCGCTTATCTTTTGTAGTGAAATCCGATAAGGGAAATTTGAATAACATACTAAAATATATACAATCAGGCCAGAATATTGTAATCGACTTTGGGAAGTTTGGAGCGGATTTCTTCGCGTATGTGTTTGTGGCAAACATAATTTCTCGTCGATTATATAAAAGCTATAGTGAAATGGTCGATATGAGTGATTATCCTAGACTAGTTGTCCTTCTTGAAGAGGCTCATAAGTTTTTAGACCCCAGAATCTCGAAAAATACCATTTTTGATAGGCTTGCACGAGAAATGCGTAAATTTAATCTAGTATTGGCAATGGTCGATCAGCGACCTTCGAGAATTGACCCTGAGATATTATCACAACTCGCAAATCGATTCATTCTTTCCTTAACAGATCCTAAAGATACCATTAATGCTTTAACGGGCCCTGTTGATCCGGCGGCATGGCGAGCAATTGTACGTGCTATGCCTCCTCGTACTGTATTAATGTTTGGTGACGCAATCCGCGCACCGACGGCCATGGATGTTCTGGAGTATAATGAAAGCACAATGACTCAAAAATGGCAAATTAGCAGTACGTCCCAGGAGTTACGTGATACTCTTGATTCCCTATCGGATGATGATAAAAGAAACATGTTCAAGTGATTAATCCTTATTTTTAATTCGAGATTTGATTAGAATGGCAAAAATCGTCATAGTGGGAGATGTCCATATTGGAAAGCGATATGCATATCGTGTCAATTTGAAAACAGGCATTAGCGACCGTACTTTAGATTTTATTAATGCTCTTTCTAGAGTAGTTGCTTATGCAATCAATAATAAGGCCGATATATTTATCATTGCAGGGGATCTGTACGATCGCGTCACAGTCGGTCCAACACTTCTTCGACAAGTTAGAGAAACAATTTGGCAGCCTCTTATTGAAGCAAAAATTCCGATAGTTTGTATTGGGGGAAATCATGACTCACCACAAATATTTGAGAAAGGATCACCATTGGGAGAAATTTCTCTTTTTCCGAATAGTATTGTAGCACGATCTCCACAAACCGCTATAGTACACACTATGACTACAAAGGAAGAAATTGGTTTTCTTCTCCTACCATATCTAACGGCATCCCAAGTTGTGAAGTTTGTAGAAGAACGTCTTGGTAAATCTGTCGAGAAGGAAAGACAGATGGTTTTAAGTCAAGAATATCTTAAATACTTTATAGAAAATGAATTAAAACAACTTCCCACTAAGACAAATCTTCTTGTTGGTCATTACTTCTTTCAAGGATCCAAAATTAATATTATTCCATACCCAGATCATCTTCCTCATGAATTCAAATTTAAGAAAGATATGCTACCATTAGATAAAATTGACTTAGCAATATTCGGTCATATTCATACCACTCAAACTTTACATGGTGGAAAAGTTTTAGTTCCTGGATCATTGGAACGAGTAGATTTTGGTGAGGTGAACGAGGATAAAGGATTTTATGTATTCGAAACTACAACAGGAAAGCTAGAATTTATTACAAATAATCCTCGTTCGTTAGTTAAACAGTTTATTGAAGTACCAAGGGTAGAGGATCCTACAAATTACATAATTCAAAATTTACCAAGAACATTAGAAGAGTCTATTGTCCGTATAATTATAAAAATATCCCCCGAATTAAAGAAGAAAGTACGTCTGCCACGTATTCATCAAGCGTTAGATTCAACATTTCATTTTGAATTGTTCTGGGATACTTCTATAACTCAACGTGAAATAGTTCTCACTGATTTTGTTCTAGATCCATTAGTCTTATTTAATGACTTTATTACGAGAAAACTTGATCAAGACCCCAATTTGGAACAATTACGTCAAAAAGGATTAGAAATTCTTGATCGAGCACTCGCTCAGGTGGAAGAAAAGCTATGAGCGATACAGCCCATCACTCTTTCGGGGGAGGTTTTGATCTAATTTCTCTAGAAATATATCGCTTCATGAATTATCTGGGGAAACCAGTTAAATTTGCTTTCAATGCTCCCAATATCGTCATCTCTGGTCCAACCGGTTCAGGAAAAACAACAATTTTAGATGCCCTAACATTTGCTCTATTCGGTAGAAGCTCCCGATTGGATCTAACTATTGTTAAAACAGAAGATATATGTGGGAATAATGGAAGAGTAACTTGTGAATTCCATATAGACAAAATCTATTACAAAATTATCCGTGGGAGGGACAGTAAGGGCAAAAGCTTTTTAGAACTGTTTATCAACAATGAACGGATTAATGGGAAAATTCCTGAGTTAAATGAGAAAATTCGGTCTACCATCCTTGGAATGAATTATGCTGCTTTTGTAAATTCGACTATCATTCGCCAAGATGAAATGAAATCACTGGGATCTAAATCCTCAACAGAACGATTAAAAACATTACAAAACCTATTTCGACTGGATATTTTTAATAAAGCTATACAAGACACTCAAGAACAACTAATGACAATAAATGGCTTGAAAAATAAAGTAGAGGGTGAATTGCAAACAAATAAGAAGAATTTTTCCTCTAAAATACTTTTAGAAAAGAAAGTAAATCAATTAGTTCCTCAATTACAGAAATTGAAGAGTGAGGAAAAGAAGTCATTCAAGATAATCGGTGAAAAGGAACTAGAGAAGAATGAGAAACAAGAATTACATGAAAAATTCCAAATCACTTTAGATAGTATGAAAAACTCTGAAAAACAACTTATGAAGCTTGAAAATTCAGAGAGGAAATCAGAAGAAGAATTAAAAAAATATATGAAATTAAAAAATAATTCTATGGTTTTAGAGAAGCAAATTGAAGTAATTCGTAATCATGATGAGGAAATAAGATCTCTTGAAAGCAAGAAAAAAGAGTATACATTTATAAAATCTGGGATAGAAAAATTGATCCAGAGACGAAGGAAAGATGAATTACGACTCATAAAAGATACAGAAAAGAAGAATAATCTGAAAGCAGAAACAGTAAAGCGAATTGCGAACCTTACGACCGATATCGATCATAAAAAGGCTTTTCAAATCTTGCAACAGGAGGGAAGATTAGGGGAACGAATTCAAAGAATTTCTCTTGAAAAATCATGGAAATTACCCGATAAACTCATTCAGGAATTACTACAGGAACAATTAAACGCAAGATCTGATCTCAAAGAGTTATTAACGGAGAAAACAAAGATCAATATCGACTCTTTTAGATTATCTGAAATCCAAGACACGGAAAACCAGTTAATAGCGGAAATCGAGAAATTAAATGAACGATTAAGCGAGTTAAAGGAATCTTCAGAGAAGGAAATCCAAGAGGAGAAAAACAAGCAAAAGAAGATTGGATTTTCTCCAGAAATACAGAAACATCTTGATATGTTGAAAAACTCACAAATTACTAATGAAAAGATAAAAAAAGAGTATACTACAGCAAAACATAACTTTGAGTCAATAATTGATCCTACAAGCAAAATAAATACTCTACAAAATCAAATCAAAGTGATTAAAGAGGAGAGAGTAAGATTTCGAGAGGAACTTAAAGATTATCGACAATTTCAAAAGGAGTTTGAATTTCTTAAAACTGACTTGAAAGAAAAAAAAGAAAGTGTCGAAAAATTACAGATCCAATGTGTTCGTATGGATCAGGATATTAAGAACCTGCAATTTAATATTCTAGAACTTCAAAAATTAAAGCCAGAAATTAAAAAACTTGAGAAAAAGTTGGACAAGTTTATTCAGGAAGAAAACGTTTTAATTAAACTGAAGAATGAGGTGTTTCATATAAGGGGCGCTCCTTTCTATGCAATTAACAAGATACTACCTCATCTTGGTAAGCGTGCTTCCCTAATTTTGTCAGATTTAACAAGCCGAAAATTAACTAGTGTTCAATTAGAAAGAATTGATAAAGGAAAACAAGGTTTGGGATTCAACATTAACATCCAAACTCCTCAAGGACCTCGGGATATTTCAACCTTTTCTGGTGGTGAACGTACTCAAATTAATGCGGCATTAAGATTAGCGATCAGTGAAGAACTTTCCTATTTTGGTGGAGAAAGAGCTCAAGAATCAGGAACAAAGAAGACACTATTTATTGATGAGGGAGATTTGGGATCCCTTGATACTATGGAAGCTCAACAAGCATTCGTCAAGAAGCTCTTTGAATTAAGTAATAAATTTAAGATCATATTAATAACCCACATCACAGAAATTGCGGATCAATTTCCACATTCCATTCAGATTACACGTGATACTTACGGGAGATCTATGAAAAATGCTGCGAGTGATACTTAGTGATCTCTGAATTCATTAAGAAAATCAAGAATACATCTTATTATAAAGACCAAATTATATTCCAAAGGAGTATTCCTGAGAAAGACCCCCAATTTGGATCGCTTGCCTTCCAATTAGCTCCAGAACTTGAGCAATGGCTGCGAGAGAACGAATGGAAGCTTTATTCTCACCAAGCCGATGCCCTGAATATTATAAATAAAGGAAAAAATGTTGTTGTAACCACTTCAACAGCATCGGGTAAAACATTAATTTTTTCATTGGCGGTAGCTCAAGCAATCACTCAAAGAGAAAATTCAACAGCATTATTCTTATATCCTATGAAAGCCCTAGCTAATGATCAGCTCAGTAAAATGGAAGAACTGAACGCAGTGTTGGAGGGGAGACTGCGACCTTTTATTTATGATGGAGACACACCATCCGAAAGACGACCAGCGATTCGAAATACGGCCCGGGTTATTATCTCAAATCCATATGCCTTCCATCGCTATTTAGACTGGCATTCAAAGTGGGAACGATTTTTTCGAAATCTAAGATTTATAGTTATTGATGAGGCACATACCTACCGAGGAGTGTTTGGTTCAAATGTAGCACAACTTATTCGGAGATTACAACGGATCTGTGAATTTTATCGTTCCCAACCACAATTTATTCTCTCTTCAGCTACAATAAACAATCCAAGAGAATTTGCTGAGAAGCTTATTGGTACTCCTCTTCATATCATCACGAACGATGGTTCTCAGCAAGGTTCAAAGGAATTAGTTATATGGAACCCTCCCTTTGTCGATCAGTTTAATTCAAAACGAAGATCACCACATCAAGAGACACGTGATTTACTTTTTAGCCATTTAAGTGAACATTATCAGACGCTTTGCTTCACCCTTTCAAGAAAAATGTCGGAAATCATTGCAGTCTGGGCGCGTCAAGATCTCGAGAAGCACGAATTAGATCCTGAACAAGTAATGGCTTATCGAGCAGGGTATCGTCCCCTAGAACGAAGGAGAATTGAGAGCCAATTAAGGAATCGGGAAATATCTGCAGTCGTTAGCACAAATGCTCTTGAAGTAGGTATTGATATTGGCAATCTAGATGCAGTGCTTCTAAGTGGATTCCCAGGTACAATAATTTCAACTTGGCAACAAATCGGACGTGTCGGTAGAACTACTCGTCCTTCTCTTGCCACTCTAATTCTCTTTGAAGACGCTTATCAGCAGTTCTTAGGGCGTCATCCAGAATATTTCCTAGAGAAGACCCCTGAGAATGCTATAATTGATTTAAACAATCCATATATCGTAAAAGGACACATTTTGTGTGCAGCTTCAGAACTACCTATTAAAAAAGCTGAAATCAGCAAAATATGGGGAGAAGTTGGGATGAAAGTTATCAAAGAGTTATTAAATCAGGATGTACTAAAACTAGTTCCTGCAGGTATAGTTCCCAAGTCAATTAAGCATCCTTCACAACAAGTCAGTTTAAATTCAGCATTTACAGAGTCTATTGAGATTATAGTGAGTGAAAAGTTGTTAGAAACGATGACAACGGCCCAAGCATATCGTGAAGCGCATGAGGGAGCGATTTTAATCCATCAAGGGGAGAAATATCTTATTGAGACTATTGATTGGGAGAATAAGAAGGCTTATGCATCTCCCCATCGGGTTGATTATTATACAGAAGCCATTTCTATAAGTGATGTAGAAATTATTGCCCAAGAAAACGAAAAGGATATTGGGTACTTATTGACCTTTGGTGAAGTTAAAGTAACTGAGTTCTATCATTCCTACAGAAAAAAAACATACGATGAAGTGCTTGAAATAGTACCATTCGACCTTCCCCCACTGGAATTTAATACGAAAGCTGTGTGGATTAATCTTCCTTCATCTATAGTAACTAAAGTAAAAGCGGAGAAGAAAGATTTTTCTGGGGGAATTCATGCATTAGAGCATGCAACGATCGCTTTATCTCCCTTATTTGCTCTTTGTGATCGCTGGGATATCGGAGGCACGTCTTACCCTAATTTTCCAGATGATGGAACAGCTAAAATCTTTATTTACGATGGATTCCCGGGGGGCATTGGAATTGCAGAACAATTATTCGAAAAGTGGGAAGTCCTCTTATCAAATGTGCTACAGCTAATCCAAGAATGTCCTTGTAGTGAGGGATGTCCTTCTTGCATTCAATCGCCTAAATGTGGTAATGATAACTTTCCTCTAAGTAAAGAAGTGGCAATTGACCTTTTGAAAGAATTAAAATTGCTTTCAAAGAACTGAATGCTTTCAGTAAATGGGGATAGTTCATTTTCAGACCAATCGAATCCGAGGATCCAAATAGCCATACAATAGGTCAACAACTAGATTTGTTAAGACAAAAATCAGAGCAGAAATTATTACAAAACCTTGGATTATCACCATATCTATTGAATTGATTCCATCTGTAGCAAACGTACCTAATCCTGGCCACTTAAAGACAGTCTCAATCAGTACAGACCCTGTAAGTAATGTGGCTAGAATAATAGATCCAATTTAAATATATTTACTGATGCAAGAACGATTTGGAACTTCTCTTCAGTTCCAACAGGAATCAAATGGTTCAACACAGTTATGAGTTGAATGTTTTTCCACAACTACTACAAAACTTTGCTTCTAGAGGCATTCGAACGCCACATTGGACACAATATTTGTGCAATGGAATCTGGGGTTTTGGGGTGATTTCTAGGGATTGCTTACGTTGATAAGAGTACGAATAGGGGTCATATCGTTTCCGTTCATTTCGACGAATAAAGTATATAATTGCAATCGTAACTCCCAGCGCAAATACGACTGCGAGAATGAGAAGGGGAATATCAATGAAGCTAGGATTTGATATTTGAAAGAAGATTGGTTCGAGAATTGAATTCCCTTGAGCGTCACGAACATAGAAAAGAAGAAGAAAATATTCCCCCTGAATCTTTACTTCTAGATCTTCCTCATCTGGTAAAGGTATAGGGAGATCAGGTACAGTAAATATACCTGTATGCACGCTACTATCTAAAGAGGATGGATTAAGAGTAAAACTGTCAAAAACAATTCGATCAGCGGCAAAGAGGTAATAATGGATAAGCTGGTAATAAACTTCAAATTTTACTGAGTTTTCATCGTATAAGCTAAGCGAAATCTCTATCTCTTCTGCAGGTTTCCATTTAGGGACATCTTGAAAAGTTAAGATTTGCAGATAATCATCAACAGTACGATCCCCAATAAAGCTCTGAGACCCTAGAATTACTGGTTCTTCGTCAGGAACATAAAAATAGTCACGATCTGTTTTTATTAACATCGGTTGTTTTTGCTCATTTTCCCACCATACTTGGATTTCATAAGTGTAATATCCTGGATGCAATCCTCCTGGAACTAACCAACTCGTCAATTTTAAGGTCGAATTATAATTGTAAAATTTCTCTTCAATCATGTAACTACTAGAGAAAATCTCTGAATCCAATGGAGGAATTATAACGTCCAGTGAATCTTCATATTGGCTGGAGATGATAAGAATTGCTGAAATATTGGAACTTGAGGTATGCGTTACGGCCACGTCTAACCCCCTATCAAGAAGAAGATCATCTGAATTATCCCACCAAGAGGGAGTAGGTATTTCAAGAGACGTTATAGGGTGGACTTCAATTTCTTCAACAGTCGGAATTTGAGAAGTAGAGAGAGGTACATCTGACGTAACATTTAATGTTCCGAGAATAACATCCCCCACAAGGTTTATTCTCACATGTGTTCCATCAACACCAGCTAACGAAAAGTCAAGATAGGCAAAAGTAAGTGTACCATTATATGGGACATTAATATCATTGATTTGTGATCCATTTTCGAGTTCGATTGTAAGTGAGAAATTCTGTTCTAAAGATGGGTAAATGGCAACCTCCATTGCCAAAGAATCTGGAGCTACTTGAACATTGAATGTGGTATGATTTGGAGATAACCAATCCAAAACATTGGACAGAAAGATCTGTCCTGAGGTACTTCGGAGATAAGATGAATAAATCCACTCTTCACTGCCTAAAAGAAGCACCTTTCCCTTCCCCTCTGGCTCCAAACCTGCCAGTACAAGTTGGGTGTCGACTTGAGCATAATGCGCTAGTGACTGGTCAGTTTTATTTCCGTAAAAAGCAGTTCCCCCCAATCTTGGAAGATTTTCTACTCCAACAAAGAATGGATTGTCACTACTTATATCTAAATCATCTTTTGATAGAAAATATGGTACTGGAATTCTATCTTGTCCATCATCGATGTATTCAACTAGCTCTGTTCTATCAGAAAGGTTGAGAGGTAGATTCAAGGCACTAATCAATTTTTCATATGGATCGAGAGTGTAATATGGAAGGAAAGATGTTACTAATAGAATTGAACCATTATTTTTGTGAAAATCGATAATACAGTCAATTTCACGATAAGTAAGGGGATCTTCAAGATCGGTTAGGACTAAGATTCCATTTTGGGTGAGATTTGAGCTTAGTATTGGGGAATTATAGTCAATTATATCATATCGAGAACTTTGGAATAGTTGATTCAAGTAGTGATAATTATAGAAATATGAATCATCTTTTCCAGTATGGTACGTATCCCAATAAATTTTCTCATCAGGTAATTGTACCTCAAATGCTATGGGTAATTCAAAGGTCTGATCTTCAAAAGAATAACGAATAAACCCTTGATAGGAGTCTGGGGGAGCATTAAAGGGAATATCGATAGCAAGAACCTTTTCAAAATAAGTGGCAGAAGATATAATCGTAGGAGAGAGATCAAAATCGATAAATGGAATTAGATCATTACTTACTTCCCATGTAATTGTTCCACCCGTTCCAGTTACAAAGGGCAGAGTAATTTCAACGTGATCACCAGGAAATGAAACTGGTTGAAAAAACTCTATTTCATTCCCGTTTGCTTCTGGTACTGTGGAAATTAGCTCATAACCTGAACTTAGTTTCGAATTTTTTAACATGTCAGCTGCCATCCCTACATTTACCAGTCCACTTCCTTGGGTGTAAATAGATTCACTACCCCCTAGATCTGAGGCTGATTCCTGTAAGGCTGCACGTATGGCATAAGGAGAAGCATCTGGAAACTGATCCAAAAGCAATGCTACTGCTCCACTTACAACTGGTGCTGCCATCGATGTCCCTGACAATACAATATAATCAGAAAGGTAAACATCCACTAATGCATTATAAGCCAAGTCAATTACCCCTCCTGATGCAAGAGGGCCAATGATTTGGTATCCTGGAGCCACAATATCTGGATCTGGTCGAAAATCATAGGTAGGTCCTTGACTGGAAAAAGAAACGACATTTTGACTCCCATTTGTCGCACCTACTGTTAACGCTTTTTTTGCAGAAGCAGGTGTATTAATTGTCATGAAAGGAATAGAACCATCTGCTTCATTCCCTGCAGCCGTTACAACAGTAATACCATGACCCACAACAGAATTTACTGCAAGAGCTAGAATATCCTCTGACTCCCAAGGAGCAGTAAGTCCAAATCCTAAAGAAATTGAGATTATATCAACATTTAATTCAACAGCCCTATCTAAAGCGGCAATTACTGCAGAGCTGGAGGCACTCCCAAACATATCAGCCACTTTGAGATTTACTAACTCAGAACCAGTAGCTACTCCTGGGAAAGGCCCTCCACCCGCTGCAATCCCCGCAACATGAGTACCATGCCCATGTAGATCAGAAATGTCCTCTTCAGAAGAATATCCATAATCTGATGTTACAAATGATTCTTGATATCCGACGTTGACAAAATCTGAGTGTGAAGTATCTAATCCCGAATCTAGTATAGCTATTTTTACACCCGAGCCATCATATCCAGAAATTGTTAATGGAGATGCATTAATAATATCACTAGGGAGTTCATAATCCTGTTGTATATCTTGAATATACTTCGGGGTTAGTTCCTCTAATGAAGGTAATACTGTCATCAGTTTTGAGGATTGTACACGAGAGAATATTTGTCCAAAATCATTTTTCAGTATAGATAGATCATTTTGTGATAAAGAAACCTTACCAATATGTAAATTTTCAAAGAATTTTAGAGAGGAATTACCATTCTGCTCAAAATGTTCTTTTAAAAGCTCCTTTTCTTCTGGGTGGTATGTAAATAAATAAACAGAAGTACTCTCGATATTTGAAGACATATTAACAGAGTTATCCGTTGATATTTGGAGCGTTTCCCCTCCTAAAGCGACCTTCGGAATCGGGAGGATCATTAAAAGAATTAAAACTATTTTACTTGCAAGATAAAAGGTTCTATGTTTTGCTAGATTCAATGGAATATCCTCAACTTCTTTGTAGTGCCCTGTGACCTATTAGACTATTACAAATCTCAATAACTGTACAGAGAATCTCTATGTAAAAACGCTTGCTAGAGATTATCTGTAATGAATATTAATAAATAATCAAATCTGCAAGAAATATCTTTGTGTTTAACTGAGATCACCTAGATCTAGCAAAAGAAATCGAGAGGAAATACTCAGGAAGCCTAAAAATAAAAAAGGATCAAAAAAGGACTTTATTGGCTAGTTCTGTCTCTTAGTTCTTTCATTCCCTCATGTAGCTGCTTCGCAGCATTCTCTTTTCTACGTTGATATTCTTGGTCAATTTGTATCTGTCTTTCTCTCTCTTGTCTGACGACTTTCAATTGATCTTCAACGGGAATATCGCTTTTCCTCTGTTTTTGCTCCTCTACTGAACGTTTTAATCTTTTAACTATTTCTTGGAAATTTGTATTGCTCATTTTGAGAGGACGTCCAACTTTATGTTCTTCGGAGCCATTTCGTGAGTATTTTATTGTCGTAATTTTCTACCTTTTCATTAGGATTTCCTTTCTTATAAGGCTTATTGCTTTGACCAGTGTGGGTCTCAAAGAGATTTTCCAATAGAATATCGCTATCGTTTGGGAGCTTGGCGGACTCTTCGTGTTCTTTTCTCTACTAGATTATTTCTATATTCGCCTTTACCCAAAAAAGATTCAGAGGGAATTAACTCACCTGGATAAATGTCCAGAGTTTTTTCAAAAAGATATTCCTTAAGATTAAAAGGTAATTCCGAAACAATCTCATCTCTAACCTCCTCAGGATCGATACCTATCTTATATATTCGCTTAAAGAATTGATTAACATTAATTATATCGGTTTCAAGCATTTTGACTGCTCTATCAATACGAATTCGTACAGGTGTGTTAGTAAATGTCTTAGTGTTATATTCTATGGATTGAGAGACGTCCATTGTAAAGAGCTCACCAGAATGTGTTTGAATCATGAGATTATGTTCAGAAAAATCGCCATGGATCATCCGACTTTTTAAAAAGATTTGAGCTATTATATCGATTGCCGAAAATAGGATTTCTTCTGGATTGAAAGATAAGAGATTTACATCCCGGATTAGCGGGGCTGGAGTCATTGGTGCAGAGGGACTTTCGGGGATAAAGTCCATTAAAACAATATTTTGTAACAAACCACGAGGTTTTGGTACAGCGGTGAATTTTGCCATTGCATGTAAATTCCAGTACTCTTGTTTCGCTGCAATCACTGCCATATCGCTAGGTAGGAGATGAATTGTTCCTCTAAGTCGTTTTTTGATGGTACTAGTATAATACCGAAATACTTTTGCACAGATAAGGCCATCCTTCGGATCCTCAGCCAATAAAACTGTCGCTTCTTTTCCCCCTCCTATAACAGAGTAGACCTGTTTTACTTTTTGAGTTTCAAGGAGCTGGGTTATTGCATCAGCAATACGTACTTCAGCAGGGCTTACTTTGAACTGTCGTTTTTTACGATGTTCCTCACGTCCTGGAGCAATTTTTCCATATCTTTCAAATCCAATTCTTTGATTATGATCCGTGCTCATAGTACAGACCTCCTGGTGAAATAATAACCCATAAATTCTATGATGGCAAACAGGATTATTCGAAAACGTTTATTTAAAGGCAATTTTTCCTTCAATTTTATTTTTCACCGTAAATTTCTGCTTTTAAACAGTGAGTCGTCATCTTTTCAACTGAATTTAAAAATATTTCCATCTAATCATCTATATAAGTTAAAGACGGTATATCCACTTATCAGAGATGAAATTACACCTAAATCTGTCAAATTTTGCATATTGAATTCTCCACGTTCAAAATTTAACCAATTAACTTAATGTATCAAAGGATACCTACTTTTCAAGCCATTTAATCAAAAAAGATCCATCTATCAAGGAAATCTCAAGCTAACTTTGCAAACAAATTGAATATCCTTGAGAAAAGAGAGATTATTTCCTTAACTCACGTTACCCGCGGTTTGTGTGCAAGTAGACTTGACTAAACGGATTTTCATTATCATTTTATTTCTTAACATTGCACCAATTCACCTCGGAGTTTTAGTTTTCATAAACAAGACGGAAAAATGGTCTCGTGCATTATAATTGATAATTCATGCAAGATGAAAACTCAAATTATGTGTTATAAAGTCTTTCGTTATGGCAAGTCCATTGCCTTCAGAAAGTCTTCGAGAGCTAGTAATACATTCCAAGCAATTTCCTGACGCATCAATAAACGGGAAAGTTCCATATTTAGTTCCAACTTAATAGTGGTACTTTTGGTTACCGTGTCAATTGCCAAGAAAACCTCTCCAGCTCTTTTTTGTGTTCGGCGACTTTTAAAATTTGTAGGTAACATTCCAGTCTCCGCAAGGCCAATCTCAGATTTAGAGTACTGACGAACTTTTTGTGCAAGAGCATGAGCAGATTGAGGTGATACTGTTCCTGGCCCATCATGGGTTAGCAGATCAGGGGAAAGTCCAAGCTTAATTTTCATTTCCGAGGTGTAAGGGGTAATCCCAAGAATAAAAAAGTCAGAGGCTCCACTCTTACCTGTTAAGAGATCACTCACTAACCCACACGTAGTCAGTTCAACAGTTGAAATTGTTTTTTTGGCTTTGATGAATAAAGGGATTACAAATCTTTGGGAATACTGGTGCAACAAAGAATATCCTTCCCCAACAAGCGATTCGTATTCAGCGGTTGAATCTTCTAAGGAGTGTCTTAATTTATCAAGGAATGTTCCTTTAGTAATTCGTAACACCTCTTTTCCAAAAATAGATTATTTTTCACTCGATATTCACTGAGGATACGTGTTTGAATTTTCTTATCATTCCCATTTTTTGAAATGAAATTATGGATAATATCTGAACATTTATTCCGATCTACCCCTTCTTTAAGCAATATTCTTACGAATATTTGTACAATTATCTGTATTACGATGATGGAAGGATTTTTTGAATAGAGGTGATTTTTATGAATGAACAGTAACGTTTGTGAGTTCAAGGAAGAGATCTCAATTGACTGATCTAGTGATAATTGCTTTCTTACCTTTGTGGAACTCTCAAATTGAAATTTCTTTTGTAAAGGTAAGAAAATTATATTATCAGTCTCTTTTATCGCATTCTGAGATTCAGATGGGAGTGAATTGATATAGAATAAGAAATCGTCAATATCTACGATATCTCCTCTCCCTGCAACAATGTAATCAGTTTGAAAAATCTCAGGAAGAATATCTCTCAGTGGTTTGGAATAATAGACCCCCTGGAATAATTTGTCAAATACATCAATGCCCATAATATAGGTGTTTTTACTTAATTTTTGTAACAATCGCTTAATGGCTACTGTTAGATCAATATATCGTCCACTGTTGGAAATTCCAATCATCCATGGTACACTAAGATCTGTTTGTGACAACAAACTTTCCAACATTTCAACACGTAAGCCTAATAATGAGTGAATGAATAAATCTGTCTCCTTTTCCACGTGAGACAGCGAAAGAAGAACCATGAGAGCTACTTTAGCATTAGGTAATTGTTTTTGATATAAAGAAATTGATTGATTGATTAATTCAGTATGAGAAAGGAGTGGGGGGTCAAAAGATCCCTGAATAACCAATATATGATCATAATGGTTACTGTCTGTATTGCCCCTTACTATGTGAATAAGAGGCCCTTGGGTCTTGAAATCTTGTAGAAGTTTTTGGGCTATCCACTCTACTTCAATAGTCGATTTTAGATACTTTTCCATCTATTTTCTCCACGTAATAACAAAAAAAATCAGGTAACTGTTTCAATCTGTTATCAGAAAACACGAGTTAAAATATTCGTGTGTGACTCAAAAGGACAAACCCAAACCTTTTTTCTCATAGCTTAAAACTCGCTATTCGCTATCTATTATGGAAGTGTCAATCAATGATTGAAGAAACAGAATTTCTAGACTTGTTTATTCCAGGACCAGTTAATGTATCAAAGGATAGTCGTGAAATGATGACTTATCCAATGATTGCTCATCGAAGTAATACCATGAGCGAATTACATAATGATATCGCACATTACTTGCAGAAAATGCTCTTTACTACCAACCAGATAATTCTCTCTACTTCTTCATCAACGGGATTAATGGAAGCAGCGATGCGGAATTGTGTAAATAAGAATTCAGTACTAAATGTAGTAAACGGGGCATTTGCTGAACGATGGAGTAAAATCGGTTCGGCAAACGGAAAAAAAACGGATATTCTACAAATTGACTGGGGAAAGGCAGTAACACCTAAACAATTACAAGAAAAGCTTGAAAGTAATACATACGACGCAGTCTGTCTAACACATAATGAGACATCAACTGGCGTTGCTACACCACTTCAAGATTTATATAAAACTGTTAAAGACAATAATTGTCTTCTTCTGGTTGATGCTGTATCTGGGGCAGGTGGATTAGAGGCCCGAATTGATGATTGGGAGATCGACGTTTACCTATTTGGACTTCAAAAATGTATTGCCCTCTCTCCAGGTCTAGCTGTTGCCTCAGTGTCAGATGCTGCATTAGAGATGGCAAAAAAAACTCCAAATCGAGGATTATATTTTGACTTCTTAGATCTCAAGAAATATCATGATCGTGGCATGCAACCAGCGACCCCTGTTATTCCTATCTACTATCAACTTCAATACAAGCTCCATCAGATCGTTGATGAAGAAGGAATAGAAAACCGGTGGGCACGACATCAACAATTGGCAGATTATACCCGAGATTGGGTGAAAAGTAAGAAGTTGTCACTATTTGCAGAGGAGGCGGTTGCTTCAAATACCGTTACCTGTGTAAACAGTAAAGGTATTGATGTAGCAAAGCTCAAAGCAGATCTCATGAAAAAAGGCTATTTCTTCGCAACAGGATATGGAAAATTCAAAGAAACTAATTTTCGTATTGCACACATGGGGGATCGTACATTAGACGAAGTGAAAGCCTATTTAACCACAATTGAAGAATTGACGAGTTAAATTAATGAGAATTTAGAGCTACTTATGATTTCAATTGTGCTTATATCGCATCAAGAGAGACAGAGGTTACTTCAAATAAGACCGTCAGAATTCGCAGATGTTATAAAGGCTTAAATTTTGATGACAGGTACTACTATTCAAAAATGAGATTAACGTCGGACAGTATCAGCAGTGGCTGAAATATTTGATGCAATCATCCTTGGCAAAGTAAATCCTTTCCGGAGTACCTCAATTGGGGATCCTTGGCAGACGGATGTAATTGATGTACCTGAGTACAACGAGAAAGCAACACGTATCGTACTGGAAACTCTAGATGAAGTACGTTCCACAGGACGATCAGGTATGTGCATGATCTTAGGGGATGCTGGAGTAGGTAAAACACATGTTCTAGCGCGTTTACGTCGCATTGCTGAAGAAAATAAGTACTTATTTGTGAGTGTACGCCCTCTTGGTGACCTAACCAGAATTTACGGCCATATTCTCCAAGAATTGATGATATCTCTCAGAAAAAAGGATGAGGAGGATCAATACAGCCCATTAGAACATTTTATTGGTGATGTTATTTCACGGGCATTAAGCGATGGTCTGCCAGATAACCCTTCAGCGCAACATCTAGCCTCCAGCTTTGACCAAAATCCGATGAAAATCTTTTCTTATAAGCCTGAACGATTCTATTCATCAAATCTGAGGAAAATGGCTATCAATTATCTCGCTTCTTCCGCTCCCGACATCGATATACAATTTTTAGAAGTTCTGTTCCATGTTCTGAACCCCACCATGCGTGCTACAGCTTTCAAGTGGTTATCTGGGATAGAAATTTCCCAAAAAGATTTGGATAGATTAGAAGTTCCTCATTCGATTAATTCCGAGAATCGAGCATTATCGATCATTCAAACAATAGCCTCACTCGCTCAAAGACCTATCTTACTTTCATTTGACCAATTAGAGTCAATATATATTCGTTTTAAGCGTGATAATGGCATTCAACTTTTATTTGATTCATTAACTAATCTATATAACCAATGTCGGCATCTTCTCGTTCTTGCTATGTGTCAATCACTTGTTTGGAATGAATCCATCACCAAAGAAGTTCCAGAATATGCCCGTCAGCGTATTGACTATATCACACGTCTAGAACGGTTGTCACACAAAAATGCGGTGGCTTTAGTTAAAGCACGTTTTGATACCATGTTTTTAGATTCGGGAGTTATCCCTCCGTACGCTACTTACCCCTTTAAAGATGATTTTATTGCTAAAACCGCTGATAAAACCGATGGAAATCCACGATTGTTCCTTCGACATTTAAGGGATCGAATAAACGAATTTAAAGATCAAGGAGAAATCCGAGAACTTACAGTGGTAGATATTACAACAGAAGTTCAAAAGGAAGCTGTTGCTGGGGTTCCCCCTATGACTCCGGATGAGGTTGTTTCGGCAGCTTCTTCGTCGCTTTCTCAAGATAGCGTAAATGCTTTACAATCCTTATCTGAAGTAGAGAAAGAAGCTCTTACCGGATTATTCACTGAACCAGATATGATGTCGGTCGAACCAGCTCCACTAGCCACAAGAGCTGAAGAAGCATTAGAAGTTTTAGATGATTTGGCCCCAGTGATGCCTTCTTCATCAACACCAACTGAAATAATTTCTTTTCTCGAATCAAAATGGGCAAAATATGCCCAAGAATTTGAAATGGAAATATTTGCTTTTCCCCATCCAGTTCGCCGAGATTTCTGCAAGGGAGTTCTTTATGAAATCTTAAACGCAGCCATCGAGAAAAAGCGTCCGATTTATGGAATCAATCTACTGAACGTGCGCATCGATCGGAATCTTGTTGAGAAAGATACCAAAGGATTGGACCTTGTATTTACATATCAAACTCCTCGTGGGCCAACTTCAGTGGGCATTGAAATAAATAACAGTGAACACGGCTCCACAGTATTTCAGAGTCTTCGTCGGTTAAAAAAATTAGTAAAGGGTAATATTCGGTATGCCTTTATTCTCAGAGATGAAGAATTGTCTCTACAAAGGACCGCTACAAAATCTTTGGATCTCGCTGAATCTTTAACCGATTATGGCGGTCTCTATTACATAGATTTTCTATCAAATCAAGCTTTACTCGCTACGAAGAAATTACTTGATCTAGCGTCTGCTGGCGATTTAGTTTTAGGATCACAGACTGTAAGTAGAAATCAAGCATTATCATTTATCTTTGAGGAATGTTTAAGTCGAATAACAATTTTTCAAACAGTATTCTCTCATTTACAATCTTCTCAGGAACCCGGTGTTCGAAGAACGGGTTACACGTCCGAATCATCTGAAGCAGTTGAAGCAATTGTCACCATTCTGAAATTTAATCCTAGGATGACAACTGATCGTTTATGTATGCTTCTCAATCGTAATGAGCAAGAATTAAACCCGATTCTAAAAATGCTTGCCATCCGCGGTTTGATTTCATTCGATGGCAAAAATATTAATTTGCTTTAAATCCAAGAAAATTAAAATTATGAGATTTCCCATGGCTTAAACGCAAATTTTTGGGGAAATCGTTTTCGTTCTATGAAAAATTGCCCTTTTTTGGTTATCAGAGATAAAAATTCTAGCTCCTTTTGAGTTTCTGCTGTATCCCGTCCATTAATAGATATTAATTCTTCGATTGGGACAAAATCATTAGAAAGATTTTGAATTAAGAGATCAAGTCCTTTAATATAATCAATTCGAATTCTTGATTGATTACGTTCTATGTTAAATGGAGAAACAATAATTTTCCAATTTCCATCGGATTCAACAACTTTTCCAAAGGAAGTTAGATAAACCATCAATTTAAGTACTTCACTTGCATCTGGACTGCAAGATCCAATCGTTCGAGCAATTTGAAAGGAGGAAAGTCCTTTATCAATTCCTTCAAACATTTCAACGATTCGTGGCATCCATTTAAAAGGATATTTACGCTCATCGATTCTCATAACTGCTCTCCACGTTATACTATGTCATTCGAAAGATAATTCGACAGTTGAGACTCCAATTATTAGATATTCTTTAGATTTTTCGTACACATCGGTTCTTCCTCGAAAAATGTAATAGTTAAAGAAATATGGTCGTCAGGAGTAATGGGTGAGAATACTAAAGAACATTCACTATTTCTCCAGTTGTCCAATGAACGAATTTTAATCGTAACAGGATGTAGTCACCCGTCTCTAACTCAATTTTTGAATAGTGCACGTACTTTAGACAAAAACCACGGTATTTTAGATAGGTTTCATTAGCTTAAAGAATTACTAATGATCATAATAAATCTCATTATACTTTAATCAGGTGTAATCGGCCGATAACCCTCCAGATCAAGGGTGACATAGCGATAACCCAATTTTTTCAACTCCTGTACGATCAAGGTGATATCTTTTGTGCAGATATCTTTAATCGACTCTGGAGCTAACTCAATACGTGCAAGATTTCCATGATTACGTATTCTTAGCTGGGATGATAAGTTTAATGTCCGTAGGAAGGTTTCAGCATTTTCTACTCGTGTTAGACCTTTAATCGATATATCTTCTCCATACGGAATTCTTGAAGCAAGACACGCCATCGCAGGTTTCTTCGCAACGGATAATTCATAAAATTCAGCAATTTGCCGAACTTCCAGTTTAGTAAGTCCACCTTGGCGTAAAGGGCTGTATACAGATAAAGTTTCAAGAGCTTTCAATCCTGGCCTATGACCATCTGTATCAGAGGCGTTAGTCCCATCAACAACAATTTCATAGCCTTCTCTCATCGCTAAATCATGTAATTGTGAAAAAATTAATCTCTTACAATGAAAACAACGATCAGGAGGGTTTTTCCAGAAAATATGCTCCTTATTCACCTTTACATTTAACACTTCATGAGGGAGATCCAGTTGGTTCGCAATTTCCTTTGCTTCGTCTATTTCCTGCCTTGATATCCACTCAGAAGTGACCGTAATAAGTTTTAAATTGCTAGTAACGTCTTGTATAATTCTAGCAACGACAGTACTATCAACTCCTCCCGAAAAAGCAATAAGAACCGCTTTACCAACGAGAGGAGAAATGGCTTGAGTAATTTTATATTTTAGTGCAGTTGTTAACATAATTCTATACTCCTGTTCTATTTTTTTATTCTAGCTCCAGGAACAACATGACCAGAATACACCACTCCCCCGGAAAGCTCCATAGCTTGTTGTACTTCTTTCTCACACCCTGGACAAAAAGCAATCATACATCCTCCATTTCCACTCCCCGTTATTTTGCATCCTAATGCGCCTGCTTCTTTAGCAGCCTTAATCATCTTTTCAATCTTTGGTGTACTAATGTGAAGAAGATCCTTGAGCGATGTGTGATGAGAATTAATTAGATCTCCAATAACTTGATGGTTAAAATTTCCTTTGTTTGTCTTAAATTCAGAGTAGGCACTTTTAGTAATATTAAAGTTCTGGACTGCAGCTGTTAGGCAGGATCGAGCATACACATCTCTAATTTCTTCAGGATTAAACTTTGACTTATCAATATCCATAATACTGTTTGATCCAAGTTCATGAAGAGCATTATTAACGCCTTGTTTGATCATTGCTAATGTAGTCAGAGTATCCTTTTTTTCTTGGGAATCACCAATCAATAAGCTAGGGAATGAATCCAAAAGCTTCGTACACCGAACAGGATTAAATTCCTCATAATTGACAAAACCATGAGCAATCACCATGTGATCCTGCATTCCTCCAGGTTCATTAAATTCTACGACTTCTGCTTGATAAGCGAATTCAGTCAGTTCCATTGGAGACAATGAGTGATCAAATAGCTCGGACAAGAATTTGAGCCATACAACTACCAAAGCACTGGAGGACGACAAACCTGCCTGAATTGGAATTCCACTCTGAATCTGAGCATTTATACCAATTTTGTGGGGAAGAATTCCCTCTCGTTGAAGAATACGAACGCTTGACTGAAGATAAGCCCTTTCTGGGAGAGGGTTATCCATAGTTGGGGTAAATGATTCTACATATCCTAAATCATCTAGTATTATCGAAATACGTGAACCTTGAGCTTTCTGACCACTAACTTCGATTTGTAAATCAATAGCTGCTGGGATAACTGGTAAACCTAAATAATCCTGATGTTCTCCGAAAAGTACGATTCTTCCTGGCGCAGAAGCTTTTAAAACCATTTTACTTCATCTACTAGGTGTTTAGAAGGTCACCATTGTGTAAATATTACCTAATTCTTTGAAATCTCTCAGATTACGAAAGACCTACTTAGGTTATAAGAAAGATTTTTCGATTTTTTCGGATTTTGATGAGAAGTTCTAGATTGATTATTTCTATGCAAATTATCGATAATTAAAACTAGGGAGGATTATGTCGGAAAATTATTGCTTATTTATGCTTTATGTCGAATCTTTTCAGGCAGAACACAATTTATTCTCTTCTGTGAATCGTACATATGTAGTCAGTAGATTACTGACATATTATACGATATTATAAATAAGAAATCAGTGAATTATCTGAAGTTAATCCTTTAAGTGAGAAATAGATCATGACAATGAACATTTTATCAGATAACCTCCAAGAGTTAACTGTTACAGTTTTTGAATCACTTGGATTTTCCACACATCATCCAGCTTTAATCTTTCAACACCCTCTTGCAGATTCCCGCTTGAATTTAGTAGTCAAATTACCGAATTCAACTGATTTTGTCGGAGTTGCGATAAGGGACTTCAAACGAGTCGTGGGTATTAGACAGATAAGGTGTGTTGAAGAACTCATTGTAGCTTGTCCAGAAATTTCAAAATTAATTGTTGTTTCATCCATGGGCTTTTCTTCAGCAGCAAAAAAGCTTGCAGAAGAGTTAGATATCAGTTTAGCAACAAAAAATGAACTAATTTCAATGCTTGTCAAACGCATTGAATTATCTTAATTTTTACTACAAATATTAATTAATTCTCCTTTGAGATTTGAGGTGTAATTGTCTCAATTACCTGTTGTAAATATTGCAATTGTTTTTCAGTATGAGCAAAGGATAAAGCACCAACACCATGCATACCAGTAATATGTCGATTTAACAAGGCTAATTGTGTCAAGGCCTCTTTTTTCTTGTCACCAAAATGAACAATTTCAGCAGGATCAGACCCATCTAATACTTTTGAAAGTGAATGAAGTGTAACAAGTGATTTGTGACCTACTGCTAAGTAAGAGAACTGTTTTTCAATGAAGAACTGATTTAAATTCATAATAAGCGATGTACCAAGTTTATTGATCCGATTGTATTGTTCTGAAGAAGTTTTCAGTACATTGAGCATTTCTAAACCAGCGATCATTGAAAGAGGGTAGCTAGAAAAGGTTCCACCACCAATCCAAACACGGTCGTGTAAAGTTGGATTCGCCTGCTCAACAATATCATGTCTTCCACCAATAGCACCGATCGGAAAACCCCCGCCAATAATTTTTCCCATTGTGGTAAGGTCAGGGTACACTCCTAATTCATTTTGGTACAATGAATTACAGAATCGATAACCTGTAATTATTTCATCAAAGATTAAAAGAATATTATGACGTTCTGTTTCCTCCCGAAGCAGCTGTAAAAATTCAAGCTCAAGAGAAAAGCCACCTCCACCTCCCTGCACGGGTTCAACAATGATAGCAGCTAAGTCGTTCTTGTGTCGTTTTAAAATCTCTACAACAGCTTGGTCGTTAATATCTATTGATATCACTCCAGCCTCTTTATCATCTAAAATTCCTCGGGTTTCTTTTCCCGTTAATGGTGCACGTACGTCATAGAATAAGGTATCTGCTGCCCCATGCCATCCAAATTTAGCTTTAGCAACTTTTTTCTTACCAGTAAATGCACGAGCTAATCGAGTAGCATACATAGTAGCTTCTGTACCACTTGTACAAAATCTTATATTCTCTAAACTTGTATTATCTTCAATTAGCTTCTCTGCCAGCAAGACTTGATACTCCAGAACTGTTCCTAAATGCCATGTGTTCTCCAACTGTTGTTCAACTTTTTTCTGGATTGTGGGATTGGAATAACCTGTAATCATAGCATAATGGGCTCCCCAGTAATCATCATATACTATATCATCGATATCCGTCACAGTCGCTCCATGCCCCTCCTGTATAAACGGGGGGAAAGCTCCTATAAGAGGAAGATTTAGATTCCGTATATTATGGGATACACCCCCAGCAAGAACGTTATTCGACCGGTTCCACATTTTCTTAGAGTTTGGATGGGAAGTAATATATTTAGTCAACTCTTTCTTTAAAAACAATTGAAAGTCACCTACTCCATGCGAATATAAGAGATTAAGCTAATATGTGCTAATATTATTGCTGTGATTAAAAAGAAATCCGGTTAACCTATTTTCGATTATAGCTGAAATTATAAAAAAAAAGAAGAGAGAAGAATGGAAAAAATTAAAGCTTCTTGAAGAAACTCTCTTGAGATAGTTGTTCCAGTTCCCTGATTTTTGGCAAGACACTATACAACATTATTTGCTCTAAATCGTCTCGAAAAGAAGTAAAATGCTCATCTTCCATAAACGGGTCCTGAAATTTCGAACGTATCTTAAAGGAAGGTTCTTCCCCTTTCAAATTCCAGAAGATATTGAGTTTTGTGTCTGTGATATGATAAATATGATTACGTAGATCAATATCTTTATCTACTATATCTGTAGGCCACTTCGAAAAAGCCAGATAAGCACCAAAGAATAGTAGTAAGGGCACAATCACAAATCTTATGGTTGTGGCAGCAACACGAGCATTCTCAGCTACACTTCCAAAAGAAATAACAGCTAAGACCACTCCAAGCAAGAATATCAATAATCCAAACGTGACAATAAGCTTGGGTGCTCTAAGAACTTTTGGTTCAAAAGAATGCCAGAAATTTGGAATAGTAAATCGAGCTCGCTTTTGATCACCAGAAAGTGCCTTTAACTTTCTAAGCTCCTTACGCGTTTTATTTCCTGCGTAATAATGAAAACTATCATACCTGACTTTCTCAAGCTCCCATTCTGAATTTACTTTTCGAATATATACAAAAAATGGTGCATAATCCATATCGTGGGTCGCATGGGTAAACGCGGGTGGTTCTCGCCACCAAAAGTATAATGCAATTATACCTGCAATGATAAACACCGCGGCTACATAACTAAACCTTAGTTGATATTCTAAAGTTACGAATTCTCCAATAATATCCTCACTTAGAATTGTAGGATGCCATGCTTCAGCTCCTTCAACTACTTCTCCAGTTGGTTTCGTGAGAAACATTTCAATAAGAAGCGTCCACATCACAAGGCCAAAGACCAAGAAAAGATGTTGATTACTGAAGTAAAAAGAACCTTTAGGTAACCCACGTAAAGCTTTTGAAAATTGAACAGCGCCAAGAATGGAAAATAATGCTCCAATAAGAATAATACTCATGACTGCTGATTGATAAGATAAATAAGAGTAAATTAAAGTACCTATGATTCCAAGAATAAATAGAGGCAGTACAGTAACCCAAAAGGAAATGAAGAAGCGTTGTTTTGTCCACACATAAACATGCTGAATGCATTTATGGTCAGGATTATTCAATTCTTCAATCACACGGAAGTAAGAGCCTCCCCATGCTTTACTTTTACGTTCAGATCGCAATTCCAATCCTGATAATCGTATCTCTGGCATGAACTCCTTAACTAAATCAATATTTTCTTTTGTGACATCTTCACCGTCTAAGGGAAGAAATAGTCCTTTTTTTCTCATTCCTGCTTTTTCAATCTGTTTTTTCATTGATTTAGTTTGCCATTTAACATCCTTAACGTCCTTCTCAGTCTTCTGTAGATCTACAATTTTTCCGAATAGAATTTCTTGCATGCGTTATCACCAGTGAAAATTTCTGTAGTAATTTTAAATCATGATAGATAGGATAAGAATAATAGTCGTTTTTTAAGGTTGCTTATTCAATAAATTCATACTAACATGTGTTCCGACCATCAGAACTACCCTATAGATGAACCAATAAGTTTTAAGTACAGTAATTTAGCTAGCTTCTTATGGAAATTCTACTTAAAGATATTAAATTACTAGTAGATCCCCATGAAGGGGTAGATCAAAAACGGGTGAATATTGTCATAGAGGAAGATCGAATTACCGAAATTAGTTCTAATGCACAAATACCCTCACCTGAATATGTGATTGATGGAAAAGCGTTAATTGTCCTCCCTCCATCGATAAACAGCCATACACATTTACCTATGACTCTTTTACGAGGATATTCTGACAATAAAGTGTTATACGAGTGGTTAGCCGACATTTGGGCCATTGAGGGAAAATTTGATGCCAAATGGATTGAATTAGGCACAAAATTAGCTTGTCTTGAAGCAATTAAAGCAGGAACAGGTGGAACATTTGATTTTTATTTTCAAGAAAGTGTAATTGGACGAGTATTGGACCAAGCAGGAATTCGTGGCTGGTTAGGGGCAGGATTATTACCCAGTGCTTTTGTTGACCAAGGAGGATTAGAATCTCAGCTAAAGGATTTCGAACGGGTGATTGAGGAAGTAAAAACATCCTCCTTACTAAATGCAGCGATTGCTCCCCATTCTCCAACAACTGTGGAGGAAGAACACTTGTTACAAGCGAGAGATCTCGCTGCAAAACACAATATTCCCATTTCGATTCATGCTTCCGAAACTAGAAAAGAAGTCCTTGACTGTGAAGAAAAGCATGGAGTTCCTCCCGTTGAAAGACTTGATCAAATAAGCTTTTTTCAGGAGGGGACAAAAGAAGTAGTTGCTCATTGTGCTTGGATCACGCAACGAGAAGTAGAAATTTTAGGAAAACATCATGCCATGGTCGCCTGGTGCCCGACCTCAGCCCAAAAATTAGCATATGCAGGAGTTACACCCATACCAGAATTAAGAAAAGCTGGAGCTGTAGTTGCACTGGGAACGGATGGAACAGCCTCAAATAATACATTAGATCTATGGCGAGAGATGCGTGAAGGTGTGAACATGGTTTCTTTTACCCGTTGGGATCCTGCAATCTATCCTGCTGAGGAAGTACTTGAGGATACTCATTGGTCATTTCGAAATTACTTCCTCCCCGAATCACAAATAGCAGTAGGAAACAAAGCAGATTTAGTGGTAGTGAATTTCCATTCTCCCCATCTACAACCGATTCACAATGTTGTATCCAATTTAGTTTATGCTGCGAATGGTAGTGATGTGCATTCATTAGTGGTTGATGGGAAATTACTCATGCATGAACGGAATGTGCTTTCTTTAGATGAAAAGAAAATATTGGATGAGATTGAAACCAAAGTTCCAGATCTAATAAAGGATTAACTTTTGATTAATGAGAGTACGATTGGCTCAACAATCGATATATCGGTCAAGTTCCCAGGGAGTGATTTCCTTCTTCTCAAAACTATATTGGCTTGTAAAATGTTCCCATTCTAACTTTCGTGCCTCATAGAACTCTTGATGGAGATCTTTACCAAGAACAGACTTTGCTAATTTACTCTTGTGAAATACTTCCAACGCATTAATTAATGTACGAGGAAGTAAATCCACATTTTTCTCTTTAAGTTCACGAGGACTTAATAAATCAGCATCAAAATCAGCAGCTGACGGAGGTTCTATTTTTTTTCTTACTCCCTCAAGACCTGCAGCTA
Organism: Candidatus Heimdallarchaeota archaeon B3_Heim; assembly: GCA_003144275.1. Classification (GTDB taxonomy): domain Archaea; phylum Asgardarchaeota; class Heimdallarchaeia; order Hodarchaeales; family Hodarchaeaceae; genus Hodarchaeum. Next base: position 30,463 of record NJBF01000040.1, read on the forward strand.
ATAACATGGCTAAGGTAAAATAGATATTACTGGCAGCATCAGCTGCTCGGTACTCAAGACGCCCTGATTCGTACCCTGGAACTCGGATTAATGCTGTTCGATTGGCAATTCCCCAATTAATGTAAACAGGAGCTTCTATCCTAGGGACCAATCGTCTATATGAGTTCACGATAGGATTGGTTATAGCTGTAATTTCTCTGGCATATTTCAACTGTCCTGCAATAAAATGTAGAACAAATTCGGATAAATCGTTTGCACTTTCCTTAAATAGATCAGTTTTCTCTCCTTTTACCATTTGATGGATATGCATTCCGTTACCTGAGTCATCAATAAAGGGTTTAGGCATAAACGATATGATCCAGTCCTCTGTGTTGTTTAACGCAACCATCTTGGCAACTTGCTTGAACATCTGAACTCCATCAGCAGCAGCTACCGCAGGTAATGCCTGAAATTCAATTTCGTGTTGTGATTTTCCCACCTCTGAGTGGAACGTTTTGAAAGGTAAATTAACCAGCTCTAAAGTTTCAATAATCATTTTTCGGACAAAATATCCCCGATCTCGTGGAGGTAATGCCATGTAAGTGGCAGTATCCACAGGTTTAAGATCAGAGGTTAAGATATAAAACTCCATTTCAGGCCGAGCATAATAATTCGCATTATATTCCTCTAGTAATGAACGATTGACTTCTGAAAGAATTCCCCTTGGATCAGTCGCAATTCTTTCATGTGTATCAGTACTTCGTAAATCACAAAAGACACATGCAGTATTATCTTGCCATGGAACAAGTGTAACAGTAGAAGGATCGGGTACAATAATCATATCAGACCGTTTAGTTCTAAGAAATCCAATGGACGACCCATCAACTCCAACCTGTTCAATTTTGCTGAAAGCTCTTTTAGAAAGTTCCACACCTTTTAAATTTCCATCTGCTCCCGTGAATTGTAGTAAAAGGTATTTAGAACCGATTTTTTCCATCTTTTTAATGATATTATCCCTTATTTCTACGGACATGTTAGCTCACCTTGAAACAAAGACCTTGGTACTTAGGTCCGAGATTTCTTTTGAGAGTAAATAATTTTCGTGAGAAAAAAAAGAGGGAGATTGAGGTTTAATTTAATAAAAAATACCTATTCTTTTAAATTTTCGTAAAATGGGACGAATGGATAGATATACACTCCGATTATTCCCCCTAACCCCGAAAAACTCGCTAAAATTAACAAAATTACGATGTGTACTAAAAATCCTAATCCTGAATAACCGACAGCCGCTCCCATTAACGCTTCGACAGCTTCTATACCTGTAAATAGGGCAAAATTACTATAAACCAGTAATGCAACCAGCATCCCAACAAAACCTGCGAAAAACCCACGAATTGCTCTCTCACTTATAATCAATCCTCCAAATATTGCAGGAACGAAATAAAGCTCCCAATAAGGAAAGAAAATTAGTTCAAGCCATAATCCTACTGCTGTAATCCCGATTCCTATATGGTATCGATAAGGAAGCAATTTAATAATGTTAGCTGTAATTGTTTCTCTCGTATTACTCATTTTTTATCCTCCTGGCTTAAATGTTAATGTACTTTCGATATAGAAAGAGTCAGAAGAGCTTTCAGTAGCTGCTGCTTTAAATTCCGCAGCCGAGGGATAAAAGTAGGCTACATGGTACCCAAAGATACTATCTGTTCTAACAATATAGAGAGTTTCAAGTTGATCTTTGTAGTGCTTTGAGAGGGGGTTACCGTTTTGACCTGAGGGAATTGATGTCCATGCATGAGGAAGATTACTTTTACTCGGATCTAAATCATACACAGCTCTTTCAGATGCCCCATGATGAACGGTACGCCCACTAGCAGCCGCTAGGGTATAGTCATTTCCATAAAAAGGATAGGGGCCAGCATTAAATGGACCTAATTCTGTTAAATGTAAAGGAAATAGAGTATGATAATTCCCATAAAGCCAGTCGTCCATGTTTAATGTATTAAGACCATAAGGGGTGGCTAAAAAGTTCACTGCATCAACAAGTGACTGATAGGCAATATCATCAATTGTCTCTACTTGTGGAGTGGAACTATCATCAAACCATTTAACAGACTGATTATAGAGAGTCATATTCTCTAGGGTATGGTCTTGAGGAAAAGGTGTTTTTACATTCTCGTGGGCCTTAGCAAAATCATCTGCAAATGTATTATATCTGAAAAACTCGAGCCATTCCGCATAAATCGTTGGTGCAACCAAGTCCTTATGCATTTCACCAAAT
>NJBF01000078.1 GCA_003144275.1 Candidatus Heimdallarchaeota archaeon B3_Heim
ACCTGAAGCAAAATATGATCGAGATATACAAGTAAAATCAGTGGCTGGCATAATTAAGTTTGCTGCAGCTGCGAATGCGCCAATTATCCCAATTGCAGTGACTAAAGAAAAGACAAAACTTTTCAATTTGATTAGTATTGACGGAATTAAAGTAAAAGTTAGTAACCCGATTCCAGTGTCAAACAAATTGAATCGGGAAAAGTTTCGGGATCAAAGATACGAGTTAGCCGAAGATATAGTAAATATTATAGATTCTCTAAAATATACTCCATCAGAAGAGGATGAAGAATAATAAGGAGGGATAAAAAAAATGGAAAATCAAAATAACCCAGATGTTGAAAAACCAAAAATAGATTTGCCGGAATACACCAAAAAATTAGAAGAAAAGGCAAAAGAGGCTCTAAACCCGACTAAGATGAAAGAAATGATTTCAGATTTAGATGTAGATAATGTTGTAGGGGATCTTTTCTATGAATCTGTAAAACTATTCTTCGATATTGGATTTGAACTTGCAGATAAATTAAATCTTGGTTTAATTCAGGATTTTATAAATAAAGAGAAAGAGAAAGAATAATCCAACAATATTTTTTAGTATTATTTTTTCGTCATCGAAACGGAAGACTCAGTCTTTCAAGTTACATTAAGATATTTTATCAAAGAAAGTTAAAAAAAATTAGATAAGTATAATAAGTTAAAAAAAAAATTTTGGTTTTTTAGTGTCGTTTTCAGATTCAGGTTCAACAGACATGCATTATCATCTATAAAGATTTTCTTGTTATTGATATTTTTTTGAATTTAAATATTTAAAGAAAGAAATTTTCGCTCTCTAATCAAAAATAATATTTTTGAATAAGGACACTTTAAGTATCATTTATAATTTATGATAACTACGCCAATTAGCACGATTATTGCGCCAATGATATTCAATAGGAGTATCGTCTCGGTTCTTTGAAAAATGAAAGAGAAAAAAAGAGTAAGAAATGGCTCGATGTATAAAAATGATGCTACCTTTGACGACTGTAGCTTTTTTTGAGAGTAATTCCAAGTATAATATCCAAATACAAAACATATCAATCCTAAATACACACCACATAGAATTAGTACAATATTTAGAAAGTTATTAAGAAAAATATGGAGTTGGTTGCTTATTACAACAAAGATAAACAATTCTAAGCATCCAAGGTAAGTGATAAATTTCAATATTCTAAAATCTGATTGCGACTCATAAGATTTCTCTAATTTCTTAATTACGGTGGAGTAAGTTGCCCATAGTAGCGGTGTAAGCAAAATAAATATATAGCCTAAGAACGAAGGAGATTCAGGAGTAAATTTTTTGATATCTCCTCCAGTGATTAAGAAATATGATCCGATTGATGCTAAAATAAATCCTATGATCTTTAATTTATTTAATTTTTCTCTAAAAAAAATTAGTGAAAAGATTGCAATAATGACAGGAGAAACTAAGCAATCATATAACGCAGGAATTGAAGGCCCAATTATTTCAACTGCCGAATATAAGAAAAATAAATAGAGTGAAATACCTGAAAAGCTTGCTAATAGAATTAAAATCCAAAAATTCATGGTTGGTGTTGGATTCATTACATCAGTATTCAGTGTTTTTTTTTTCCTAAATTTAAGATAAACATCTATAATGAGAAACGATATTGACGCGACGGTTAGGCGATATAGTGCTACTGATAATGGTGGGATATATTCAACAGCTATATGAACAATGATAAAGGATAGCCCCCAAAATGTGATCATAAGGATTAATAAAAAATAAACGAAAATAACTTTAAAATTAAATTGAGTAGATTTCATTTTATTATTTATAGTTAATGATTAATACAGCTATTAAAACGATAATTCCACCAAGAATATTCCAAATGAGAATTACTTCATTCCTCTGAAATAAGAATGACAAGAATAAAGTCAAGAATGGTTCAATATAGAGAAAAGAAGCGACTTTTGATGATTTTAATCTTTCTTGCGAATATTGCCAAATATAATAACCTACTACATAACATCCTACTCCTAAATAAAGCGCACATAGCAATATCATAACATTTAAGAAATTTAAAATAAAAATATATAACTCTCCATTAATTATTACAAAAATAAACAACTCGATGGTTCCAAGATAAGCAGTATATTTCAGCAACTTAATGTTAGATTTTTCCTTCGTGATTTTTTTTGTAACTGTGGCATATACGGCCCACAATAAAGGTGTTGACAGAGCCAACATGTAACCTATGAAGTTAGGAGATTGAGGAGTAAGGTTTTCAATGTTACCCCCTGTTACTAAGAAGAATCCGCCAATTGAAGCGATAATAAAACCAATGATTTTAATATTAGTTAATTTTTCATTAAAAAAAATTAAAGCCAATAGAGTAATAATAACCGGAGCTAGTAAGCACACAAATAAAGCTGGTAAGGAGGGGCCAATTAAATTTATAGCATTATATTGGGCAAAAAAGAAGAGGGAAATTCCGGCAAAGCTAGCTATAACTATCAATATCCAATCATTTTTAGTGAATTTTACTACATTGATTTCTTCGTTTACAGCCTTTTTTTTATTTAGCTTAGTATAAATATCAATGATCAGAAATGACATCGACGCCACAATAAAACGATATAATGCCAAAGACAATGGAGGTACATATTCTACAGCAATATCAACAAGAATAAAAGAGAAACCCCAAATAACTATCATTAAAATTAATAGAATATAATATAAGCGAATAGATGTTAATCTACTAAATCTAGTAACTTCTTCGGCTTCTGCCTTTCTGACTGTTTCAAGCAATATATCAAGTTTCGTCTGTATATTTTCCGGTACATCCTCTTCAAGTATGGTTAACTGAATTGAGGGATCAGGGGAGTTCATGACTAATTCCTCGAGAGAACTGTATCCTTTTCCGAGGCGATCTTCAGAACTTTTTGGGCCATTCCAGATATACATACTTTTTTTATAATAAGCATAATGCCCGGAGCGAACCCAGATATCGCTCTTTAAAATATGTGGCCCGATTACTAATTGATAGCCCCTTTTTACCCAGGGACGCAGAGGATTGGGCCAGGCGTATCCGTGAACTAACGGGCCAGAACATAGCCTATCTCATTAATACAGATCATCACTTTGACCATGTTATGGGAAATGCCGTCTTAACTGACAATGTCATTTGCCATTCAACTGCCGCCAAAGGAATTAATTTCCTCAGGAACAAACAGGCACTTAAGAAAATGGTCCAGGGTGCTTTCCCTGATGTCCTTGCTGATATCGAATCCGATATTGACAATCTAAATATCGTTTCACCACTCATAACGTTTGACAAAAAAACTTACACTGGATATGGGTGACGCCACAATTATCCTCGAGTTTGTTGCTGGACATTCTCCCGGAACGATACTTATTTATTTGGTAGAAGACCAGGCAGTATTCACAGGTGATACGGTCGAGGCACAATTTCCTTATTTTGGGCAAGCTCGTTTTAGTGCGTGGAAGGAAACACTTCGGAAGATATTATTGATGGATATTGAAGTGGTGGTGCCTGGTCACGGTCCTGTGGGCGGAAAAGAGATGGTCGAGAAATACTCTTCCTTTTTTCAAGACCTTGAAAAGGAAGTTAAGGATTTTGAACTCAAAGGTCTTACCATTGAACAGATGGTTGAGAAAAGTAGAGTTATCAATTTTTTCCCGAATGATGAGATTGCAAAAGAAGGTCTGGTCCAGTCGTGGATAGGAGAGCAATACAAATCTGCCGTAAGAGTGATTTTGGCTGAGAACAAAAACTAATCTTAATCCCTCAAACCACCAGAAAGCACCTTCCCACCACTTAGTCAACATCTTATCCCCTGATTAGACCAGAGGCTGGGTTGGAGGATGTAGGCATTGGGAAATTAGGGATTGACAGAATGGCTTATTATTCCACTGGTGTACCGATCGCTGAGCCGTAAGTTGAATTATAGATTACAAACAGCATTGGAAAGCCTTCAGAGGGTGGTCTGGGTTATGATTAATAGCAGCTATGTTGTTAGTTTAGATATGTTGTGTGTATTTACTTCTTCCCATCTTCTTCAAAAAGGATTTAAGAAAATCCTTATACTTCTTCTTATAATTCTTATTCTTCCTAATCCAAATTGATTCAAATACTTATGCGTTAATCAAGCAGGAAAGGTGAATGTTTTAAAAATTTTGAAACAAATACCTTGCAGTCATTATGGCTTTATGATAGACTGCACTTCTGAAATGCAAGCATACATCCCCTTCCTAGTACGCAAAGCCAGAATGCCAGAGAGGTAGGGCCTTTGGCATAGCTGGACATCCTCAACAGAGTTATTCCTTCCCTGGAATAGATCAGGGTCACTCCAGGTACAATTGAACACCAGAACTATGTTGCGAGTTTTTTCGACAAATTTATAGGAATCCTTATAACCTATTGATATTAAAATGAATTCACGTTTCCAGAGTTCAAAATGAAAAACTTCCTGTTTTCAATAGGATAGGTGAGCTCGCAACATAGTAGCAGTATACGAAAGTTTTTTGGCCTTTCATTTTTCCACAATCATAGCAGCTATGTTGTGAGTTTAGTTATGTTGTGAGTATTTTGGATCTACTTTCCCATTTTTTTTAAAATTGTATTTTCTTTGGATTTAATTCTTATTCTTGGGCACATATGTACTCAATTCTCTACTATCATTTGTAGATTGGCTTTTCTTTTACTGTCCTGACTTCATACGACTAACCTGGGATAGATACCAATCCACACTTTCCTGATCAAAACCTGCCATTGACTTAGCAAAATCTGCGGCTTTGCGATAATAGTTTGCCGCCTTGTTTTTTTCTCCACGCGCTTCATATACCTGGGCTAACCGGTTAAGGCCATCAATCTGGTCGGGATAGTCAGCTAATAGTCTACGAGACACAGCCTCCGCCTCATCCAATTTGTTTTCTTCTATAAGATCAACTACGCTATTGGACAGTTTATCAAGATCGGTATAGACGGCTATAAACTGCTTTTTTGGGGTAGAGGGCTGCCTTTTGCCATCTTGCAGGGGAAGACAACATTTTTTGTATTTCTTACCGCTGCCGCAAGGACACGGTGCATTACGAGAAATCTTTGACATATTTGTATCTTTTCATATTTCTCTCTATGTGGCAACTTCATTGTTATGCAGATGCGATTCGCCACGGAGTTATCCGCCGAGGAATACGTCCGCCAGGAGGCCTGGAAAAATGCAAAACTTGACAATTGCCCCCTACATCCAAAAGGAGGGTGTGGATTTTGCAGAAATGGTACGTATAAGAGAAGGTTCCCGGAAGGTACTAAAATAGCCAGGTTCTACTGCCCAAAGGGACATAAGAGCTTCAGTTTGCTCCCTGATTGTCTTGCCTCGCGACTATCTGGCTCGTTGGATGAAGTGGAAGCCGTTATTGTGGAAGTGGAAAACTCAACGAGTCAAGAGGCCGCAGCAGATAGACTTCGGCTAGATATAGAACTTCCTGGTATTCTTCGTTGGATGAGGCACCGGGTAGTTCTTGTTCGGGTTGCATTGTCTATACTTATCGAACTCCTACCCTCCCTCTTTGCTGGCTGCACTCCGTCCATCTCCTCCTTTCGCTCTGCCCTGTGCCTTGAGCCTATCCTGCCTGAGCTTCGGGGCTGTGCTAGTCTATATCTCCACCTCCTACCACCACCTCTCGGTTTCGGCCCCCGTCCCGAGAAAAAAAAGTTCAAAAAAAATCATTTCCAACACAAAACGGGGAGTGATCCTCCGGTTTGAAAGATGTAGATTGCCTCCAAATACAATCACAAGGGGCAATAACGATGGAAGATCAAATGAACAACCCTGAAAAATACTTTGTCCTGTCTGGTTGCGGGCTGTTTGCGAGATTCGTGCATCTTCCCCCCAACACAAAAGGTACAGATAGAGGGCAAAAAGGAGGTGGGCCATGATTGAAAAAATTCCCCTTATTGCTCACAGGGTCCGTAAGATCAACGGGAGCTTTGCCTTCATTGAGCATCGTTTCCTGCGCGATGGCTTCTTCGCCAGTCTTAATCATCATGAACTTTTGCTCTATGTGTTTCTCATCATCGTAGGGGATCGAAGAGGCATGTCCTTCTATAGCTATGATAAAATCTGCACACTTCTTCGGGTCTCTGTTGATGAGTATATTGCGGCAAGAAACTCTCTGATCGAAAAAGACCTGATTGCCTTTGATGGTAGGTTTTTTCAAGTCTTATCCCTACCAGACAATGTCGTTAACACTTCCTGCCCCCCTCTCAAAGACCAGGAGGAAATGGAAAGACATGACCCTGCCACTGTCCATCAACTCATTGTTAGTTCCTTAGGAGGAGACCATGATTGATAAGCAATTAAGGCAGGCCATCAGTGGTTATCTTAACTGGATAAGATCCATGCACTATGATCGTCCTAACGCAGGGATGCTTTATAGCCTGGTGTTGTGGGATTTTCTTAGGTTTGTAAAAGACAAAAGTATCGCGTGGAAGGATATGTTTACACTGGATATCCTAAAAGAGTTTCGAAAGTATACTACTCTAAAGAATCCATCACATGCACTAATAGGGCTCTCCAGTTATCTTTTCAGGAATAGAAGAATCCCAGAGCCTTTAGTGATCCCAAACTACCAGATCGATCTACCTGACATCTATGAGAAGTATCTCGCCTACCATGAGCAAAGCCGTCAGATCCCCTATACCCAGGTCAAGCAGGTAAGAAGGGTGCTGGCCTCTTTTGATGGGTATCTGGAAAGGCATAAGATCGATCTTTCCTCTCTTAACATTGAACACCTTGATGCCTTCATGGCGGAGTTTAATGAACGTCTTGCTCCGGGCACATGCCGTCTCTATCGTTGCTACCTCAGGGGTTTCTTAAGGTATCTGTATCAAGAGCGCAGAATCATCACTACAGATCTTGCCCCCCTGCTCGTGGGAAGACGTCTATATGCCCAGGCAAAACCACCCAAGTTCTTGCGGCCTCAGGAAGTGCAAACACTCTTTGCAAGCCTCAAGTTTAGCACCCCTATAGATATCCGAACCTATGCCATGGTCCAGCTGGCTTATACTCTGGGCCTCCGGCCCAAGGAGATCAGTTTAATCACCCTTGATGATATCTCTTTTAGCAAAGGGGAGCTCAGCGTTGCCGACAGAAAGGGCAATAACCCCATTACCCTTCCTATCCCCGAGCATACCATCAAGGCCATAGCCGCCTATGTGGTAAATGTCAGGCCCGAAAGTAAATACAGACATGTTTTCTTAACCCTTCAATCCCCTTACAGGCCAATAAGCTCCGCTGTAGTTGCTCACTATATCTCAAAGGCTATGAAGGCGGCAGGACTGTCTTGCTCAGCCTATTGGCTCAGACACACCTATGCCCAGAACCTGCTTGAAACAGGGGTGTCAATCTTTGAAATCAAAGAGATGCTGGGACACGATAAGATAGAGTCCACCAAAAACTACCTTCACATACACATTAAACTAATGCGAAAGGTCCTTTTCGATGAAGAACTTTGAAAGCTTCATGGCTCCGCAACTACAAGGTTATGTCGTCTACCGACAAAACCTGGGCTATTCGAAAAGGAATATCAGATCATCTCTTTTAGCCTTTGACCGATACCTGAAAGCACACAACGCTGATTGGGATTCCCTGCGGCCCTCTTTTTTCCTTGAGTTAAGAGAGGGAATCCATGAGGAGCCGCGGACAGTGAACAGTATCCTATCCGGGCTGCGAGGCTTCTTCCAGTTTTTGGTACGCAAGGGAATCTATCCAGAAAGCCCCCTAAAGGATATCCCACCTCTTCATGAAAGATATTTTATCCCTTTTGTCTTCTCAGCAGAGCAGATCGATCAGTTACTTGAGGCCCTTTGCCAAAGGTTAAGAAGAGATGAAAAGTATTTCCTCCTCGATCTTGCCTTGTATATGGCCATCGTGCTGATGGCACGATGTGGACTGAGAATCTCGGAGCCCTTACGGCTGTTGCGTAGTCATTATCGAGGTGATGATGGAACTATTTATATCGAGAAGAGCAAGTTTAGAAAAGACCGGTTGATCCCGGTTCCTAAAGCCGTGATGATGGAAATCGAAAACTATCTCTCAGTGCGCAAGTCCCTTTGCCCCGATGA
>NJBF01000079.1 GCA_003144275.1 Candidatus Heimdallarchaeota archaeon B3_Heim
ATATTTGTCTTTAGATAATTTTATTCAAAGAAAAACGCTTTGAATTCAGTATCTTGCTGTAATAACTCTGTCACTTGGAGACCCAAAGGTGTTAATTGCCAACCTTTCTCTCCACGTTCGACTAGACCAATATCTAAAAGAGAACGACTGTACTTCCCTGTTCGAATATGACTTCTGATCGTGTCTAATCCTACCCCAATAATTTTGCTTAATCTCTTATACCCCACTGAATCACGATAGAGCTCAATTAGTATTCTCTTCTTCGTCCGACCTAATCGCTCCATAAGTTCTTTTGGATCTTGGATTATTTGAGAAGAATTGTCTCGTAAAAGCTCTTCAGACGATTTTGGATTAGGTAAATCGTTCCTATGTTCTTCTTTTTCCGCCATAATTAATTCCCAAAGATGCTATAGGTAACCTAATAGCTGAAATTAGGCTCTTTGAAGTTCTGATCTTCTTGCTCTGGGTCGGCTACGAATCCATTTTTTCCCGCACTCGCCACATGTAATTCGGATGTCGACTTTTTTAGTCGTTTTTGATGTCATATTTCGTGAAGCAATGGGTCGTCTTGAATAACGACCATGATTTCCAATTCGTGAAGTCCATCGAGCCATTCTTCGGCTACCTTGCCCCATCCCACCACCTCGTTGTTTTGCTTTTTCAAGTTTCACTGATTGCACTGTATGTTTGTTGCAGTGTGGACAGAATGTTCGCATTTTTGCGGGAATTTTCACCTTATCTAGCTCCAGTCCGATTACCGAACTAACCTTTCTTTGATTGTAAGAAGGTAGTTAGTAAATCAATTTTTCCCCAATGTTAAAAACTTCCTGCTTTTCTGACGATCATTCTTTAGATACTCTTTATTCTCCAACTTCTGCGATAGTCCTAAAAAGTCGATTTTGACCAACTGATTTTGAAGTAATTTGCCATTAGATAGAAAGTACAAATCAATAATCGAATCTGGTATTTTGTTAGGATCAGCTATCTTACTTGCGATATTTATAGCTCTATCATTAACGAATTATCTTGGTAACTCTTCAATGCCAAATGTTGCTGTATCTACCACCAGTATGATGCCAATTTACCGTGGTTTTCAGGACGGAACAGAAAGTGACGGTACTCTTTATCCTTTTCGTGGTGATATATTGTTGGTTAGAAAAGTACCAGCAGATACATTGGAGGTCGGTGATGTTATTGTTTTTAATACACCAGCAGTTTCTGATCCAGTTGTTCATCGGATAGTAGCTAGATGGCGGAATGTTTCTGACTATATATTCTTCAAAACTAATGGTGACAACAATAAACCTCCTGATATTTGGATCATTGGAGAAGACGACGTCATTGGATTGGTGGTTATTCGAATCCCTCATATTGGATGGTTTTTGTTAGCCATGCAGACGAACTTGGGAAAAATTCTCATCTTAACCCTTGCAGGTTTAGTCCTTTTCGGAGAAGAAATTTTTAATTCTTTAGGCCTATCAAAAAATAAGAAAGAGAGGGAAAAGATTACTACTGATACCAATAACCAAGAAATCGGTAATAATGACACGAAAATGCAATCTAAATCGATTAGTAGTATTATTAGGAAGAAAGAATCAACCTATGTTTTACTGGGATTAGCTATCTTAATTATGTTCACTACAAGTAATGTTTTAGCAAGTGTATCTCATTCACCTTCTATTGATATCTTTGGAATCAACGATTCAACAGAGAGTAATAGTCTTTTAGACTCTTCTTTAAATTCTCTCATTACGCTCAATAATCCCAGCAAATGGACAGGCCTATATCAAAGAGATGTGAGTTCTTACTTTGAGGTTCCTTATTTTAATAAGAGTGACACCCCGCAAAGAGGGTATCTCTACCCAATATTTATTGATTTCCCACAAAAAGTGTCTTTCTACCCAATTTCTATCAAACTCCGATCTGGTGGTATTTTCAATAATATCGATTATTTCGAGATTCGTGTTAACCAAACTAAAGGACTTTATAGGTGGACAATTGTAAACAATTATATTGGGATACATACAATTAAAGGGGGGATAATTTCTCAGATAAACGGAACAGTTGAAATTTCAATTTATCTATATACAAGAGGTCTATTTGCATCTTCACCTCTAATTTATACTTTTCCGATTTTTCTTCAGGGTTAAGTGATATTTTATATGGTAAATATTTGTTATTTAGTCGGTACGGCGGGTTCAGGTAAAACAATGCTGATTTCATCTCTTCAACAATACTTAAAACAAAAAGGAGCAAGTCTAACCATTGTTAACCTTGACCCAGCAGTTCGACATATCCCCTATCAAGCTGATATTGATATAAGAGATTATATTGACTTTGATCAACTTGTAGACGAATATAAACTTGGACCGAATGGTGCACTAATTGCTGCGACTGATCTTGTGGCCGATTACATAAATGATATCAGGGAAAATATCGAGGAGTTAGGAGAAAGTTCTGATATTGTATTAGTAGATACACCTGGTCAAGTGGAGCTTTTTGCTTACCGTAACGCAAGTATAAAAATCACAAGAAGCTTTCCAACAGATTCTACTTTACTCGCCTTTTTGTTTGATTCTGCTTTGGTTTCTAATATTTCAGGTTATTTATCTGTAAACCTTTTAGCGACTTCTGTGCAAATCCGATTGAGTTTACCGATTATTCATGTCATGTCTAAAACGGATTTACTCAAACCTCACCAAGTTGATGAAATTTTAGATTGGCGAGAAAATCCCTACGATGCAATTGATCAACTGTATGGCATGAATCGCGAATTTGCGTTAAAAACGGGTCAAATATTTGAAGATATGGGAGACATTCCCCTTATTCCGGTCAGTTCATTATCTGGAGAGGGGCTCGATCTTCTTAGTGCTCAATTAAGTCGTACTTTTTCCGCAGGGGAAGATTGGTCAATATAATTGTACTCAATTTAAAATCGGGGACCAGGTAACATCCATATTAGCGATGTTATTACGATAAATAGCAAGGTAAAAGTAAATGTCCCAGAAAAAAGTAATCGTTTTTGGTCAATTTCATCTGGAGTGATTCTCAATCCCAGTCTAATGAACGCCACAGATGATGCTAAGCCAACTAGTAAGAAAAGAAACCATATACCAGTGGAAATTTTAGGGAATAAAACAAATGTGGTTCCAGTAATGATACCGGTAATTCCACCGAAAACTACTTTTGTATAGTACATTCTAGTATTGGGAGAAAGTTCATTAAACTTGTAGTTTGATTTTCTAGTTTCAGTAATAGTACTATCCTCATCAGGACGTCGAGTTATCTTACGTATTTTTCTCTGGCTGATATTTCGTCGTTCTCTTGACATCTTAATTTCCTCCTACTGAAGATTCTGAAAACTACCTTTAAACGGAGAAATAACTGAGATTGTAAAATATATATACAATTTCAAGTTATTTTGGCTAATAATGGAAAATTAGACACTGAGTTTTATTTTTTTTGAGATCGGCCAACTACTAAGAGTGATGAACTTCACTTGGTTTCACCAAGATATTCAAAGTTTTATACTAATATTTTGGAGATATAAAATTAAAGGATTTTGAATCCTGGACTTTTGAAATCAAGGCTACTTAGAGCGAGAGTTGAAGACAATTATGGAATATTCTGGAGAGTATTTGGTTAAGCTTGCGAGAAGAACTATTGAAACCTATTTAATGAATAAAAAGAAAATTAACCCCCCAAAAGATGCTCCTGGAGACCTCATGGATCAATCAGGTGTATTTGTGACTCTCCATCGTATTGATCAAGGTGATGAACCAGTTTTACGGGGATGTATTGGAAGAATTCAAAGTCCAGGGAGTACTCTCATCCAATCTACCATTGACTCTGCTATAGATGCTATTATTCACGATTATCGATTCCCTAATGTTACCTTTCCCGAATTAGATAAGATTACTGTCGAGGTTACAATCTTAACAGTTCCTGAAAAAATCATTGTTGAAGATCCAAAAGAATACTTTGGAATTATTAAGATTGGCCGACATGGGTTAATTGCAGAGCGAGGTTCATTCCAACGTGGGTTATTATTACCCCAAGTACCAGTCCAACAGGGATGGGATATTCAGACGTATCTTGATCATGTATGTCAGAAAGCTGGGTTAATTTCACATGCCTGGCAAGATCTTGAAACAAATATTTTGTTTTTTGAGGGATTTATCTATTCAGAACTTGCCCCAAATGGAGAAATAAAACAAAATATAGCTCATTGAGTCTCTATTTTTTCTAAAAATATTTCAATTTTCTTTTTATTAATAGGATTGGGTAAAGCAATTTCTAATTTATCCCGATAAGCGCAGCAAGTTTTATCATCTAATGACTCAATTGAAGGTACATTTCCATGATAACCAAATTGTATTGGCCGTAAACCAACTATATTCGATTGAGTCTCCATTGCACTTAGTGCTTTAAAACTAATCGTTTCACCATTATGATTAAAGCAGGTAGGACTGATAAACGTCTGAACACTTCCCTTTGATACGTAATTTTGGCATATTGTTTCACAGACGGTCTGACAGTAGAAACAAAGATTATCTTCATCCTTATGTAAATCAAAAAATGATTTTAGTTCAATAAAAGTATGTATTGGAGAAAAATGTTTTTCCACATATTTAATAAAAATATTTTCTGACTTTTTACCAGTTCTGAAGAACAATGGAAGAATTTTGACTCCCCTCTTTTTCATAAGCAATGCGGCTAATATTGAGTTCACATTAGGACGAATTAAAGCTATAGCAGTTCCTTGTGAGTTTGAAGGGATTCCATCCATCCCCTTTATGATCTCTGAATAAATAAATGTCAATTTTCCTCGAACGTCAAGGAATATCTCAACTTGAGGTGTCGTAAGATTGACTTTAAGTCCAGAAATGTCAGACTCTAAAATTTTACTTCCTAGTTTTGCGGCGATTTCCATTGAGGAAAATGGATGTAAGCCCTCACGTCTGACCCTTACTGCAAAGCTACTATGAGGTGGAAAAAATTCAAAAGCCAATTTGACACCATTGGCTAGGATTTCTTCTTCATCACTTCTAATGACGAAAGCTTGACTTAAAGAGGAGATTCCACTTATTTGCTGTGCAATTTGTAGAATAATATTCTGAGGAATAACTGGAGGATTAAAATTGATTAGAAGACGACCACGAAAATCAATAATCGAAAAAGTTAACTCTGCCCTTTTCAATAGTTCATTGATATTTGAACGAAGTAAACTGATCATACGACGTCTGGTTCTTCGACTTTTGATCCCAAGTTCTCCTCCCATCCGAATGAGTAGAACATTACTACCAATAAGTTCAGAATAATCCTTTTTTTGATCCAATGTAAACCCAAGGGGACTAGGAGAATTGAATTAGAGAAACCAAAAGTCTAATATTGTGTGCATATAAATGAGCGATTCAGAGTAACTATAATCTATCATAGCAAAGCTCAAACTTGTCAGGTTTCATCATTACGCTCATAAATATGAATTTGAGGATTTTCCTTTAATCCTCAAGATCATCGTCGTCTTCTTTGAGTTCCTCTGAAGCACGTATTAATTCAGCCATGGAATATTGTTGATCAAACTTTTTCCAGATCGAAGATACTATTTCTTCATCGAGTCCTTTAACCTTCTTTTCGACCAGTTTTTTAGCGTCAGTACGTTTCGCAGGTAACTCTGTAAATCCCCACATGGCAGCTGGCACAGCTTCAGGGTTTTTCTCAATGATGTAAACCGTTCCCTCTTGTTGTTGGAATGAAAAGAACTGAGGTTGGATAAGTGGACAATCTGATAATTTATGTAGTCCAGTTACAGTAAATAAATGATTACATCTTGTTTTATCTGGGGATGTTGCAGATGTTTTAAACGCACAGTGACCTTTATCAAGGTATCTCCATGCTGTGATTATTTCCGTTTTCATGATTTATCACTCTAATATATTGAAAGATAACTTTATTGTTTAATACAATGGGATAATAGCCGCTGGTGGGACTTGAACCCACGACCAACAGATTACAAATCTGTCGCTCTACCAACTAAGCCACAGCGGCAACTCTTTTATTTTACTCTCATACCGATATCAAGATAATCTCGAAAGGTCGATTGGTAGAGTTTGGTTTGCCTTAAGTTGGGATAACGAAATAGGGTTCACCCCATACATTATACAACCTGCAGGTGGCTTCTATCACCACTCCTTTAAACCGCTCTTAAATTTGCTTAAAGCCTTACTGAGTAATGAATGATATGATTTCGGTTAATTTCGTCACTCAATCATTAAATAACTTTGATTTCGAATAAAGAGAGTTAGGAGCCCTTTTTTTCTAGCTAGTCGCTTCAATTGCCTGTCATTTGTGGCGATCATCCCGTTATGTCTTTCCCCATACTCTAAAAGTATAAAATCGATATTTTTGTGATCATAATCTGATTGCCAAATCGTGCAATATTTTTCTACGTAGGTGAGGGCAATCTGAGCTTCTTTTTCCACCTTTATTTTTCCGCTCTGACGTAGTTTAGTCAGTTCATTGAGAATAGGTCTCAAGACAATTAATTTTCGTTTACCTGGTAGAACACGATCGAGTTCATAGGTCAAATTAAAACTTGTCATTTGGCCAATGGCCATTAAAAAATTAGTGTCAAGAAAAATAATTCTTCCAGTATCTTCAATAGACGAGATTATTACCCAGTCCGTTGTTCTTTTCCGCCTGTGATCGTTCCCCAGCCTATCAAACGCCATCTTCTGTCTATTTGGCGACTAATTGCGATTCTTATACCAATTTCAGCACATACAGGTAATCGTAAGCTCACAGCAACATTCCCTTTTGCAGCCATTACCACTTTTCCAACAGTTTTGGCTGTTCCAACACTTAACATCAGATTTTCATGCATCTCTATATTTTGAACCGTGCTTTGAGATTCGCTTCCAACTACGCGCTCCATCAAATGTGATTCAAATTCTAAAGTATCCCAACTAGGAGGTAAAGAATCAGAATATCCGACAACATTTCCTACTAACATATCACTTTTTGTTAGAGCAGAATCTAAATTTGTACCAATTCCTATCAATCCCCCTGGATGTGCGGTATCTAATTCCCCAAATCCAGAACGTAGGCTCACAATTTTTGTATTTAAGAATTTATATTTGTTCCCTCTCCTAACTCCAGGTCGTATTTGGATATCGTCTCCTACAGAAAATTTCCCCTGTATAATACTACCTCCAACAACACCGCCTTGAAGTTTCCCAGGAGATTGACCAGGTTTATTCACATCGAATGATCTGGCTATAAGCATTTGTGGTGGAATATCTGCATCTCGGGGAGGTGTCGGAAGATTTTCTTCAATGTTCTGTATCAATAAATCAATATTAGAGTGATGTATTGCACTAATAGGGATAACTGGTGATTTTTTAGCAGATGTGGTCGAAATGAATTTTTTTAAGTCTTTAAAGTTCGTAACAGCTTCTTTTTCGGTAACTAATTCAATTTTATTCTGGCAAACAATAACTTTTTCCATTCCTATTATGTCCATGGCAGCTAAATGTTCACGAGTTTGAGGCATAGGCACTCGTTCGTTTGCAGCTACCACTAAGATAGCTCCATCCATAATACTTGCCCCAGAAAGCATTGTTGC
Source organism: Candidatus Heimdallarchaeota archaeon B3_Heim (assembly GCA_003144275.1). Taxonomy (GTDB): domain Archaea; phylum Asgardarchaeota; class Heimdallarchaeia; order Hodarchaeales; family Hodarchaeaceae; genus Hodarchaeum. The sequence continues at coordinate 7,625 of NJBF01000079.1, forward strand.
CATTAACACTTCGTGACCTGGTGCGTCTACGAAAGCTACACGCCTTAGTAAGACAGTTTCCTTCCCACAATTGGCACAGACTTTTTTTGTTGTATATTTTGTTGGTGCTTCACACTTTACACATTCACGAAATTCTGTTTCCGCATACCCAAGTCGAATAGAAATTCCTCTTCGAATTTCTTCACTATGAGTATCTGGAAATTTTCCTGTAAGTGCTTGCGTTAAAGTTGATTTACCATGATCTACATGGCCAATCATACCCAAACTAATCTCTGCTTGATTTGGTATTTCATTAGTTTTCTTTGGCTTTGTAGATGTTTCTTTCGTTATCGCCGTTTTAGTTGTCTTTTTTGCCGCCGCTTTCTTTCCTTTTTTTGGTGTTGTCTTTGCTTCTTTTTTTGTCGTAGCTTTAGTTGTCTTTTTTGCCGCTGCTTTCTTTCCTTTCGTTTC
>NJBF01000041.1 GCA_003144275.1 Candidatus Heimdallarchaeota archaeon B3_Heim
TTGTTGATTGGCTGGATTATGATCAAAAATTCGGTAGTACACTTTCAGATTTACTTACTGCCCTAACCAAGGTAGTTCCTTCAATGGAGGTTACGCGTTGTAAGAATTATTAAAAAAAAAGTGGGAAAGGAGAAAAGCTATATGCCATGTTTGCGAACATATACGCTAATCCCTATTCCAGTCACAATAGCAAATAATAATAAAGAGACTATGGGGATGAGTGGTATAAATATTACCTCCAAATCCAGCATTTGAACACTTTCACTTGTTACAAAGACATTTCCCGCGTAATCCATAATTTCAACAAATACACGAGCATTCCCCGTTGTTAATCCTTGAGCTTTAGCATTCCACCCGTTGCCTTCCTCGAAACAATCGAATGAATACCATGAGGATTGCTTGATATAAACAATTACGGATGCAACACCCCAATTATCCGCCGCTGACACTTCGATATTCAGATAAGGAGATGAAGTATCTTGTACTTCAGAAAGCTTGAGCTTAAGGAGAGAAGGATAGCTTAAATCTTTGATAATTTGACCTGTTTGTGGATCAATTGGCACTCGTGCTTCACCCAAGACTGCAGGCGCACTTTTCACCATCCAATCGTCGTACATACTTGACAACTTGGCTGGAATTACTAAAGATTGACGTATATTCGAAGCAATTAACCCGTAGCTTACCTCTGTTTTTCCCGTTGGTAATTGGGAGAAGAAAAAAGTAATTCCTCTACTTGTAATCTGGTACGTTTGCTGTGAATGTTGAATAGTGCTTGGATCAACAGAGAAACCAGCAGGTATAGATTCTTCTAACATTAAGAAGTTCATAGGGTCATTATCATTTGTTACTATTAGAGTGACAAGGATAAGATCTCCAGGTTGAATATATTTCTCATTTGAAAACTCTCGATCCAATGTTAACCCTGAGACACTCGATTTCGAAAGAAGACTCAAGTCAACTTCAGGCAAAGGAGCTGGTACGGGTGTTGATGATAGCGCAGAAAGTATTCCTTCGGTCGAGCTGAGCACAACTAGATCTATTGGTCCATATTGTCGACTGATAATTCCTGGGGAAAATGATGATTGTTCACTATTTGAGAGTAGATAGACAATTTCGAATCCTGGAATAGAATATACCCCTGGAGTGTCTGGGACTTCATATTTGAAGTTCAATGTTGTATTTTGAGTTAATAGTTGAATGGTTTGGGGAAGATTGATCACAGGAAGTATTTCTCCTTGTACGGGTTTGATAGTGATATTCGCTGCGAAAATTTCGGATGATAAAGGTGTAAGGCGGATTGGTACATTGACTTCCTGACTGGGAGCAGAAGAGACCTCAGATGGTATTAGAATATCAGGTAGCGATCTAAGAGTCTGTTGACTAAAGAAGTAATAACTGACATTCCCCGTCCCAGTTTTACTTAATGTCAAGTTGTTCTCTCCAGGTTGGATTATAGATTTGAGATCCAGATAAATTACTGACTGTCCATTAATAGACAAATCGTAATCACCTATTTCTTTCTCATTTAGGTATATCTTTACATTTGCGTCTTCATCTGAACTGAAACCCTCTATACTGAGGGTAATTAAACTTGAGATGGCAGCTGCTGTATCAGCTGTATTTCCCCATCCATATCGAGATTGTTTCTGTAACAACCATTGAACAGCACCTCGAATAATGGGCATATGGGAGGCAGGATCAGTCTTAACTAATGCTTGTAATGCTAACCCCGTAATTTCTACCTGCCCACCTAATGCTCTCCAATATCCAGGATTTGTTGAATATTTCCAATGATTCCCATCTCCAGATAATTGAACTTCACTCACTAAATAGGAGATCAGTGTGGATTCGAATGCAGGAGAGCCAAATTGAGAATCCATGACTGCATCCAGATACAGAGCAGCTAAATAAGATGATTGTTTAGTGGAATCACCCCATGCATTGGAAATATAGCTAATGGCATCATTTATCGGATCGTTATCCACTAATTCAGAAGACCATCTAACAAGTGATCGTAGAGCGAAAGCTGTGAAAGAAAAACCGTCAATATTTCGCCACGAGTCAACAGTCCAGCTTCCATCATTGTTTTGTTTTGTCAGGATGGACTGGAGAGCCCCTTTCACAACTGCAGGATCGACGTAGATCCCTACATCTCGAACGGCACTCAATCCGTAAAGGACAAGAGCAGTCATATAAACTCGTGAGGAATCACTTGACCACCAGCCCCAGCCTCCATCAGGATGTTGTTGACTATACAACCGAGATAACCCAGTAACGAGCATATCAGTTAATAAATCGGCAGTTTCATTTGTTAATTGACCCGTTTGATTGAGATAATCTAATATTAGCGCATCAGGCACAACTCGAGATATGGTTTGTTCTGTACAACCATAAGGATAACCCACTAATCGCTCCCATGAGCTGATTGCAGTTGCTCCTAGTCCTAGCGATAATTCGAGAAATTCAATTTTTTTGACCGCTTCGGAGTACTGGTAATAATCAAATTGAGGGTCTTGAGAAACAAAGCTGCTGTTTTTGAATTCCAATTCAACGCCATTTGGTATGATGTCAACTGCTTTTCTTATGGCATCAGAATAACGAGTTCCATTAGCCAGCTCTGTAGTGGCAAAAATAGTTACATTTACAAAATTGGCATCTTCAGCCAAACAGGCCCAAGAAATTGAACCTAAAAAGTCACCTGGCAATCGAATTCTTTGTGATGCTTCACCTAAGACAGTTATTCCCTCTGCAGGGTCTATAGAGACATCAATATCAGTTAATTCGCCTAGGTAATTGTACACGACACCTTTAATTATGAATATATCGTCTTGAAGGACAAATGGATCCTTCACTATGTCAACAAAGAATGGAATAAAGGTCGTGAATGTATATTTTTCTAATACACCAATTCCAGAAGTAGGTGAGGTAGCTACAACTCTCACTGTCCATTCACCAATAGTATCAGGAAGTGTTAGTGTTATGGACATTGATCCATCTTCGGTAACATTAAATGGTATCCAATAGGCATTCTCAGGCAAATTATCTCTGATTTTCTGACCCACATCGGCATCAGGAGCCCCTTCATCACCTGATTTCACCCCTTGCGCTGTAGGAGCAATATTAGCAGAATCTTCCATGAAGAACACATCAATCCCATATCCACCTCTCCAATAGGAGGGATATCCAAATCCATAGAAATCATCATACCACCAGAACCACCAGTCTTGCTGTCGACTTTTCCATGAGGATACGGTCCAGACTGAAGGCCAAAACTCTTGTTCCTTAAAATGTTCCGTTTCAGTTTCAGGATCTGGCTCAACTCCGAATACAGAACTGTCAATGAAAGATATTGCCAGTACAGTTGACACAGGATTTTTATTAGCATCATATACTTGAATGTCTATTTTCGCCTCTTCACCTGGTGTATAAACATCCTTATCAGAGTTGATTTCCACAATAAGGGTAGAATCGATTTCCACGTACAAACGTACTTCTTGGACTAATCCAGTAGACAAGATTGCAAATCCATAAATCCATACTTTCGGAGCAAGAGGAGTTATATCCGTAATCGTGATACTAAATGAATCTGCATTACTCTGTGGGACATATTGTGTTGTAAGAATCCCTTTTTTCACAAATTGGACCATTACAGGAGCATTGGTCTCCCCTTCAACTTGGCCAGATATGGTCATACTGTCAGAAAGAGTATAGCTTGGTTTATCCAAACTCATAGAAAACTTTTGAGAGGGACCGACCGTGAATGAAACCGTTGTGTCATATCTATAGTAATTATACGAACCCCATTCGTATGTAAAAGTCTTACTTACGTAAATATGAACAAGATACTCGCCATTTGGAGCAAAAGATGAGAGCTGAAAAGAGAATTTCTCTCCAGAGTTTGAAACATCACTTGTTTTCTCACCTATCAGCTCATAATCTGTATCAAAAATGCGAACTCGTACACTTCCAGACATAGCAGTAAATGTGAGTATATTATGGAGACTAACATCAATACTAACTGTATCACCAGATAAGTATGTCTCTTTATCTAACTCCGCATCTGTTCTTGAAAGATCTACAGAAAAGTAGAACGTCGACATTCCATTTCGTCCATCACCCGAATCTAATTCTACTACGCCTTTGAACCTAGTTGTTAAACTTAACACTGCTTGGGGAATATTAAATTCAAACCGTCCATAACCATCTGCTTCGGTTTGTGATTTATAGGTGGCGACATGAACAGTAACTGATGTCGATAACATCCCGTATAACTTGATAGTCACATCGGCCTCAGGTAGCGGTTGATAACTTCTCCAATAATAAAATCCGTATGAATACTGGTATGCACCAAAATATAGTGTTACGTTCTGATCTGCTTTGGGGAACCATGGATTTACCCATGCCCAAACATACACGTTTTCAGTAATTTGTACTGATGTAGAAATAGATACTTCACGATTTACAGTATCAGTTACTGTTGCATTTAATGATAATGCATATAATCCACTTTCCTCTAGAGAACTCGGTAATTTATAAGAAAACTTCCACATTCCATCTTCATCAGTAATTCCAGAAAGAGTTGTTATATCGCCAATAAGGAGCTCAACCTGTCCTTGAACGACTGGTTTACCAAAGTAGTATACCGCACTTAACGTCCCAGAAACCTTTTGACCTGGAGCAACATATTCCTTATCCAATTCAATTTCGACTCGGTAGGCAGGTTTCTCATATTTATCGACACGGATGTCTGTCGTGGTTATAACTTCATCTTTCTGAGTTACTATACTGTAGGCACCCAGTTCGCTTTCAGAATCGAGTTTGAAAGAGTATGTAGCAATACCAAACGAATTCGACTTCAGAGTTTTTTGAAACAATGTATGTTGGGATGGAGTATGCAATTTCAGGGTGAATGATGTTGCAATAGGCTCCTTTGTCGCTTTCAAATAATCATTATGCCATAAAAGGATACGTGCTTGCACGGTTTCGCCTGGATTATAAATGGGTTTATCAGTGGTGACAATAAACTCGTAGGGACTGAATTCCTGATAGCCATCTGAAGTCCAGTAGTATCCACCTTGATAAATATCGCGTAAAACGTAGGTTGTTTCACCATTAAATGAAACTGATAGATTCGCTAAAAAGTGATAGTTCTCACTGAAATTGGATGGTGGAGTAAAAACAATTTCAGTTACTCCCTGAACATCTGAGATTCCAGCAAATAACTCTTCTGAGTATAGTGAATATTTATCCGTTTGATAATCATATGTGTACAACTCCCCAGTAAGTGTTACTGCGGCTCCTGTGATAGGAGAAAAGTCTGTTGTATTTAATGCATAGGCAACGGAATAATGTGGCTGTCCTTTAGCGAATTCTCGCGACACCCTCCAGAAAATGCCTATTTCAGCTACATTAAACGAACGAGATTTGTAATAGTAATTCTCCTCGGAACGAATTATTATTGAATACCGTCCGCGATCAGATGATTGAAACACTCCTTCATATTGACCATCTGCATCTGTTTGTTTAGTTATTCTTTCAATAACCCGATTATCGTAATCTACACTATCATAATAATAATAATGATACCACCCCCAGTATTCTCCTTTGATTATCTCTATTGTTATCCATTCCCCGGGAGCTGGATTCATTCCCCTTGAAGCTTGAATTACATACTTTAGAGGTTGACCAGGTTGAGTGATTTCTTTCTCAAGGTCGATTTGTATGATTAAACGCTCATCATCATCTTGAACAGTCTTTGATGACACTGCGGAAGTCATATTATTGAAATTTAGAGGACTAGGGTTAAAAGACTGTAAACCAGATGGTTCAAGTTGTTCTAAGGCCTGAATTTCCGGTTTAAGATCAGGTACTGCACATTCAAAATTATTCAAATCATTAACCGATTTAGTATCTTGATTTGAATCTAAATCTGCTGATGTAACCTGTACTATTCCAATTAATAAAACTAATAAGAGTGTTAAGCTAATAACTTTGTGTTTAATCATTTTCATCACTTTTAAAGAAAGATGGATCCTTTTTTTTCTGATATAAATGGAGTTTCGAGTCTTATTAGATACCAAGCATTAGAACACCCAAAATTAGGCTGTTCTAGTGTTTCGAACCTGTACCGGGTTGCTTTCTTTCACTGATTTTATCCAATTATGGTTACAAAAAATTGGATACAACCTACACTGACCATATTTTTCTTTTTAATGAAAAAATTCAGTTAATGGGATTATAAAACGACCACTTAGAGCTTCATTCTCATTGAGTGAAATCCCAAACCGATTACTCGCCCCAAGTATTTCTTTAATGTAGTGAATACGATCAATTTCTTTTGTACCAGTCCGAAAAACGTCAGGATGATATGCGCGTTTAAATTGAGGTTGACTTAGTGCACTCTTTGCTATAATATAAGGGAAACCATCCCACTGTTTCCATTCTACCTCAGGATCTAAGTTTTGATCTTTGCAGTAATTGAGAAACGCACCTACTGCAGGCGTTCGAGTTTTATACTTCGTTGGCGCACGTTTTACTGGTCCTCTGATACTTAATTCGGTGAGTAAGTCATCTATGGAAGATTTCAAGATAAATCGACAAGTTTGAATAACTAATTTTCGAGCATTCTGTAATCGATTCTCAGAAAAATCCATTAACAATCTTTCAAGGAGTGTCCGTTGAGTGTGCTTCGCTAAGGGGGACCAGTCAGAACGAACAGCTTCGAAACCTCGAATGATTACCTCTTGAGAGATTAGGGAGAGATAGGCATAAGCTTTCTTTCGTCCCTTTTTTAGAATGATTCTAAAGGCAATATCTTCAAGTTTTAATTCCAAGAGATCAGGAAGATTAGTTGTGAGATAATGTTGATATTCATGGATATAACTTTCAAGTAATTTAATGCTTTTATTTCGCTTCTCTTCAGATAATGAAGGAAGAAAATCAGAGGGGCGCAAGTTAGGACTAATAAACTCACAAAAAATCGAATCTGTATCACCATATCTAACTTCTACATCATAATTATGATTCTTTGAAAATTGCTTTGTCCATTCCTGCAATCTTTCTCCTAATAACTCCCGAGCGATCCCTGTGATGCTATTTGATAAGAGATGATGATAAAAACGCCCACGAGGGTAGTTCGCCGCACCACATAGTGAGTTAGCCATCAGTTTTAAAGAGCGTTGCTGTTTTTCAAGTAGAGGTACATTTCTCTGTTGGTTAGGAGAGGGGCTTTCCTTTTTAAGAGAATTTAAACGGCTAATAGAATTATATCTCTCAACCAGTATTCGATCCATAAGGTCAGCGAACGCACCTCTTGGATGTCTCAGAAAACGATCTTCAGGTTTTTTAGACTCAGAGTGGGAAAGTAACGTTTCCCCAGATATATTATGCTGTCTTACTATGTTTGGATACAACGATCGAAAGTCAAGAATGGCTACAAATAATGCTTCATCTACTTCTGGGTCTATAACCCAACCCCCGAGATGAGGGTATTTTTCTTTTAATGCGTTCCGCTTTGATATCTCAGTTTTTGTTGGTTTAGAAGGAACAAGGATGTCTCTCTCATGTAAAATACGCATTAATTCAAATTCTCCTATATTACGACTAGTGGAGAGTAAGCCTTCAGGTAAGGGGTAACCAGCCAGTTTACATAACTCAACAGTAGTATTTACACCTAATTCGGAAACTAACCGAAAGGTGAGGATTGAATCAGTGATTGAATATTGGTAGAACAGATCCTCATCAGTTTGAGACCCTTTAATGCTATGCCTCCATAATTCTCCCAGGCTTTTATCTGACTTGATTTTGGTCTCCCCCAACATCAAACTGGCAATTGTGTCTAAATTCTTTTGACCTGAAAGAGGATGAATATGCCATGTTTTGGGTAATAGATCGACAATTGCCCTTCCTTTCAAACGATATCCATCAGTTGGGACACTAGTCCGAATAATATCAGTTTGTCGGTTTTCGAATAGTGCAAGCGACCCCAAAGATAAACTATACCGGCTCATTCGCGCTTTAAGATAAGGAATGTCGAAGTAAGTACCATTAAAGGAAACAAGAATATCTGGAGAGATGGTTCTTAAATTTACAATGAAATCGTGCAGTAATTTCTTTTCAGCAGCATCATTATCGGCGTCCAGAATGAGCGCACTAGCTTCAGGTTTATCTACTCCAAGTTTTCCCCAAGCATACGAAATAGCCGTAATTCTGCGTATTTTATCGTTGAATAATTCTTGAAAAGATTCCCCCTGTTCATTCACTTCGATATCAAATGCGAGAACTATTGGTAGATAATCAGTATTTTGCGAGGGAGAAAGGTTCACATTTTGATATCCTGTCTCCATCACAATTTCAGAAGAGGTTTCATTAGTGATATTTCCAGTTACAGAGAGCGTATGTAAAGCTCTTAATTTCTGATCAATCAAAAATCGTTTTGTAAAAGGAATATCTGCTTCTAAGACCTTGAACCCTTTACGTTCGAAAACTGAACGAACATTGGGAACCTGATATGGACGGCGACCAATGATCTTTGTTAGAATCTTTTTTTTTGCCCCAAAATATGTCTGTTTGTGACATATTTGTGTGGAAATAGTCCATGATTGTAATAACCCCTCCTCTTCACTAATGATTTCTTGAACGTTTTCCTCTGAGGTTTCAACATAAAAGTAGGGGGAAAATCCTTTTACTATGACTTCCACCCTTTTATTTCCAGATTTTCCCCACAAATGAATATTGGTCGATTTTTGATTATCAGAAACAGAATAATCAGCATCTAACAGAACAAACTCAATGTCTGTTTCAAAATTCTGTTTCATCATCGACACCAAACAATTTCATATTGATTTATCAGAACTGGTATCAATTTTAAGCTAAGTTATTCGGCCAATTTCTTCAAACCAGCAAGATAACGGGGAGCTAGTTCAGCATACAGATTTGCTGAAAACTCAATCAATGTGTGGTTAGTTTTGGAAATTTTTCTCACAAATTTTGCTGGTACACCAACTACCAGAGATTCTTCTTGTATAATTTGTTTCCCAGTAACCAATGAACCAGCTGCTATTAAACACCAATCATGTATTACTGCATGGTCATTAACAATAGCTCCCATTCCTATGATAACATTATTATGAATTGTAGGTCCGTATACAATTGCACCATGCCCAATTGTGACATTATCTCCTATTATCGCAACTTGATCAGGGCCAGCATGCAAAACACAATTTTCTTGAATCGAAGTTCGGTTTCCAATACGAATTCTACCGTAGTCCCCACGAATTTTGGCTCCTGGGCCTATATAACAGTTGTTGCCGATTTTTACATCTCCAATCACTTCTGCCGTACTAGCAACATACGAATCCTCCCCAAGAATTGGAGTAGAGTCTTCAAATTGATAGAGTGTCATAATTATTCTAATATTATTACTCATGATCCCCGCTTTTCAAGATTTTTATAATGACAGAAAAAGGAAAGCAGGAGGAATCCTCCTGCTATCTTGAAAAATTATTATTCAGCTGATTTTCCTGGGGCGTATTTTTTGCGAGACACAATATCCAAGATTCTAACGATTAGAAACATTTCGATTATACCGACACCGATTCCAAGCATCAAAATAACGACAAAGATGTATCCAATAGGATTAATTAATTCTTGGGGGTTAGAAACACCTACTACAATGCCTGCAATAAACGTGTAGATTCCTAATCCTAATGTTAACAGTAGGATCTTTCGATGAAAACCGATATTTCTTTCATCAAGTCTTTCTTGGCCAATCACAATTGAGGCCGATATGTTATTGAATTTAATATACACTTTGTTTGCTCTTTCCCAAAAGTTAGCGGGAACTGTTATGATAAAGTTAAGAACTTTCGCAATAAAACCAATTATACCACCAACTATTCCTGTTTCGCTAATTACGATCCACACTACTGCTAGGATAACACCAACAACGCCAATCCCAATGAACGTCATAATCGCATCTTGAGCTACGAAACCAACGATGTTAAGTAAGATCATTTCATAGAATATATCAAAAATAAGGTCAAGTAATCCAAATCGATCTAGAATGACCTCACCAGCAGCATTCTTCTTATCAATACCTATTATCCATAAGATAATCTCTAGAATAAATCCAAGGAAGTGTCCAAACATCTCTATTATAGATGTAAGATTAATATCATCCAGAAAGTCACTCAAACCTGTTTGGTCAGACAACCAAACAACAGCTGCGAACAATATACCCCCAAAAAACCCAGTTAAAACAAAAAATCCCGGAACACTCTCAATAAAACTACGTTCATCGGGGTCAAGAGCCATTTCTGGGGATTTTTTAGTCCGAACAAAACGAATTGACCGTCCAAACATTCTAAAAATCCATACATAAGGATAAAAGATTAATTTCAAAAAAAACGCAAAAAAACGCCAAATTGCGCCGAATATGGCAAAGACATCCTCTTTTCCAAATCCATCACTTAAATCAAACCGATATTTTTCTTTTGACATAGAATAAACCTCATGAGAATACTTGTATTTGTTATTTAATTGAGGAAGTCATCTTTCTTCCTCAGAATATAGTAGATATTCAACTTAATACTAAGAGAATTTTTATAGTTTTTTGAATTTAAAAAAATGAGCTCGTACTTCGGATGAATAGTATTAGGAACTAGATTGAGATATTACGAATCTCCATAAAAACTTCCTGAGAATAGATTCTTAATAATGAACTAGAGCATATTAAACCTAGTTTACATCATTCTATAATCCTAAAACAACTTTTCACAATTTTTTTACGCCCTGAAAATAAGAAAGAATCCATTAGCCAACATAATTAAAGATTCTTAAAAAGAAATTGCAAAGAATTTACATTACATGCTAGTTTAATATTGTATTCCTCATTTAAAGAGTAATTGTTATTATACGGATAGTTTTACTAGAGAATCCTTTCGTGAGCAATAATTGGCTGATTCCCCATCTTTTTTGGAAATTATACGACAAAAGTCTAGTACTTATGAATCGCATCACTTATTATGAGTGAACTCATTATTCCACCCATATAATTGACATAAAACTCGTTTAAAGATCTTCATCTAGCGAAAGGTTACATTTATAATAAAACAACAATATCTTTGACTTGCATTGAGCTAATCGAACCCGCAGATACAATTTCACTCGCTCGAGCGAAACGATATCTGTCCGGTTTATAAAAGGCACTCCATGAAATCGAAAAATACGGGTGCTGACCAAACATCGGTTCGAATAGCGAGAATACAACAAAAAAAAATAAGTGATAAAAATGTCCCTAGCAGAAGGAATTACAGGTAAACCCCTCGTTATTGATAATGGTACTGGTTTATCAAAGAATGGTTATGCTGGTGAGGATCAACCTCGTTCAGTTTTCCCCACTTTGATCGGGTACCCTAAATACCAATCCATTATGTCCGATGTAGACCATTATGTCCGTGAATACTATGTAGGCGAAGAAGCTATGAACCTTCGGGGTGTACTCAAATTAATATACCCCATTGTGCACGGAGTGGTTACAGACTGGGATGCAATGGAAAAAATCTGGCACTATACGTTCCATAATGATTTACGAGTCAATCCAAGTGAGCATCCAATACTTCTTACCGAGGCCCCACTCAATCCTGGAAAAAATCGTGAAAAGATGGCAGAAATTCTCTTTGAAACCTTCAACGTTCCAGCAATGTATGTATCTATGCAGGCAGTTCTTTCTCTCTATGCTTCTGGAAGAACAACTGGATTAGTTATTGATGCTGGTGATGGTGTTATACACATTGTCCCTATCTATGAAGGCTTCGCCATTGGCCATGCTATTACCCGTATTGATATTGCCGGTCGTGATATCACCGAGTATTTACGCCGATTATTGCGTACACGTGGTCGTGCATTAACCTCTTCCGCCGAGCGTGAAATTGTTCGTGATATCAAGGAACGTCTCTGTTATGTTGCTCTTGATCCTGAAAAGGAACTCAAGTTAGCCGAAAAAGTCTCTGGTATGGAAAAGCAATATACGCTTCCTGATGGTGAAACTTTGACTATTGGTCCTGAACGATTCTTAGCCCCTGAAGCTTTCTTCAACCCCAGTGCTATCGGAAAAGAAGAAACTCCTTTAGATGAAGCTATTTATGGATCAGTTCAACTTTGTGATATTGACCTTCGAAAAGAACTGTACCAAAACATTGTTCTATCTGGTGGATCAACCATGTTCCCTGGATTAAAAGAACGTCTTCACAAAGAACTTACCGAGCTTGTCCCTGACAATGTCGAGATTCGTATCGTTGCCCCTCCCGAACGACGTTACTCTGTTTGGATTGGTGGTTCTATTCTCTCCTCCCTAAAGACCTTCCAACGCCTTTGGGTATCTCGCAAAGAATATCAAGAACAAGGTCCAACTGTTATCAAGAGAGCTATCTAAAGAGCAATCCTTTGCTCCCCTCTTTTTTTTACTCTTCTAATATATCTTAAGACTTCTTTTATTTTTGTATCTTGGTAATTGATCCCCTCTAGTCTTTTCTACAAATCGGAAAAAGAAAGAATTGTTTAGGGGGAATAAGTTTGATCAAATGTATGATACATTAGTGTAATGAAATCTTCTAGTATTTGATAACACCGCACATTTTCATTCAGGAAGTTTTCAAACTTTATTTTCTCCTCATCATTCCCTGTTATTGTTTTTAGTTCAGGAATAATCTCGCAATTTATTACGGTTTTTATGTGTGTAAATACTCTTTTCTGATTAGTATATTTAGAAAGACTATATTCTGCCATATTCATTAAAGGAGAATAATATTTTTTCCTATCTCGTGGTTTTTTAACAATTTTGACACTTCTGATTCTCGTAAGTAAGGAAAGAGTTTCAGAGATGGCGGTTCGACTGGCTCCGGTAAACTCCTTGAGTTGATCCTGAGTTACAGGTTCTCGTTCTAAAAATAAACCAAAATAAATCGCCACTACATCTCTTTGTTTTCCTGAAGGAGGAATTACTTCAAGCAATCGAGCAATGAAATCCGTTTTTATTTGATACAAACTGTCTGATTCAGGTATTATATTTGATATCTGAGAGGTGGGTTTGTTTTTTTCTAGAGATCTACTAATGTAAGGTGATATATCTGGAAATTCACCAGTTTCCAAAATATTATCTAGTTTATCATCAAGATAATTAATAATTGCTTGTACACTGAAATAAGTTGATTTTAGGAAAACCATCAGGTTTCTAACATGTGCTATATCAGGGGTTTGAGGAGTTAGTGTCTCCAAACGAGGTAGCATCTCATCAACAAAATCATAACTAGTTTCAGAGGCTTCTAAATTCGTTTTTGCCAAGATCTTGGTGTATTGTACAAAACTTAGGGAACTGCTGTAATATTTCTTCTTATCCCCTTTTTTCCGTGATTCTCGTACGGGATACCTACTCGAAATATCAGTTAACTCAGCCAATGTTTCGGAAACCATCGATCTACTATACCCTGTTAACAGCATAATTTGTTCTTGTGAAAGCAATCCCCCATCCAACATCAAGGCGAATAATACTCCTTTCAAATACGGATTATACCCTAAAGATTTGTTTGCTTGGGCTATAAAGTTCAAATAGTCGTTTTTTACCTTTAAAAGAGGATCTTGATTATTGGACATTATTATTACTCACGAGTAAATTAGGAATACACCATTTTTCCTTAGTAGAACGTTTATGGAATTTGTTTTTAACTTTTTGGAATTTTTGTTTTTTTGAATTTTTGAATTTACGAAAAGATTTATAAAGAGTTGATTCTATGAGTAGCATGAGTTTCAAATGTTGCGTCAGTTGTGCAATCAATTTGAGAAAACACGAAACAAATACCAACTATTAAGAAAAAATAAACGGAGAAAATTAAAGTGACAGAAAACATTTCTGAGACTGTTCTTCAGGTTTCAAACTTAACAAAGATTTACGGTCGTGAGATACGCCTTGGAGATCTCATAACATTTGGTCAACAAGTTAGAGGCACTTATAACGTAAGCTTTCAAGTAAAAAAAGGCGAAATTTTCGGTTTTTTGGGCCCAAACGGAGCTGGAAAAACAACCACTATGCGAGTAATATTGGATTATTTAAAACCCAAGACTGGAAGTGTCGAAATTTTCAACTTTGATCATCGCAATGATCGGGTTGAAATCCGAAAACGAATAGGTTATGTCCCAGGAGATATGGCTCTTTTTGAGGATTTTACGGGGGAAGAGCTCATAAAATATTTTGGCAGATTTCGGCCAATTGATCAAGAATTCCTTCAAGAACTCAAAACCCTATTCAGAGTAAAACTCCACAAAAAAATAAAGTCTTTATCTAAAGGTAATCGGCAACAAGCTGGTCTTATAGCTGTTATGGCGTCTAAACCTTCTCTTTTAATATTAGACGAACCCACAAGTGGTCTGGACCCATTAATGACGGCAAATTTTCATAAAATATTGAAAAAACTTCAAAATGAAGGAGTTACAATATTTCTTAGTTCGCACGATTTAGCAGAGGTTCAATCCATTTGCGATCGAGTGGGAATCATCCGTAATGGTGAAATGATCCTTATAGAAGCAGTTGATGCATTGAAAGCAAAATTTCTGCAAAATGTACTGGTCCAGTTTCTAGATGATGTGGCCCCCTCCGAAGAAGACTTCAAACAATTAACAAGTGTCCTTTCAGTTGAAAGGATTAAATCTCATACCTACAAATTAAAAATCGGAGAAGATGTTACGCAAGTACTCAAATTTCTCTCAAATTATAATATTAAACGTTTTACATGTGAAGATGCAGATCTCGAAGAGATTTTTCTGCAATATTATTAATAATTAACATAATGGTGATATGAATGGTCTATGTGTATTTAAAGAACTTAAAAAAATCATGGTTGACAGGAATTGTTCCTCCATTGGTAATCATTGGATTTGTGGGAACAATTGCAATAGGGTGGCCTTCAATGCAAGAATTAATTCTGCAAAGACTTGAAACTATGGATAATCCTATAATGAAAGCGATATTAGGTGATCTGGGACTGTCTGGATTAGGAGCGACTTGGGAAGCTGCACTCTTCATGTATGCAGGAGGAACTATGAATATTTTGTTGCTCTTCGTTGCAATCTTCATCCCTGCGCGCTTATTGTCAACTGAGATTGATAAAAACACTTTTGATATTATGTTAAGCTTACCTATCCCTAGATGGAGATATTTATTGGAGAAATTCAGTGTTTATCTCACATATAGTCTAATAATTCCTATTTCCATGGTAGGAATAATGTTAGGGTCAACTGCTCTTTTGGGTGAGACACTTACGACATCTCTTGTCCTTAATTATGCATTAGGATTTTTTATTCTACAATTTACATTGGGAACTATTTCATTACTCTGTGCCACAATTTTCCTAGACTCGAACAAATCTTTGGCCGCAGCAGGAATTGTAATTGGTGGTCAATATTTTCTAGATAGTATGGGGGGAATGTTAGCAGGGATAGGTAATTTTGAAGCGCTCTCCCTGTTTAATTACTTCAGTCTCGGAGCTATTCAACAAGCAGGTATGTTACCAATAGGTGAAGTAGTCATTGTTGTTTCTATTGGAGTCTTGGCTCTTATCAGTGCCCTTACAATCTTTCATAAACGAGAATTTGCATTTTAACGCAAATTCCTCCTTTTTTCTTTCTCTTTCAGTATCCCAACTTTCGTAATTTGCTCTTAATTACATCTTTGTTTCTAATGTTATAACATCAGAACACTCCTAATAAATGACTAAGTTCCCTGATTTATAACATATAAAGGAGAATTTAAAATATGGGATGTTTGAAGCATTATTAAAGGTGATTATGATTATGGGTTCAGAGTATAGATTCGCTATTAGGGTAGCTCAACGAATAAAATCTAAAGTTGGAATTCAGAATAGTTTTCTAGTCTTGTTGATACTCACAAACTTTCTTATCTATTCTGGATTAGAATTGGGTGCCACACCTGTTTCTCCAGACCAAAAATCTGATTCTTTCCCATCTATTGATAATAAAATCAATCTCCATACGTATTCCATTGGTGATGAAGAAAGCTTCAGCGTCTGGGATTTCTTTGAAGAAGTTCGAAAACCAGTAACTGGAACGTGTCGGGCCATTGGTGATGAAGCCTACATCTTTCTAGATAATCAGATTCCGTTAAATCAAAATTATTCCATAATCTCTGAGCTGGTTGATACCTATATGATCCCCATCTTAACCACCAATTTTGCTTCCCCTCCTGATCATGATAATAATGATCGAGTTGTTATTTTATATACAATTCTCAACGGAGCAGGAGGGTATTTCTCACGTAATGATCCCTACGGTGGAGAAATCGTATATATTAATGGCGAAATGGGATCTCTGAGGATAGATACAGTCATTCATGAATTACAACACCTGGTCAACTATGGGTATGACGCGCAAGAAACAATTTGGTTTAATGAAGGTTGTTCGATGTTTAGTGAATTTTTACTGGACTATGCAGAAGGATATACGGATGCTCATCAATTATATTACCCTCATGATGTCTCTCTGTTATTTTGGGATTATGATAACGCTGGTTTGGATACTGATTACAAAGCAGCATTAGCATTTATTGCCTACTTACAGGATCAATTTGGTAGTCAAAATCTATCGGATATCTATCATGCTGAAAGTGGGGGTGATAAACTTCAAAGCTCCACGGCAATCATGCATATCCTAAACCAATATTACCCTGAATTATCCTTTGAAGAGCTGTATATGGACTTCATTTTAGCCACTATTCTCGATAACAAATATGAGGGGAATAAACGAGAGCTGTATTTTGCTGAATACGTGTCTCTACCTAGTCCGTTAAGGTTTCCTGCTGGTGGTGTTATCTCCCAAGATTATCCATACGATTCCACTTGGGAAATTCTTCCTTGGTCAACGAAAAATTACTTGTTTAGGAATTTTCCTGATCCAGAGGAAATAAATATTTCTGTCACCATTCCCGAGGATTCCCAAGACCATCTCTTTGGTGTTAATCTCATTAAAGAAAATCGATCCCTAAATTATACTGATAGCAGTTACCAATCGTACCTTTTAACTGCGGAGAATATTTCAGCTGGAATACATCTAACATTGAACGCTACAGCAGAAGAGATTGACCAATTTTACTTGACAATTAGTCACCTTGATGGAGGAGAAGGAGGATACTATGATGACATTCCTTCCTCTGAAAGAAATGTTGAAGTTTCCCTTAAAGTAACTACAGGAGATGGAGAATCATCGACAAATACAGATACTACAAGCACGGATGGAACCGAAACTACACCTGCAGTCTCTTTCAGTTATGTTATTATCTTTGGATTGGGACTAGCGTTTCTGAGAAAACGAAAATTACGCTAGTATCACTTTATAACGTGATTAAACGACTAAGCGATTGCTGATACATCATTATCAGCTCCTCGCTTAATTCCTGCTCGAGAATGAAGTTCATTCGCTGGATGGCTCGCTGTATACGATCGTTATCTCCCGCTTCTAGGACACGATCAAGTAACAGAATGAGCGTGGTTACACGGGTTTTGATTAACTGCTGTTCCTCTTGCTTGAGTGAGAGTACATGATATGAATCCAGATAATGATTCAGCTGAGTTCGTATTTTTTCTCCCTGATTAATGACTTCAAGTTTTCTTTGTAGAATCTTATCGATGGCGGAGGCGATTGCGGTAATAACAGCTTCTTTATTTTCAACTGGAGCACCTTCATACGTAGCAAAATACTGCTGGAATATGGCTTGAATTTGACGAAGATCCACCCATGAATTCTGCATAAAAAAAGCTGGTATAAGAATTGATATTAGATTAATTGTAAACCCACCCCTACTACCCTCAGAATATTCATAAAGTACGGTGGATACTGAAAACAACTCGTATTCTGGGAAGGGTATAGTAGCAATCATTTTGGAATAAGAAATATTAGTAGGGCGGCTCGAAAATACAGACATTCCACGGAGGGAAATACTGAAAACAATTTCATCGGAAAGTTGATTAGGAGTTGAAGCAACGGGATTTGCACCACGATGCTCATCAAACTCCGTCCAAATAGCCCCACGAAGTACCACGTAGTCTCTCATTGACTATCATAACCTGAAAGCTGTCCTAAACAAAAACTTCACTCATTGAAGGAGAGAATTAATCAAATAATAAAGAACTTCTGCTCAAAAATCGAAATCGATTCGTTCTATAATAGAAAATGAGTCACTGAAACTCAATGAATTTTGAATTCCCCATTTTTGCGATCTGTTGAAATTTAATTATTATTTAAGTCGGAGGCTTTATGCTCTAAAGTAGGAGAGTCATCCTTACAGATTAGATGTAGAAGAAATACTCACATAAAAAAGCTTGAGAATTATTATTCCCAACCTTGGGTGTAGAAAAGCACCAATTTATCATTTTATTCTTGATTAATTCTGCAACAGGGGCACAAATTTTTTCAAATTTTCTATTCTATTTGAAATGTCCTTCAAGAACTCTAGGTTATCGTTGACGTTCATTAATTAGTTCAGCTACTAATTCACATATTTTAACGATTTTTGGATCTGCTAGTGAATAGAAGACTTCATTCCCGTCTCTTTTAGAATTTACCGCTTCCTTCTCTCGTAATACTCGTAAATGCTGAGAAATGAATGGTTGAGGTTTATTAGTTGCTTCCATGAGTTCTCTGACATTTTTCCTTCCTTCAACAAGCAAACGGAGTATTTTCAAACGAAAGGGGTGAGTTAAAGACTGACATAACTCTGCTTGTGCCTTTAAAGAGCTCTTTTCTTCTTCCAGGGAAGAGCTACTTACTTTATTCTTCATTTACACTCACGATAACAATATTATATATTTTAGATATATACGTTTTGTTGCATATTGAATATTCAAGAATAACAATATTTATAAAGAACTCTTTACATCGATGAATCAAGGTGAAAACATCATGTCTGAGCATAAAGTTAAGATAGAAGATAAAATTTTAAATGAAATTAAAGGTATGTTTCAATCCATTGAAACAGACGTTACACTCCACATGTTTACTCGAAAAGATCATTGTTTATTATGTAATGAAACATTAGACTTAGTACAGCAAGTAGCTACACAATCCGACAAAGTTCAATTAAAATTATGTGAATGCGATATTAACAGTGAAGAGGCTAAGAAATGGAAAATTGAACGGCATCCCGCTATTGTGGTCGAAGGTCAAAGCAAAGGATTAATCCGCTTTTATGGAATTCCCTCTGGCTATGAATTCGGAAGTTTAATTGAAAGTATCATTATGTCTGGAAAAACCAATGGTTCAGATTTAGAACCCGAACTAGTTGAAGAGATTAAAGCAATTGATAAACCTCTCCACTTACAGGTTTTCGTAACTCCCACTTGCCCTTATTGTCCAACTGCTGTACTGAATGCATTCAAGCTAGCCATGCTCAATGAAAATATCACTGCTGATATGATTGAAGCTACTGAGTTTCAGGAGCTATCTATGAAGTACCAAGTCCAAGGGGTGCCTAAGACAGTAATTAATGATTCATGGGATGTAGTGGGTGGTGTTCCTCCACAGGCTTTAATGGAAAAGGTTCGCCTTGCATTAAATTAGATTTTTAACATCTTTTTTTTTTCACTTTTTTTCATTCGGTGGGAATAATAATGATTGATAGAATAACATACAATTTTTTTAACAGAGGAATGTCTTTCGACGAATTTCTTAAAGATGCTACTGAAGACGATGCTAAAAGATTCCGATATTATTACGATAAAAGTGCGAAGAAGCACGCTCCTGAATCATTCCGTATTGATCTTGAACATCCAATTAACATTCTAGTTGCTGCAACGACTTGGTGTTGGGATTCGCAAACGAACATTCCTATTATTACTCGTATTGCTGAACACAGCCCAAATTTAAACATGAAAATTATGAACAAGGACCAATCACCATTTCTGGTAACCAAAGTCAATGATGGTGAAAAAGTTCCCCAAGTGTTAGTTTTCACTGAAGATTTTTATTATCTTGATCGTTGGGTTGAACGCTCCACACGAGCTTACCTTCTCTATGCAGAATATCGAAAGAAATATGGTTGGGCTGAAGAAACGAAGCATGAATTTGTTAAACAATATCGAAAAGGTTTCCTCAAACATCAAACTGAGATAGAACGATCCGTTATTGAGGAGATGCGAATATTATTGGCCAGAGCCGATGCCATTTCTGCTTCCACTGTAAGACTTGCAGATTCTGAAGGCTCGTGCGATGATTAATCTCTCTCATTTTTTTCTTTTTATACGACAAAAGCTTACTCCCAGATCGTCTTAGTGTACCTTCCACCATTCTAAACTATTACATTTGCCCAAGATTTCCTGAATCACTCCAGTGGTAATATATTTAAACTCCATTTATTGGAAATCAGCTGTTTTTTGCACGAAGATCTGAATGCGGGAATTTTTTGGATAAACGAATGATTGAATGGAATCTGCCTTTACTGGAGATTTCCAAAGCATCGAGTCATGAAAAAAGTGTAAGACATGGTCATCCGAGTACTTTACACCTCTGGTGGGCTCGTCGTCCTCTTGCTAGTTCTAGAGCAACCATATTGGCTGCGTTACTAAAACTACCTCAATCTGAGTTTGATCAAATTGCACTCCTTCAATTCATTTCTGATATCTCCCCTTGGAGCATCGTGAAAACTCCACACCATACGATGATTGAAAGAGGAAGGAAATTAATTCAAGCTCAGTGGCATTCACATCCACCTAAACTTTTAGACCCCTTTTCGGGAGGAGGATCGATTCCTCTAGAAGCTTTGAGGTTGGGCTGCGAGACTTATGCATCTGATTTGAATCCAATGGCAGTTCTAATTTCCAAAGCCACTTTAGAATGGCCACAAAAGCTTGGTTCGCCTGAATTAGCTGATTTTGTTGCTTATTGGGCTGATAGGGTCCAGCAACAGGTGAAAAAAGAACTTAACAGATTCTATCCTACAGATCAAAATGGAAATATACCTATAGGTTATTTATGGGCAAGAACCTTTCCGTGTGCAAATCCTCAATGCAACCATGATATTCCTCTAATTAAACATTTTTGGCTAGCTCGCACCAAAACACGTCGTATTGCTTACAAACCTATAATGAACCATGATTTAGATACTCCTCTTTCCTTTGTAATTCAGGAAGATCAAACAATCGATTTTGATCCTTCAGAGGGGACTATAGCGAGATCTACTGTTCGGTGTCTTTTCTGTCAACAAGTTATCTCTTCTAATACCATTCGAGAATATGCCAAAGAGGGAAAACTCGGTCAACGTATGACAATTGTAATTCTCCGCAATCCATCAAAAGCTAAGAAAATCTATCGACTAGCAACAAAACGTGACGTAGAAGTTTATCAAGAGACTGTGTCCTTTCTGACTGAAAAATTACACAATGATGAGCAATTTTACGATCTTGTCCCAAATGAACGACTACCACCAAAAGGAACCTTAGGCTTTAGCGTACAGAATTATGGTCTCCTAAGATGGAAAGATCTCTTTAATGAGAGACAATTGCTAGCCTTAATCTACTTCTTAAAGGAAATTAAGTCTAGTTCTTCATCGATACAACATTGGTTAAATAAAAACCATCCCGATGGACAACAGATTGATGTAAATTTGGCCCAAGTTATAATTACATATCTAGCCATTATTCTCGGACGATTAACAGACAAATGCTCAAATCTTGTGATCTATAATGTTTACGGGGAGAAAATTGAACATGTTTTTGGTCGAACAGCTCTTCCGATGACATGGGACTATGTAGAACTGAATGTATTTTCAGGGGCAAATGGTGATTGGTCAAAACAGACAGAATGGGTTCTCAGATATCTTCAGAATAATTCGTGGAAAGCCCCATCCAATGTAATAGTTGAACAGGCATCAGCTACAAAATTAGATCACCCAGATGACTATTTTGATGCGGTTATTACAGATCCCCCTTATTACGACAATGTGCCCTATTCAGATTTATCTGATTTTTTTTACGTTTGGTTTAAGCGCGCAGTAGGCGACATATTCCCACAATTATTTTCTACTCCCTTGACACCAAAGAATTTAGAAATTGTAGCAAACAAAGGACGTCAAGATAATCCAAAAGAGTTCTTTGAAACCATGTTAACTAAAGCTTTCCATGAATTTTTTCGAGTTCTCAAACCGAATGGTATTGCGATCTTTGTGTATGCTCACAAATCTACTTCGGGTTGGGAAACTATGCTGGAAGCTCTCATTCAGGCGGGGTTTTCGATAACATCCTCATGGCCCATTCATACAGAAATGAAGACTCGATTAAGAGCTCGAACCTCAGCCGCATTGGCATCCTCAATTTACTTAGTATGTCGTAAAGGTGAACAACGATCAGAGGGATATTTGCGAGAAATTATTGCGGAAGTCGAAAAAAATATTTTTACTCACCTAAAACGATTTTGGTCTGATGGGATACGGGGTGGTGATTTTTTTATTTCGGCCATTGGTCCTGGAATGGAGATATTTAGTCGATATCGTACGATTTTGAAATATTCGGGGGAACAAGTACCCATATCCGATCAATTATTGCAAATTAGAAAGATCTCAACCAGTTTCCTATTTCGAATCCTTACCGATATTCCTCA
Organism: Candidatus Heimdallarchaeota archaeon B3_Heim; assembly: GCA_003144275.1. GTDB lineage: Archaea > Asgardarchaeota > Heimdallarchaeia > Hodarchaeales > Hodarchaeaceae > Hodarchaeum. The sequence continues at coordinate 22,654 of NJBF01000041.1, forward strand.
AAACGCGGTAATAGATGAAACTGGACAATTTTACCTTGCTTATCGATGGACTTATGGAGAATCAACGGTTGATTATGGAGAGGTACAAAAGCTCGCTCAAGCCTATGGTATTGATTTGAAACATCATTCAAGAACTGATGGTTTTGTACAAATATCAGGTTCTCAAGTCACTATTAAGTCAGCACTAGAGCGATCAACAATTAATACTCAAAGTCACCACCTTGTTGACCTTATGCATCAAGCGGCTCTCGCTTGGAAATCAAATGACAAAGAAATATTATCTCAATTATTCGATTCAGCAATCAAACCTGTTAGAAATATCTTTGGCCCATTTTGTCAAGCTGTTGCAGAATGTTTACCTCCTCACAATCAAGAAAAACAACTCTTAGAGGGATTACTTGTAAGCCAATTTCTTAGAGTATAACGAGTTAATTCTTACGTAATTTTAGTAATTCTCCATTCATCCTTGTTAAGATATTCTCAATTACTTTTTGACTCTTTAACAATGTCGAAAGTTCATTCTGAATAGATTTCATCGTACTTTCCATCAAAGTTAACCGATTATCCACCTTTGGTAAAAAAGAATTTGTTACATTATCTACCGAGGGAGAAGAAGCTCCAGGCTGTGAAGAATAGCTTGGCTCTGAAGAATGAACTCCTTTACTCATAGGCTCAGATTTAGGACTTTCCTTTCTTGAAGGAATAGGTCCCATACTCTCACGGTCAGGAATTCCTTCAACGTACGAAGGGGCTGGAGGCTCTTCAAAGTTTTCTTGCAAAGTTTTGGGGATAATCGGTTGAATATCGCTGGTAGTACGATCCGTTAAGGAGAGATCGCTTCCGCAATGTGGACAGGGAAATTTCATCACATAATTACGGCATTTTTTACATACAGGCATTTTTCCACCTTTTCATCAGGAGTAAAAAATCTGAAAGTGTTTGAGGAATAATATAACCTTCACATTAAAAAAAATAGCTAAAAGGAAAAAAAGGATGGAAAAACTCAGTAATCCTATTACTGAGTAGCTGTGGTTATACGACAATCTTTTACACGAATTGTTGGGATCCACGTGGGTACAGAAACTTCCCACCATTTCACTTGAACACGGTCATTTCCCATAGCGTCAATGTTGGCAAAATGATTTAGAATTTTATCACTGATTCTAAAATTCTTTAGTGGAGTCGATAATTCACCTTTTTCAACAAGAAAAGCGGCATCACGAGGAATAGTACTATATTCAGTCGATATCCTACTGGTAAAACGCGTGTACCAATTACAAGTTACATAGATGGTCTTCCGTGAAGTATCTAACAATTCATCAAACGAATGATCACCATTATTAAATACTGTATTTGTAGGTGCGGGAGCCATAATCTTACTACCTATTCCAAAGTCTACGAAGGCTCCATTCCCAGTACTTTCACCTTGAAACATATTACCAGTGGTAGTATTATGGATATAACTTTTTAATACACCCTCATGAATTATGGGAGTATTGTATCTTGAAGTTCCTTCAATATCGATAGGAGTTGTCGCTAATCCACCAGGTTGCATACCATTATCCTCAATATTTACGAAATCAGGGGCAAGTTTTTCACCCATTTTATCACCTAATGAACTCATGCCTATCAAAATAGCTAGAGGATTGGCATCCTGAGGAATTTTACCAAGTATATTAGCAGCAACTGCAGGGTTCATGATAATATCATATAAACCTGCTTTAACCTGTTGGGCATTCTTGTGCGATTTAGAAAATTGGCCTGCTTTAGCTGCAGCTTGAACTAAATCTTTTTCTGAACTAGTAGGGATACGTCCACAGGCAAGACCTTGGCCTGAAGCATCTAACTCCTCTTGAAATGCTCTAACCGTTAGGTTATAGAAAGTATTTTTGAAACTACCAGTCGGGCCAGCAGAACTAGAAAGATAGTACGAATTCTTGCCAAATAAAAAGGAGCCAGCAACTCGTTTTGCACCAGTATTAATAGCTTCATCTATGCACGTATTAATGACTTGAGGTGCTTTCTCTCGATATTCGTCAATATTGGAGTCGAAATGATTATCATAAGAGGAATGATCTATCTCATGTTTTTCAGATTCCACACCCATGAAAAACGGACTAGGGGTCATATTCTGGGCAAACTTTATCTGAGCATGAACTCGTTCCTTAACATATACTTCATCACGTGGAGAAAAGGAGCCTATTGAAACTTGATTCCCCTCAACAACAACCAATAGTTCAATTAAATCAGATTGCCATTGCTTATTGATATCTATTTTATTTTGAGAAAAACGGATTTGATTGTTCATCGATTGGGAACCTAAACCTAGAATGAGGTCGACTTTTTGTTTTTGCCCGACTGAAATGGCATAATCAACAAGTGATCTTAGTGTATCGTCCATATCATTCACCTTAACCCAGTCTAATACCTCGCATACGTATTGAACCCCCTCCAGCATAGACAGGAACTCCTTGTCCAGGATCTGACTTCCCACATATACCTGGAAAATCAAAATTGAGATCCTTAGTTACACCATCAACCGATGAAAAGAGTCCAATTGAGGTCAATTCCATGACGGGTCTTCTTACCATTGTCTCAGTTATTTCCCCATCCTTGATTTCGTAACACTCAAAACCCACATATTTCGATTGATATCTTCTATCGTCAATATTCCATTCAGTGAACGATAGCATGTATATACCGTGTTTTACATCCTCAACTAATTCGTTAAATGTAAAATCACCAGGTTTCATATAAGTATTAGCCATTCTAATAATAGGCTCTCTGTTAAAATCAGAAGAACGAGAGGAACCATTAGAACCCATCCCGAATTTCACACCAAACTCGCGATTAAGAAGCGGTTCGGTAATTATTCCGTTCTTAATAAGGACACGCTCGCGTGCTTTCACACCTTCGTCATCATACAAATAATATCCCCCAGTTCCCGGAATTGTAGGATCTTCAAGAATGGTAACATGGTCTGAACCTACTCGCGATTTACCAAGGGTTAAATCACGCCAAAACGACTCTCCAGCTTGAGCCCCTTCTCTCCCCATAATTCTATCACCTTCCGACGGATGTCCTGCATTCTCATGACAAATGATACCCACTACTTCTGGTCCCACTACAAAATCCACTTTTCCTGTTAACTTATGATCAGATTGCGAAGCAACTTTGGCTATTCGTCCACACTCGTTCTCGACTTCTTCGATCCATGTTTTCGTTCCTTCCCAACCTGTGCTTCGAGTTAGATCAACATAGCGTTGTTCTGAATCCAAAACACCTTTAGCGGTAATAACTCCTATAAATTTCAACATAGACAAATCAGATTCAATTTTTGTTCCCTCTGAAGTAACTAAATATTTTGTTAGACTTTGTGCTTCAAAAATAGTGGCACGTGTATTGATTCCAGCATCTTCCGCTACTTTATCCATTTCTTGCAACTTTGTTATCATAGTTTCAAGTGGAACATCTCGTAAATTTTCTTTTGCAGGAACCTTCCACTTGGCAACATTTGATACAGGTGGTCCAAAGTCTATTTTTTCCTTTGGATTTGAATTCCTAGCCATTTTCACGCTAGTTGTAATAGCGCTCTTAACTGCTTTTTTTGTAAGATTATCTACCGATACAAATGATAGACCACCATTACACAAAACTCTGAATCCTATCCCTTTCCATGGAAGCTCAGATCCTGAGATAAGGTTACCATTATGTAAAACAAAGGCAACTCGTTGTCCATCTATTAACCTTGCTTCAGAATAGTCTGCACCATGATCTTGGGCGTATTCCATTCCAAATTCAGCTAAATCCGCATACTCTGACACATTATCCACCTCTTGTCGGGTTCCTTAATGGGACAAAAAGATGATTTTATAGTGCTTAATTCTGTTTCTTTACAATCAATTCCTCATTCCCCTCTCTCCCCCAAAGAAGATTGGGAGGATAATTTATAAATTATGCTCGGTTATAATTATATTAGCATTACATCATAATCAAGCTTGATCCAACTCCGTAACGGAGGGTGGCCAGATAATTCCCCATTGATTGGTAATCCTTGTCTTCGGGCACTATCTAACGCATTCATTGACTTGGCGCATACCTCACAAACAGCGTAAATTAATTTTTTTTCTTTTACTTGTTCAAATTTCTTGAATTTTTTACCTTCGAATTCTTTGACGAATTTGCACGCCTCACTTTCGAAGATAACGCCCGCTTCATAGCCTTTTTCGGCTAAATCTAACACATTTAGTAGAATATGCGTAAAAATTCCTTTATTAAAGTTAAATAAAACAAACAACTGCTTTCTCATTGCCTACCATCCATATTTTAGATTATCCAGAAAGAGGGAGGAAATAGTATAAGTGTTTTACTGACGATGCTTTATCTAAGATCTTTGTAAAAGGAATGAAGAAGAAATAAAAACTTCTAGTGGCATTTAACTCGCTATTAATTAGAATAGGGGTACTTTTGGAAATAAAAAATTACTCCATACTCTAGCTTTTCGATTCATCTGTCCTGATAATTCAAGAATGGGATTATTAGACTTTCAGGAAAAAAAATTATCTTAGATTGACCATATAACGTCCACGAGCTAGTAAAATACTTAAAAATAGATAAATAAGACAGAACAAAACTCTCTCATTTTCCATTGGGGCAGATATTTTAAAAACTAAAAATATCGCAAGACGAATTATACAAATTCTTTAGGAGCAAAAACCCTTGAATTTACCTCAAATCTCTCCAGGAACAAGACTTAAAAAAGCACTTGAGAAGGAAAAGCCTCTACAAGTGGTGGGCACAATTAATGCACTAATGGCTATGCTAGCGAAAAAAACAGAATACCAAGCGATTTATCTATCTGGCGCGGGTGTAGCTAATGCCTCATATGGACTTCCTGACCTTGGAATTACCACGCTTGATAATGTAGCTGAAGATGCGAGACGTATAACGGATGTTGTCGATCTTCCATTATTAGTTGACATTGATACTGGTTTTGGAGCAACAGCTTTTTCTATAGCGAGAACTATTCAAACATTGGAGAAAGTAGGGGTTGCCGGAGTTCATATAGAAGATCAAGAAGCTCAAAAACGATGTGGTCATCGTCCAAGAAAGAAAATTGTAACCACAGAGGAAATGTGTGATCGAATCCAAGTAGCAGCCCAGGCACGACTTGATCCTGATTTTATGATAATGGCGAGAACAGATGCTTTTGCAAAAGAAGGTCTCAAAGGTGCTATTGAAAGAATACACCAATATATAGAAGTTGGGGCGACTGCTATTTTTCCAGAAGCACTTACATCCCTTACCGAATATAAAGCTATAACTGATACTGTTTCAGTTCCAGTTTTAGCCAATATCACAGAATTTGGTAAAACTCCGCTTTTTTCTGTGAAAGAATTACAGAAAGTTGGAGTTTCGTTGATATTATATCCACTTACAGCATTTCGTGCAATGAATAAAGCCGCTGAACAAGTATATTCTAGCCTCCGAAAACAAGGAACACAAGAATCGATGATTGAGAAAATGCAGACACGTGAAGAATTGTACAAGTTACTTGACTATTATCGATGGGAAGCTATTCTTGATCAGTTAGGGGGTAACAAAAATACCTAAAAGAAAAAATGATGTTGAGACGAACATTGATCCAGGTTTAAGGGGGATTAACATAGGAACAACTGCTATCTGTCCTGTTGGGGAAAAAGAAGTACATTTATCGTACAGAGGTTATACTATTGAAGAATTAGCTAGATTCAGTACTTTTGAGGAAGTATCTTATCTTCTAATTAATAAAGATCTTCCAACTAAAGAACAATTATCAGAATGGTCTCAACTCCTTAAAACAAATCGGAATTTACCAAAATCTCTTTGTAAAATTCTTGATTCGTTACCAAACAATTCCCATTTAATGTCTGTATTACGGACTGCAGTCTCATCATTAGGTGTATTAGAACCAGAGATAAATAAAGATAGTAAAAATCATGCTATTCGAATCTTAGGTATTTTACCAAGCGTTCTTGGTTTCTGGGAAAATAAAAGGGGAATTTACAGTCAAGAAATTCCGATTGGTTCGACAGAAGGTACTATTGCTGGTTACCTTCTACATGCTATTACTGGGAATCGTCCTACAGAAGTGAATAGACGGACACTTGATAAGTCATTAATTTTATATGCTGAACACGAATATGCAGCTTCTACATATGCTGCTAGAGTCTGCGCTTCAACTTTAGCCGATTATTATTCGTGTATAACAACTGGTATCGGAACAATTTCGGGACCTCTCAACGGAGGAGCGAATGAAGAAGCTATTAAACTGTTATTAAGCTTTAAAGACGCTGATGAAGCGGAAAGAGTGATAAGACAGAGACTCCAGGAGAAAGAACTTATAATGGGATTCGGACATGCGGTTTACGCAGACTTCGATCCTCGCTCTGTAGTAATTAAGGAACAAGCACTAGAAATTGCAAGAAACCAGACCAAATTTAAAAATCTCTATGATATAGCAGAAGCTATTGAACATGTAATGTGGGAAAAAACACTTTTTCCAAATTTAGATTTCTACACTGCAGCTGTCTATCATATGATGGATATAAATCCAAGTTTATTTACACCAATATTTGTTATTAGTCGTTCATGTGGATGGGCTGCTCATATTATGGAACAACGTGAAACAAACAAATTAGTTCGTCCAACCGCGAAATATATTGGTCCAAAGAAGAGAAAATACATTCCAATTTCTGAAAGAACGTAATTTATTAGTTAACCGTTATTATTTCAATGAATAAAAGAGAAGATGATTCAAAAAATGTCACGTATTATCGACAAAGAAATGGTTGATATCGCAAAATATGTACTTGAATACACACCTAGATCTGAAGAAGCCTATAACACTGCTCGACTTTGTTTAATGGATAGTATCGGTTCTGCAGTATTAGCATTAAATTTCCCTGAATGTACAAAAATGTTGGGCCCTATCGTACCTGGTACATTTGTACCGAACGGAGCTCGTGTACCAGGAACACTATTTGAATTAGACCCAATTACAGCAGCATTTAATATAGGAGTACTAATTCGATGGTTAGACTACAATGATACGTGGCTCGCAGCTGAATGGGGGCATCCTAGTGATAACTTAGGTGCTATTTTAAGCCTGGGTGATTACATTTCACGTAAAAATGTTTCCAACGGACTTGAACCACTTGTTATGAGAGATATATTCACCTGGATGATCAAAGCTTACGAAATCCAAGGTTGTATGGCGTTAGAAAATAGTTTCAACAAAAGAGGAATAGATCATGTAATTCTGGTAAAACTCGCTAGTGCAGCTGTAGCAGCAGGAATGCTCGGTGGCAGCGAAAAACAGGTGATTAATACAATATCCCAAGTTTGGTGTGATTTGGGGGCTTTAAGAACTTATCGTCATGCTCCAAATACAGGATCACGCAAGAGTTGGGCAGCAGGAGATGCTACTAGTCGTGGAGTGTTTTTTGCTCTACAATCCTTACGAGGAGAAATGGGTTACGATACCTGTTTGACTGCTCCAAAATGGGGATTTTATGACCGAATCTGGGATGGTGAGCGATTTGATTTTCAAAGATCGTACGAAAGTTATGTCATTGAGAACATTTTATTCAAGATCTCGTATCCTGCAGAATTTCACGGTCAAACAGCTGTTGAAGCAAGTATCAGGTTACATTCAAGTATTAAAGATCGGTTAGCTGAAATTGAGAGAATTGAAATTATAACACATGAAGCAGCAGTTCGCATTATTGATAAAAAGGGTGAACTTCAGAATCCAGCTGATCGTGATCATTGCCTCCAATATATGGTTGCAATAGGCTTGTTATTCGGCAATCTAGAATATAAAGATTATGAATCTGAACAAGCATCAGATTCACGAATTGATACATTACGTGAGAAGATGATTGTACGTGAAAATCTTCAATATACGAAAGATTATCACGACCCCAATAAACGTTCTATAGCTAACTCTGTTCAGGTATTTTTCGACGATGGATCTACTACAGACGTCATTGAAATACTTTACCCTCTTGGACATAGAAAACGACGTAATGAAGCTACTCCACTGTTAAAAGAGAAGTGTAGAAATAACTTAACTTCAAGATATCCAGCTGACAGGGTGGAGAGGATCTTAACGCTTTTTGAAACTCAGGAAAAATTAGAACAAACTCCGGTCCACTTGTTTCTTGAGCTTCTCTCCATAAACTCTCTATTCACCTCCTAGGTGGTGATTTAAGAGAGAAAGTCAGTTTGTATCTCACATTAGGAATAACAAAAACCCTTTGATTTATCCTAGAATTTCCTTCATTTTCTCAGTGATCTGTGAAAAGAAAAAAGAGGAATTAAAGAATATTAGTGTTATTTAACTCTCTCTCAATTAGAATTGGGGTATCAGCTCCTATTATGAGGAGCGAAGAATCGTGGTCTCTAATAGCCATTATCCATAATAAGGCCAATAGCTCACTGGAAGTTAAATTGAGTTGTTGTCCCATTGCATAATATGCTAGCTTTTCTGCAGACAGGGTTATATTTACAGCTATGGCTTGAGCTTCCATTGAAATAATGTAGGTTTCTGCGGTCGCTTCTGCAGATAGTACAGTGATATTGGCTTGTGCCTGAGCTTCTATAATGGCTGTTTGAGCTCGTACGATAGCAGCTTCTTGCTCATACAAAGCTATTTGATATTGTTGTTGGGCAATCTGTACCTGTTTTAACGCTTCTTCAAACTCATCGGGGAGATCTATCTCTCTCATTTGGAAAAACACTACATTAACAAACATATTTTGTAAATCTGTTTCCAAAAATATTTCCATGGTCTCTGATATTACGGTTCGATTTGTAAAAAACTCAATAGCGGGATAAAAACTCACAACATCTCGTAATGTTGTTCGAGCTTGTCCTACAAAACGATCCTCATAGTCTAAACCGAAAGTTCCATACAAAAGCAAAATATCGTCCTTTTGTAAACGATAATGAAAAGCTAATTGTATGTGGATCAACAAACCATCTTCAGTACGTGAATTTAAGGGTTGTTAACTATCTATTGAATAATAGCCAAATATAGATAATTATAGACAAATAGGAAAAGTAAATTTCAAGGGGAAAAGGGAAACAAAAAGCGAGACAACAAAGGAAGAGCGAGTAGAGACCAAAATCTAGAATTAATAGAGGGATAAACGGATCTCATGAGATTATAGCTCCAACGGTGAACTAATTAACCTCTTAATATTAAAATAATGGAAAATTAGCAATTTTGATTTAGATCACGTGGCCTAGTAGGTTTATAAGAAGAAAAGCGC
>NJBF01000042.1 GCA_003144275.1 Candidatus Heimdallarchaeota archaeon B3_Heim
TTGTTGATTGGCTGGATTATGATCAAAAATTCGGTAGTACACTTTCAGATTTACTTACTGCCCTAACCAAGGTAGTTCCTTCAATGGAGGTTACGCGTTGTAAGAATTATTAAAAAAAAAGTGGGAAAGGATGAAGATTAGAAAACTAATTTAACTTTCAAACACTTTATCTAATTCTTCATCAGTCACTTCAAAAACAACATTGTGAGGTGGGAGGGGTTCGGTCTTGAAGAATTCGGGTAAGCGATCATCCAATTTGGTGAATCCTGCTTTCTTATTGAATTCTCTTTCCTTTTTCAAGACTTCCATTCCATATGCTACGGCATCTATTGATGTATCTCCTAAAAAGCCATGAATAGATTGAATCATACCTTCAGAACCGGAAGCGATATCAAGAATGGCAAACGCAATAAAGAGACAATACCCTGTTGAATCAATAAATGCGGTAGTAGCTTGAAAAGCTCTTGATAATTCGGCTTTATTGATATCCATTCGATCAGGAGCTCCACCGACCTGAAGAATTTCAGGAGCTATCGTATACCCTTGTGTGTGATCGCCACCTTGTGTACCAGTTGCATAAGTGACACCAATACCTCTAATCGGACGAGGATCATAGGCAGGTAATGATTGGCCCTTTACATGAGCAACATGAGTTACACCAAAGGCCTGGCCCAAACCTAATGCACCTAAACCGATTAGATTCCCCATCGGAGAATCTGTGCCTACTTTCTTTAGAAAATCCACAGCACCAGGACCATCACCAAACTTGAGTATTCCAGCTTCCATAGCTACTCCGATTGTATTTCCTGCTTCTATAGTATCAAGCCCTAAATCGTTACAAATCCGATTCAATTCTGAAACATGATAATGACTGTCAATACCACAATTGGTTCCTAAGGCCCAAGCAGTCTCATATTCAAGGGGAGAAACTTGCAGTTCTCCTGTATCTTCATAGGGAACGACATTCGAGCATTTCATGATACAACCTGGATGACAGGCGTGGGCATACTGTGCAGGGCTATCGGGGAATTTAGCCTTCACCTTGTCCACAAGTTCATGTGTAGCTTCTCCAGATATCTTTGCTGCCCCTTCAAAGCGGCCTTCGCGCCAATTCCTGGTGGGAAGTGCCCCTGCTTCGTTGATAATATTCTGAAGAACATTCGTTCCAAAATTTTTTAATCCGCCATACGGTTTTCCATCTTTCTCTAGCACACCAGTAACGGCATGTTCATTGAGGGCTGCAACAAGTTTTTCCCGTCCTTCATCGAACATGTCTTTATTTACTGGAGGTGGACGTTCACCATCGGTATCGTCTGTAATAATAGCAATAACTCTTTTTGAACCAATGACTGCACCAAGACCACCGCGACCTGCATATCTTCCAGGGTCATTATTTTCAACATTATTACCAAACACACCAGCAGATCGCATTAATTTTTGACCTGCTATTCCACAGCCTATAATACCAGGTTTATTGGGGAATTTACCCCACACTTTACCAATAAGATCATATAATCCCATACCTGCAAATTCATTGGCTTCAACAATCTCAGCAGATCCTTTTTTTATGACCACATTAAACCATTTTTCTCTCGATATTGGTTGTCCTTCAAGAACAACCGCTTTGAGTCCTAGCTTAGCTAATTTCTGGGCGGTCAATCCACCTGCATTGGCTTCTTTTATTCCTCCAGTTAATGGAGATTTTCCACCCACACTTAATCGCCCCGAACTGGGTGCATTTGTCCCCGTAACTATCCCAGGAGCAATTACTACCTTGTTAAATGATCCTAGGGGTTCACAAGTAGGAGGAACTTCATCAAAAACAATCGTGGAGGTTAAAGCTCGACCACCGAGTTTTTTATATTTTTCAGGAAATTCTTCATATTTAGTTGTCATGTCTGACATATTAATTCTTAATATTTGAGGCATACTTACCACCTACGGCTTTATTTAGAAAATTACAAAGAATAATCTCATTTCCAAAGCGTAACATTTCTGTTCTTTGGAAGTTGTTAAGGTTAGAGCGATCATCAACCTTAAACTTTTCGGTCTTTGTGGAAATAAAAATGCTCCAATATGACGTGAATCCCTACTATTCTATGGTTAAAGGGCAGATTACAAGTAATGGTGAAGTTGCAAACGAAAAAAGTATTCCTCATCCTCCACCTATTGGAGGAAAAATAGCTATCTCATCATTTTCTTGTAAGAGTTCATTAAGTGATTTAATTGTTGTATGATTTCTCATAATGATCTTTGCTTCTTCGGTAGTAATCTTCAACTGCTCTAATAATTGGTTAAAGGTTGTATTCGCTGCTATTGTCAGAGGGAAAGACTCACCAATTGCTAACCCTTCAGGGCCCCTATCTCGAAGAGTAGCGAATAATTTTACAGAAATACGTACCAAATACTCACCTGTTTGATAAGTGAAAATAGTCATAATCTTTTGGAGCAGATCGAGTTATGAAACCATGACCTTTCAAATGTTGTCCACCGCATAGAAGGTACATTCCTTCTGAAAAGATTGCTACACGCGAGTGTTCTTTAATTACTGGATTTTGATCTCTTTTAACTACTTTTCCATCAATAAAACAATCTCCACATTCCTCCTGAGAGAGTTTAAGATCCTCAAACAATTCTTGAAGAAGTAAACCATCTCGATGCTTCAATTTAATTATCAAATCGTCTCCAAGTGAAGCATTTGGATCAAATTTCTTTTTTAAAAAACCATAGATATGAACATCAATCATAACTTGTCAATCCAAATTTTTAATGGTCATTTGATTAATCCTTCCATTTCTTAAGATATAATCCTCCATCAATCAATAACATTCCTTGAGAAAAGACCGCTACTCTAGCATCTTTAGGGATAATATCATTATAATTCTTAACAATCGTATGATTAACAAAACATTCTCCAAAATTCGATTTTGATAAATTTAATCTTATTAAAAGCTGTTTAACCGTTTCATTGATTAAGAATGGCATTTTTACAATTGTCTCCTCGGACAAACTCGCTACAGGATCGAACTGTTTTTTCAATGGACCAAATACATGGATATCCAGTATTCCAGTCATAGTTAATCACTTTCCATGGTTTTTATGGATTGGGCTGAGTAAACCTAGAAATTAATTCACATTCTCGAATTAATATCTCTTCTTATAAGAATTAGTATGAAAAAATTTGAATGTTTGTGCCACAAAGTATTTGCTATAGGAAAACACCATCACACTTTTTAAGACGATGGAGAGTTATTACTTCTATTTGGTGATATTACATGGTCCTCGATTCAGTTAATCTTGTGAAACATAGAACTTATTGTTTTGTTATCCTCGTTTTAATTTCTCTGATTTTCGTAAATACAAACATTGAAAGTGATAAAACTTGGAATCGGAATTTGCGGTTTTCTCCCTATGAGAATGATATGGGATTATCTGTCTTCGAAGCCCACTCACGGTATAAAGTCCAAAGGACCAATTACATGGATCATGATCCAATAACTATCATGGGGAACCTTGACTTTCTTGCACAAGCAACCTCGGAAGGGTGGCCTGGAGTAGGAAGTAAAGCAAATCCAATTATTATCAAGAATTTAGAAATAATAAGTTCAGGAGGCTTTGAGACTGCAATATCGATTTGGGATACAAACTTGTTTTTTCAGCTTACTAATTGCATTTTAACTGAAGCATTTGAGATAATAAGTCTTCATAATGTTGAAAATGCAAATATTTCCCATAATGTGGTAAGAAATACTAATGGAGGGAATGTCCCTGAGCGTACTGGAATTGTATTATTTGGGGGATCTTCTAATACTATTTTAAATAACACTGTGGATAATTGTGAGTGGGCAATAAGAGTTGAAGTTAATAGCAAGGATAATTTCATTTCTAATAATACGCTATATGACTGTAATTCAGGAATTTCATTGGATAGTTCCCATAATGTGACTATATCAAGAAATGTTGTTTATAATAATGGTCCTGATGGTGGGATAAATCTTAGGGGATCTACTAATTCCGTTATCAGTGATAATCAAATATATGATAATGAGGGGGATGGTTTAATTCTCTTTGGTTCTAGATCCAACCTAATACACAACAATACTGTTACAAATAATTCTGGCGCGATAGCGCTTGTTGAAACTTCCAATGATAATGAGGTTTCTGAAAATCTTCTGACTGGGAATGTAGGAGGACTTCAGGTTTGGGGGTCAGATAGAAACCTTCTCACCCATAATGAAATCGGTAATGGTTATCAAGATGGGCTCGTCCTATCATCGTCGACTTTCAATATAGTCTCCCATAATTCTATTTACAATAATTTCGAAGGAATTGGCATTGTTGAAGGGTCGTCTAATAATCTAATTTACAATAATACTATATTTAATAATCCTGCTGTTGGGATTTATTTGTCTCAGTCTAGTAATAAAAATAATATAACTGGAAATTATGTTTACAATAATAATAATGGGTTACGACTTCATACATCATGTAACAATTCAATAGTTAATAATATTATCAACCACAACATCGGAAATGGGATTCTCCTTTTAAGCTCATCTGATAACAATATTATTTCTTACAATGAAATTTTAAACAACACTCAGTATGGTATTCAATTAGAGGAAGCTAACTTCAACCTCATAAGCAATAATTACTTTATTGAGAATGGGATTGATAACTCTGAAGGTAGTTCGCAGGCTTCAATCATACTACCGTCTGAATACAATATATTCGCTTTTAATTTTTGGGATGATTGGCTAAGTTCTGATATTAATGGTGATGGATTCGCAGATAGTCCTTATAAGATAGATGGTGGATTCCAAGATGATTTTCCACTAATTTCACAAGATATATCCTCTGTTGCAGATATTATTACCGATATGATGTTCATCTTTCCTTTGGGTGGAGAGACCGTACACGGCTTAGTGAAAATCCAATGGTTACCCTCGCTCGATGTATTTGGGCATACAGTCATGTATAGTCTTTATTATTCTGTTAATAATGGAGAAAATTGGATATTAATCATAGCAAATATAGAAACAGTGTATTGGTTTTGGGATACTACTGCTGCTCCTGAAGATTCTTCCTGTATACTAAAAATTTTTGCGATATGTTCAGAAGGGGTAGAGAAAGAATTGATAATAGGTGAACCGATTCTAATCGACAACCATGGCCCTCCTCCAAATTTATCAATACTAATTGTCATAATCGCCATTGTTTTGGTTATCCCAGAATTATACATAGGAAGGAGATTTAGTAAATTTCTAACAAAATTACAAATGGAGCCAGCAAGAAATTCAGAAGGAGTCGAAAACCCATGATTGAATCAGAAAGTAGTTTAATTGATAGCATCTCAATTAATGAATTCTCCCCACCAGATGTGAAGAATTGGGAAATCCAGATTCGTGTATTGGTTCGGATAGCCTCGATATCATTTTTTATTCTATTCATCCTAAAGATATTCGAAGCAAATTTACCAATATTTGCAGAGATATCAGTCGGAGTAGTTGTTTTTATATTAGGAATTTTCATAATAGGCTTAGTAGTAGGGTTCTTCCAATTACGATACATAAATGTCAGGCGGAATAAATTAACTAATTTTGGTGGATTAATCGGATTTGCAGGATTGTTCCTGACTGGAATTCCATGTAGTTGTGAATTAGTAGTAAAAGGTTTTTTTTCTTCGTCTCTTCTAGACATTTTATTAGTTTCTGGCCTTTTTCTTACCTTTCTTGGTTTTTTTGCTGAAGTCACACAGCTAGACCAAATTTTTATTTATTTTATCCGAATTAGCTATCGGTTAATTATCCAATACACCTTATCAGGAATCGGAGCTTTCCTAGTAAATTTTGGGATGTTGTTTATCTATGTATGGCCCCGAGATTTAGTAGGTATTTGGGCAGTTTTAATAGGCCTGTTAATACTTTGGGGAACATGGTTTAATCAAATCAACCAATTAATATGGCAAAACAAAGTACACATTATGAGAACGAGCGAATTGTCCATCAGTGGAATTTTCCTCCTCTATATGTTATTTTCTCCCATTTTCTCCGTACTCGTATCCGATCCAGATATCAATATTGAAACTCTCTTTGTATCGGTTGTTTCAGGTATCATCTGTCTATCTATACTATACTTAGATCTTTACTTCTTTAGAGTACCAGACAATTATCAGAAAATGAGTGACAGATTTTTCCAACGATTTTTATTCCTTTTCTGGATCAGTGCTGTCTCCTTGATATTAATTGGATCATTATATCCTCAATCTTTTTTACAAGCTTTAAGGGATTTAAGCAGTATTTTTCGTATATCTTATCTAGGGGTTGGATTATTAGTTATCTATCGTGTTTGGTTTAAAGGAATCAATCAATTCCTAGTTAATACAGCTCGTACGTTTATAACTGTGACTAAATACCTATGGAGTATCCGTATGGGTATCGTACGAGGTAGTATGACAGTTTCAGGCGTGGTACTAATAGTTCTTCCCCTGACCAGTCAAATGCATTTTCTTGATCTTCCTATTCGGTATTTTCTAATCATTGTGGGAATAGGGATACTATACCTAGCTTGGCTCTCTCAAGTTAATGAAGCGATCATTCACACTGTTCGTACAACTAAAAGGACACTAGTCGCCTTTGGACACTTTGTTTGGGATACGGGAGTGGCAATTAAACAAGCATTCATATCCTTCTTTCAGTATCTGTGGTTTATTCGTATTAATCTTCTTAGGGGAACTATGACGCTATCTGGAGGCCTTCTTTCGGTATATGCGTTTGCATCTCCCTCCCTTGGCTCATTACTCCAGCCTGTTCTCTTCATTCTTGGTTTAATAATCCTTTACACTGCATGGTTCGTTCAAGTCAATGATTTTCTCAAACGAGTTGCTTCTGCGATTTTTGCAGGATTGGTCTCATTTGGACACCGTATCTGGGATACAGGAGTTGCTATCAAAGAAGCCATTCTTTCATTTGCCCAATATCTGTGGTTAATTCGAATGAAACTTCTTAGGGGAACCATGACGTTAACTGGAGGCTTTCTTACGGTATACGCATTTTTGTCTCCGTCTCTTGGCTCATTACTCCAGCCAGTTCTCTTCATTCTTGGTTTAATAATCCTTTACGCTGCGTGGTTCGTTCAGTTTAATGATTATCTTAGACGAACCGTTTCTGCTTTATATAAAGGATTAGTCTCACTTGGACACCGTATCTGGGAAATAGGGGTTACTATCAAAGAAGCCATTGTTTCATTTGCCCAATATCTTTGGTTGATTCGCATAGAGGTCTTTCGCGCAGGAATGACTATTGGTGGTCCGTTTGTGATGATGTTTTCCTTTTTTACCCCTTCTCTTGGACTGATTCTTCAAGGAGTCCTTTTTGTAAGTGGTTTAGCCATTTTCTACCTTGCTTGGTTTAGCCAGATCAATATGATTTTCATTCGAATGCTTCGTTCTTTCTATGACAGATTAAAAATGTTTAGTCACTTTGTTTGGGATTTAGGTATCGCTCTGAAAGAAAGGGTTATTGCCCTGGCCCAATATATTTGGTTAATGCGAGTAGTAATTCTTCGAGTTATTCTAACTATTATTGGTCCAATCTTTATGCTATATGGACTGTTGACTCCATCCCTTGGTCTGTTTTTACAAGGATGTCTATTTATTGGAGGTTTGGCTTTATTTTACATCGCTTGGTTTAATCCAATCAATTCATGGGTTATCAATTTGGCTCAATCACTCCGTGACGGCTTAATAAGGATTGGACATCTTATTAGGAAGACTGGGGTTTCGATTAAACATGCTCTCGTGAGTTTCTCAATATACCTTTGGAGTGTTCGAATGGGAGTGTCGAGGGGATTATTGACAATATTAGGAACTTTCTCATTGTCTTATCTCATTTTCACTCCCTCTCTTGAGTTCATCTACCAAATTTTGTTTTTATTCCTAGGAATTAGTCTTCTTTACCTGGCTTGGTTTGCTCAGGTAAATGCGTTTATCATTCAGACTGGTCGTATGTTCAAAAATGCACTTGTTTCGCTTGGAACCTTTATCTGGGATACTGGAGTTGCAATTAAACAAGCATTCATATCCTTCTTTCAGTATCTGTGGTTTATTCGTATCAATCTTCTTAGGGGGATTATGACACTATCTGGAGTTTTTCTTTCGATTTATGCGTTTGCATCTCCCTCCCTTGGTTCATTACTCCAGCCTGTTCTCTTCATTCTTGGTCTAATATTCCTTTACGCTGCGTGGTTCGTTCAAGTTAATGATTTCATAATTCAAACTGCTCGTGCTATAAAGGCCTCATTTGTTTCAATTGGAATGTTTCTTTTGAGAACTGTACGCGCTATAAAACAGGGGATAATCGATTTCTCATACTATCTTTGGAGTTTAAGAATTAAGATTTTACGCTTGGGGATGACAATATCGGGTGTAATTCTGGATTTTCTAGGGCTATCGATAATCTTAAATGATTTAGGATTGTCCGTATTATTAATTGTTTTGGGTACCTCACTCCTTATTATTGCCTGGACGAAACAGATAATTAATATATTAGAATTAGCGGGCCAAGCATTAATTAATGCATTCAAAGCACTCTTAGATTTTGGTTCTCGCATTGTGGAACAAACACTAAAGTTAATAGGGACACTTCTTGATTCTATAATTTACATTGCTATTGTAACATTAGGAGTTACAGCTTTTGGATATGGAGTGATATTGTTAGTATCTGGATTCCTAGGTGATCAAGGTGATTGGACAAAGACTGTAATCTCTCCGATACCTATATTTGGAGACATTTTATGGATCTTTGCTGCTATTCTACAAGGAAAAAGTGTCAACGATGTTGATAACCTTGTAGGAATTTTTGCAAACGATCCAACTTTCGTATTGTTGTTGTTAGGGCTAATCTTTATTATCGTAGGCGCATTTATCCCTTTTATAACGTTCTTTTCAAGAGATTCCATCAAAATCTCGAATCTACAGAAAAGATTTGGTAGTTCGACAACCGATAAAGAAGAAATGTTCTATGAAGGAAAAAAAGGTGGTAAAAAATGAGTCAAAATGCAGAATTAAGAGATCTCTTGATCAGAGTTGGGTCGAAATTAGCAGAGACAGATAATGAGGTTCAAGATTGGCATGTATGGTTTCTTCGACATCTTGATTTTTACAACAATTCTAATTTATCAGAAAGTGCATTTGAAATTGTCTTAGAGCGACATAAGAATTTTCTAGAGAAAAAATTCGGTACCGATTTATCAAAAATCGAAGGAGAATTAGAGATTGATCAGCTTACTACAGGTGTAAAGTGTTCGTCTTGTGGTGGAGAAAATAGTGCACATACACAATATTGTATTCATTGTGGCAAACCTATTCAACAACAAGAGACATCTAAGATTTATATTAAAAAATCTGATGCTGAGGAGGAAAGTGAAGAGAAGGATTTTAACTTAACAGAGAAAATTATAGAAACAAGTGAATTGAAAGAAGAAATTGTAAATAAAGAGGAAAACAAGCTCGAACCAGTTATTAAAGTCGAGAAGAAATTAGATAAGAAACCCAAACCTTCCAATTCCTTCCAGAAAAAACTTATGGACGTTTCTCAAGTAAAGAAGCTAAAACCCTTTAAGCGAGAAGAGGAATCCAAGCGAAGATCGTTCAGAGATGTTCAGCTTGAATGGTCGGACATAATTTCATTTTCGAGAATTACGATCATTGGTCTGGTCTTCTTTGTCCTTGTTCTAATAGCAATTGTTGCAAGAATGGCTACAGGAAGAACTGCCCTCGGATTAATTGCCCTAACCTTTTTTTTCCTTCTTTTTGGGTTTGTCCTTGATGTCTTGCGATGGAGAAATTATTCAGATTGGAGTGCCCTTGGAGCATTAATCGCCTATGCGGGAGTAGTATTGATATTTGGCCCTTTGTTGATCTATGTATTTTTCGAGGAATTAGACTTGTCCACGATCATTCTCGCAGAAGGTCTAGGAGTGTTTTTTGTAATTATTGGGGTATCCTTGCGATGGAATGATTACGATACGAAACTTTTAGATTTAGGGACAATATTTGTTGCCTATCTTAGAAATTATCAGTATCGTGCTGCCTTTAGAGCGTTCTTGAGTTTAGCAAAGAATCTAATAGCAGGTCTTGTAAAAACCATTGGTAGTGGTCTCAGAAATTTCATACCACGTTTGATCGTATTTTCAAAAATAGTTGGAAGAGGCTTACAAACTTTTTTCAAAACAAGCCTAGGCTTATCATCTCTGTCTTTGAAAAGAAGTTTCACAGTTCTGTGGGAAAATGTTCATTGGGTAGGACTATTTGCTGCTTTTGGCTATCTTTTATTAGCAGGATTAACTTCCCAAGGTTTTTATCTCAATGTTGAACTAACTATTATTACTCTATTCTTTTTTGTTTTAGGAGTCCTATTTACCAATTCTGAAAGAGCAGTAAAGGCTGTAAAAAACACACGAAGGGTAGTCCTGAAAGGGATAATCAGTACATACTCCATGTTATCAGGAACCAAAATTAAAACTGAAGAAGCATTATTTTGTTCTCGCTGCATGAGAGGAGTACACGAAATTGAGTATGAAGAACTTAAACACGTTGAACAAAAACAAATTCCCGAATGTCCATACTGTGGACACGAAAATTGGGTAACAGTTAACTAATATGGTGAAAAATGATCAATTAGCAGTTTTTCTGGCGGTATTAAGAAATTCTCAATACCGAATGATTCATCCCTTCTAATTGGAGTATCTCCGTGTTCTAAGCATCTTTAGGATATTAACTTGTAGGAAAAATAACACTAGTGATCATTGACACTAAAAGTAGCAAACTTATTTTAAATGAAGAATGGGGAATATGTCCTGTCTCTAATAAATTGAGAATGGGGTCTTTACATGATCTTTACACTTGATTTAATCATAACTGTGATAATTGCTGTTTTGTGTGTTTCAGCGGAAATCATAATTGCCGTTAGTCTATCAAGACGTTGGATAAAATATAATGCAAAAACCTTAACTATATTTCTCATGGCATTGGTCTCATTACTTCTCGCTGATGGCTCAGGCTTAATAGCAATGTTTATTACAGACGAATCATTGCTGATCCCAGTCTATAAGTTTTCATTAATAGGTTCAATGATATCTGTGTGTTTCCTCCTGTATTTTTTTGAGGCTTTTGAGTTTGATACGATTTTCACATGGAAACAAATGGTTCATACATTAATTTTAGGAGGAACAGTGGTTGCCATCTTATTAGGGAACTTCCAAACTATCTTTCATTCAGATTTAGAAATATTAACTGTCACTTTAGATCCTCTAAGTGAATTTCTCACCTTTTTCTTACCAGGATTGGGCAGTTTGCTAATTATATTAAGCCTATGGAAAGGATATAACGATGCATGGGCTGTACAAAAGAAACAACTACAATATATGATAATAGGGATAATTATCGCTTATATGGCTCCATTCATTCTCAAACCTGTTGCCTTATCATTATCTTCAATGGTTTTTACCATTTTCTTACGCGCCGATGTCGCTATTGGCTTCATCCTGTATTTTATTTCATTTGGAAGTCGAGAAAATTTTGCAGTATTTAATCGACATCAAGCAGAGCGAATTTTAGTGATTCATGAAACTGGTATCCCCTTATTCTCCTATGACTTCAAAGAAGATGATGAGTCGCTTGATGAAGCGTTATTCGCAGGGGGGATTGTTGCGATAACATCATTAATGCAAGAGGCGACACAGTCAACTGCAGATATATCAGAGGTGAAATTAGAAGGTAATAGACTTCTAATGGAACGAAAAAATCAAGTTTTAGCTCTGATTCTCACACCTCAAACAACTTTTTACCTGAGAGGGGCGCTTAAACGATTCGCAACAGGATTCATTAGAGAATTTTCACAATCTCTCTCATCAATTAATTATATCGAGTCAAATACATATGCAAAAGGTGGAAAGCGCTTAGTTTATGAAAGCTTCGGTGTTGAATAGGTCAACCGTTTTCTAACCTTAATTTTCAACCCTAATAACACTCACTTTATGTAAAAATTAATGAATTCCGTTAATCATACCAGATTTATGGTGGTGACCTAATTAGTTTTACCAGGAATTACCCGTGCGCAAATGATCCAAGTAGATCGATTGATGGAACAACGTGGCATTACTCTATTGTTAATGATGGAAAATGCTGGACATAATCTCGCACGCCTATCATTTCTCATGGGCAAAGAAAAATCCTCTTACACCGTAATAGCTGGCTCTGGAGGGAATGCGGGAGGGGGAATGGTTGCAGCGAGAAGGTTAGCTGCGTGGGGACGTGAAGTGCAAATATTCCTTCCCAAAGGCCAAGACAAACTCAATAATGTACTTGAAAAACAATTAACAAGAGCAAAAATGGCGGGAGTTGACATCTACGATGGGTTACCAGCTAAAGACACTGAAAATTCTCTTATACTCGATTGTTATCTTGGATATAGTTTTGAATTTAGAGAGGACGAGCTGACTGAACAGGTATTCTCCTTCTTTCGAAAGAATAACTCTATTATCTCGTTAGATTGTCCATCAGGAATTGACATTACAACAGGTGAGAATTTTAGTCATTTTCAACCATTAGCGACATTAACGATAGCTTTTGTTAAGACTGGATTATTACACTTACAACCCGAGTATTTAGGAGATTTCTATGTAATCGATATCGGAGTACCAGTTGATATCTATCGTTCTGAAATTGGAATCGAGTGGCAACCACATTTTGATCCAAACGACTTGGAGAAACTATCAAAAGCATTTGTGCAAGATCCAATTCAAAATGTTCGGATTTGGAGAGAATCTGAAACAAGTAAGGTAGGATGGGGAACCATCTAGCCAAATTTAGAGTCATTAATACTTTACTATAACTTAGGCCTTAAGAATACCTTGTTTCTTTAACACTTCTTTCGTAATCACCGAAAATGCCTCATGAATGTTTTGATTAGCATAAGCGGACGTCTCTAAATACTTCACAGGTTGAAAATCAGGGATGACTGTATCTTCTAAAACACCATAATCAATTTGGATCATATCATCGAGATCGGCTTTATTTCCAAGGAGAACAGTAGGAATCCTATTTTTTCCTAATCTTTCGTCAATTTGACTCTTCCAGTCATATAAATCATCTAAGGAGTCTGGACGTGTTAAGTCGAATACAACCAATGCACCATTTGCTTTTCGAAAAAATATATCTCTCAGTGTTTGGAATCGTTCTTGTCCAGCAACGTCAAATAAAATTAAATTAACCAAAAATCCATTAACTTCGATTTTCCGATTTGAAGGTTCCATACCTATGGTAAGTAAGTAATTAAATTCAAATTTGTTTTCAACAAATCTGCGCACGATACTTGTTTTCCCTACAGCTCCAGTACCGCATACTATGATTTTCATATGATATTTGGCTTTCTCCGTGTAGTCCATTACAGCTCATACTCCAATGTTTCCCTATATAACAAAGATCTATCTCACTAAAGAAGCAAGACATATAGCTTTACAAGTTTAATAAAATAAAAGGTTAATCATATAAAATCACAAAGGAGTTTTTCTTATCAATACATAGGATTGAAGAATGATGTCCATAAAAGAAAAGGTTTCACGAATTCCATGGAAAGAGTACCTCTCAAAACAAATGGTAAAAATTATTGGGCTCCTCCTTATCACTTTTTTGCTGATAATTGTCATGATTATCTCTGTAGGCATTGAGGATCTATCAACTGTTACATATGGCAATACAGAGTATGTAGTCGCCATTGTTTTATCAACATTGTGTTTTTTCCTTGTATTAATCGGGTTTTCGAAAATTGTGCTATTCGATATGGCTGATGAGTTCGGTTTGAGAGATGAATCTGGAAAAATGATGTATAATTCGCGTTTTTGGCTATTTACACTGTTAGCTTTATCGTTTTGCTCCGCTATATATCTTCTCTTGGATGTTTTCTTACAAGAAACCTATTTACAACTTCTTCCAGTAATTTTTATGCGTGGAATTTTGGATTACTTTGAACTCGACATAGAGAATTTATCTGATGTTGATGGAAGGAAATTTTACGAAACAGCAAGGAATCTCTATTTTGGTGGATTTTTTCTTCTAATAATTGCATTCTCAATTATTGTTTTTCTTATAATTTTGACAACTTTTGCAAGACGTAGAGTTGTTAGAAAATTCAAAAAAGAGGAAGAAGTCGAAGAAAAAGAAAAAGAAGGGATTAAAACTATATATAAACTATTTGCTTGGATTCTAATTCCGTTTTTGGCATTTTTTGTAATAGCTTTACAAAATACATCTATCGGACCTATCGTTACAATTGGATATCTGCTTGCAGCAATATGGTGGATATATCAAGTCTTAAAGGTGATTTTCCAAATTGTGTGGGGAGGTGTAAAGATTACAGCTTTTATCACAAGTGTCAATTTACTTGTGATTATTCCCCTCATTGCTACTTTATGGCTACTCCCTACATTTCTTTGGGGGATTTGGGATACGGTTCAGGCAGTCACTGATTCATCCTTTACTATGCCTGAGCTTACGAATCTGTTTGTAGATTCAATAATTACTAGACTTGTTGATTTTAATAATTTAATTCAACTCGATTTCATAATAATAACAATTATTGCTACTTTGGTAGTAGGATTTGCTGAAGGATTTGCTATTATCGCGATCTTTTCTGCTTTATCTAGAGGTATAGAAGTAGCGCGAAGTGGACAAGTTCTTGCACGATCTCCACCAAAGGTTATGGTATTTTCTAAATATCTTGTTATGCTTGGTGTGTGGGTTTCACTTCTATGGGATAGCTTTGGAGCAATAATTGAAATGTTAAAAAATCAAATTAATTTAAACATACAATTAACTGTGCCTAACTTCTT
This sequence comes from Candidatus Heimdallarchaeota archaeon B3_Heim, assembly GCA_003144275.1. Classification (GTDB taxonomy): domain Archaea; phylum Asgardarchaeota; class Heimdallarchaeia; order Hodarchaeales; family Hodarchaeaceae; genus Hodarchaeum. Next base: position 14,890 of record NJBF01000042.1, read on the forward strand.
TCATCTGCTTTATAATCAGGTAGTTTTACCTATTTCGGATTATTTAGCAAAAAATTGGTCTACACTAGAATATCTTCCTTACTTGATTCTTCCAATCATTTTCATTTTCTCAGGAGCGTTTAAATTCCTATCTGTTGCATTAGTCACCCCGAAAGTCAAAGATAGGGGTGAAGTATTCTTCCTCCTCGTGTCTACTTCCTTTGTCTTGATCATCACAAATATCTTAGGTGACATTTACGAATTAGCCATACCAGATGCTCCTTTACGTTCTCTCTCGGGTTTAACAACCATTCTTTCTTCTGCTGTTGGCACCTTTGAAAATGTAGAATCTGTTGCTTTTTATGGTGGATTCCTATTTGGAATTGTTTTCATGCTTTGGAAGGCTATCAAACGAGAAAGTACCCCAACAAGTACTTCTGCTCCAACTGATGATAGTACTCTCCCATCAATTGATACTCCAACTAAGGAATCTGTTATTAAGGAAACAACTATTTTGGTAGATATTGAAGATGCTGAACCCGATGAGACTCTCGATTTGGAATTAAGCAGTGGAAAAGAAGAAGCTGAGAATGTTGAACAATAGCTCTATAATCAGTAACGTAACAAATTTATGGATCTTACTCGGAAAATGAATGTAAAATGGTAAGAATACATAATCGGAAGCTCTCCCAGAATCTTACTAGGAATCTTAAATCCTTTGCAATAAGACGTTCTGATACCTTCAAATTTTATGACTACCGTTCTGAAAGACTTACCCAAATAGGACAGTTAGGAATAATTATCCCAAACCATTTTTGGAGCTGTTCTTCCTGATTCATCGACACGCGCCTACTGGCTAGCAGGTCTTACCACCTCTCCACAGGCATTTAAGGTCTCCGCGGAACTCTCGGCGACCATCAAGTAAAATCAGGTGTTGATTTTACCAATTGATTAGGAGCGTTTTCTTGTTATAAACCTTATACACTCCATGTTCTAAAATAATTTTTGTAATTACCCTTTATTTTAGGCTCAAGTGGTTACTTTTCTAAACATTTTAACCATATTGTAATGAGATCGATTAATCATCCTATTATGTTCCTATTTTCCCCTCCCCTATCTTTTCTTTCCTTGAGTTACTTCTTATTACTCCATCCGTTCCCCGGTTCATTTGTCCATATTTCTCTAAATTTGTCCATAAATCAGTTGACTGCTATCAACCCTTTTCACATACAGTTTCGAAGAAAAAGGAGATCTGTAAATTAATTTATTCTGAATATCATTGATTTTTTTAGCACACTTCATTAATGCATAATCAGTTGAGTAGACTATAATGCGGTTATTAATCGGAATCACGGGAAATATGGGGTCAGGGAAGAGTCTTGCTGCTGATTATATCACTAGAAAATATCATTGTAAGAAGCTTCGTTTATCTGGTAAAATGAGAGAAATTGCTCTAGAGTTGGAGATAGAACCAACAAGGGATTTCCTTCAGGGGATTGGTAAATTTATGAGAGATTTTGATGATGATGTATGGGTCCGCTATATCTTTAATAAAGTACAATCAAGTGAATCTCCAATAGTAATAGATGATATACGAAGAGAAAACGAAACTAAATACTTACAACCTCTAGGTTTTCAATATATCAGGATTGATACTAGATCTGATATCCGCAAAAGTCGAATTGAGAATCGAGTAGAAGGTAAAATAACTGATGCCGATTGGGATAGATGGACTACCCATTTAACCGAAAACCAAGTTATGGAATTAGAAGTTGATTATCAAATAGAAAATAATGGGACGATTGGGGAGCTACAGGAACAACTTGATACAGTAATAATGGAAATTCAAAAGAAAAGGTAACTACGATCATTCATAATCTTTTAAAAGATCCATTGAGCCTTTCATCTTCTTTTCGACCTTTTGTTTTTTTCGTGATGCGAGAGCACCTTTTAATTCGTCTACACTGAATTGATCAGATTCTGCAGCTGATGTGTCTTCAAATGTTCCTCCAGTGAGTACCGTTGCTTGCCCTCCAGGGGGAATACCAGTATTAGGTCTTTTTGCTTGTCTTAAGTATACTTGGAAGGAATCTATGAAATTACGAGCTATTTTCATAACTAATTCATCTATTGCCCCAGGATTGTTTAGACCATACTCCAGTCCGCGACGAATTTCTCCAATTTGAGTATTTACGGAATCAGGGTTCGTTTGAAATGCTTTATTCACAATAAGATCGATTAATTTTTTCATTTCCTGCCCCATCCATGAAGTGAATTCTTGACTAGTCATGATTCCTACCTACATCTCAGATTAATCGGTGCTACTTTTTATGCATTACTAAATTTGCTTATTTCTTAATGTGCTTATTTCTTATCTTTTTGACTTGTAAAGTCCATCATTTCGTCAAGAAGCTGCTCTGAATACTGTTCATCAGCAGTAGATACTTTATTCTGCTCTCCGAGAAATTTTGTACTAATTAGTTGATATTTTTCTGTGAAAAGATCTAGCCATTTTTTCTTTTTGCGTCGTCCCAAATCAGGAAGGAGTTCATTTAATAGGTTAATGAAATTTATAGCAATCTCCTTTGAAGCTGTTTGATTTGAAAGATATGCAATTACCTTATCTAGAATTTCTAAAGACTTTATATAATCACTTGAGCTAAATTCACTTCTGAATTGAGATTCGAGAAGCTTAAATGTAGTTAATGCGCTACTTATACCTTGAGATACTTTTAATGCCTCTTCATGCGCAACTATTTTGATTTTTTTCTTTTTCTGGTGTGCATTTCCAATATTGAATAGAATTATGGCAGCTATATCCTTCTCTTCATCATTCAATGATCCAGCGAGATTTCCTATCCATGGGATTACAGAAACTATTGTTTCTTCTGGGATATTTGTAGAAGTTATAAGTGGATTGAGCTGTTTGATAAATTCCAATTTAGCTCCTGGAAGAAGTGAACTAATGGCATCTTGATCCCGATCCAACAAATCTACTATATCTTTAAATAAAGATTGTTGAATAAATCTATTAATTACATTTATTAGTAAGAAAATTGCCTGAGAACCCGCTTCTGGAATTTCTGAAATACTTTTGATAATTAAAGTTAATTGGGAGTAGAATAATTCCTTTTCATCCCGACTGAGAGTTTCAAACACTAAATTGATATACTTCTCAACAGTTTCTCGGACTAGTGAAGAATTTGGACTAGTAGAACCGATCAAAAGTTTAAAATAGAGTTTAAGGAGGTCCTTTGAATTCCCTGGGGCATATTGAAAAAAGTAAGGGAGAAAATCATGAATTAATATTGCTACTTCGTTAATCTTAAAATCATCAATTCCAAGGTTTACAACATCATACACCTTGGAAATAGCTCCTTCATAATTCCCTCGTCCAATAAAAGCTTCTACCTTTTTCCGTTCGATTTCAAGGATTTTATCGGTACGATTAAAGTGTTTGTAAATACGTTCGAGAAGTTCTATGAAGCCTAAAGCTTCATCAAACCGTTTTTGAGAAAAGAGTTCATTAATAAAACCCATTGACACTTGAGTGATGGGTTGTATGGACAGAGTTACTTCAGTTGTGAAAACTCGTGATAATGGTTCCCAGGCACGTTCTAAAAAGATCATCGTGTAAGCGATATTATTAACACTCCATAATTTGCGTGCTTCTGCAAGTGCGATCGAAGATGCTTCTTGTAACATTTCTAAATCAGCGTAGATACTCAAAGCTTGATCTACTAACGTAAAATAAGTATCATAATCACTCTCAGCAAATCGATCTTTCGCATTGGTTAGATAGGTATCAGCAAGAGATAATGAATCGATTGAGGTTTTCTGTTCAGTGTCTGCTAAAAACTCTATACCTTGATCTGTTTTTCCATATTTTAATAGTGCAGATCCGAAGGATTTATCAAACTCAACTACTTCCTCAATTGTTCCTATTTGAGATATGATAGATCTAGCAGCTCTGAATTGTCGGAATGCTAGGCTTTCTGTTAATGGGATAAGCTGAATTGCCTTCTCCAGCATTAAATTTGCCGCATCTGCATCTTGTTTTAACTGAATTAAACATGAAATCAAGAATTCGAGATAACGTCCAGCCATCGGATCGCTTGAATCTAGCTCAATATGATGGTTTTTTCTATTTTCTACATAATCTAAGATTAGGCCGATTTTTTCCATGATTTGTTCGTTTAAGAAGATATTAAATGCCTTACCGAGATACTCAAAGCCTCGGTCATTTATTCCTTTTTCAAAGAAATGAACACTTATCTCAAAAGCTGAATCACCCTGAGCCTCTTTTATCCCAATAAAATCATACATATTTGTTATTAATGTATATACTGGATCAATAAAGGAGAATTCCTCATCATTTGCGAGAAATCGGTTAATTAATGCCTCTAACCGTTGTACAACAGGAATCACGTCTTCATGTTCTGCTTTCTCCTGAATCAGAAAATTCACTTGGTTATGTATCAAGGGGATCATATAGGTATATTGCCGTTTTTCCCTTAATCTTTCAATCATTGTATTTGACCGACTCATTGCTCTAGAAATATTCTTCATACGACGTAGATATTCAAAATTTTGGCTGTAAAGGGATAATGCTTCATCCACCTGATCGTTTTCCAATAAGAAGAGAGATTGCTGTGAGTAGAGCGAATCGTACTTATCCCCATCATCTAGTGCTAAATAGACGTTTCCAAGAATATTAATGAAATCACTCTGAAATATCGTTGATTTCAAGGGTTCAAATAATTCTTCCAAAGTCTTTGCATAAGCTTGCAACGAAGGAGGATCAACGTGTTGGAAAAGGGTACTTGTTTCTAGTAAATATTCTAGCTCTTTCTCGTAATTTCCCATCCTACTATAATATTTAGCAAATTTAATTTTTATCTGGCCAGCTGCCTCTTTTTCGGATATATCAAGAAAAGTTTTGACTAGAAATTTCTCTAATTTTTCCGCATCGAATACTTTGTTATTATCAAGAAGCTCATCAATTTTATTGTCGAGCTCATCCGTAATTTTGTGTATTCCAGCAAATCTTGAATGTGAGACTAAGATATCCACTGCTTTTTTAATATAAACAAAGTCATCAACGATTAAACCTTGGTTTATTAGCTGTTTTCCAATTTCACGTATGTAGATTGCCACACTCTCAATTTTTTGATCTCTAGCAGTTTCTTTACAGATATCACTAATTTTATTGAAATAACGCATGGGAAGAAGAGTGTTTGGATCCTCAAAGTTAGTTTTAGAAGAGTGATGAATGAGTTTAACCATCGCTCGTGTACCTTCTGAATAGAGATACTCAATAATTTCATTTGGTACAGTTTCATCCCCAACTATACTTGAACTCTGAAGTGCATCATCAAAGGTTGTAAAAGCTGTTTCTAATTGATCATTATTTAGATAAATTCTTCCTACTTCAATTAATATCTTGGAAAAATCTTGCAATGACTGAGCTTGAAGATGAGCGGCTTTCGATCGGGTTATCAAAGTCTCTGCTAGTTCCCGTTTTTCTGGATCTGAAAAATTATTTTCGAGTAATTCGAGACCTAGGTCGGCATAAACTGTCTTTTCGATATTAATAACTTTGATATTGTGTTCTTGATCATCAAACAGATTACGTGCTTCTTCAAACAGGTAAAATCCTTTGTCTAAGATATTTTTTCTAGTATTTAATTCTGCTTCGGCGAGTAAAGATTCAAAAGTTTCCTCTTGATTTTTCATAAGTGAGAAAATGATTCTTGATTTTTCGAATGCTTCCTCCGATTCATGTTCAGTCTTTTTGGAAGTTGCAAGTTTCTTTCCAACCTCTACAAATACTTTTCCCGCAAGAAGAAACTCTTTGTTTCTCTGGGAAATTCCAGATACGGTTTCTCGACATTCCCCCAGAAAATATCTTGTCAAAGCTCCATTCTTTGTCATATATTCTTCATTTTCCACTAATACCTTAATATATTCTTCAACAATCGGAATGGCTGATGCTGCGTAACGGAAGAGCTCCTTTTGTGTTTTATTCTTTCCTCGTCGAGCAACATTGATTATTCTTCTATATAAGACGATAACAGCTTCTGCACGTTTCTCTCTTTGTCGTGCAGAAATAGCACGCTCTAAGTATTTCAGGGCTTCTTGAAAATTTTTCTGTTCCTCAACGTAATAATCTGCTATTTCTACAGCTATTTTTGCGGCGTCATCCCACTTCTTCTTTTTCTCATATTTCTGTAGGTCTTTCGTTTGCTTTTCCAGATTCATATTATTCAACCACAATATATGAGACAACTGGATGTTCTAAGTACAAAATAAAATTCTGTTGATATAAAACTTCCAGAACTAGTGTAACTAAATTACTTTCTGGTGAGCTTTATATACTAATTTTAATGAATAACTAGTACTTTTGACAGAAATTGGAGAGAATCGGAAAATAACTTGGTGTCAAAGAACTATGCGTGTAGCAATGTTTGCCAGCGAAATGGATCCTTATGTGAAAACAGGAGGTTTAGCTGATGTCATTAGTTCCCTTCCTAAAGAGTTACTCCCCTATGTAGATAATGTGGATGTGTTTATACCTTATTATCGTAATATAAAGAGAAGTAATATTCCAGTAGAACAAACAGACATTAATTTCAGTCAAAAAATAGGGTCTAAGCACTATAAAGGCAAGGTGTTTAGGATGGAGGATAGTGGTATCTCTGTTTACCTTATTGATAATTATCATCTATTTCGTAAACGTTCTGATGTATATGTCCGCCATGGGAAAGACTATCCTGATAATTTAGAAAGATTTGTCTTTTTCTGTAAAGGGGCGCTGAGGGTAGTCGAACAATTATCAGTAAACCAAAATTATAATATTTTCCATTGTCACGACTGGCAAACGGCTTTAATCCCATTATATACGAAATTATCTGATTTTTTCCAGGCAGAGAAGCGCCCATTAACAGTTTATACTATTCATAATCTTGCCTATCAAGGAAAATTTCCACGATCAAAATTCCCTTTGCTTCAGATCCCTAGAACGTATTTAGAACCAAAGTATTTAGAATCATGGGGGAAGATAAATCTAATGAAAGCTGGACTACTGTTCGCTGATGAGTTGACAACTGTAAGTCCAACTTATGCACAGGAAATACAAACGAAAGAATTAGGAGTAGGCCTTCATGAAATTCTTGCATCTCGTCAAAAGAATCTAACAGGGATTCTAAACGGTGTAGACTATTCGATTTGGAATCCTAAATTTTCATCACATTTATCTGCAAATTACTCTTCGGATGATTTAGCTGGGAAAAGAATTTGTAAAAAATTTCTGCAGAAATATTATCATCTCCCAGTCAAACCTGACGCATTACTTACGGGTATTGTTTCCAGACTGGCATGGCAGAAAGGAATGGATTTAGTTCTATCTGTACTCCCAGACTTTCTATCAACTGAGCAAATTCAATTCGTTTTACTTGGAACAGGAGACTCAAAGCTTGAGGAAGATTTTTTAGCCCTAGAGAGACAATATCCAAAGCAGGTAGGGATAAAAATAGGTTTTGGTGAAGCTTTGGCCCACCAGATAGAGGCAGGCATTGACGTGTTCTTGATGCCTTCACGCTACGAACCATGTGGGCTTAATGATAAGTATAGTTTAAAGTATGGATCTGTTCCGATAGTTCATTGTACTGGTGGGCTTGCAGATAGCGTAATAGATTACCAAACTCACCCTAACGATGGAACGGGATTTGTTTTTGGTCAATTCAATCCAGACTCATTCAAGAAAGCAGTATTAAACGCTCTGAAGATTTTTCAAGTGAAGTCTGAGTGGGTGAAATTGATACAAAGAGGTATGCAGCAAGATTTTTCTTGGTCAAAATCGGCTGAACAATACTTGCAGGTCTATAAACGGAAAAGCAACTAATTGGTGAATGAAATGGTAGAATTAGCAATTTTAAAAGGGACTAATGATCGTCTTCCAGAGGAACAAGTGCTACGTGAAGAAATAATTGATATTTTAAAAGAATCGTTCCAATTGTATGGATTTCAACCAGCGACAACACCAATTCTTGAACTTTGGGAAGTTCTCGCCTCAAAATATTCTGGCGGGGAAGAAATCCTAAAAGAAGCCTACAAATTGACCGATCAAGGTCAACGAGAATTAGGGTTAAGGTATGATCTCTCTGTTCCTTTAGCTAGATTGATAGGAATGAATCCCCATTTGAGTAAACCATTCAAGCGATATGAAATTGGCCCTTGTTTCCGTGATGGACCAATTAAAAAAGGTAGATACCGTGAGTTTGTACAGTGTGATGCTGACACTGTGGGTGTAACATCGATGCTAGCTGATGCCGAGTGTTTAGCATTAGCTCACCACATATTTTCAAAACTAGGTTTGGATGTATATTTAGAGGTTAATAACCGAAAATTGCTCTCAGGTATCTTAATTGCTGCAGGAATTCCGTCAGAATTACTGAGTACAGCAATATTGTCAATAGATAAAATGAAAAAGATTGGGATTGAGGGTGTACGTGCAGAATTAGTCGATAAGGGTATTAGTTCAGATCTGACAGAGAGTATTTTTGAATATTTTAGCTTAGAAGCCCCATATTTAGAGATATTAGATCAATTAGAAAAGAAGATTGATAATACTATAGGAAAACAAGGTATTCTGGAATTGAGGGAATTACACAGATATTTAACACTTTTTGACATAATAGATGATGTTAAACTGTTGTATAGCCTAGCTCGAGGGTTAGAAATATATACAGGAACAGTTTTTGAAGCGTTTACAAAAGATCCAACGATTTTGGAATCGTCGTTATGTGCTGGTGGGCGTTATGATCAGATTATTGGGAAATTCCTTAATTCAGAACAAGTTATTCCAGCTGTTGGAATTTCTTTTGGATTAGAAACTATTTACGATGCATTGGCTACAAGACAAACACCTCCAGCAAGTAAAACCCAAGTATATCTTATTCCCATAAAAACACTCGACTTATGTGTTGAGATTACCACAATGTTACGACAGAAAGGAATTCCAACTGAAGTTGATCTTTTAAAACGTAATATATCAAAAAATCTTGAACATGCAAATCGTCAGCAAATTCCATTTGTAATGATTGTCGGCAAACGAGATTTAGCCCAAAATACGGCAACACTTAAGGATATGCGAAAGGGCACTGAAAGTTCAATCAAACGAGATAAAATATACTCCCATCTGAGTAAATTACTTGGAGAATGATAATACTAAAGCAGAATGCTTTATTATTTCAAAGATTCGATCTATGTTCTTATCCACAAGAAAGAATTGTCGATAACTTGAAAAGCTCGCTTAGATTAGCAGGAGTATTCATTCAAGAACACCCAGTTTTGGAGTTATACCTAATATGGCAACAGAAAATCATACTAACGTACGAACGATGGCTTCCTATGGTGTTGGGAAGTTTAATGCGGAATTTTTAGCACAAGCATTTGGCGTGGTTGTCTTTAAATTTTATGAAACTGAAGTTCATTTAGCCAGTTGGTTAACAGCTATTGCATTGATAATATATTCAATTTACAACGCAATTAATGATCCCCAATTGGTTACTTAACAGAGAAGCGGACAACTCGCTTTTCTAAAAGATTTGGCAGAAGATTCCCTTGGATCATTGGTGGATCATTTATATGGGTTTTCACATTTATTCTAATATTTGCTATCCCTGATTTCGTTCAAAATGATCAAACCTTACTATTCATATGGATGATTCTGACTACATGTCTTTTTGACACCTTTTATAGTCTCTGGGATGTAAATTACCAATCTATATTCCCCGATAAATTCCGATCTGAATCTGTACGAAGTCGTGCTGCAAGTATTGCTACAGTGATTGGAATTTTCGGAATTGCTATTGGATTTATTTTACCATCAGAATTAACAACATTCGGAGTCCCGTCATCTTATGTCACCATGGCTATTGTCGTTGCTGTAGTTGGATTCTTTTTAGTATTTTTGCTGATTCCAGGTGTTAAAGAATCCCCTGATATGATCGATCGCTTTTACAAGGATCGTGAATCCTCAGAGAGCAGTTCTTTCTTTGGTGAATTAGCTAGGGCATTTAGAGTTAGAAACTTTTTGGCCTGGATAATTATGTATTTCTTCTATCAGAGTGCTATAAACTCTCTGGTCGGATCAGTACAGTATATAGGTGATTATGTTCTTCCTCCTGATTCTTCCACTACTCTAATGTTTGTTGGCTTATTAGTGGGAGCAATTTTTGGAATTATAATTTGGCTACAATTTCGCAAACTGCTGGGAGATCGAATTACTAATCAACGCTTGATGATGATTACTGCATTGGTTATGGCATTTTTCGCCCTTCCAATGACCCTCCTCGAAATCAATTCTGTTAGTCTCTTTACTATCTTTCTATTTCTTGGGGGAATTGGTTTTGGAGGTTATTGGATGATTATGACCCCTGCTTTAGCTGATGTAATTGATGAGATTGTAATAAAAACTGGCAAACGTAATGATGGAATATTCATGGGATTTAGGTCTTTCTTCGGGAGACTAGCGTTTGCTGTTCAAGCAATATCTTTCTGGTTGATTCATGAACTTACCGACTTTAACCCAGTTGCTGGAGCAACACAAACCGAAACAGCAATATTTGGTATACATATTCACACAGCGTTGTTACCAGCTATCTTTTTAGTGATAGGTGTATTTGTGTTCTGGAGAATGAATACTTTAACACATACCAGTGTGCAAGAGAATAAAGAAAGATTAAAAGAGATGGGGCTTTAGATCAAATCCCCCTATCTCATTAATATATTTTTACTTCAAGTATTGAATGATGATGTTCGTTTAACACACGCTTCCACAAAGGACTGAAATATTTTCGACGGTTGTTCAAATCGTGACAAGTATTCAGGGTGGAACTGAGTACCTATAAAGAATGGGTGATCAATGAGCTCAATTATGTGAATAACATCTTCTTCAGGTGATATTCCTGAAAAAATCATCCCTTTTTCTCTTAAAATTTGTAGATATTTTGGAGTTACTTCAAAACGATGTCGAAATCTTTCACGTACATATTCCTCTTGATATACCTGGTATGCTAAAGTATCAGCTAATATTTTTACTGGATATCCTCCAAGACGCATGGTTCCTCCCTTCCGATAGACTGATTGCTGTGAGGGAAGAAGAGAAACGACTGGATATTCTGTGTTAAGAGAAAATTCCGTAGAATTAGCATTCACCAAGTTACATACATTTCGGGCAAATTCGATGACTGCACATTGTAGACCTAAGCAAATTCCTAAGAAAGGTATTGATGATTCACGAATCTTTTGGATAAGTTTAATTTTTCCTTCGATCCCTCTATGACCAAACCCGCCAGGGATAATAAACCCGTCATAGTTTTGTATATGAATATCTATGCTTTTTTCATCTAGATCAGTGGTTTCAATAAATGTGGATTCGACTTGTATTCCAAGATGGGCACTTACATGTTTCAAAGCTTTAGTGATCGAAACATACGCATCTCCCAAATCTGTATATTTTCCCCCAATTCCAATCTTCAGTTTTCCTGTTGGCCGTTCTAAATTATCCACAAGTTCTCGCCATTTTTGTAAAGTAGGAACCTTTTTTGGTCCAATATGCAAGGTATTAAAGACACAGGTAAGAATTCCTTCTTCTAATAGTTGAAATGGATATTTATAGATTGTACTAACATTGTGACCAGAAATAACCGCGGATTTCTCAATATTACAGAATAACGCAATTTTCGATCTAGTTTTTTCAATTAAAGGTTTTTTAGAACGACACAGGAGGATATTTGGTTGAATTCCCATTCCTTGAAGAACTTTGACGCTTGCTTGAGAGGGTTTGGTTTTCTGCTCTCCCACCGCATCAAGGACAGGGATCAAGGTTACATGGCACCAACAAACGTTTTCTGGTTTAGCTTGTAAGCTGAGTTGGCGTAAAGCTTCGATGAAATAGGCATTTTCAATATCTCCCACCGTCCCACCTACTTCAATCAGGGTAATATCTGTAGATTCATCCTTTTGACGAATCCAATCAATTATTTCATTCGTAACATGGGGAATAAACTGAATATCTTCACCTAGAAATTCTCCCTTTCTTTCCTTCTCAATGATGTTATGAAAAATTCTTCCTCCTGTTAAGGAAGACCACGAATCCAATGAAATATTCAAAAAACGTTCATATTCTCCTAAATCCATATCTGTTTCTGTACCATCATCCAGTACAAATACTTCTCCATGTTTAAAAGGATTGATTGTACCTGCATCCATATTTAGATAGCCATCAAATTTTATTGGTGAGATTGTATAACCTGAGGCGTTTAAGAGTTTGGCGAGCGATGCTGCTAATAATCCTTTCCCTAACCCGCTCATAACTCCACCTGTTATTACTAAATACTTATGAACGATTTTTCTCACCAAAATAAGGATGAATAGAGGAGAGGATTCGTTGATTGTATTATAAACTTTTGTCTATTCGAAGTCTAAGAATGAGAATGGTCAGAAGTATAAGTAAAATAATAAGTGATTAATAACAATTTAATCCCTAAACCTCTTCATAACAATGGAATTGTTTTGGGAATATAATCACCCTGAAAACTTCTAAAAATAAAACTTTAAATTGGGAAGAATGAAGTGAATGGATACGAAAAGACATCTAATAATGGAATTTGCAAATCCGATACGAATTGAAATTTTACAACAGTTGAATTACGCCTCTTTCTCGTTTACTTCTCTCTCAAAAAAGTTGAATATATCTAATTCGGAAGTTTCACGACATTTAAATAGACTAATCGAGCAGAGGCTTGTACAAAAAGAACGAGGATCAAAAAAATTAATTTTAACATCATTTGGAGAGCTCATGATAACTGCTTTTGCCCCCCTCGATTTCATCCTCCATCATGCAGAATATTTTCAAGAGCATGGTTTATTTAATCTCCCTACATCATTTATACGAGATTTAGATCAACTTTCAGACAGTGAACTGATACAGGGAACGGGAAATGTCATGTTGAAGCTACAGGAGATCACCGAAGCACTAAAAGAAGAGGTTTGGGTCATGACTGATCAAGCATTTCCATTTGGTAAACAAATGATGGATACACGATATATTGTACCACCAGAAATGGCTAAATATCGACCTCATATTAAAGACTACAACCGGAGTACAGTCGCCCGAGTATTACCACATATTTCGACTGCGGTGTTGATTGCTGATGGAGAAACAGGTGTCTTATTTTTTCCAGACAATCATGGAAATCCTGAATTTAGTCAAGGATTTTATGTGAAAAAAGAGGACAAATTAGGATTAGAATACATTCTACGACTTTGGGGTCATTATTGGGAGAAAGGAGAAGTCGTTTCTGAATAACAAAGTACTCACTTATTTTTGAAAGATCCAAATTAAGCCCTTAAAAGAATGGGTACCTCTATCTATTATTCTTAATAAACTAACAGAATCATTTAACAATTTATTTGGTTTTCAAGATAATGGATCTTATGGAATTAATTTTTCAGAGGTTAATTGGACAGGATTTGGGTTAAAGCCCTTTATAGACAATTTACAGATTAAAAATGAACGGTATAAGCAGATATTCAAGCAGGATATTAATTCGAAAGAATCTTTGGTCTTCTGCCAACCCTTATATTGGACTTCCCTATTTACATTTTATGTATATGATTGGGTGGTCACAAGGAAAGAAACATCTAAGAGAGTATTACCATATTTAGATTTTTCATCCTTTTTCATCCTAGATAAAAATACTGATCTTTACAACGAATTCAAAGATAGAGTAAAAACAATGTGCTACTTAAGTGATTTTAGCTATCATTCTCACCCTCGAACTATTTTCACTGCTCGAACGATTGGAATTGAGACAGACGTTATTATTACTAATAGCGAAGTCGAACAGGTAATTCAATCTGATCTAATAATTGGGGGGATTTTCTCTAATCCCTGTACGAATAATCCTGATTTCTATAAGGAAATAAAAAAGAAAGCACCCTTATTACTTAATCTAACTAATTGGATTGGTTTTTTACGACAGACGGCCCTATTCCCATATAATGGAAACTATAGAGTATTCAATATACAAATTTTCGAAATTGATTATCCAGTAGGTGCGTCAGGACATGTCTTTAAAATCACTTTAGTGAATGAAACGGATCGAACCTACAAACGATAAATGCTAGGATAGTTTTTCGTGAAATGAAATGGTATGAAGACGAAAAACGGATCCGACAACTCCTCTTTACAAGGAAGAAGCAACGATTATAGCAAGAAACTACTAGTGCATGATAAGACTTTTGAACGCTGGTGTCATTTTGCAGGGAAAGACCTTGATTCTCGGAAATTTAAATCTCATATCATGCGCTATTCCTTTGCTACACACTACTATAACGAATCAAAGGATGTAAAGCTAGTAGGGGATCTGTTGGGACATTCTAATGTTGCTACTACTTCTGATTACTTACGATTGGGGCAGAAAGAGACAATAGGTAAGGTTAGATCACTATTTGAACAGTCTTAACCTAATTTTCACTCTTTTTCCTCCTCTTTCTCTCCATATTATTCTCTTTGTTCTCCTCATATTATGGATCAAATCTAATTAATTGCATTTCTTCTCTTCTTATTAAGAAAATAGGAAAAAAATGATTATAGTTCACAGTAAAAACACAAGAATTGTCACCAACTAATAAACATATTAAAAAATCAGCCAAATTCCAACATGGTTTTGATCTAAATGATAAATTCATTGAGGCTTTTCCTTCAGATTGAAAAGTTTCAACAAGATCATTCAGTGATTTTATTAGACGATTATCTGGATCAATCTTACAATCTTTACAAATCGTATTAATATTCTGCAAATAGAAATGGATTATTGAATGACTAGTATTAAAGATGTCTTTTAGTATTTCTAACCGATTCAGTTATTTAGATTTCCCACAACTATCATCAAATATCAAAGAATTATGAGTTGACGAATTGGAATTGACAACCTTGAGTCGTTATTTATGGATAAAGAAGACCAACAAGAGACTAGAAAAAGATTAATGGAATTATTGAATTCTGTGAGGTTTCCTGACCCCAAAATTTTCAAGAATCTACTGGAAGATTCAAAGAAGCTTTCTTTTGAAGGCTTTAAACAATATGATTTAGATAATTACTCTTCTCATATTCTGGACTGGGCATTACCGAGACACAATGCAAATTAAAATCTAGTGAATTAAATTCGAGTTTTGTGATTTTATCATGCGTAGCGTAAGTGTAAAAGGCCTAGGAGAATACCTGAGAGGAAGGAGGGTAAGAATTTGTTCATTTCCCACCCTGTGATGTGGTTTTTAGTAAAAAATTGTATTACCAAGTGGAATTTTTTGTTTTATTCTCGAATATATAGTACTCGATTGATGAGTAACTTTAATTCACTGGCCTTTTTAAATCTAACGAATTAGTTCATCACATTTTTATCACCTGACCTTTAAGATAACCTTTCTGCTATCAAGTAACAATCAGGCCAAGGTTCCAAGTCTGAATAACGTAAATTCTCAAGTAATAATGTTAAATGGTCTTGCCAACGAGTAAAACCGAGAAGAAGGAGATAATAAAAGAGGATGATCTGTAATAAGGTCACTAACAAGCAATGGGTAACAAAACTCATCCAAGATTTCCCCAATGGACGTTTAATTGTGGTGTGTTGTTTAATCCATTGAAACAAAGTTTCGATCTCCCAGCGTTCCTTTTGGAGTTGAAGCACCGTTAAGGGAGGAAGGGACAAATCATTGGTAAGAACGTTCCAGAGACTGTCGCTAGATGAATTTAACTTACCAATAATTCGACGCCAAGGTTGGTCAGTCTTTGATCCCCAGACTAGAATTTCCAGGGGGCTATCCTCGGCTTGAGGAAAACTTAAGAATTCTATTTGAACTCCAATTAGAGTTCGTTTCTTCCAAGGAATGCTCCATCCCCATCCGCGAGTATCTAAGTCTTGAAAACGAGCTAATTTCCAATATCCCCGATCGAAAATTATAAATGGTTGAGGGTGATCAGTGATAGAATTTATAGACAACCAGCTAGTGATTTCTTCGGTTTCATTAAGTAGTACCTCAGCTACGGGAGATTCATGCTCATGGCCTCCCGATGGTCCATAATTAGCAATGAATCCGTGGATTCCTTCCTGAATTGTGTGTATTCGCGCACTAGGGAAAGTCTGTTTCTTACTGGCAACATACCCCCATGTGGCATAGGGATACCGATCTGGAGACAACTTTAAACTGGTACAATCTATCCGAAATGGATAATAACCTTGTTGAAGGAGAGTAAATTGAGCGCTTGAAGGAGTATTGGGTAATTTCCCTTGTGTCAAAGGAATTAAGTGTTGATAGGTCTGAAACGTCCGTACTAACACCTCCTGAATCCTTTTATCAGGAATTTTTCGGGAATACTGCCCTTGAGTGGGTACGTTTCCTTGATAACCACAAATAGCTTGCCAGGATCTATTTTGCTCTAGCTGTCGCACAAAGGGTCGTACCGCTTCGAATTTCTGAATCTGCATCAAGGAAAGACCTTTAATCC
>NJBF01000080.1 GCA_003144275.1 Candidatus Heimdallarchaeota archaeon B3_Heim
ACGGTACAGGGCCTTGTTTTGTCATTAAGTTTAGATTTTGACTTTCCCCTAACAGCAGAGATAGACATTCCTCGAACTTATATCGGAAAAACTGGAGATACGATGAGCTCCGATATTCCCAAATTAGAAGCTGTTTTAATACGCAGAGGAGATGAACTTCTTCCCTCCCATGAACCCATGCGTCCTGATGATAAAATTATTGTATATTACTACAGTAATTTCGATATGAAACGCACTAATAGAGTCGTAACGGAATTACCTTACAAAAAAAAGAAGAAAAAAGCAAAAAAAAGTAAAATAGTGGATACACACGAAATTAGCGATCTTGAAGGGTCAGATGAAGAGAAAAGTCAATTTGAGGAAAGCAGTTTGAACCAAGCGAATACTGTAGAAAAGGAGGATTTATGATGGGTTTTTTTAAGAAAAGAAGAGTCCGTAAGTTCGCTGAGAAAGCTGTGGAACAACAAAGTGATTTTTATGTTTTCGGTAGTAACAATTTTACAGAGGCCTTTATCGATCAATTATTCCAGATCGGTGCTGAAAGTAAAGTTTCTTTAATTTCTGATATCAAACTAAACTGGATAGAAGAAGTAAAATCGCAGATAAATGTGCTATATGAAGAAAAAACGGAAGAATATGCAAAAAGAAATTTGTACGAAACTCTAGGTTTTCAAAATGCAAAAAAAGTCATTATTCTTCACGAAGATCCTGTAATAATTCAAAATATAATGTCTTTTGTCACAGGTAGCGATTTACAGGTCATTATATTATCCCAATTCGCTCCACCATTTGTTAAATATTTATCAGGTCAGAAACCTGGCCAGATACTCATTGTAAATAATATATTTCAAATAGTAAATGAGTTATATGCTAAAATGGACTTACCTCTAAGTAGACCTCCAATCATATCTATCCCCGTTCCTCCAAAATTAATTAACTCCTCTCCAATTCATGTAAATATCCCCAAAGTACGCATTCTACGAATCTTGAGAGAGGAGTATAAGAAAAAACTTCTACCAATAGAACTTCCACTCCAAGAAAAAGATCGGCTACTGTTATATTTGGAGGATTCTCAAGAATCTTTGAAAAATCTAGTGGACTTTTTAACAAAAAATTGACATTGTACTGTTACTACGAGCGAGGGGTCGCTTGATAGCATATTAACTGTTCACCCTCTATTTTTTTCCTCGCCATTTCCACTATATGGAATTGAGTGTACCTCATGATATCGCTGTTGTCATTTAATGATGACGAGAGAAAAAAGGCATATTTAAATTTGAACCTATGAAGTCCATCTAAAAATTTGGTGACTGGTATAACTCCACTTGGCCCACCCGCCCAAGTTCTAACTATTGGAGAATTAGTTTGAATGTATTCGTCAAAAGATGTTCGTACATATGGTGGATTAAAATATATGATATCTGGGGAAAAATTTTGAGGATTAAAACAATCAAGATATCTTGCACAGCAGAAATAAGCATTATTATCAGGAATCCATTCTTTAATATTTTCGATACTCAATGAAACCGCCATTGGAGAAATATCGGTTCCAAAAAATCGTAAATAGGGATATGCCTGATACAAGTATATCAAAATATATCCCGTTCCAATCCCTACTTCACAAATTAATCCCGACTGACCCTTCTCGATCTTATATCTAGAGAGAAAATCCGATAAGAATTCTGTAAGGAACCAAGTATCCTCACTTGGAGGATATACTTCAGGATTTGATCTTACAGAGAATTTTTCTCGCCATTTCATTAGCTACTTGCCATTCCAATTTTTGAAGGAAGCTTTTCTTCTAGTCAAACCATTCCTTTTCCAATTTGATCAAATATTTCTTCAAGAGATCCTCTGACTCTTGAAGAATACAAATCTGATGAGAAACGAAGAAGGTCCAAATAGAATTTGTTCTGTGCTAATAAGGAAAACCAACTCAGAGTAATTACAGTCTTTTTCAGGGTCCAATCCTTGGTTTCCCAAAAATGCTTCATAGTACTATAATCACTTTTGAAACTTGGAACAACAAGTAAAATTCTATAAATGGCGTTATTCTCTGATTTTTCTGTTTCAACAACAATTCGTGTTCCATAAAGGGATTTTAATGATTTAACTGCCCTTTCATTTGTAAGATAACCCAATTCAAGTGTTGGTACAGGGATATTATTTTGAATTACTATTTTAACTTCTGGATCGGATTTAAATACGTTTTTTCCGACAAGTCTCCCAGAAGAACTAAACACATTCGATAAGAGCTCATAAGCATGCGTTTCTAATACTTTAGCATAACTGCGAAAAATATCGGATGACGATGTAACTTCAGCAATCGATTCTTTCAAAAAAGGATAAGTCTTTTTGGTAACAAGAGCGTCTAGAACTTCTGATTGTAAATTATTAGGTAAAGATCTGTATATTGCATAAAAATAATATCGTCCTACGTTCTTAAATTCAAAGAATGGGTCTTTTTGGAAACTTTGTGTGATAGATTTTTGAATGCTTTTCATTGACGCAGAGGAGGCCGAAATTAATTTACTATCTTGATTAGCAAGATTTTTTCTGTTTATATTTAAGAAATTACAGGCTTGCATAAACGTTTTTGAGGCTTCTTTTGACACACCCTTTACTTGCTTTTCTACCAGAGATAATACATTGCTGTAACTTTTTGTTACGGTTGATTCCATTTTTTCAGTAATTTTTCGGAATTCTTTCTCAGTGTCTTTGATAAATCCTTGGTTCTTCAAAACTTTTTTAAGTTCCTGCTCTTTTAATTTTCCATTTACATATTCTTTTGAAGCATTTTTCGATTTCTTAAGATTTTCTTGCAGGTCTGTCATTAATTTATCAAATTCAGAAAGATTTTTCGTTATGTCTGAATTAACTTCGGATATGGGCTTTATAGTAAATTTTAACGAGTGTCGCTTAGCAATCTTGAGTTGGTACCCTTTAGAAATATCCTGCGGTTTTTGAGATAAATATCTTGGAATATTCTTGATCTCATCATCGAATTCTGAGCGAAACGCTGTAATCTTCTTTTTAATAAGCTGTCCTTCTTCTGACAAGCTCTTCACATTTGCATCAATCACCGATTGCATCAGCTCATCGATTGTAAGCTGATTACTCAAGATTTTTGCTGAAGTAATCTTGTCATCGGGGAATGCAAAAGAAAATGAGACTTTCGACTGGACGCTCTCTAAATAGGAATATACTTTGAAAATTCCATGAGATTGGTGAAGGTCACGAGCTAAAAGATCAAGATTTTTATTCAATGTTTCAAGCAGATTATTTGGGTTCTCCTCACTGAATGCTAATTCTGAGATAACTGCATTTACACCGAAAGCAAGAGAGGAAAAAAGAGCACGATAAAAAGGAAGTACATCACTGGCTTTTTTTACTGTGAAAGAAAGCGGAGATAATTTGGTTCCGGTCAACTTGAATTTAGTCATCATTTTTTCGATAGTACTGAAATGAGAAGGAGGTATTTCATCTCTCATCTCGGGTAATACATCTAAGATATCAATTTTTGTTTCATTACTAATTAATTTGAAAACGATTTGCATATATTTCCATGCAGAAGGAGTTAATCCTGCAGAAAATTCTTCACAAAAATATCTTATGTAAGGTATTAGTAATTTAGCAAATATCTCATCTTCTATCATTTTTTCTGCAATTCGTGCTAGTGTGCCCCCAATATCATAATTTTCGTTTATTCGTGTCGTTAAAAGACTTACTTCGGATTTAAAGGAGGCAATTTCTGGATTTGCTAAAAAATAAAGGGGAAACTCTTTGAGATATTTATGAAAAATAGCATCTTCAATACGAGATCGAAGGTTTTTCTTAGTAACTTCATGTAAGGAAATATCTTCAAGAAACATTCGAAGATCATTCTCTTCGAATTCACGGATCACTTCTTGCAATGCAGTATCAAATTTGAATGCACCTAGGTTTCTTTCAACATACTTCCTTACTTCTTTTAGAAGCGAACTCGATTTAGAATACATTACAACTGAGTGAGGATATTCACTTGCCAGAAATTCCATTAATTCATGTGTGAATTTTTCTAGTATATCTTTTCTTTCGGCTTGGATCGTTGGAACAATTTCATGAAACTTTCCTTTTAGATTTGAAATTTTAACCAAGGAAGCAGAGTATTCATAACCACTGATGGATTTTTCAAGCGTTTTATCAAGTGATTGACTGAAAAGATTATCATTATGAGGGATTGATACTTTTTTCCTGGCTTTTTTTATACTACTCAGAAAGAAATCTAAGACATCCGAGATTCCAAATGCAGTAAATTCTTTCTCTGCACGTTCAACAAGATCAGTTTTAAGGGTCTCCTCAGCAAAGAATGTCACCATTTGCTCATAAAACTCGACAAGAACAGGCGCTACAGTAATATGCTTACGAGAGATCAATAAAAACTGGCCAACAAGTTCAAAATCAGATCTTTTCACAAGAAATCTCCCAGTTTTATTGTTATGACTACCCCCAACAAAACGGCTTGTATCTCCACCAATTTCTCCACCCAACATCTGTTGTACAGCTGTTAAACCACCTGTATATACTTGTTCGTCCACAGATTTTAATCCTGGTTGTCCTAAAGACACCAGGCTTAATCCTGATAGAGAGGCGAGTGAAACCCATGCAACTGGTTGAAAATCTTGGTCTGTCAAAATTGTAACACCTTTAGAGAATCGAGAAAGTTTTCGAGAAAGACAAAAATTCTCGTACCGAATCCGTTAGCAATATTATAAATATAAATCTCGTACATAATAATTAGGTAGAAAAGGGGATTTATGATTATTTTATTCCCTCCCCCATAAAATATCTGGTGTAAAGATAGATGTTTAGAAAGAAATTACGCGAAATGCTACAACTCATGGGCGTAATGGATATCGATGACGAAATTC
Organism: Candidatus Heimdallarchaeota archaeon B3_Heim; assembly: GCA_003144275.1. Lineage (GTDB taxonomy): Archaea > Asgardarchaeota > Heimdallarchaeia > Hodarchaeales > Hodarchaeaceae > Hodarchaeum. The sequence continues at coordinate 4,911 of NJBF01000080.1, forward strand.
TTGATAATCTACAAAGACAGTTATTTAAATTTCTTGAATTCGATGATTCTCTTGCTGGTGGAATTACTTTTAAGACTGGAAGTATTATCACCACCTTACAAATTCAGAATTATCAAGAAATAAAGGAAACCATATCAAAGAAGTATGAGAAGGGAGAAGCACTAGGGAAAATGAATCTACGTCTGACAATGTCAAGTTTTTGTTTATACTTAACAGAGGAGAGAAAGTGCCAAATCACGGATGATAGCTGCCCATTTGAAGTTGGTACACGCTGGTGGGAGTGTGAAATTGTCCAAGCCTCTTGCTTACCAAATGATGAAGAGGAATGGAAATAAGAGGATCTAATCTCTCTCGGTGGGACGAGGTAGATCATGTACAATTGCCTGTAATAGCAAAGACATCCCCGAGTTATTTTGAGGGGACATAGAGTATATTGTTAAATTGTGTTCATTCACTAAATTATTCAAATTCTTGGGAGGTTTTTCTTTTTCCCCTTTTGATCGATTTCCAACAAGAAGGAATTTCATGGAGGGGGTTGCCTCTTTAATAGTCTCAAAAGCCTGATTTACATAGATGTGGGATTCCTTATCTGAAAAGTCAAAAACCAATACTACAACTGCTGCATTCTGCAAGAAGTTCTTTATTTGATAATCCAAGCTATTAGATATATCCCAGAATTGGAGATAGTAATTGTGTTTCTGATACTCTAATTCTAAATTATAATAGTAAATTCCAAGAGTAGGTACATAATCTGTATCAACATTTGAAGCAACTAGTCTTCGTATAATTGAGGTTTTCCCAACTCCTTGTTTTCCAAGAAATACTATTTTATAATACGGATGAAATTCATTTACTTGTGTCGGGGAAGACAAAAAAACTCACACGCCTTCAGAGGATTTCCGATTTAAATAAGATTTGACGTTGATCTGATTTTTTCTCCTCAGTCCATAACTTGAAAGGAATAGTTCGTGTTTTTTCTCCCTCTCTAATAACAATACCATGATATTTCTTTAAAATTTGCTTTGATACCCACGAAAATCCTTGAGCGACAATATAAATACATGAAATTCCCTTAAATTCTTCTAATGTTTGATTCAATATTGGGTTTACGATTTTACTTATATCGTCAGCATCGACAGTTTCTTGCATGCAAAAAATCCAAATCATCATGCCTTGATGATCATAAGCGATTAGATCAAATGGACCGCTTTCTATTAATGCCCCAGATGGCTGAATAAAAACAATATCTCCAATATTTTCAGAGTAAACAGTGAATCTTAAGGCTAATCCTCCTTCGATAGAAGGATCGCGTCCAATTATTATTGCATATAGTATTTCAATGAATTTTGGTTGTAAGCTGGCAAGTGTGAGAAGAATTTCTTCTCGTTCTCCCGATAGGTTAGAAATAATTGTCTCGCTAATCCCGTACTCCCGGGCAAAATTGCTGATAACCTGTGGTGATAACCCTGAAATATGACGGATTTCATCAATCAATGAGCGGTGATAAGTACTTACAGATTTAGTATCGTATAACATTGAAAGCGATTTAAGAGACGCTAAATCCTTTTTGGGAATAAATTTTTGTTTATAAGAGAGACGACTAGAGTGTGATTGATTCTTCAAGAAGAAACGAGCTTGAAGCATACTAATTTCTTCAAGAGATTTTGTCAGTAGAGGAGTATTGCAATCTACACAAGAATAGGAAACGCTACTAGCGGTGGAGAAGTGTTGAATTACTCCTACATCACAGAAGAAAGCTTTCCTGCAGGTAGGGCAATAATTAGCTTCGAATTGATCTGAAATATCACGACTTGGCCCCCCTTCAAAGACACATGGACGACAATCACTATCACAATGAATCTTCATGGTTCTAGCACCTGAGCGAAATCTCGGAAGAAGGGGTATTTCTTAATTCTCCCACTACTAGGAACTTCTACGATCTATTATTTAAAAATTTTGTGGTTCAAATTATACTCAATTGATACTTTGCACAAGGATTACTCTTTAATTAAATCTATGAGGTGTAAAACTCTTTTTATTTACAGAATAAATTTATAATTTCGCAAATATTCTTCCCGAATATAGACATCACGTAGCGTTGATTAATTATGGAATTTATGCAACAAACACACCAATATAGCTTCTTAATACGATTATTAAAAGGTGAAGATCTACTTCTATCATTACAAAAGTTTTGTGAGAAACATCCAGATATTGGAGCTGGGTCGATTTATGGGATAGGGGCTGTATCACAAGCAAAATATGGGTTTTTTAACGGAGAAAAATATCTAGAAAGTATTTTGGAAGAAAATCTTGAAGTACTGTCGATAATTGGTAATATTGCAGAGAATCAAATTGTCCATCTTCATGGAATTTTTGGTAGAGTCGATGGAACTTGTGTGGGGGGGCATATTTTACCAGGGTGTATTATTTCGGTTACCTGTGAGCTTTCTGTTATGGTATTCAAACCCAAAGTTATTCGTGAATTAGATCCCGAAACAAACTTGAAACTCCTATCGCTTCCCGAAAAAATGTGAATATTGAGATGAAATGATATGCGACAAATTTGTCCGCCACTAGGTACGTATCCTTAGTACAAGAAAAAAACATTCATTTTCGTCGTATTCGTCACTTTCACCGCTCTCTCTCTGTTTCAAGCTTATAAGAGGGAAAATACTAGAAAGAGGTGGGAATGCGCACCAAGAAACACCCTCAACCGCAGTTAGCGATCCGAATGCAGCTGAAACCGCGGCCAATATTTACTGATTTGTACACCTGCGCGAAAAACCTCTATAATCGCGCCACCTATGAGGTTCGCCAAGAATTCTTCAGGGCAGGAAAATGGCTCCAGTATACGGCGCTATATCATCGGCTCAAGCACGAACCAGTCTATCTCGCATTAAAAACCATCTCGGATAGCTATTTACCTCAACAAGTCTTGCGACAGATAGAACAGGTCTGGCGGGGTTTTTTTAATGCCTTGAAAGC
>NJBF01000081.1 GCA_003144275.1 Candidatus Heimdallarchaeota archaeon B3_Heim
CTATAATAGGTCTCAATCGTGAAACGCTGCCGATAAAGCTCATTTATCCGTCTTCCTGAGAGAACACAGGTGGGAGGTACAATTAAAGCCATGATACGATCACCTGCTCGACAAAGAGCGAGCTTAACGGGAAGCCGTTTCCGAGTATGACCTTTATTCATTCGATAGTCTACAACCAAATGTGTTCCTTTTTGACGTAACTCTTCTTGGTGTTTTTGCACCAAAGGTTTAACACCTGCATTAACACGTCCTCGAATGATAAAAAAAACTTGCTTATGAATAAGCCACTGGATTAAATCCCAATTATAAAATCCACCATCCGCAAGTACTCCAACAATTCGTTCTTGAGTGAGTAGAGGTGTCAAAAGGCTCTGAACCGTCTTGAAAGTCGAATGCTTTATAGGGAGAAGTTGGACTGCTAACGTGATTGGTTCGGGTGCATTTAACCAAATGACTGTGATATATTTATAAGACTGGTGGGTACTGGCTTTCTTCCTACCTTTACAGATATAAGCGGATAAAGTTTTTGCATAATTAGGATCAGTATGGAAGTCGATCGCTAGCAACATTCCTTGCTTCCGAGCAAACTGAAAGTTCTCAGGCAGACTCTCTAAGAATTGGTAGAAACCAGTTTGTTGCGAGGTTGTTATGTCTTCAACTGATTTGGTTTTTAACCATGCTAAAGTAGCTTCACCTGAGGGGATTGGGAGGTTTTGCTCTCGTAGATCTCGAGCTTTGCGAGAAATTGAGGTTCGATCTATAGCGGTAAGTAAAAGTAATTTCAATCGATTTTTCATTTTGAAAGGTGAGCTACTTGGGATCGGGTTTAATAAGATTTGAAATTTATCTAACCAGCGTACTACAAAGTTTATAAGGGTCGGTGTATTTCGTGCTTTCCGTGGTGGAAAGCGAGGTAGTTTTATTTTGTCCATAATGGCTACTAATTGCTTTTCTCCACATTTAAGTCTTTCCCCTTCGAGATTTCATGAAGATCACCCTCTCCCATAGTTACGAAGTACTGGTTGGTTATTGCACATCTATAATTTTTTTCCAAATTATTTTTGAAAAAAAGATTTAGTGCAGATGAGGCGTACGCCTTTTAATGTCTGTTATATAATAAAAAATTAAATTTGTTCACTTCTTTTATGATTAAATCGAATTCAAAAGATAACTACTTATTCCTTAAAAAAAAATTTAGGTTCCCCATCTTGAAACAAAAAATTATTGCTTTCACCTTCAATGAAATGCTAAGGAATATTGTAACACGAACGTCGTCCATGGCTGGTTTAGATTGGAAAAGGATATACCAAGTTTAGAGCGGTTATTTCTGGAGAAGAATCTAAAAATGGAAAAATTTGCGTGGAATAATAGTGATTAAGAAAAACCAATTGCTTCTTTCTGAGGAAGAAAAACAGATTTTAGACGCAATTCTATCATTAGAAATGTACCCCTCTGCAATTAAGGAGGAAGAAGATGAAAGAACCAAACAAGGGGATAAATTAGTCCCTACTCAAGATTATATTTGTAAACGGGGAAGATTGATTCAGAAATTATCTCCTAGTGAACAAACATGGATTAAAGACTGGAAAATTCCATTTAAGCTTCTGTGTACTAAAGATTTGATTCAAAAAGATAACATTAAAGACACCAACCTCATATATACACTAACACACTTAGGTAGGTCACAAGCTAAACAGGTGAGGCGAGAACGAATTGGCAAACAATTCAGTGATACTCTTGTTCGAAGTGATCAGAGTAAAGCCAATTCTTCATTTTGTTACCAGGTATTTGGAAAGGATCTGAGCCAGGCGAATATGATGGACATGATACAATTGGATAAACTACTCGAAGTGCTCAACCTTACTTCTGGAAACAGGGTACTGGACTTAGCGTGTGGTGTTGGTAGGATAACAGAATACATTTCTGATATTACTCAAGCTCATGTTCTTGGCATTGACATCGCTACGATTGCTATTAAACGTGCCCAAGAACGAGCTCAAAAAAAAAAGAATCGCTTGGAGTTTCAAATAGGAGATATTAATAATCTGCCTTTAGATATAATAGATGTTGATACAGTTATAGGAATTGCGGCTGTTCATTATATAGAGGATTTAAATAAGGTAATTGATCAAATAAAAGGAATTTTACCTCCAAATGGTCAAATGGGTTTTTTTACTTTCCAATATTGCACTGCTACTGATTCTCCTGAAATTTTGCTTCCAGAAAATACCACTCTTGGACAAATCTTGAAGAATAATGGGTTAAGGTTTCAAACTTGGGATTTTACTGATAAAGAGATAGAGATACGGCACAAACAACTTCGAATTGCGAGAGACTTGATGAAGGATTTTCAAAAAGAGGGGAATAAGGATTTATGTGAAGACCTAATTGAGGAATGTGAGGTAGATTTACCACATTTGGAAACTGGTAAAAAACGCCGCTATCTTTATCATGTACAATTAAAGTAGAGAAATTACCAGTTTTTGAAACAATGGATCCTAAATTCTCCTGATCTTTAACGTCGTCCATGGCTGGTTTAGATAGGAAAAATATAAACTGAGGTATATACTTTCATCAATTCATCTATAAGGGTTCAGTCAATCAAGGTAGATTTGATATCAAAGACTCCTATCTGTCTATTAACGTTGGTTAAACGACATATCCATAATTCGAATTTCTCTTATGTTTCACACTTGTAAGGGTCCTCAATGGCTATCAATGGTTCCCAAGGATCGTCAAAAGTACTAAAGCCAAACAGTCCTATCCACCCCTCATTTTGTGGGAACAACCAGTAATTCCTCGCTGAAGGTACACCAAGAGAATACTGTTCACGGTTACAAAATCCCTTATGAAGGTGGCCAGACACTACAATGTCACTTATTCTTACTTTTTTACCATTCACAGGTTTTGAAAAATTCGTTCGCCAGTTGTAAACTTTCTTTGCAGTGATTTCTTGTTTACCCAGATATTGTTCCATCTTAGAATTATGACCATGAATAAAAATAAGATCTTGATAAGGTTTCAGAGACCAGCGGATTTCTGTCATGGTATTAATTGGTTTTCGCCAACGAAAATATCGCATGTCGTAATCATGGTTCCCTAAAATAAAAATCGTCTTATGGAGTAGGTTTAACTGGTCCAATGTCTCGTAAAGGATAGATAGTTGAGCTCTTGCGATAGTAAAATCATGAGCGGCTAATCGATCAATGGTGTCTCCGAGAAAGATGATTACTGAGGCATTTTTCAGAGGTTTTACTAGAGTATAACAAAACTGTCGAAAATTAACCTCCTGGCCATTGATTGTGATTAGCTGGCCATTGAAATGCAGATCGGCAATGCATCCCACCGTGAAATGATAATCATCTAGATATCGGTGAAAACGGTTTTTCTTTTCTTGATAAAGAGTTTGTGTCTGAACATTCTTTTGCTCTTTCTTGTTCTTTATCTTATTCCGAGTCTTTTTTAGCAGTATCCATTGTTGATAAAACATGGACGCCAGACCAAGGTTGCTGGTATCAATTAGTAGCGATCCTAACCCCAGTTCTTCATGATAACAGGTGGTTGATCGAAACACTGACCGATCAATGTTGAGTATATCACAGTATTTTCGGATTTTCCTTTCCACTGGAATTGTAATCTTCTTTTTCTTTATAAAAATCCCTGTATAATCGGTATTCTGAGCTAGCGGGACATTGTTCAAGTCAAATGATCCTGTTCGTATATCTTTTTTGACTACTCGCTCTGTTTCAATGACTTCAACAAGGGCTGCATTAATTTTCAGGTCATGTGCTAAGATTTCGGTGGCAGTTATCGTCTTTTTAACCTTGTTTTTCATAGTGTATAATTCAAGAAAGCCCTTTGTCACATAGACGGTTTTCGCAGTGGGATTGATTTCAACGACCTGATAGGTATCATCTATGTAGGTTAATGTTTGACTTGGGAGTCCTCTGCGAAACAGTTCCAAGAGACGGATTGTGCCTAGCTTCCTCTCTTTCGAAGTCTTTGTGCGTAAGATAACAGTGTAAATTTCTGTACCAAACCGTCTGGGAAACGCATGAATCCACCTCTTTGTTGTTGCAGTAGGACAAATCTGCTCATCAGAACCCACTGTGACCACATGTTCATCTAGTAATTTGATATATGCCTGTTCGACTTCCTGTAGATAACTCGAATCATCCCTTCCATAAAATCCCTTCTTCAACTGATCTACAATATTCCAAAAGCCGAATACCACTCCCATTACTATAGCATACTGCAATGTTAACGGAGTAAAAAGGGGCGTTTGGAATGGAGGAGGTTCTTCTTGGAAAATAAAGTGAGCTAGAGCATCAACATTAGCTGCTTTATTATTTTCAAAGGTATTCGATGCACGTAAGATAATATCAATTTTCCCCTCCTGTGACGGATCACGGTTGGAGCGTCCTCGTTGTTGAAGATATTCACGATCACAATGGGGAATGCCATAAAAAATCACCCAAAACGCATCAGGGATATCTAACCCTGTCTGAATGATGCTTGTAGCGACCAGGCAGATTTGAAGACGGTTATGGCGAAAGTTCCGAATTCTTTTCGCCACTGTCTTAGAGAGCATGTCCCCATGTACGGTGGTAAAATAGGCAGAAAAGGTGCCTATGAGCTTTTTGATATCGATGTCGCGCTTGTTATTCAAAAACAATATGATCTTCCGTGGCACATACTTGTTTCCTGGTTTAACTTTCGCACGTTCCGCTTGAATATAGGTTTTAACTTCCTGAACAAAATATTCTAGGAGCTCTTGAGGTTCATCTTCACAATAGACATTGATATTAGTGGTACCTCTTCGACCCAGACCCGTTTGATCTAGATAGTCACTTTCTGGCCCAAAAAACAGGGTAGCAAACAGATCAGGATTACTCACGGTCGCTGAAGATAGAATCACTTTAATCCCTGGATTTTTCCTGATTAAAAAACGAACGAAGATGGATAGACAGAGTAGCACAGAAAGCGGATACGAATCAACCTCATCGATCAAAATAATGGAGGGGGAAGAGAGTTTTTCCGCCCAGCGATAATTAAAAGACGAAAACACCTTCCCCCACATATCACGGTCGCCCAGCTGATCTAAGACTTCTTGATATTCGAGCTGTCCCATAAGAGAAAAACTGGTAAATGACCCTAACAGCATAAAGGGTGTCATAATAAACACCGCTGCACGATCCTGGCCCTCACGCACCTGATCTCGAATCAGCGCGTTTTCTTCTTCAGTATCCTTATAATATGCGACAATTTGACGGGTATCGCTAAGTCGTCTCATGAAAGTAGCGAATTTATCCTTGAGTTCTTCCGCTAATCCGCGATTATGTGCTAGGACAAAAGCATAAGAATCCTCCTTTAACGTTTCATGAAGAGTATAGACACACATCGCCTCACTTTTACCGCGAGCCGTTTTCCCACGAAGAATGTAAAACTGATGACCAGTTTTACTAAGCATTTCATGCTCAATCAAGGGACGACGCTTTTTAAAATAATCCAGTTCAACATCGGAAATGTAACACTCCAAAAAGTCTACATACGGCGTACGGGAATAATCCTCCTCAGGAGGTTCAGTACTCGCCAAGGTACCTCCCAAAATAGACACAGGAGGAGAAAGAATAGTGTGTTTTCCTCGAAGTCGAGTAGATTTACTAGTCAATATCTTTCACTAGAGATTGTTTATTTACCTTTTATATTCAGAATCGCATACATTTTTCAATGATATTAGGTAATAAGTATGGAATTGACACAATTAGCTGCTGAAATTGATTCTTTCATCAACAACCATGGCGGATACTGGGATCCAGCCTGGCTTCTTTCTGCCCTGACTGAGGAACTTGGTGAATTGTCCCGTGCCATACAAATTTTTGCTGGTATAAGGAATAAGGGGGTATCTACTGATTCTCCTGTGATGATTCAGAATATAAAAGAGGAAAGTGGTGATTTACTATTTGCTTTACTTTGTTTAACAAATAAATTCCATATAGATTTGGAAAAAGCGCTGTTAAACACCCTTAAAAAGTACAAGCAACGGGAATCTGGCACATAAATTGCCGCTAGCTGATATTATATATTCCAGTGTTAGGAAGGATAATTCAAACAGAAAATATAACGGAAATGAATTTATGGCAAGTACAATAAAACTTGTGGCTGGAATTTTAATTGTTCTAATTGGATTTCCCATTTTTCTTGGTGGATCTGCAGTTCTCCTTGTTACACCCATATTCGCGGATGATCAAGGATATTTTGTCTCAGAAAGTTATCAAATTACTGATGATAATGTTACTGCAGTTCGTTTGGATATTCCATTAGACGATGTTCAGCTAGGTATAAGGATTGATCCTTCGGATTTTGTAACTCTCAAAGTTAATGCTTTCGGGGAAACAAATGAAGAAATATTCTTGGGATTAACAACGTATGAACAGGCTGAGATTTTTTTAGAAAATGTTTCGTATCTAGAAATTACTAACTTAGACTTCTCAACTGCCTTTCCATTCGACTCAGAGGAAAATGGTCCTGCAATAAGCATGGTACCAGTTATTAGCAGTAATCCAACAAGAATTCCAAGTTCTACTGATGTCAATTGGCTATTAGGAGGAGAAGAATTAGGAAATGAATTTGTATGGTCTCCCTCTTACTCTGATCTGACAGGTGGTACTTTAACATTGATAATGATGAATTCAGATATGGGTCTAGGAAACAAAGTTAATATTACATTCAGCATTGGAGCACGTATTCCTATTATCAATGCAATTGGATGGGTTTTGACTGTTTTCGGAGGATTATTCTTATTATTAGGGATAATTATTATCTGGAGCGGTTTACGATCTAAACCACGGAGAGTTGAAAGAACTCGTTACTACCAGGGAGCAATGGCAACGCGTGTAGAACCAATCGAAAGAACAGCAGCGAATTATCAACTTCAGTGTTCTAATTGCGGTTCAACCAGTGACGCAGATAGTACGTTTTGTTCTCAGTGTGGTGAAATTCTTCTTTCAGAAGATAGAAAAGCCATCGATACTGCAGTAAAATCGTCAGAGTTAGGATATTTGGAACCTACTGGAACAAAATTAGTTGTAGCCGATTGGGGTCCAAGATTTTGGGCATATATTATTGACTTCTTTATCGTTAGTGCAATTACGAGTACATTCACATCTATACTCTTTTTCACTATGAGTGACTGGACTTGGTGGTCATTTGGAGTATTTAGTCCATTTCAATGGCTCTTTAGTCTGGGACCTTCTTCTGTAGTATTTTTCATCTACATTCTCCTTATGGACCATTATTATGGCCAAACTTTAGGTAAGATGGCACTGAATTTGGAAGTGATATCCGAAAGTACTGGGGAGCGTCCTCTCCTGCAGGATCTCGCAATTCACAACCTTGGTAAAGCCTTCTTTTTACCCATTGACCTAATAGTTGGAAGAATTGTACGTGATCAGAGTCAAGTTCCTGATATGAATCAGAGATTAACTCAAAAATGGAGTCGTGTTGCGGTCGTTCAGAAATCACGCAAAAGGGAAACTACGACTCAGTTTGTTTCAAACAGGCTTTATTAATTTCCTTCCCTTCTTTTTTTTTATTTATAATATTCAGATAATGGATTCATTCAATATAACTTCGTTCGATTCCTTTAATACTCGTTTATAATCATCGAAAGTTAGCATCGACAACGCTTTTTCAAAATTTACCCATTTCCAATTGATATGCTCTGATGAAAGTTTAACATCTCTAGTTTGAAATTTTACAAGGAAAATTACCACTTTCTTCACAATTTTTCTTGTACCACGTTTAGGAAAGTAAATTGAGTCACTTATAAGACGCTTTATAATT